>JANOMT010000001.1:0-13180 GCA_031420415.1 Vulcanimicrobiota bacterium
GCGAGCGTCGTCGTATCGCCGAGTTCGCGACCTTCGGCGATATCGCGCAACAATCGACGCATGATCTTGCCGCTCCGCGTCTTGGGCAACTCTTGCGTGAACGTGAGCTCTTTTGGCATCGTGAACTTCCCAAGTTTGCTCGCGACATGATTGCGAAGTTCCGTATTGAGCGCTTTACTCGGTTCCGCGCCTTCGCGCAGGGAGACGAAACAGACGATTGCCTGACCCGTGAGATCGTCGTTCTTGCCCACAACGGCCGCCTCGGCTACGGCGTGATGATCGACGAGCGCGCTCTCGACCTCGGCCGTCGAGATGCGATGGCCGCTGACGTTCATCACGTCGTCGATGCGGCCCATGAACCAGAAATCGCCGTCGGCGTCGCGATGACAGCCGTCACCCGCGAGATAGAGATGCTCGAACTTCGACCAATACGTGTCTTTGAAACGCTGCGGATCACCGTAGATGCCGCGCGTCATCGATGGCCAAGGCTGACGGATGACGATGTAGCCGCCTCCCGCAAACGGCACGGTCTTGCCCTCTTCGTCGACGATGTCGGCAACGATTCCCGGGAATGCGCGCGCCGCGCTGCCCGGTTTGAGCGTCGAGATGCCGGGAAGCGGCGCGATCATAATCGATCCCGTCTCCGTCTGCCACCACGTATCGACGACGGGACACTTCCCGCCCCCGATCACGTCGTGGTACCACATCCATGCTTCGGGATTGATCGGCTCGCCGACCGATCCCAGGAGTCGTAGCGACGAGATATCGTGTTTATCGACGTGCTCGCGGCCCCACTTCATAAAAGCGCGAATCGCGGTCGGCGCGGTATAGAGGATCGTCGCCTTGTAGCGCTCGACGATCTCCCAAAAACGATCCTGCTCCGGGAAGTCGGGCGTGCCTTCATAGAGGATGCCCGTCGCGCCGAGCGCGAGCGGACCGTAGACGATATACGAGTGCCCCGTCACCCAGCCGATATCGGCCGTGCACCAGAAGATGTCGCTCTCTTTAAGATCGAAAACGAGGCTCGTCGTCGCGGTCACGCCCGTGAGATAGCCCGCGGTCGTATGCATGATGCCTTTGGGTTTTGCCGTCGTGCCGCTCGTGTAGAGCAAGAAGAGCAGGTCTTCGGATTCCATCGCTTCGGGCGGGCATGTTGCGGGCTCGTCGCGTACGAGATCGTCCCACCAGATATCGCGACCGTCGCGCATCGCAACGGGATCGCCAACGCGTTTGGAAACGATACAGTGCTTGACCGATGGCGCCTGCTCGAGCGCGACGTCGACCGTTGCTTTGAGCGGCACTTTCTTTCCGCGACGCCAACCTTGATCGGTCGTGATGATGGCGACGCATTCCGCGTCCTTCATGCGATCGACGATCGAATCGGCGGAGAAACCCCCGAAAACGACGCTATGCGCCGCGCCGATACGCGCGCACGCGAGCAACGCGACGGGAAGTTCGGGTACCATCGGCATGTAGATCGCGACGCGATCGCCGCGCTTGACGCCGAGCTTACGCAAGCCGTTCGCGAGTTTGCAGACGTCCTTCAAGAGTTCGGCATACGTGATGGTCCGCCGATCGCCGGGCTCGCCTTCGAAGTAATATGCAATACGGTCGCCGCGGCCCGCCTCGACATGGCGGTCGAGACAATTCACCGACGCGTTGAGCGTTCCGCCGCCGAACCACTTCGCGAAAGGCTCGTTCCATTCTAAAACCGTCTCGAAGGGTTTGCTCCAGGTGAGCTTCTCGGCCCACGATTTCCAAAACCCGAGGTAATCGCGTTCTGCCTCCTCGTGGATGCCGGGCTGGGCGTTCGCTAAAGCGGCAAACGCCGCCATCGGCGGAAACGTCCGAGTCTCCTTCAGGAGGGCTTCGATGGTCTCGTGGGAGTTCGAATCCGTCTGCATTCCGCCGCTTAATGCATGAGGGATGGCGGCCCCTTTCAATGCGAACCTACTGACAACAAAGGTTACACTTCTGCGGTATTTCGCCCGAGCACGCCGCGCGGACTTGACCCTCGGCGCTACTTGGGATAAGCTGGGGGTTAATGCTGGCACTCCTGCCTCGTGACTGCTAAGGAATCGATCGTGCCGGATCCCGTACCGCTTCGCCCCGAACTCGATAAACGGAAAGCGTTTATTCTGGCCACCGTCGTGTACGAATACGTCGCGACAGCGGAACCGGTCGGATCGAATACGCTCACGCAGAAGTACAACCTCGGCGTCAGCTCCGCAACGATCCGCAACGAAATGGCGGAGCTCGAGGCCGGCGGGTATCTCGTGCAACCGCACACGTCTGCCGGTCGCATTCCCTCCGACGCCGGATACCGAACCTACGTCGATCAGCTCATGCGGCCCGAGCCATTACAGATCGACGAACAACGGCGTATACAGGACGAGTTCCGAGAAGCGAGCCGCGAACTCGACGATGTCATCGAACATACGACGCGTCTCCTCGGCCAACTCTCGCGCAACGTCGCCTTCGTCGTGGCGCCCGCGCGCGACTCGCAGACTTTCCGGCACGTCCAACTGATCTGGCTTTCGGAACGCACCGGGCTCGCGATCGTCGTGACGTCGCTCGGCGTGGTAGCGCAACATCCGTTCGAACATCCGGGCCTCGTCGCAGACGACCTCACGCGGCTCTCGAACCGCCTCAATATGACCTTCGCCGGACGGAGTTTGCGCGAAATCGGCGCACACGAGACGGCAGCAGCCGTCCGCGACGCCGGACTCGTCGACGACCTCGCAAACGTGCTCGTTCGGGCGTTCGCCGATGCCATGCGTGCCGATGTTCCGCCCGCCGTCGCATCGAGCGGCGCACAGCATCTCTTGGATCAACCGGAGTTTCAAGACTTGCGAAAGCTCCGTTCGATCCTACGCATCATCGAGGAGCAGAAGGTGCTCTACGATCTCGTCGCCGATTCGATGGCGAGCGAGGGACCGACGATCAAGATCGGCCACGAACTGGGTTCCGACGATATCACCGAGTGCAGCATCGTAACGGTGCCGTATCGGTTCGGAGATGAAACCGTCGGCGTACTCGCTATCCTCGGGCCGCGGCGCATGCCCTACGCGCGTTTACTCGCGCTCGCAACCGGCACGGCGAATTCGCTCAACCGGCATCTCGCCAACACCGACATCCGTTAGAGGTACCGTGCCGACCGATTACTACTCCGTTCTGGGCGTCGAACGAAACGCTTCCGAGCCGGATATCAAACGCGCGTACCGGGGCCTGGCGCGTAAATTTCATCCCGACGTCGCGGCGGATAAAACGACGGCGGAATCGCGCTTCAAAGAAATCAACGAGGCGTACGAGATCCTCGGCGATGCGGAAAAACGTGCGCAATACGATCGCTTCGGGAGCGTACCGAGCGGCGCGGGTGGTGGAGCCGGTGGCTCGGGCGGGTTCGGCGCGCAGGGCGAGGGCTTCGGCGATATCTTCGACATGTTCTTCGGGGCGCGACAGGGCGGTGGGCAGCAGCGTCCCGCGGGACCGCAGCGCGGCGCCGATCTCCGCTACGATCTGCAAATCACGCTCGAAGAAGCGTTTCGCGGCGCGGAGCGCGAGCTTTCGTTCAACCATCTCGGTCAGTGTGAGACGTGCACGGGCACGGGCGCGAAGCCCGGAACGCTCGTGATGCGCTGCGATCGGTGCGGCGGCTCGGGCGCGATGCGTGCCACGCGGCAAACGCCGCTCGGGCAATTCGTCACGCAAACGACATGCACGAAATGCAATGGCGACGGCACGATCGTACCGACGCCATGTGAGACGTGTCGCGGCCGCGGCCGGATCGAACGCAATCGTACGCTCACGGTCAAGATTCCCGCGGGAGTCGACGATGGAAGCCGCATCCGGGTCTCGGGTAGCGGCGAGGGCGGCGCGCGCAGCGGACCGCCGGGCGATCTCTACGTGTACCTTAGCGTCGCGGCGCATCGCCGCTTCCGACGCGACGGTAGCGATCTCTATCTCGACGTTCCGATCGGTTTCACGCAGGCCGCGCTCGGCGCGTCGATCGAGATCGAATCGCTCGATGGTGAACTACCGTTGCAAATCGCGGCGGGCACGCAGAGCGGCGCGACGTATCGCATTCGTGGGAAGGGCATGCCCGTCGTGCGCGGCAGTTCGCGCGGCGATCTCCTGGCGACCGTTCACGTCGTCGTGCCGACGAAGCTCTCGCGTCGCGAACGCGAGTTGCTCGAAGAATATTCGAGTATCGCGGGCGATGTAGCGGAGGATCGCACGTTTTTCGACCGCGTGAAGGACGCGTTCCGGCCCGATTAGCGCGCCTCGCTTTTTCGTCCCGGGCGTCCACGCGCCGGGCGATCGCGTGCGCCTCCCCGGCGACGATGCGCGTAAGCTCCTGGTCGTCTTGCGCGCGCAGACCGGCGCTGCGGTCGAACTCATCGATTCCGGCGGCCGGGTTTTCGCGACGCGGCTCGTCGTCGACGGTACCTTCGCAACGCTCACGCTCGAACGCGAACTCGAGCGCCCGCAAGCGCCGCGGCTCGCGATAACGCTCGCGCAAGGCGTGCCCAAAGGCGCGAAGATGGATTTCGTCGTCGAGAAAGCGACGGAACTCGGTGTCGCGCGCATCGTGCCGTTCGTCTCGGCACGTACCGTTGGCGACGGCGAACGCACGGGAAAACTCGAGCGCTGGCGCCGCCTCGCGAAGACGGCGGCGCAGCAATGCGGCAGGCGCGACGTGCCCATCGTCGACGCACCGATCGATTTCGCGACACTCGTACGCGCGTTTGCGAGTGTCGACTGCGCGCTCGTGCCGTGGGAGCTCGCCGACGCCGCTCCGTTACGCGAGACGCTTCCGCCGTTGATCGCGAGCGTGTCGAGCGTGCTCGTTGCGATCGGTCCCGAGGGCGGATTTTCGGCCGAGGAAGCCGCTGCCGCAACCGCCGCGGGCGCGCATCTCATCTCGCTCGGGCGCCGAATCCTACGGACCGAAACGGCGGGCATCGTGGCCGCGACGGCGCTCCTCTTTGCAAGCGGGGAACTCTAACCGGGTCGGTCGATCGCCTGCGACGACGCGAGCATGAGAGCGGCGCGCGCAAGGCGTATACTGGGCGCTTATGACTTTGGTCTGGTCTGGCCGCGCATGAAGTTCAGTATCGTCATACCGACGTACAACGAAGCGGGTGGCATCGAAAAACTCGTGACGGCACTCAGCGATCTCTTCGCGGCCAAAGGCCTCGACGGAGAACTCATCGTCGTCGACGATAATTCTCCCGACGGAACCGGCGCCATCGTCGACGCGCTGACCGATCGTTATCCCGTGCGTTGCTTGCATCGGCCCGGCAAGATGGGGCTTTCGAGCGGCGTGATCGACGGCTGGAATTTCGCGCGTTCCGAATCGACGGCACTCGGGTGCATGGATGCCGACTTCAGTCACGATTTAACGATCGTGCCGGAACTCGTGGCGGCGATCTCTTCGGGAACGTACGGCCTTGCGGTCGGGAGTCGGTACGTTCGCGGCGGCGGCATCGAGAACTGGCCGCTCAAGCGCAAGATCACCTCGATCATCGCCTGTGCGATGGCATGGCCGCTCACGCCGATCCGCGACATCACGAGTGGTTTTTTGCTCGTGCGCCGCGACGCACTCGACGGCATCGCGCTCGATCCGATCGGCTTCAAGATCGGCCTCGAAGTCGCCGCGAAAGCTCGGTACGGGAAATTCATTGAAGTACCGTACGTCTTCAAAGATCGTGTCGTCGGCGAGTCCAAACTCAACGGCAAAGAGATCACGAACTATCTCAAACAACTGTGGCGGCTCTACACGGGGCGCATTTTTCCGAATCGTTCGAAAGCGATCGCCGCGCCTTCGCTCGTGGCTCCTCGGCTCGAGCCTGCTGCCGATTCCGTCGAGGGAACGACGGCCTGATGGCGATTCCCGAATGGCTACGCCGATTGCGCGAACCCGGGGTCGCTACCGGGCAAGACGCGACCCTTTGGGCAAAATGTCCGTCGTGTGGCGAGATGCTCTATCGCAAGGATCTCGAGGCGAATCTTTCGGTCTGCACCAAGTGCACGTATCACTTTCGCATGCACGCCTACGACCGCATCAACATGCTCGTCGACGGCGACTTCGTCGAGATCGGAATGGAGATGCTTCCGGGCGATCCGTTGGGGTGGGTCGATAAGCGCCCCTACCCCGCGAAACTCGAAGCCGATCGCAAAAAATCGAACCTCAGTGAAGCGGTCGTAACGGGTTTCGCAACGCTCGATGGCTTTCCAGTCGCCCTCGGCGTCATGGATTTCAATTTTCGTGGCGGAACGATGGGCACGGTCGTGGGCGAACGCATCACGCATCTGCTGGAAGAAGCGCATCGACGCCGCTTGCCGTGCATCGTCTTTACCGCAAGCGGTGGCGCGCGAATGGAAGAAGGCATGCTCGCGCTGATGCAAATGGCGAAGACCACGCTCGCCGTCGAGCGCTTCATGGCCGACGGTAATCTCTACATGACCGTCCTCACCGATCCCACGACGGGCGGCGTCTCGGCGTCGTTCGCATTTCAGAGCGACATCATCATGGCGGAATCGCACGCATCGATCGGCTTTGCGGGCCGCCGCGTTATCGAACAAACGCTGCGCCAAAAATTACCCGATAATTTTCAGACCGCCGAGTTCTTGCTCGAGAAGGGTGCGATCGACATGGTCGTGCCGCGGCACGAGCTACGTGAGACGATCGTGCGCGTGCTCGATTACACCGTCGATCGCAAACGGATGACGCCCGCGCTCAAGGCCGTGCCGGAGTTCGCGATCTAAATGAACGTCATCGTCGAACGCGAGAAAGGCCCACTCACCGAACTCGGGGATCGCATCGAAACGTTGCGCGCGCGCGGCATGGGCGGCTCGACCGAACTCGGCGTGCTGGAAGAAAAATATCGCGCGCTTTTGGTCGATCTTTTCGGAAATCTCACACCGTGGGAACGCGTGAACATGGCGCGCCATCCGAAGCGCCCGACGGCGAGCGATTACCTCGCCGCATTCGATCGCTTCGACGAACTTCACGGCGACCGCCACTTTCGCGACGATCCCGCTCTCATCGGCGGGTTCGCGAAATTACGCGGCCGTCGGATCGTCTTTCTCGCGCAGCAGAAAGGCCGCGATACCAAAGAAAATATCCGCCGAAATTTCGGCATGGTCTCACCCGAAGGCTATCGCAAAGCGAAGCGGTTGATGGAACTCGCGTCGCGTTTTGGGTTGCCGATCGTGACGCTCGTCGATACGTCCGGTGCCGATCCTGGCATCGCGTCGGAAGAGCACGCGCAATCCGAAGCAATCGCCGCCTGTCTTGCGGCGCTCGCGAAAGTCCACGTTCCCGTCGTCGCGACGATCATCGGCGAAGGCGGCTCGGGCGGTGCGCTCGCGATCGCTCTTGCCGATACGGTCATCATGGCCGAAAATGCGGTGTATTCCGTCGCTTCGCCCGAAGGCTGCGCGGCGATTCTCTGGGGCGATTCTGCGCGCGCATCGGAGGCAGCCGACCGCCTCAAGCTCACGAGCGCCGATCTCGTCGGATTCGGCATCGTCGATCGCGTCATTGCCGAACCGCTCGGCGGCGCGCATCGTGACGCGCCCGGATTTATCACGAGCGTCCTCGATACGATCGATGCGGAATTGCGCGCGCTCGAGAATCAACCGCCGGTCGAATTGCGGGAGGCACGCTATCGCAAGTTCCGGCGCATCGGGGCGTGGGAATCGCAGACGCGCGAACACGCGACGGCTGCGTTGCCGTGAACGGCAAACGCGGTCGCACGAGCATCATTCCCATCGTGCGGCTCGCGGGTCGTTGTGCGCTCGCGCTCGTCGTCGTCGCAGTCCTCGGCGTAATCGCCATGCAATTTGAAGGTATCGTCGCGAAAAACATCGCCGTCGCGCACGAACTTTCAGCGATACGTGCAGATGTGGCTGCCCTCCACGCGCGCGAGATGCACCAGCGGGCAACGATCGCGCGCTTGGGTACCGCTCGTGGCGTGGTCCCCGAGATCCACGAAAAACTTCGCCTCGTCGGACCGCGTGAGGAGATCATCTATCTTCGCGGCGCGGGCGTACCCACGCCCGAACCCGATTCATACGGTACCGAACGATAACACCGACGACGGGAACCGTTATCAACATCCATTATCATGGTGCGACGGTCCGCCTCGCCGATGGATCGCTCGCGACTGTGACCGAAACCGAGCTCGCTGCCAATCGGTCGCGGTATGCGTCGAGCCATGCCAAGCGCGAGGCGCTCGAGCTCGTACTCGATCGCCACGGCCGCCATCGTATCGTGACGCTGGAAGCCACGCCTGCCGTCATTTCGAGCGCACCCGCCACCGACGCGCTCTTCTCTGACGTCGTCTTCGAAGCCAAGATTGGCGCCTATCTTAAAGCGACGCAAGAGTGGGCGCCGGCAGATCAAGCACCGCCCGCCGAACGGCACTTCATTCGCAAGAAACGACGCGCTCGACTTTTCGAGGCGCGTCCCGACGTCCCGTAGAATAAGAAGCGCGTGAAGACCTCACCCGAGGCCCGAGTGGATCCTGTGAACGTTCCCGGTTGCTTCATTCGCATCCAGGGGACGTACAGTTCGTTGCGTACGGCCGAACAGCGCGTCGCCGATTTTATCCTCAAGCACGCCGAAGAGCTCATCTACCTTACCGTTACGGAACTCGCCGAGCGGACGCAGACGAGCGAATCGACGGTCGTGCGTTTGTGTCAGAAGATCGGCTACAAAGGCTACCAAGAATTTAAGATCATGCTCGCGCGCGATCTCGTCGGGCCGACCGAAACCATCTATGAAGAGATCGATAAGGGCGATTCCCTCTCGGCACTCAAGAACAAAATCTTTCAGGCGAATGCTCAAGCGCTTAAAGATACGATCGAAGTTCTTTCCGACGACGAACTCGTCAGAGCAGTTGCCGCACTCGCGACCGCGCGACGCGTCGAAATCTACGGCATCGGTGGTAGCGCGCCGCTCGCCCTCGATGCGTACCATAAGTTTATGAAGCTCGGCATCTCGTGCGTGTGGCTCAGCGATAGCGATCTCATGGCGATGTCGTCGGCGTTGTTGGGAACGGGTGATGTCGTCCTCGGCATCTCGCACACCGGCGCCTCGCGCGACGTGTGCGATGCGATGGAGAACGCGCTGAATGCGGGCGCCACGACGATCTGCATTACGCACCGCGCGACGTCGCCGATCACCAAAGTTGCCAACGTCAAGCTCTTCACCGCGGCAAAAGAGACGGCGTTTGGATCGGATGCGACTTCGAGCCGCATCGCGCAACTCACGATCATCGACACGCTCTTCGCGGGTATCGCGAATCAAAATTACGATCACTTCCTCGAGCGTATCCAGCGCACGCGCGAAGCCTCGGCGGGCAAGCGGTACTAACTTCACGCACCCGCGCCGTCCTCTCGCTCGGCACCAATACGGTGCGGTTGCTCGTCGCGCGCGACGAAGCCGACGGTACTTTCAATCAACTCGAGCATCGCCAGATTGGCACGCGTCTCGGGGAAGGTTTACGTGACGGCGGCTCGCTCGCGCCCGATGCGATCGCGCGCACGCTCGCGGCGGCGACGGATTTTGCGGCCGTCGCGCATGATTATGGCGCGGCGCTCGTATGTATAGCGACGAGTGCCGTGCGTCGTGCTGAAGACACGCATGCATTCGGCGAACGAATTTTCGCGGCGACGGGCGCGCGGCTTCGCGTGATCTCGGGTGAAGAAGAAGCGGCCGCGAGCTATCGTGGAGCAACGTATGGCGTCCCGCACGATGGCCGCCGAATCGCGGTGCTGGATATCGGCGGCGGAAGTACCGAGTGCGCCGTGGGGTGCGACGGAGCGCTTCTGGAGACGTGTTCGATCGAGATCGGATCGGTTCGCGTCGCGGAGCGTTTTCCGGCGCTTTTGGGCGCGGATCCTGGCGAGGCGGCGCATGCGGCGGCGATCGTTGCGCGCGTCGAAATCTCGCGTGCGCTCGAGCCGCTACGATCGCTCGCGCCGATCGTGGAGCTTCGTTGCGTCGCGGGGACGCCGCTGACGATCGCCGCCGTCATCGCGGAATCGCACGTCGATGAGGTGAGCGGTTCGCCGCTCGCGCGCGCGGCACTCGACTCCGCGATCGCGCGGCTTCTCGATCTGCACGTCGACGAGCGGCGCGTGCTCGCGGGTATGCTCGCCCAACGCGCCGACATTATCGTTGGAGGTGCGCTCGTGCTTTCAGAGGCGATGCTCGCGCTCGGCGCGACGTCGGGATTGCTGGAAAAGAACGATTTGCTACTGGGGATGCTACTCTCGACGAAGTGACTCGTGCGCTTGGAAGCGAATGCGGTCGACGATCACGGGACGATGGTGGAATCGGTAGACACAGCAGACTTAAAATTTGCCGCTCGCGAGAGCGTCCGGGTTCGACTCCCGGTCGTCCCAGGTAGGCGTGACGAAGAGCATAGACTTTTACGGGCGACGTCAAGAAAACATGCGACGTGCGTCATCTTTTGAAATGACATCGCGATGATGGGCATCACGTTGATTTCATTGTGGCACGCTTGCGTAAAATTTGCCTTCCAACGGTCGATAAGGAGAATGAGCAGGGCTTCGCGATTTTCGTCGTAGCCTCACGCCGGGAAGATAAGGAGAGTCAAGTCATGTCTCGGATGAAGCGAGCGGGTCGAACATACGAACGTGGGCAGCTTCTTCCGCTCCTCGCATTCGGGATTTTCGCAATTATCGGCTTGGTGGCGCTCTCCGTCGATGTTGGATACTGGCGATACCAGCAACGGGTCGAGCAATCCGCGGCCGATTCCGCTGCGATCGCTGGAGCGATCCAACAGGGTAATCCTGCGGCGGGAAGCACGTTGACCGTGACGTCGGTCGCACAGACGACCGCGGCGAATGCACCGTTTGGTTTCGTGCATGACGGGGTCAACACGATCGTGTCGGTCAGCACGACGCCATCTCCGCGGCCTGGCGCGACGGCGTATCCTGCAAAAACGGCCGTTGAAGTGATCATTAGTAAGAAACAGCCGAATTTCTTTGCAAGCATATTCGGCGGTTCACCAGCATTCGTCTCCGCACGTGCCGTCGCGATTACGACGGTCGACGGCTCGGCATGCATCTATCAACTTGCGGATTCTGTCGACAACGGTTTTCTCACATCGAAGGGGAAAAATTCGATCAATCTGAGGAAATGTGGGCTTTTGTCGAACGGCGCGATCTCGGATAATCCGGGCGGCTTCAGCGGCGACACGACCTACGTTGGTTACAATGGATCGATTTCGCAACTGCCGTCAAGCCCGACGAAAAGCGCGAAACTCCAGCAGATCGTGACGGATCCGTGCCCCGCGATCCCAACGTGTAAGAACACGCAGGCGCTATCGCAGTCGCTACCCGCCGCGCCCCCGGCTACCGGAACGATCGACGCAGCGAAGCTCGTCGCAGGTGTGGTCGTCAATCCAAATCCGCTGTCCCCTTACTCGACTCCGGTCTACGTTAATAATTGCTGCAAAGGTACGACGTTTTTTACACCGGGAATCTATTATGTGTACCAGGGCTCCGCAAGCTCGATGGGCCCGATCTATACGACGAGCGTGAGCGGTTTCACCGGGACGACGATTATCAACGTGAACGGCAGTCTCGTTGAAAACGGATTAGGTACGGGCGCACCCATTATGACCGCGCCTTCAACGGGACCGACGGCAGGCGTCGCATATTTTCAGCCTGCAAACAACGGTATAAGCCAATACAATCCTAGCGTCGTCTATCCGACCAGTTGTACGCTTAACGGGGGTGGCAACAACACGACCCAAATCGATGGCCTGTTTTACGCACCGTCTGCCGACTGCACTTGGAACGGTGGTTCCGTTACGTTCGCATATGCCGTCCTCGGAAGCATTCGCGACAACGGAGGCGGTTCGGGCGACAGCATCACGGTCGACCCTTCGCTAAACCCGATCGTGCCCTTCGGATCGGGCAACCTTACGACGCATGCGGTCATTGATCAATGAAAGACACGCACATGAAAAAAACTCGACGTCTGCGAACCTTCTCTCGTTCGGATTCCGGGCAATCGATTCTCGAAGTCGCGATCGTTGCGCCGGTCCTGGTGCTCCTGCTCGCGGGAACGTACGACGTCGGGCGATACATGTATGACGGCATCGAGATCGCTAACGCAGCGCGCGCCGGGGTGCAATACGGAGCGCAGAATCTCGTAGCGGCCAATCAGTATGGCGGCATCATTGCCGCCGTGACGGGCGATGCGCCCGAGATGAACCTACAGACCGCGGCGCCGAGCGATGTGAGATCCGGGCCACAGGCAAACCCAAACTCGGATCCGCCCACGTCGTTCCTCGTGTGCGCATGCGACAGCACCCCTGCTAGCCTTGGCAATTGCACGGGGGGTGCTGCGGTGACGTGCGGAGCGAACGACCGAGTCGATACGTTCGTACAGGTGATCGTGAGCCATACGTTTACGCCCACCTTTAATCTACCGGGGCTTCCATCGTCGCTCACGATCACTCGCACGGCGATTCAAGAACTCAACCAATCTTCATGACTGGCCACCGTTACCAGCGCGGTCAAGTTCTCGTCGAATTTGCCTTCGCTGCGTCCGTATTTCTGACGCTGGTTTTCGCGATCATCGAATTTAGTTCTGCAATCTACCAGTACGATGTCGTCGGACAAGCGGCTCGACTCGGCACGCGTTATGCCAGCGTGAATACGCTGAAGCCGGCGTCCGATTGCGGAACTGCCGGAGGGACCTGTCAGACCGCGATTTTGACCTACCTCGCCAACAAAACCGGACTCGATGCCAGCAAGTTTACGAGTGCGACGACGATTACCTATAGCCCAGGCTCGCCGTCGACATGTTCGAATCAGCCCACGGTCGGGTGTACCGTCACGATCGTGCTTCAATACCCATTTAGTTTTATCGGGCTACCCATCGCGCCGATTACACTAACGAGCACGTCGCAGGCTGTCCTCACTTCCCAATAGCTCGGGAACCTCGAGGCCCGTTGCTAGCCTTTTCGTGCTGCATAGCGCGGTGTCACAAATTTTTGTCATCGCATGGGTCTCGCTCGACAACACGTAGTCTGCTTTACGTCGCCAACCGCTCGTCGCGTTGATGGCGCGAGTGTCGATTTCCGAACAAAGCTGAGATTCGCGTTGTTACGAGCCGATGCGAGATTGG
>JANOMT010000002.1:0-111462 GCA_031420415.1 Vulcanimicrobiota bacterium
GCTCGCGATCGCCGGCCTGTTCTACGTGCTTCTCTCGGGAGTGCTGCTGGTGCTCGTGCGATTCTTCAAAGATTCCGACGCCTCGTTGCTCGGCGCCGTTCTGCCGCCGAGAATCGTGCGCCGATTCGTCACGTCGTGATCGCAAGCGCGCGCGCTTAAGCGGGAGCTAAATGCCGATTCTTCTCAGCTCGGACTTTCCACCATCTAACGGCGGCATCCAGCGATACGTTCACCGCCTTGCCGAGCAGTTGGCGCTCGGGGGGCAGCCCGTGACCGTCGTAGCGCCGGCGCATCCGGGCGATGCGGCCTTCGATACGTCGTGTCCCTTTACGGTCGTCCGATATGCCGTTGGCGCGGGGCGTATCAAGGATTTGCGAGCGATGCGCGCGGCCTATCGTTGCGCCGTCAGAGTATCGAGCGATCGCTGGACGATCGCCTCGTCGTGGTTTCCGACTGGGCTCGTCGCAGCTACTGCTGGTGGAACGCGGAAGCGGTCGCTCGCGATCCTCGCGCACGGCACCGAAATCGCGCCGAATAGCAATCCACTCAGGCGATTTTTGTTACGCGCGGTCCTCGGCGCGGCAGACCGGGTCATCGCGAATAGCGCCTTCACGGCGGCGCTCGTTGCCGAAACGGGTTTCCGTAAACACGTCGACGTCGTGCCGTGCGGCGTCGATGTTGTTAACCGTCAACGCAATCCAGCGGCCACGCCGACGATTCTCTCGGTAGGTCGGCTCGTCGAGCGCAAGGGCTTCGACCGATTGATCGAAGCCGTCGCCCAGCTCGCGGAATATTACCCGGACCTCGTGCTCGAAATCGTCGGTACCGGCCCCTATCTCGCTGCGTTGCACGAGATTGCCGAGGCGAAGGACGTCGTGCAACGCATCCGCTTTCTGGGTGCGCTCACCGACGACGAACTCACGGCAGCTTACGCGCGGGCGTGGTGTTTCGCGATGCCGGTCCGCCGTGTTCGAGATGACGTTGAAGGCTTCGGCATCGTCTATCTCGAGGCCGGCATGGCGGGCCTTGCGGCCGTCGGCGGCGTCGACTCCGGCGCATCGGATGCGATCGTCGACGGTGAAACGGGCATACTCGTCGACGGAGGCGATACCGCGGCGATCGTCACTGCGATCGATAGCCTCTTGCGGGATCCGATTGCGGCCGAACGCATCGGTGCGGCGGCTCGCGAACGCGCGCTTGCGGAGTTCTCGTGGAGCGCCAATGCGGCGCGGATCCACGCGCTCTTGGAACTGCCGACTCTCCCACGCATCAAGGTCGCGTTTCTCGATCAGACGGGCGATACGATCGGTGGAGCGCAAGAGAGTCTGCTGCTGCTGCTCAAGCATCTTTCGAGCAGCATCGATGCGACGGTGTTTTTTTTCAACGATGGGATCCTCGCGCAGCGCGTTCGCGATCTCGGCTTGAACGTCCGGATCGTTCGCATGCCCGCCACCGTCACGCAGTCGACGCGGGAGCGGCCGAACCCGCGGGCCATACTCGACATGATTCCGGTCGTCTGGAGACTCTCACGCGAGCTCGCACCGTTCGATGTCGTGCACATTAACACAATCAAAGCGCACGTGGTCGGGCTCGTGTCGGCCAGGCTCGCAAACGTGCCGAGCGTCGTCCACCTTCGCGATATCCTCGAAGGTCGATCGCGCGTGCTGATGCAGACGGCATATCGCGCGGCAAGGCGACGAATCGCGATCTCGCAAGCGGTCTCGCGCGCGTATGCGGTCGAGCCGACAGCTGTCGTTATGAACCCGCTCGATCTCACGCTCTACGAGCACCTTCCGACACGCAAAGAGGCTCGCGCAGCGCTCGGCGTTCCCGAGGATCGGCCGCTCGTTGCAATCATCGGGCGTATCAATCGCTGGAAGGGGCACGATCGATTTCTCGAGATCGCGGCGATGGTCGCCGCATCGAGCCGCGCCCATTTCGCGATCATCGGCGAAGCGCGTTTTCGCGATCTCGATTTCGTCGGCGAACTCGAGCGAGCCGTCGTCCGGCTCGGCTTACAAGATCGCGTGTCCTTCGTGCCCTGGCAAACCGATCCGCTCCTCGCGTACGCGGCCATGGACGTCCATTGCAATTGCTCCGATGCCGAGCCGTTCGGCCGGACGATCATCGAAGCTGCGGCCGCTGGAGTGCCGACGGTGTGTTTCGATACCGGCGGCGCCGCCGAGGCGATCGAGCGGGGCGTTACCGGGTTCGCCGTCCCGCATACTGATAGCGAAGCGTTCGCTCGCGCGATCCTAAGTTATCTCAACGATGCAGAACAGCTCACGAACGCACGTGCGGCAGCGCGGGCGTGGAGTCGACGGTTTAGCGTGGCGGCACACGTGCGTGAAGTTACGGCCGTGCTACGCGCTGCGGCGGGTGCGAAAAAATGAGGCGCTCGAAATAATCCCGAGCGTAAGTCTTTCGAAGCAAAATAGAAGAAGATTGAAACTTTGTAATCTATACCGATCGCCTTTTCGAATCAATCGCACCCTCGCACGATAGCGACCCGCGCGAAGCAGCACGCTGCGCCGGACACTCGTGCGATGAAATGGGCCATGCGATCTGAGTATCACTTAGCTGCTGAAAAAATCTTCTCGCGTTTTGTTTGGAAACGAGTATTGAAACCCTACGAGCTTCGTCCGTCCGGACGAAGGCGTTGGCGGCAGCGTAGCTCGCAATCTTCGACACGTCGCAGACGCTCGCGATATCGTCGACGCTGGTTGACATATCGGCTTGCAGACCAGCATTCTCGGACCGCTTAAGGGTTCGGAACTGCTAAACGACGTTCGATACCCACGGGGCCTTTTGTTATCTACTTCATGTAAGTTTGGTACAAGGCGTATAACTCGTTTGGAGTGCACGAGCCGTCGGCTTCTTTCGTCAACGGAGCAACGGTCGTGAAATCGCCATCTGGCGGACCGTTATCTCCGATACAGCCCGAGGCTGTCGTAAAGCTTTCGACGGTTGGGTCCGCGAGAATCCTATTGAAGTATTTGGTTACATACATCAAGCGAACTCGACGGTCGAGGCCCGTAGGCGACTGAGAAGCGCTCCAACCATCTTCGTCGAAGATGACGATCGGTTTGAGAACGCCGTCAGTACCCACCGCACAAGAGGCGGCGATCAACGTGCAAGCATGATCCGCGACTGCTACATCCTGAACGCGCTTGTAGGCGTCCCATCGGCTCGCATCAGCCGGGTTCGTCGCTACGCCAGGATCGCCATTCTGGAAAGCAGGCCATCCATAATGGTGAACTGATGTTCTATCCCAGCACGGGAATTTGGTTTGACACCCAGTGACGTACAAGTTGTGGAAGTAGTCATAAATATTATGGCATCTCGATCCGCCGTCGCAGGCTTCCGGTCCGATGACGATGATGCTAGGGTCCTGCGCCTTGATCGCGACGTATGCTTGATGGAATAGTTCTGCGGCATTTCCGCTTACTCCATCCCGGCAATTCGTTACGATGGGGACGATTGGAGCGGTGGGGTCTGCGTGTTCTTGTTTACACCAAAATCCTTGACCCCATTCGTTGCCGAGAATCTCATGTTTAATCGGTGGGTGATTTCGAAACTTCGCAAAGGCGATTTCCAACTGTGTTCCGACCGATGCCAAATTCGCATAGTCGCTCGGATTATAGAAAGTGTCGTGGCCGCTGAACGGGTCAACGATGCGCGGAAGGGCGTATTGAATGAAATCTGGTCGGACTTCTATTCCAGCATCTACGAACCAATCTCGCGTCAGCCAATGAGACCCGTAATACCAATTGGGCAGACTTCCTGGTTTGACGTTCATCACCGTGGTATGGGTGAAATCGAGCGGCCCCGATGCACTAATCGCAGGCCCCCATATTGCGGAGGTTTGATCATCCGTACGCGCGTACGCTCCGGGGAGTTTCCCTAAAACGGCCAGCGCATCTCGACGATGTTGCGTATCGGTGGGGCTTGGGGCTGTTGTGCAGTTCGTTACACCGAAGACGCTCGTGAAACACGTCTTTATCTTTTGTGGACGATAATAGTCGGGATGTAGTAGGAATCCGAAAAATCCCGGCTTCGCATGACCAACGGGAGTTATAATCGGAACGGTCGCAGGCGTACTTATTTTAACACTGTTATAACCAGCAGTTACATCGTATACGGTGCCTGGATCCATTCGGAAGAATAGGCCCCAACTGCCAGCCGTCCCACATTGGGGAGCGCCGACTTCGACTCCACCGCGCATGATACCATGGGGAGGTGCAGGACTAACGGTGATAGCAATTTGCGAAGTTGCATAACTTGTGTCGGTGCATAAAAATAATTTGGGTGAGAAAGACTTGGTAACGGCGACAGGCTGAGTGATATCCAAATTGCTTCTATCATGGAATCCTTTGTACTCTATCACCCCTAAGATATGCGCGGGAACGATCGGAAGCGTACTAGAAGCTGCGCACCCCCCCATCAGTAAAAGCCCAGATAAAACGCTGAGTAATAATCGTCTCACGTAAAATCCCCCATTAGATTCTTCACCTATTAGCACGTCTTACCGACAGCGGCAGCAAAATTCGGAAGGGCGGTGCCTCTGACGAACCGGGTTTGTAAAATCTGTAAATTTACACTCATCGGTTCGGACTGTTTTGTCTGGCAGTAGCAACGAAGTTTGGGGCTCACGTCGCTCCCTACGAGTTGTGTGAGGGATCAGGGTCCTATTGAATGTTTCCTACTGAGGCACTCAAATACGATGGCCGTCCCTTCATGGGTGACGGAAAGACACGGAGAGGACTGCTAAAAAATCGAACATCCGGAAGCTAGGTTCCTCTGCGGACTTTGGTGCGACGTTTCGTATTTGCAGGCGAAATGCGGCGAGCAGGTGGCTCCTTTGATCTTCGGGCGGCATATGATTCCGAAAACGGAAGTCTCGACAAGGCGTGAGACGGGCCACACGCGATGTAAAGTTCTCGTTCGCCGCGGCACGACCCCGATATAAGTAAGATCCGCTTCAGCTTGTTCGAGGTTTTTCTTGCAAACCCGCATCCGTGCTCTTGTTTTTGCTTCTATGTTTCTCGTCGCGGGTTGTTCGGGCGGTACCGGTAGCACGAATGGTGTAGGCTCCTCCGTCCCGATCGTGGGGCAAATGCCACCATCGGCGATATCCGTGCCGACGTCGGTCGTGAAACCCAATGCGAGCGCTTCTCCGACAGCAACACTGAGCGTGTCACCAACGGTAGCGCCGACCACGACGTCTGCGCCATCACCGCCATCACCGCCATCGACGACATCGCTCGTGCTCGCTACGAACGCAGCGCTTAAGTACGTTTTTAAACTACAAACAGACGTCATTGCGCCGTTCGTGCCGACGATGGAATACAGCGAGGCCATCCTCTTCACTTACTCCGTGGCAATCGATGACTCTGCATTCAGTAGCGGTTTGCAGATCACTCCCGCGACGGCGTTTCATGTCGATCGGCCCTTCGTCGACCAGGGCGGCCAGACAATACGCTACTCGATCCCCCCAAATGGCAGTGTCGGGTTACGCTTGCGCTACGTTCCTGGCACGTCCTACCACATCGTCCAGCCCGCTTTTGGCGTCGATATCACGGTGAAAACGCCGCCTGTGTCGATTCCGGCTCCGGTCGCGATGAAGGTGGCGTCGCCGTATTATTACGGCTTCCTCGATCACCCGTGGGCTTTCTCTGGTTTCCTCGGTGGCCTCATCTACGGTAGCCCCGGATTTTCGACGCTGACGGGGTCCGAACAGGCCGCCCTCGACGCAGCCCGATCTACCGTCCAGCAGATCGCACGAAGCGGGGCAGGCTACATCCGCATGGACTTCTGCGCGGACCAAGCCATCGGGCACCTCGCGCCGTACCCGACGCCGCATTGGGCGAACTACGACGCCATTCTCAATGCACTTGCAGCTATTAATGTGACCGTGTTGCCGGAGATTCAGCAGCATTGTGCGCCGCAGTACATGCACTACGATCCGTTCGGTGGCGGTAACCAAACGATGGATAATCCGACCGACTACGCGACGTGGGCAACCGCCGTTGCAACACACCTCATCGGTTTTCCAAAAGTTACGCGCGTCGAACTTTTCAACGAGCCGAACCTCGGCGGCGGTTGGGAGCCGGGCACTCCGGCGTACGCCTCGACGCAAGGCGACGGCGCCGCACCATTTATGCGAGCCGCATACGGTGCGATTAAAGCCGCGAATCCCAATCTCATGGTGGTTGCCGGCGCGCTCGCGGCGGGCGGCCATCACGTCGACCCACGCACGTGGATTACGGGCGCGTACAATGCGGGATGTAGGCTCGGCGTGTGTTGGGACGAGATCTCGCAGCACAACTATCGCTGGACCGCTCCGGCTTCGGCGACGATCGTCAACTACAAGAACTACGACAATCGCTTCGATATCTACAAGGATATCCAGAACATCGCAGTCGCACACGGCGATCCGGTGCCGAAGATGATGCTCACTGAATGGGGCTACTCGACGTGCCCCGATCCGGTGGTGTGCTACGACCCGGCGGTCCAGGCTCTCTACCTCGCGCAGGGCCTTAACCTTGCCCTGGCTGACCCGACGATCGACGGCGTGACGTACGTCAACGTCTATAACGGCGGGCTCGACTTCTGGGCGAACACGGCGCTAGTAAATGACGACCGTTCTCTCAAGCCGAGCTTTGCGGTGTACCAGCAGTTCGCCATCGGCTCGCATTAGCGTCGATCCGAGGGAATGCCTTTGCGGACGCGTCGTTCGTCGCTTCTCGGCGACGCGTCCACACGTTAATCCAAAATAGCTGGGTTCCGACTCAGCGAAAACATGAACGCTTTTATGACCAAATCCAGATTTAACGCATACGCAAACTTCGCAGTCGGCTCATACGGACTTAGAGCGGAGGCCTCGAAGCAGTCGCTCCACGCAAGATGAGCGACTGCTTTATTTTTACGATGAGTGACTATATCGCGTCCGAAGAGTAGCTGAATAAAGTTGCGTTCGCCGTACTCGGCGACGGTGCATTGCTTAATCTTGAAGTCCGCGAGCCGCCCCTCTTTGTCAACTTCAACTAAGGTCAGCGCGTAATGAGGACGTGAAAAAATCTCCCGTATAGCAACTACTTACTCAATTTGTGATCCGGAGATTCAGGCAAAGGCGATTGCACTTTTTATTCAATGACGATTTATTCGTTGACGTGGGAGCGAACATCGGCTCCTCCAGCATGATTGCGGCCCAGTGCTCGGGTCGTAGCTTTCGAGCCAACTCAAAGCGGTTGTGGATCGCTCACAAAAGTGCTCGGCTCAACGGCTTCGCGGCGCGGTCTAATCGCACTCGTTCGTGAACCTTGGAGCAGATACTTTGAGGGAAGACCATGATCGGGCGATACAAATCGATACGTTACGTGTTTGATCGACGAGATGCCATCGGTCGAACGGCCGACGGCGATAAAGACCGAAGCCAGAGGTAGCCGACATCCAGGTACATGCTCGTTCTTTACGCACTATTTAAGCGACCGACTAACGTTGGCCGCCGAAGGGCCCCACGGCGGAATTGATATCCGCGATTGGCTCGACGCCCGGGATTATGAAGCGGTGATGGCTTAAGAAGCCAACCTTATTGCTATTCATCGCGACGAGAAATCGAAAACCTCAAAACGAATCGCGCAAACGCTTCGCTAATTCCTTCGACTCCCTCGAACGAAATGTCTTACGGTTTCAATGTAAATTCATTTTCGCGACTGCGCACTACGAATCAAGCGGCGAGCGCGTCGCCCTTCGGCTTAGGAGCCATCGAACGCGGAAAAAATGTCGCCGCGAGTGCGCGGCTTGCATTCAGGAGCGGTACCTCAACGTACTGGTAGATTGCAACTCCACCAGCCACGACTGCAACGGGAACGCCGATGAAGAGGAGAGGGGAAAAGTGCCCGTGATGGGCCAGGGCCGTTGCCGCTCGCCCGGCAACCACGTAGAGCAGAAGATGCCAGAGATAGAGCGAGTATGACGCGTCTCCCAGATAACTGAAAGCCTTGGGAACGACGATCCCTCGTTTCTCAAGCGGAACGCTCCCATACAAGATGAGTGCCATCGGCAATCCGACGAGTAAGAAGCGTGTGTGAAAAAGCGAGACTTCAACATTGTGTGGCAGCGCGTACAGAAAGAGCGATGCGGTCACGGCGATCACGCCAACAACGATTGTGGGAACGGCGAATCGAATCGGGCGATTCAACACAAGGTAGCCCGCGACGACGCCGAGCAAAAATTCCAACACGATGTTGTTGAAGATCGTGCCGATCCAAGCATTCGTGTCGACATTCGTAACGACTTGAGCTCCAAGCACGAGCACGGTCCAAACCGCCATCACCGTTAGTGCGGTTTTGCGTGAAAAATTTAAGAGCGTCGCGAAAACGTAATAGAAGTACATCTCGAAGATCAGCGTCCATCCAACATAAAGAATTGGTTTCTCATCTGATGGAAAAAGTAGGAGTGACGGCAAAAGGTTCGAAATATTTGGTGCGTAGGTGTGAAATAGCTTCGGCGAGATAATGATGGCGGCGGCGATGACGAGCGTCACGAGCCAATATGGCGGAAATATCCGTACGATCCGGCGGATCAGAAACGCCCTAGATGCGTTCGGTTCGGCAAATTTGTTCCAGTTGACGGTAATCATGATGAAGCCGCTGATGAC
The DNA here is from genome assembly GCA_031420415.1 of Vulcanimicrobiota bacterium. Taxonomy (GTDB): domain Bacteria; phylum Vulcanimicrobiota; class Vulcanimicrobiia; order Vulcanimicrobiales; family Vulcanimicrobiaceae; genus JANYGA01. Next base: position 8,663 of record JANOMT010000002.1, read on the forward strand.
GAAGAAAAGGTCCACCCCCCAAGCCCCGATTGTGATTAGGGCTTCGGACCGAAAGCCATAGCGGTCGGCGAAGTCGTGAAAATGACAGCCAACGACGAGAATCGCGGCTAGAGCGCGCAACCCTTGGATATTTTTCAGTTCCATTTTCTCTCCTAGGTCATCCTCGGAAACGAGGCCTAATGCGAGTGAACAAATGGGGGATAAATTTCGTAATGGTTAGACTCAGCTTGCTTCGCTGAGCGACGTTTGCGCGGTCGCGAACATCTTACCTGAGATGTCATCCATTACAGAAGGGCACATGCATGGCTTGGATTTATCCAAAAACGTATTTAAATTCTCGACTCAGTGACCTTTAAATTAAACTTCCGAAAACGTGCTACTCAAACGCGTCTTAGCGCTCAATTAAAAGAGCTTGTCGTCGTCAAAAAAAATTTAACGGAACGTATATATAAAATTCTGACTTGGCTTAGCGTTGCGAGGAAAGTCTTAAAACATGATGCCCTGAATAGTGAATTCTGACCGTAAATGTACCTCTCGCCTTGCGCTAATTCCGCCGCGGTGCGCCGGTAATGCGTGCTCGAAGGTTCTTAACCGCAGCACTGAGGGGAGATGGCAATTTTTCGACTGCGATGCGCGTGTAGTGCTTGATCCGCATCAAGAGACCGTCCGTAGGGCGCAACGCGAATTTAACGTTGCGAGGGCGGGTTGCTTGGAATCTTCCTCGATCGGGACTGAGGTACCACATCGCGAGCGATTTGCGAGTTTGATCGAGGGGAAGCTGAAGCCGACCGTAACCGTGATATGCGAAATCGTGTACTTCGAAAATGATACAGCGATTGAGGATGGGCTCGATCTTCTGCATGCAATTGTTAAGTTCGCGGTCCCAAAGTTCTAGAGCCCCGGGCGATCCCAAACGCCAGCCATCGTTTAAATAAATGATGAGGCTGAGACGGTGGTAATAACCGCGCACGGGGTCGCGATTTTTATCGGCGTGGACGTTATGAAAGCCACCGTTTTGGATCTGGTGCAAACCGGCACCGTCCATTGACTCCGACGCGTCGAGGCCCGAAAAGCCGGTAACATCACCTAGAAACGACACGAACTCCGCCGAACGGAGAGCCTCAAAAATCTCTCTATATACGGGATCGACGACGTCGAGGCGGGTTTCTGAGGCGCGTTTTTCAACAACCGAATTACGGATTCGTTCCATCGCATCGTAGGGCGGGAACGAATTCATCGCTTTCCGCGCGACGTCGTCACAGAGAAAATCATCGATAACGATGTGCCGCATGGGAAGGGCCTTGTCGAACTCCGCACGCAACGCGTCTTGCCGCTTGTGAAGCGAAGAAAAGTCGATCGAAGATGTAAGCAGTTTCATGAAACCAACTCGGTAGCGAGATCGTATTGCAGAGTCTTCTGTTCCGAAAAAATACGGCCTTTCACCGAATAGGCGAATTTTGGGCCAAACTGCGGGTCCGAACACGGCTTTTTTTCGTTTTTCTTTCGTAATGAAGTCGACATTTGCGGGTGGGCTGGGCTTGTAAGGCCCGAGAAACATCGCGGCAGCATCGCCCCAAAAAAAACAGCACGGTGCAAACCGTGCTGTTTTGTCTCGTTAACGCAAACCGATTAGTATTGTTTTGTAATCGGGAGATGGTGCGCGCGCAGACAGGCCACGCGCTTGACCTCGAGTGCGACGTCCCCTTTGGTTTCATACGAGCAAACCGATTCGTTCCGCTCCCGGCCGCCGTTGAAATGGCGATGCGACGCTAAGCAAGCTTGCCGCTTGGATTCGAGCGCCACGTCTCCTTTTGTCTCGTACGAGCACGCGGGTTCGGCGCCCTCGTGGCGCGTTGCAGTTTTGCGATGCGCGCTCAAGCAGGCGTCGCGGGCCGCTTCTTTTTTGTACTGACAGATGCTCGATTCGTCGTCGGCGAACGCTGCGCTTACGAACGGATTCGCCGTGCCGATCTGCGATGCGGTAACGGTAGAGCCAAGGACGAGCGCCGTCGTCGTCGCTGCGGCGAAGGCCGCGGCGAAGGTGAATTTTTTAATAGCGATCATTAAATCTCCTAAAGTGATGTATTCCGAATGAAGCCGACCCAGAAACGTAAAGGTTTGGCCATTTGGTTCGCTTTCGCGGCCCTGTCTCGGGCGAAACGGCCGTTGGCCTGGGTCGTGACCCGTCCACGTACCCGATTATCGTCGCACGAACCACGCCGGGCCGCAAAAACTAAGGTTCGCCCGCGCAAGGCCCGCATAGGGCTCCCCTGGTCGGAACTCAAAAAGCCCAGCCGAATCAGCTCCAACCAGGGTCAGAACGGCGACTTCCACCGCGCGCACGTCAACGCGGAAGCCAAGCCGACTTCGCTATCCTCGCCGGAACCAGGCCGAAGGCACAGACCACGCATCGCGCAGGGTTCCGGGCACGCTCGACACGTCGGCGTCCAGCGATCCTGCGGGGTCATCGGCAAAAACACGATTTACGATGAAGTTGGGATCGTTTCGAAGGCAACCCGAATCGAAAACCATCTCGATCGTCGAATGTCGCTTGAGGATATCGGCTATCAATTGACGATCCACTCCAAGCCCACTATACGGAAATGCGAACGGGATTCGCTCCTGCCCGGTGATCGCTCGAACGGCATCGCACGAGGCGACGATCTCGCGTTCGATTTCTTCCGGCGTAAGAACTTCAAACGATCGGTGCTTTCGACCGTGCGCGCCGACGGTAAACCCGTCGGCGATGAGTCTGCGTACTTCATCGCGCGTCATAAACATCGGCCTCTGCTCGGCGTATTTCGCGATGTCGACTCCCAAAAGTGCGGCGAGACGCGCGAGGTCTTCGTCCCCATCGGAGAGTCCGAACGCATGCAGTGCGATTTCGCGTTTCACCGCTTCACGGCTAAGCTTGAGCCTGGTCGAAGACATGCGTCTCTGAGCGAGCCGTTGGCGTTCCGGACTTATCATATTCAACGGCGCGCTCGAATTCAAAGTTGCCAAGACGGATCGCGCTCGGTCCGAGTCGAGTCGCTCGATCTCCCAAAGACATAACGACAGTTCGCATTCGAAGAAACTTTCGGCATCGTCGAGATAATCGGTCGTTACGAAGAACACGGCATCGACACCGTTGCGCTTTAAAATCGGCCGGATGACGTTGTGGCACGATGCGAGACCGTCGTCGAAAGTAAAAAGAATGCTATTGCTCGGGAGCTGCGATCCGCGTAATCTTCGCTCGACGACTTGCCGATACGTTGCCGCGCGCTCGCGCGAAAAGATAACGTCGGCTTCGAATTGGGAGGCCGTTTTATATGGATAGAGTTGCAAGTGCGGAAGATCCACGTCGCTGACGACGTGGTAGCAAAGGGCGATGACGTCTTTGGGAAAGGCATATTCCCAAAACGCCAGCGGTATCGGCGAAAGCGTCGTTCGAGCAATGGCGTTGGCTCGATCGCGAAGCTGCTGGCGTGAGATCATATGGTGAGCGTCATCAATTCTGAGAAAAGGCCAATCGATTGTTGCTGGCGTCGCCGTTTGGCGCGACGCGGAGTTGCATCGTATGGTAAAACAACGTTTATCGATCGACAAGCCGATTGCCCCGAGCGACCGATGGCGGGCGCGACGTGGCCCAGAGAATCCCATTCCAGGAGCGCCTCGGGTGAGTTAGCGAGAGAGTTCACCGCTCGGCATCCGGTCCATCGGTGACCATTGAGAACTCGAAGCTTTAACGTAGCCAGCTGCATCATAAGTGAAGCATCATCGTTTCGGAAAAGAGCCCATCGATCGCTTCCGGCGGCGTTTCTTGTCGGGCCGGGCGATACAAACGCTTCGCCGGCCACGGGACGCTCAGCCCGACTTTGCGACCAGCGGCGAAGCGGCTGTCGATCGAAAGCCCGAAGACGCCCATCGTAAGGGCGAAGCCGACGTGCGCCGCGCCGCGAAATTTCCAGAACAGATCGTAGTCGCTCGCATATTGAACGACGGCAAAGGGGACACGCTTGTATGTGCGTTTCGTTGCTATGAGGTAACAACGGCGCGACCCCACTCGCACGAGGAGATGGCACACGGTCGCGCACGGTAGCAACGCGTCATACAGCGCCTTGTCGTTGCCGCGCAGTTCCGCTTGGAGTACACCTGGATCGCTGGTACTCGACGCGCCGAAAAAACCTCTCGGGTGCGCGATAGGCGGCAAGAGCAACTCGAGCGATTCGAGATGGCGAAACCCGAGTTTTTCGAAAACCTGGTACGCGCGATCGGTGGGCGTCCAATTTAAGATCGTGCAGTCGCGCATCGCGAGTACAGGTTTGAGCAACAGTATGCTCGCGTGACGGTATTCTTCGCGAACGATCCAGCTCGACGTATTGCAGAAGACTTCGTCTCGACCGTCGATGCGTCGCTTGCTAAAGATCGTGCCGAGGAATCCGACCGCTTTGCCGTCGGCATAGAGCGCGAAGCCGCGTTCGGGGCCATCCCACCACGGGTATGTGAAGAGCATCGATCGCCAATCGCCACGGCTCATCTTCTGGTTTCCGAACGATTGAAGCAGCGGATAAATCGCGTCGAAATCGTCGACCCCAACCGACCGGACTTCGAGTTTGGGCGGAGCGACTACCACGTGACACCCTGCGATCGGAGTGCGTCTTTAATAGCCTTAACGCTCGTGAGCGCCATCGTCTCTTCCGCGCTGAACGAAACGCCGTAGATCGACTCAAGTTCGATCACGAGCGTGACGTGGCCGAGTGAATCCCATTCCGCGAGGGTCTCGGGCGACGTTGCATCGGTAATCACGGCGAGGTTCTTGCCAAACACGCTTGCGACGACGGCTTCAGGCGACATGCGCGCTCACCCGAATCCACGCGGGCATCGCCCGAGCGTCGGCTAGCTTAAGACGAAAGCGCTGCGTCGCCCCGTCGTCCCCCGCAGCGACGAACCCGTGACTCGTATACAGTTCGGCGGCTGGGGCGTTTTTGGCGGTCGGAGCGAACTCGCCAACGAGTTCGTGTACGCCCGCGTCGAGCGCGCGTTTGCAAACATACGCGAGGAGTGCGCTTTCGATGCCGTACCCGATTACACGACAGCTCATAAGGAAGCTGTCGAGGGTCCACGTCCCGTTCGCGATCCGAACGAGAGCGATCGCGACGAGTCCGTGCTCGCCAAAACGATCGCGCGACCGGAGCGTCCATATCCGACATCCGGGATCAGAGTCGAGACGTGCGACGTCGGCTGCGCTATAGCGGCGCGTCGTGACGTTGAACTGGTTCGTCTTTGCGAAAAGCTGTGCGATGCGCGGAAAGTTCGCCTGGGTCGCAGGTTCGATATCTGCGACAATCTCGAGCGACGCGAGATACGACTCGACGTCGATCACGTTCGTTTTCGCTTCTTCGCGCAGACTGATCTCGCGATAGCGTTCGGCGCGGTCACCATCTTCGGCGGTCACGGCGAGCGTCTGAAGCTCGGGGAGCCGCTCGATCGTCGTGCGATAGAGCGCCGGATCGCGTGGCATCTCAACCGTGAGGACCTGCGGCAAGAGTTGACGCATTCGTTCGCGCTCGTCGGGATTATCGTCGACGAAGACGAGCGCGTCGACGCCGATATTGAGTTCACGTGCGATCGCGAGCATGTTCTCTGATTTCGGAAGCCAGTTGATGCGCACCGCGCTGAAGTCGGCTTCGCGCAAGACCATCGCCTCGTGCGTCCGGATGACGTCGAGGGCATCCTCGGCGTTATTCTTCGAGTTGACAGCAAGGAGGATGCCGCGCGCCGCGAGCGATTTAAGAAACTCTTGGAACTCGACGAATTCGCTGCCCGGCGACGTGTTACCCAGATGAATTCCGTCTTTCCCGTCCTCGCCGACGACGCCGCTCCAGAGGGTGTTGTCGAGATCGAGGACGACGCACTTTTTCGAGCGTCCGCGCAGCGGCGCAACGTAACGCGCGTAGGCATCCGCGACTGGCGCCAGCGCGGGCGGCGGAATGCGCATCGCCGCGAGATGACGCAGCTTCGGATTGTCGGCAAACGCGACGCCCGCCGCCGTCGCGGCAGCGACGACGTCCAGAACATAGACCGTCGGCAGCGAGCGGAGTTGGTCCCAGAGCGTACCGTTAAGACTCGCGAGCCACTGCGTGCGCGCGATTTGCGCGTGCCCATCCATGATGCCGAGTGGTCCCGCGAAGGCCGAATGGAAACCATGCACGACCAGCGGAATTCCCGGATAGCGCTGCGCGAACGCGGTCGCAACGCCGACGACGCGCTCGCATGCGTCGTCGCCTGCGGTCGCGAGTTCGAATGGAGAGAGGTGCGACACGAGTTCGGGGATGAGATCATCGATCGCAACCGCCAGGAATGCGATCTCCGGGTCGAACCGTCGTAATCCCGACGCGTCGTCGACGATATCGCGGGTCCACGAATTGAAGGGTGCGACGTACACCTCGGGTCGCAGGCCGAGTGCGCGTACCGCGAGATCGACGTGTGGAACGAGGCCTTCGATCGTATACGAACTGAGGATCGCGATACGAATGTCGCCGTTGGGAGCCGGGCGTGCCGGATCGCGCCCTCGACGTACGAGTGCCGCGGTCGCTGGCGAGCGATCCGCGAAGCCGAGGTCCGTGAGCAAAGCGTCCGCGCGGGCAGCATCCCCGTTCGCGCGAGCGCTCTCGATCGCGACACGAAGAAGCGCGGGGTGGGCGCGAAAGCGCTTGACGAGGCGTTTGATCACTGCCTCGAATGCAGCGACTCCCGTAAATTTTGCATTCGCGATCTCGACGTTTGCGACGATTTCGGTCGCCGCATCGCTCGCGAGTGCGTCTGCGTACATCTCGAGGACGCGCATCGCAAACGCGCTCCGCGATGCCGAATCTTCGATCCCGGCGAGAGCCGCAATGGCCGCTCGAGCGAGGTCGTTCATTGGGACCCGATCGCGAAGTTCCGTAGAGGGAACGAGGAGGAGTTCGAGCGCTACAAACGGATCGACGATTGCCAGCGCCGCGAGGGCTCGCGATGGGCTTAGCGCAGGCCGTGCGGTCGCTCGAAACATCTGCCTTAGTGCGACCACGGGATCCGTGTTCGCCTGCGGGTCCGTGCTCGGGATAAGCGTTTCGATCTCTAAGCTCCCAGCCTGGCATGGTATCGGAGCGACGACGCCACCTCGAGGGAGCATAGCACTTTTGACCTGTGGGCGGCAGGCCAGAAATGGGGGGGTTACCGGGTTGCGATCAGCTCGACAAGCGTCATATTTGGGAGCATCAAAAAGCAAATGTTCCGGCCATCGAAGGCAACGGCCGGAACGGGCTCGACGACGCATTTCGCTCCGACAGCTTCCAAACGCATCTTCTCAACATCGAGATCGGTCGCCTCATACGCGAGGTGGTAGAAGCGGATGCCTTTGGCGAGCCACGGCGAGAGTACGCCGGGCTCGGCGTCGTTGCGAAGGAGCTCGAGCCGCGGGCCGGCGCCGATTAGAAAGCGCCCGTGGATACCCTGTTGCGGGTCGTGGAAATCTTGGCCCTCACGCCGATAGCCGAGCATGGCGAATTTTTGCTCTTCTGAGTCGAAGTTACGGCATGCCACGCCGATATGGTGGAACGCGAGACCGGATGAGTCGAGCATGACGAAACGATTATCGTCGGGCGGCGGCGAGGGCCTTCGTCAACCGCCTCGCCGCGTATCCCGCACCGCATGCGAAGCGCAGCATCGGTCCAAAACTATTTGCCGAGGCGAGCCCAAGAAAATACAGGTTGGGTACCGATGATTCGAAGTGCTGTGAGAGGATGGGCGAACCATCCGCAGTGCGGATGCGCGCGCGAACGTTGGATGGTAGAAAAGCGAGCCGTTCAAGATCGACGCGATACCCCGTGCCCGCGATGACGTGATCGACGACGAGCGACGTCGTCTCGCCACCGCGCCGCTCGAGCGTGAGACGTACCCCCTCGGATGCAAAGTCGATGCCCGCGGTCGTCACGCCCAAATGTTCGCTGACTTTGCCCTCGATCTGTTCGCGCGTGAACCAGCATGCCATTGCGGCATATTTTTTCTTAACGACTGCTATTCGCATCCGTTCGGGCAAACGATGGAAGACGTGTGGGAGATCCTCAAAAAACTTCGCTTTCCAGCCCGTGCCGATGCCGGTAACGGGCCAGCGCAGGCGCATGAGCGGGGACGGAATCCGTTCGTCCGGCGGGCCAAGATACCGCAGCGCGGGGGCTCGTGTGACAATGTGCGTTTGCGTGCCTTGCGCGTGCAAAATCGCCGCGATGTCGACCGCCGAAGCGCCCGCGCCGATAACGGCGACGCGTTTTCCCGCGAACGTCGAGAGATCGTGATGTTCCGATGAATGCGTCAGGGCCGTTTTCGGTAACGACGCATACTCCGGCGGCAAGTACGCAAAGCGACTGATCCCCACCGCGACCACGATGCGTTTCGCGAAGATGCGTTCGCCGTCGGCGAGCTGCAATTCAAAGCTGTCGCCGCGCGAAGTGAGCCCGTTGACGGTGCGTTCATCGAGCTCGGGGGCGTACCGTTTCGCGAACTCGCGACCATAGGCGGTAAACGTTTCGAGCTGAACGGGGAGCCCGATGTCGCGGTACGGGAGGTCGCGTTCGCGGCAGTAATCGCTTAACGCGAACGCGTTGCCGGGCGCGTAAAGCGTCGAGGCGAATCCTTCGGATTTGAGGTGCATACCTGCCGGCATATGGTCCGACCAAGTCGCCATCGCCCGCCCGTAAATGCGATGCGCGATGCCACGATCACGCAGATGCGCCGCAAGCGAAAGACCATACGGGCCCGCGCCGATGATGACGACGTCGGTAGTGACCACTGTCGGCTGATGAATCGGGGCGACGGCTTCGACGCTCTGCATATTTACCTCGGGGCAACGGTGAGTTCGATGGAATCGGGAAGGTCGCCGCTAGCGTTACGCGGCGGCGCTCCACGCCCGCTCGGTAAATCGCAATCTTCGGTGGGACCGAATCCTCGCGCGACGAGCATGAGGCGGTCGCGCGTGAAGCGTCCGACCTCCCAGAGTGCGGTGCGCCAATCGCTCGGCCGGAATTCCGAAAGCGCGGCGCCGACCGCTCGCGCGTTTGTCTCGCATGGATGCACTAGCGCGAAGAAGAGGTGGCCGGGGAAATAGGTCTGTACTGGCTCGCGGCCGTCGTAGGTGACGAGCGGATCGGCTTCGCCACGAAGAAATCGGTGGATCGCAGGCGCAAAAAAATCGCGATTGACGCGCGCACCCGCGAACCCAAGCGTTGGTCGCGGGTTGACTTCTATTGCGAAGAGTTCGTTGGTCGCGGGATCATGCATGAAATCAATTCCTGCCATGCCGTCGAACTCAGTAAGCGCGCCGATGCGGGCTACGATCGGTTCGATCGCCGGATGCGCGAAGTGAGCGTGCCGAGTTGAGGCCGAGGTCGGCGTTGGAAAGCTGCAATCCGTCCGATACGCCTTGATTGCGAGTGGGACTCCGCGCGCGTAGAGGACGCTAACCGAAATACACGAGCCTCGAATGAATCGCTGCAGCGCGGCGCGCCCGTAGCGCTGGAGCGAACTGCTCGTGGCACGACAAAGCTCTGCGGAGTTGGATGCGAGTGTGACCTCGATCCCCGCGAACCCGCGGTCGCCGCGAACGAGCAACGGATATTCGTACTCGTCTGCGAACACGAGCGCTTCCTCTACCGAGGCGACGAGCCGCGATGGCGGAATCGCGATGCCGTACCGGCCGGCTTGTTCGATGAACGCGTGCTTTGAGAGCAGAAACCGAAGGACGGTCGGATCGGTAAGATCAAACGGCGCCCAGGGCGTCTGTTGGCGGTCTCCGCCGCGTGCGACGAGTGCGCGGAGAAGCACTTCGTCCGCGACAACGACCCAGTCGAACGCCCGAGTCGCGAGGAGTGCTGAAACGTCGCGCGCGGCGTGCAGGGGATCGCGCGAAATCGACCTGTGCGCCTTCACGTGTGTGCACAACGCGAGGGGCCCGGGCGACATCGCAGTCACATGGAGCCCCGCTTCCGCGAAGAGTCGCGGGAGGGCGGCGGTGGACGACCAGGTCAGGCAGGTTGCCACGAGGACAGAGGGTGTAGCGGTCACGTAGGAGGTTGTTCCCTTTGCTCGGGACCTCGTACGGGCGTGCGACTCGCGGAATCTCTCGTGTACGGCATCACTCTTTCGAAAGCATAGGGACTCCTGCTCACCTCCTCAATCCCTCAATTGGTCCATGCTCCCTCTCCCAGTGGCGAGCACGAAGATGTTAAGGGGACATGGCCGGATGTTTTTTCCGTCCAGGCGCTCGCGTCGCCCACGTTCGCCGCCCCGTAGCCGAAATCGGCCTCGACCCGACACGCGGATAGCGCTCCTGGCGGGGTTACAGGGCCTATCCGGATCTTCTTCAACGCGCCATGATCCAGTATTTGCTCGATGCCAAAAACGCGATCGTTGTCTCGTTGAGCGAAGGGTCCGAGACGGTCCCCCGACCGACCGACTGCCGCGATCGTCATTTTCCGTCCGCAAGCGACGCACTTAAACGCAGCCGCCGTGCGCAAACTGGCGGATATCTAATCCGCGATGTATACGCGCCTCGCTCGCGACATGGCGGAGCCGTCGATTCTCGTGACCCTGCGCGCCGCAGCTACGGAGGGTGCGACGCGAATTGTCGCGATCTTGTACCTCCACTCGCTTGGCATACACTTCCGTCGCGAAATAGTGGGGGATCCTCGTTCGCCGCCCGCGTGGATTTCGGCGTCACGATCGAACTCGCGAACTTCGTCCGCGTCTATCCCGAGGTACCGCGTCTCCTCGACGACGTCGACCGCGCCGCCCTGCAACATGCCGGCGCTCGCCAGATTCGTGGACATCGGGCACATCGGTCGTGGCAGCGAATTTGGTTGGCATCAAATCGGTCACGCCGCTCGCGATGGTCGCGGGTAATCCGGTGCGACCGAACGACGTCTCCGGTAAGTTCAGGTTTGGCGCGAACGCTTGCGAGGAACCTTGGCCGGCGCCTCATCGCTGCGGAATTGAGACGTCCGGCGCCGATCCGTTCGGCGTACGCGGCTCGGCTTTTTTGGAACGTTCGCGCTGCCGCCTGGAAGTCGCGCCGCGATGAACCCTCCGGCAGCTCCGCATGCCACGTCGAAGAGATTCCACCAGGGCCCCTCCATCGATCCCGTGTTGAACTGACCGACTTCGATCGCCCCGCTGTAAACAGCTCCGGTCGCGATCACAACCTGCATCGGGAGGACGATCCCGACCTGCGCCAGTGCCCGAGCGATGAGGTATGAGACCAGTGCGAAGGCGCCGACGCTGAAAACCTTGCGCATCACCACGTGAGGGCCGAACTCCCACGGCGACGTCGCATTGTAGAAATCGTTGCTGAGTGCTGCGATGAAGAGGCCCCACGACACCGCGATCGCGACAATAATCCATACGATGGAGCGGCCACGATGACGATTCATGGACTCGGGTTTCGCGCACGGCCAATCGTCTCTTTCCGCCTTTAGACTCTATCATCAGCTGAGAGGGAAGCCTCATGCTAGGGCGTACTCAAGCGCGATTCGTCGAGGCGGTACCGTGCCGTCTCGTTGCCATTCGCGGAGGGTCCATGCCTCACACAAGCGCGCTAGCCAAACTCGGTGCTGCGGCCCTCTGCGGGCTCCTCGCTGCGGGATGCTCGTCGACGTCCACGTCGACCACGCAGTCGTCGTCGGGCACCTCGTCGACCGCCGCCGATGCCTCGGCTGGCAACGCGATCAAGATCGGCATCGATATGCCAGTGAGCGGCGCCGACGCATCGACCGGTATCCCGACGCGGAACGGCGCAATTCAAGCGATCGAAGAAGCCAACGCCAAAGGCTTGCCGGGCGGCTTCAAACTCGTCGGCTACGATCTCGATGACGCCGTGCAAGGCGCGCACGATCCGGCGCAAGGCGCGCAAAACACGAAGCAATTCGTCTCCGATGCGGCCGTTCTCGCGATGATCGGGCCGTTTAATTCCAGCGTTGCGAAGGCGGAGATTCCGATTACCAACGACGCAGGGCTCGCGCAGATCAGCCCGTCCAATACGAGCATCGGGCTCACGATCGGCGAAGACGCGGTGAAACTCCGTACCTCGCATCCCGATGTGATCGCGTATTTCCGCGTTTGCACGACCGACGATAAACAGGGTGCGGCGGGCGCGCAATTTGCAAAGAAACTCGGCTTCAAGAAAGCTTTCGTGATCGACGACAACGAGACGTATGGCAAGGGGCTCGCCGACGTTTTCGAAACGCAGTTCAAGGCGGGTGGGGGCACTGTCGTCGGGCACGAGCATCTCACCAAAGGCCAAACCGATTACAAAGCGTTGCTCACCAAGGGCCACGCGCTCGCACCCGATGTCGTCTTCTACGGCGGCACGACGGCGACGGGTGGCGGGCTCCTTCGCAAGCAGATGGCGGATGCCGGTTTGAAAGCGACGCCATTTATCGGTGGCGACGGTATCAGCGACGACGAGTTCTTCAAGACCGCGGGTACTATGGCCAACAATTCGTATTACACGGTCGCCGCTCCCGAAACGTCGAAACTCGCGAGTGCGACGTCGTTCGTCGCCGCATACAAGAAGCGTTGGAATACCGATGTCGGCCCGTATAGCGCGAATGCTTATGCCGCGACCAATATTGAGATCGCCGCGATTTCCAAAGCGATCGTCGCGGCGGGAAATAAGATGCCCGCCCGCCCCGACGTGCTCAAAAACGTCGCGGCAACGAGCGGCTTTGCGTCGCCGATTGGCACGATCGGTTTCAATAAGCTCGGCGATACGACGAACCCGATCTTGAGTCTGTATAAAATTGCGGGCGGAAAAGCAACCTTCGTCGATCAGATCAATCTCAAGGTCTAACGCTGCGATTTGGACGTTTTCTTTCAGCAGATCGTCAACGGGCTCTCGCTCGGCGGCATTTACGCGCTCATCGCGCTCGGTTACACGATGGTGTACGGCATCATCGAACTCATTAATTTCGCACACGGCGACGTTTACACGCTCGGGACGTTTTTCTCACTCGCCATTCTCACCGCGCTCGGCGTGAGCGGCGAGGTGCACGGTATCGCACTGGTCGGCGTGGTGCTCGTAACGATTTTGGGCTCGATGCTGCTCTGCGGGATCGTCGGGATCTTGATCGAGCGTCTCGCGTATCGCCGCTTGCGTAACGCCCCGCGCCTCGCGCCACTCATCACCGCGATCGGCATGTCGTTCATCCTTGAAAACGTGATGCAACTCTGGCGCGGACCTTCGCCCGTTCCGTTTCCCGATCTCATTCCCAACCCCACGCTCGCGCTCGGGGGCGTGGAAATTTCGCTCAAGCAAGTCATCGTGATCGGATTCGCGATCGTGATGATGGTCGTGCTTCAATTGTTTATCACCAAAACGAAGATGGGCAAGGCGATGCGCGCGACGGCGCAAGATCGCGATGCCGCGCAACTCATGGGCATCAACGTCAACACGACGATCATGATGACGTTCTTGATCGGTAGCGCGCTTGCGGGCGCGGCTGGTTTTGCGAGCGGCGTGTATTACGGCACGACGTGGTTCTTCAACGGCTTCCAAGCCGGGCTCAAAGCGTTCACGGCCGCGGTGCTCGGCGGCATCGGCAATATCCCCGGTGCGATGCTCGGCGGATTCCTTATCGGGCTCATCGAGGCAATCGGCACGCAGTACATTCCGCAGGGCGCGCAATGGTCGAACGTGCTCGTCTTCTCGGTGCTCGTGCTCGTCTTGATCTTCCGGCCCGCGGGCCTTCTCGGGGAGTCACTCCCCGAAAAAGTGTGACCGCACTCTCTGGCCGCAACCGCACGCGAATCGGGCTTGCCATCCTCGGCGTCGTCTTACTCGCGTTCCCTTGGCTCGACCACAACAACTCGCATATCGACTTCCTCGCGAATGCGGGCGCGTTCATCTTACTCGCGCTCGGACTCAATATCGTCGTCGGCTTTGCGGGTTTGCTCGATCTCGGCTATGCGGCGTTCTTCGCGATCGGGTCGTACGCATACGCAATGCTCGCGAGCCAGCAGTTCGGTATCCATATTCCGTTTTGGATCATGCTTTTCGTCGCATCGGTCATCGCTGCGATTTTCGGAATCTTGCTCGGTGCGCCGACGCTCCGTTTGCGCGGCGATTACCTCGCGATCGTCACACTCGGCTTCGGTGAAATCGTGCCGCAGACGTTTCTGAACCTCTCGCAGTTCACGAACGGCCCGAACGGGATCAGTTCGCTCGATCAACCGTCGATCTTCGGCAAGTCGTTCGGGTTTAGCGCGACGCCGTATTACTACGTTTTGCTCGTCCTCATCGTTCTCGGCATCCTCGTCGCCGTCAATCTGCAACGTAGTCGCCTCGGGCGCGCTTGGATGGCAATCCGCGAAGACGAACTCGCCGCCCGACACATGGGCATCAATACGACCGCGGCTAAGCTCTCGGCATTCGCACTCGGTGCGTCCTTTAGCGGGCTCGCGGGCGTTGCGTATGCGGCAAAGCTATCGCTCGTCTCGCCCGATCAGTTTCAATTCAACGTGAGCGTGCTCGTGCTCTCGATGCTCGTCCTCGGTGGGATGGGAAATATCGCGGGCGTGATCGTCGGAAGTTTCGTGCTCTCGTTCATCAACAGTTTTCTCTTGCCGCAATCGACGAATCTCGCGCACTCAATCGGTCTTACGAACGTCGACTTCACGAATTATCGCTTCATGCTCTACGGGGTGATCCTCGTTGCGATGATGCTCTTTCGTCCCGAGGGGCTCATCCCAAGCCGACAACGCAAGGCCGAGTTCCGCGAAGCCATGGCCGATCCGATGCTCGCCGCGCAAGAACAGAGCGAATACGAAGGCGCGGCGCGGTCGTAATGGCGGCGCCGTTTTTCGAACTCACCAACGTTCGCCGAACTTTTGGTGGCCTCGTCGCCGTCAACGATCTTTCGTTCAAGATCGATGCCGGCAGCATCGTGGCAATGATCGGTCCCAACGGTGCTGGAAAATCGACGGTCTTCAACCTCATCACCGGAATCTACGCGCCGACCTCTGGTACGATCGATCTCGAGGGTAAGACGCTTACCGGATTGCCGACGGATCGCATCACGGGTCGCGGCATCGCGCGGACGTTTCAGAACATCCGGCTTTTCGCATTCATGTCGGCGCTCGATAACGTCATGACGGGCCAGCATTCGCAGATGCGCGCGAGCATGTTCGATTCGCTCTTACACACGCCGCGCCAACGTCGCGAAGAGCGGCGTGTGCGCGAGCGATCGCGCGAACTCTTGGCCTTCGTCGATCTCGAAGGCGACGCCGATAACTATGCGCGCAATCTTCCCTACGGAAGTCAGCGCCGGCTCGAAATCGCGCGCGCACTCGCGAGCGAGCCGAAGTTGCTCTTGCTCGACGAACCTGCAGCCGGCATGAACCCGCGCGAAAAGGACGATCTCATCGGCCTCATCGCGCGTATCCGCGGGACGGGTGTCACGGTGTTTTTGATCGAGCACGATATGAATCTCGTGATGCAGGTCAGCGAGCGCATCACGGTCCTCGATCACGGTGAGAAGATCGCCGAGGGCCTGCCCGCAGACGTACGTCGCAACGAGGCCGTGATCGAAGCCTATCTCGGGCGCGCGGAGACGGCGTAGATGGCGCTGCTCGAAGTCGATGGCATCGATGCGTCATACGGCCGTATTCGTGCGCTGCAGGGGGTCTCGCTGCACGTGAATGAGGGCGAGATCGTTACGCTCATCGGTGGTAATGGGGCGGGGAAGACGACGACGTTGCGCGCGATCAGCGGCCTGGTCAAGCCGACGAAGGGCGCGATTCGCTTCGCCGGCGAGGACCTGTTGCGCGATACGCCCGATCGCATCGTGCGCCGCGGCATCGGTCACTCACCGGAAGGTCGGCGCGTCTTTGCGCGGATGACGGTCCGCGAGAATCTCGAACTCGGCGCTTATACGCGGACGTCGAAAGTCGAGATCGCGAGCGATTTCGAACGCGTCCTCGAAATCTTCCCTCGGCTCAAAGAACGCATCGCGCAGAAGAGCGGCACGCTCTCGGGCGGCGAGCAGCAGATGCTCGCGATGGCGCGCGCGCTCATGTCGCGTCCGAAGTTGCTGATGCTCGACGAGCCCTCCCTCGGGCTCTCGCCGATCCTGGTGCAGACGATCTTCGGCGTGATTCGCGAGATCAACGCGCGTGGCACGACGGTGCTCCTCATCGAGCAGAACGCCCGACAGGCCCTGGGCATCGCATCGCGCGGCTACGTCCTGGAAGTCGGTAAGATCGTGCACGAAGATACGGCAGCAAACCTTATGGCGAGCGAAGCCGTGCGCGCGGCGTATCTCGGTGGCGGCGCGGCGTGATCGCGTCGCGCGCGTGACGACGCTCGAAGTCGCCGCCGTACGCCGACCGATACGTGGCGACGTCCGCGTGCCGGGTTCCAAAAGCATCACGAACCGCGCGCTCTTGCTCGCTGCGCTTGCCGACGGCGACTCGGTGCTCGAGGGCGGGCTCGCGAGCGACGATACGCAGATTTTCTCGGGCGCGCTCGCGCGACTCGGTATTTCCGTCGCACACGATGAAGCACACGAGACGTTCGCGGTCACGGGAATGGGCGGCCACATTGCCGCGCACGAGGCCGATCTTTTCGTTGGCAATGCCGGTACCGCGGCGCGATTTATAACAGCGTTCGTCGCGCTCGGACGCGGGACGTTTCGCTTCGACGGCGTGCCCGCGATGCGCGTGCGGCCCATCGGCGAGTTGCTCGACGTGTTGCGAGCGCAAGGTGCGCGCGTCGAATGCACGGACCAGCCGAATCGCTTTCCATTCGTGCTCCACGCGAACGGTCTCTCCGGCGGCGCGCTCGCAATCGACGCGCACGCATCGAGCCAGCAACTCTCAGCGCTGCTTCTCGTCGCGCCGTACGCACGCGATGGGATCGAGCTAACGGTCACGGGCGAGCTCGTAAGCGAGCCATATGTCGAGATGACATGCGCGATGATGGCGCAGTGGGGCGTGAAGGTCGACCGCCGTTCCGCGCGCGAATACGTCGTCGCTTCCGGTGGGCGCTACACTTCGCGTCACTATGCGATCGAGCCCGACGCATCGAGCGCGTCGTATTTTTTCGCTGCGGCGGCGGCGAGCGGCGGTCGCGTCTCGGTCGCCAATCTCACGCTACGATCGTTACAGGGCGATGTGGAATTCGTGCGAGTGCTCGAACGAATGGGGGCCGCGGTGGAAGAGCGCAACGGCGCGCTCATCGTTACGGGGCCAAAACAACTACGCGGCATCGACATCGATATGAACGCGATCTCCGATACCGCGCCGACGCTCGCCGCGATCGCATCACGTGCCGATGGACCCGTGCGGATCACGGGAGTTGAGCACATGCGCTGGAAAGAGACCGATCGCATCACCGCGATGACGACGGAACTCCGGAAGATGGGTGCCCGCGTCGACGAGGCATCCGACGGCATGACGATCTACCCGGGACCGCTCGTACGTGCGAAAGTCGCGACCTACGACGATCACCGCATGGCGATGTCGCTTGCGATCGCAGGGCTCCTCAACGACGGCGTGATCGTCGAAGATCCGGCTTGCACGAGTAAGACGTTCGAGACGTTTTGGGACGTGCTTGACGAGTTGCGTCGTCTTTCGACCCGCGGCATGAATGCTTAGGCGGCGACGGGCTCGGCGAGCTCTCGGTGGCGGTCGCGTAGACGTAGGAACGGCCGCTCGATAGCGATATGTCCTGCGTAAGCGACCACCAATATCGGGATGAGGACCGAGATCGAGAAGAGGGTCGCAATGATCGGATGCGCGAGCGACCCGGGATACCACTTCACCGCTACGGTCATGATCGGAAAGTGGACCAGGTATACAGCATATGCGAGCGACGCGAAGCGAATGACAGGCGTTTTCCCCGAAAGGCGTTCCGCTCTGGGCAAACTTCCCGAGACGATCGCGTAGAGTAGGGCGCCTGCGGAGAGGCCTGCGATCGGATCGGTAACCACGAATGAGAGGATGACCCCCGTGGTGCCGCCGTGAATTTTTTCGACGAGCATTAACGTGATGAAGCCGAGAACACTCGCGAAGAGCGCAAAGCGCGTCTGTTTCATCGCATGCGACTCCATCTCGTAGAGTGCGATGCCCGCGCCGAGCGCGAATTGGCTCCCCATACCGATGACGTTGCCCGCGACGACATGCATGTGCTCCCATGTGAGGTCGGGCGTCGTTAGCGCGAGGGAGATCGCGCGTTCCGCCATGCTTATTGCAAAACACGCCCCCAGGAAGGCCCAGATCGCGCGTACCCGATTCGTTCGATTCGCCGTGTGGCTGAGAACGTTCCGTAGCGCAAGCGCAATCGGTGGTAACAGAATGTAAAATTGGACGTCGACCCACATCGTCCAAAGCGGCCCGTTAATGTCCGTAATGTATCGGGAGAAGAAGCCGTGGATCATCACGAGATGCGTGAGGATACTCCAGAGATCGATTGCGCCTACGAGGGCGACGCTTCCCAGCAGGCTCGCGACGTAGAGCGGATAGAGTCGGAAAAAACGGCGTTTGAAAAATTCGACCGACGACGGGAAACGTGTACCGTGGACAATCGTCCGCAAGTACGGCTTCGCGAGAAGGTACCCCGTGAGCACAAAAAACATTGCGACGCCCCAACGACCGAGGTAGTCGAAGCCCCGTGTTTGGCCTCCGACGTTAACACGCGTGAATAACGTAAAGTGATGAACGAGAACCATGCCGATCGCGAGGGCACGCAACGCATCTGATGCTTGAAGCCGAACTTGCGGTGCGATATGCGAGTTCGGCGGCGAGCCTTTGGCACAGCCGCCACTAGGAGACGTCGAACCCACTTCTACGAGCAAAAGAGCCTCCTTGCAAGGAGCATTGTGCGGAGCGGCTCAACTCGTCATATATGAGGCGTGATGAGATGCGCTACAAAAGCTTACCGAGATTGTCACGCACAGCGCAGGCTGTAAATCCCCAGACCGGGTGTATTTACTCATAGAGCTAGGCTCGACCGCTCCGGGGCGGTCCAAACCAGACGTTCTTGGGGGTTCTCGAAACGTTACGCCCTGTCGTTCTGAACTCGGATCACGATGCAATATTATGAAAAGCGTTGCAGCAATTGCTCCGAGCCTTCGAGCGTAAATCCGTTACAGGGCCACGCCAGAGCGCCTCGAGGTGGCCTGAGGCCGCTAGCCGACGCTCGTCGTGCGCGTGCTCGCGAGATGCTGCGCGCCGTAGACCGCTTCGCCGCCGACGACGGTGGTGAGAATTTCGTACTGGTCGTCCCAGATCGCGAAGTCGGCGCGTTTACCCGCTTCGATCGTGCCGCACTCGCGCTCGATGCCGAGCATCTTTGCGGGCGCCGACGTCGCGCAGACGATCGCGCGTTCGAATGGGATCGACGCGTACGACATCAAATTACGGACCGCGCGATCGCAGTGCAGGGCCGAGCCCGCAATCGTGCCGTCCTCAGCGCGAACGACGCCGCCTTCGATCCGATATCCGCTTCCCGCCGGCGCCATGTAATCCGTCGCGAGTATCATGCGCTCGCCGAGCGTGCGATAGAGCACGTCGATCATGACGGGCGCAACGTGGAAACCGTCGCAGATGACCTGGACGCTCGTCCGCGATTCTTGCATGAACGCCGCGAGTAACGACGGTTCGCGATGGTCGAGTGGCGGCATCGCGTTGAACGCATGCGTGAGCGTTCGAAAACCGAGGCCGATCGCGAGCATGCCGTCGCGATATTTTGCCGACGTGTGGCCGGCCGAACACACCACGCCCTGATCGAAGAAGAAGCGCGCGGCTTCATCGACGCCGTCGACTTCGGGCGCCATCGTGGTCATCACGAGCGCTCCGCGACATGAATCGAGCAAGCTCTTCGCGCGTTCGCGCGTTGCGGGCACGAGCCAATCGTGACGATGCACGCGGCGAAATTTTGGATTGAGAAACGGCCCCTCGAAATGGATCCCGAGGCACCGTGCGCCCGCGACCGGCGCGTTTTCGGCGAGCGCGTGTGCGGCTTCGGCGGTTTCTCTCGCGGCGTGCAACATCGATTCCCACGGAGCCGTCATGATCGTTGCGACGAAGCCCGTCGCGCCCTGCTCCGCATACGAGCGCGATGCGACGTCGATGGCGTTCCCTTGATCGCGGTTAAAGAGGACGTCTTTCGCGCCATTGGTATGGACGTCGATCATGCCCGGCGCGATCGTGCAACCCGCAGGTAGGTGGAAATCGCACGCGCCATCGGCGTCGAGAATCGCTGCGATTCGGCCGTTTTCGACGGCTAATCGCCCGACGCGCGCATCCCCCGTTCCGAGAGCGATGCGAACGGGGCCGAGCGTGTAGGAACGTGACACGATGAAGCGCTTCGGGACGGTCGCGAGCCGAACCTCGGGCCATATGTTATGTGTGAGCGGTTAACCGCGGCCGAAGAAACGGCTGAGGCCGCGCCGCAATCCCGATGTCGGGGTAGCATCGGCAGGCGCTCTACTCGTGAGCGCGCGTTCGTCGTCGCGACGCGCGCGCTCGGCGAGTCGCTGCATGTGCTCGTCGGCGTGTGCGTGCAAGGTCTCGCGAAGTGCGCCGAGCTCGTTCCATGCCGCGGCCGCGCGTTTGGTTTGCGCGGCCTCGAAATAATCGAGTGCGGAGATCGTAAAGATTCGCGAGATCGCAATCGCGCGTTCGCGAACGTAGCGGCTGGCGAGTTCGACGACGGTCCGTCGCTCACTCGCTGATTCGTTATCGGCGATCGTATGTGCCAGGATCATCGGCTTGCCGAACTCGGCCACGCGCGCATAAAGCGCGAGTTCGCGATCGGAAAGTTGTCGTGAAAAGAGCCCGAGAATCTCACTCCCCGCGCGCGCCGCCGCGAGCGCGATATTTTCGGCATCGTCGTTGCCGCTATCGAATGCCGGGGCGTGCACCAGGACGAGTTCGCGTGGCATCTTCCAGGGCGTCTCGATGAGCACGGGCGATCGCGCGGCTTGCGCCATCGCATCGCTCGTGGGAATTTCGTTCCAGTCGCCTTCGCGCAATAGCGCATACGCGCGTTCGCGTTCGCCGTAGCGCACGTGCACGGGAAAGATCGCTTCCGTCCCACCCTCATCTTGCAAGATGCGCGTGCCTGCAATCGCATTGATGAGGCTCGATTTTCCACGCCGGAGCGCTCCGAGGACGACGACGCGATAGCGCTCGGGCCGCAGTCCGCGATCGTACGCATCGGCATCGAAAGCGAAAACACCGTCGGTTCGCGGCGTGGCGCCGTTGGCAGGATGCACCGGATCGCTCGGTGCGCGACGTTCTGCCGCTTGCGAGATGCCGCGTTCCATATCGAGGCCGATGAGCGCTTCGTCGATCGCTGCGAGCGATGCGACAACTCGTGCGAGTCGCTGCGAGGCCTCGACGCGGGCATTCGCATCGTTCGAACGTCCGAGGGCGCGGACGATCGGCTCGAGCGTCTCCGCGCGCGCGACCGTGCGTTCGCGTTCGATTGCAGCCGCAGCATCGTCGTAGATACCCGCAATCTGCTTGGCGATCTCAGCGACGAACGTCGCGACGTCGGCTTCGAAGTTCGGAAAGAACGTCGCATAGAGATCTTGGCCGATTTCGCGTTTCATGTACGTGCCATAGGCGTGCGCAGCGAATCCACGCGTCACCGCGTGAACGAACGTCACCGTCGGACCGCCGATCGCTCCGAGCACGATCGTCGATGCGATGCCGCTCGCGAGATCGCGCGACCACGCACCGGTTCCCGGCACGCCGCCCAAACGTAACGCCGCCAGATCCGCGACCCGGACATCGCTCCGCGATTTCGCGATGCCCGCAAGCGCGCGCGCGACGTGCCCGGCAACGTCGGTTGCGAACGCGCTCCACACGGGTGCGACGGTCGCATCGACGAGACTGTGAAATTTGCCACGGTCGCGGATGCGTTCGATATCGGCGACGTCGATCGCCGCGCCGAGCGCGCGTGTCGCGCGTGCCGCGAGCGCGTCGCCTTGCTCGACGATCCACGCGTGCCGCTCGGAGCCCGCGCGCGTGACGTCGTCGCGTTCGCGACCGAGCGCGCGTTCGCGTTCGACGAGTTCGGCCGATGCGCGTTCGACTTCGGAGGTCAACGATTCGGAGCTGGTTTCGGCGAGGACGCCCGCGCGTCGAACGCGCGCCGCGGTCTTCGCGGCGAGTTCGTGCAAAACCGCAATCGTGCGATCGACGCGCGCGCTCTGCGCCCGGCGTTCGAGCGACGTCTCGAGGCCCGCGATCAGCGCGGGAAAACCGCTTCGCTCGCGTAAGGAGTCGTCGGCGTCGAGCGAACCTGCAGCGTAATCGCGCGCGGAGACGCTGAAAACTTCGGCGTCGGGCGCGAAGCGACGCGCACGCTCCACGATTCGCGTGCGCGCTGCATCCCACGCCTCGCGGCCATCGGTCTCGCGCATGCGCCAGAGATCGATCTTCGTCTGAATAATGAAGATCGTGCGCACGTGTTCGCCGATGAGTCCGAGAAACGACGCGTCGCCCTCGGTAAACGGCTGTTGGGTATCGATGAGATAGAGCACGGCATCGGTGCGCGGCAGATACGTGAGCGTCGCGCGACGATGCGCCGGATTGAGCGATGCGAGCCCGGGCGTATCCGCGACGGTAAAGCCGCTCTGTAAAAACGGCGAATCGACCGAGACGACGACGAACGACGGCGCCGAATCTTCATCGGCGGTCGCATCGTGGAGCGCTCCGCGTTCGTCGCCTTTGCCGATGGCGACGAAGCGTGAGAGCCGATCCATCGGAATGCGCTCTTCCCGCCCCGAGGGATATTTCGCGACGGCCGATTCTTCGCTGCCGTACTGAAGCTCCGTGATCGTCGCGGTCGACGGATTGATATCGACGGCGAGGAGACCCGCAATCCGGCCACCGGCCTCGTAGCGCACTTTGTCTAAGAGCGCGTTGAGCAGATAGGACTTGCCGCTCGAAAACTCGCCGACGACCGCGAGCGTGAAACGTCGCACGAGCCGCTCGCGCGTCGCACCGAGAAGCGCGAGATCGTCCTCACGCGTGGGCCACGCGTCGAGTGCTTCGTTTGCGAGAAGCGCCTCGACGGCGTCGAGTGCGGAGACGAGCGATTGGGGAGCTTCAGGCATCGTTACCGATGATGCACGTTGCGTGAGGCTCCGGGAACCGACTTACGTCGGACGTGCCGTCGCGCGAGCGAGCGCGAACGCATCGTCGCACGAGACGGCGACGCACGCGATCTCGCGCGTCTTGCCTCGACGCGCGCGCGCGAGCGGGACGGAGAGGTTGAAGATGACGACGGGCGTCCCATCGACGGCGAACGACAAACCGTCGGTACGATGCGCACGACTCCAGGCTTTGGGATCGAAATTCGTGCGCGTCACGTGTGCGGCTGCGATATGTGCGAGCGGGATTTCGGCCGTTCGAAAAACGCCGAACGCGAGATGTAATGTGTCGCCGACGATCCGGTGGGGGCGCGTGCGGAACGTCGCGTAGAGTCCGATTCCCCAGACCATTGCGTAGATGTTCGCGAAGTCGTCGAACACGCGCCACGGCCAGTACGCTTGCGGAATGACGATGTCGACGGCGACCATCGATGGGATGAGGAAAACAGGGAGCGCGAGGAGCAGGGGCAGAGAACTCGCCGTCTTCGTGAAGCCGAAGCCTGCCGGTAGCGGTTGCCGAAACCCGCCCCCGAGAAATCGCAGTGCAGCACCCATGACGGTCGTCTCGACCGCGAGGAAGCGCGCGACCAGCGGATCTGCAACGCGAGCAAAGGCCCGTGCGAAGCGCTCCTCGGGATAGGCGTCACGGCCGCGTGTGTCGCGGAAGGTCGAAACGACGACCCAAGCCACGATCGATGCTTCGATCGCCCCGACGACGCCAAAAGACCAGAGCGGCAACGCGTGCGTTGCGAGCGCTTCGATGCTAAGGATCGCGCCGACGATGGGGATCACGAAACGGGTCCACGGCTCTCTTCCGCGTGCGACCGCGATGCCGGTCATCGCGAATTGGGCACCGAAGCCGCTCGCGACGGTAACGCGCCGCGCGACGATGACGAAGCGCGCATTCCACGCCGGAACGAGCCAAGCCACGGACAGCAACACGATCGTGGCGACGATCGCCGCCGTTCGTATCGCAAGCAAAACCTTCAGGGTCATCGTTACTTCACGCGGGTTTCGCCTCGGATGAGGGCGAGCGCCTCATCGCGATGGCGTTCCATCAACTCTTTCGTATCGCCCTCGACGTTGAGTCGTAGGAGCGGCTCGGTGTTCGACGGCCGCACGTTCATCCACCAATCGGCATATTGAATCGTGACGCCGTCGAGGTGATCGATCTCGGCATCGTGATAATGCGCCTGCAGTTCGGCAAGCTTCGCGGGAATATCGTGCACGCGTGAATTGATCTCGCCCGACCGCGAACGACGATCGATCGGCGCGATGACTTCGCTCACGGGCTTACCCGCGTCGCTGAAGACTTCCAGGCACTGCAAGAGCGCGATCATGCCGGAATCGGCAAACCAGTTGTCGCGGAAGTAGAAATGCCCCGAGTGCTCGCCACCGAAAACGATGTTCTCGTCGCGCATCGTTTTCTTGATGAGCGAGTGGCCGACTTGCGAGCGTACCGGCACGCCTCCCGCGCCGAGGATCGCTTCGGGAACGCTTCGACTACAGATGAGATTGTAGAGAATCTTTCCGCCGGGCACGCGTTTGAGCGTATTGATCGCCACGAGCGCCGTGACGATGTCGCCGCCGATGAGCGCACCCTTTTCATCGACGATGAACATGCGATCGGCATCGCCATCGAAGGCGACGCCGATGTCGCACCCGTTGTCGATGACCGCTTTCTGTAGATCGACCATGTTCTCGGGTTCGATCGGGCTCGCGGGGTGATTTGGAAACATGCCGTCGAGTTCGAAGAAGAGCGGCGTGACGTGACACGGCAGATGCTTGAAAACGTATGGTACCGTAAGACCGGCCATGCCGTTCCCTGCGTCGATTGCGATCTTGAATGGCTTGATCGCGGTGCGCTCGACGAATGTGAGGCAGTGCTCGGCGAATTGGTCGAGGACGTCGCGCGTCGAAACCGTTCCGCGTGTAGCTGCGGGCGGGTCGAACGTGCCGCTCGCGATCCGGTCGCGAATCGCGCGCAAGCCCGTATCGAACGAGATCGCCTGCGCGCGGTCGCGCGTGAGCTTCATGCCGTTATAATTTGCCGGATTGTGCGACGCGGTAATCATGACGCCGCCCGCAAATTCGTACTTGCCGACGGCAAAATAGAGCGCGTCGGTCGATACGAGGCCGATGTCGGTGACGTCGGCGCCCTGCTCGTTTGCGCCACGCGCGAACGCTTCGAAGAGGCCGACGCCCGTGGGACGCATATCGCGTCCGACGACGATCGACGTCACTTTTAATTCATCGACGAACGCCCGCCCGATCGCATACGCAAGACCGTCGTCGAGTTCGCCCGGGCAGATGCCGCGGATGTCGTAGCTTTTAAAAATATCCGGAACGCTCGTCGTCGACATCCCGGGCGCCGTTCGGTCAGGTACGAACGAGTCCTGGGAGTCGGTCTGGGGCTTCGCGATGGTCGTCGATGCGAAGTCGAGAATGGTACGCGCGACGTCGTCCGGGCGCTCTTCGTGGACGAGGATGCCCGCATCGGGAAACGTCACCACTCGCCCATCGCGCGCGAGACGGACGAAGGCTTCCGCGTTTTTCACCGGGCTCGCGACCGACGCGCGATCGCCCCAAAGAACGAGCAATGGCGACTCGACGAACGGTAGATCGCGAGCCACATCGATGTTGAGCGCGCCGCCGACGAATTGTGCGGGGACGAAGCGAGCTCCGGGTTGGTGCGTGACCGCGTAATAGTGATCGACGATCTCCGTCGTGACCGATGCTTTATCGGCGTACGATTGGAAGCCGAGAAACCAGCGAATCGTCGGTCTCGCGGAGAGAGCGTTGAACGCGGTCTCGCCCGCGACGGGCGACCGGAAGATCGCGCCTGCCGCGCGTTGTCCGGCCGTCGGATCTTTGTCGAGGATACCCGCAAGGCCGGTCGGGGCGATCGTAACGAGGGCCTTGACGCGATCCGGTGCGCGAACGGCGGCGCGAATGGCAAACGCCGCGCCCATCGAGCTTCCAACGAGAACGAGTGGGCCCGATGTTAGCGCCCCAATCGCATCGACGATTTGTTCGACGAAGAGTTCGCTCGAATATGCGAGATCGGGCATTGCGGAGAGTCCGCAGCCCAAGAGGTCGAGTGCGACGACGCGGTGGTCGCGCGCGAGGAGCGGCGCGAGCTTGCGAAATTCGTAGGACGAGGCGCCCGAGTAAATACCGTGCACGAGCAAAATCTCGGGCCCAGACCCAAGTTCGGTGACGAAAATTTCGTATCCGCGCCATTGCCACGGGATGCGAATGCCGCCGAGGTGATTGAGCGGCAACACCTCATTGCGAAGCGATCGGTTGAGGAGCGCCGCAGCTCCGGTCACGCCGGCGAGTGCTCCGAGCGGTCGAAGCGCCTTGCGTAGAGTCTCTGGCAATCCCACGCTTTCGCTATTCTCACAAAAGGCGAGGGGCCATTTTGCGCCGTTCGTACAAGATGGACCGGAATGTTCGAGGAGTTAGCGTCCGCAACGGAGCGTGGCGCGGGCGATATGGTCAACGAAATCTTGCTGATTCTCGATACGAGCGAAGGCCGGCTGACCTTTGTCAGCCCGGAGGCAGGCGCATTCTTCGCCGTTCCCGCGAATCGACTCACCGGATCTGCCGCGGCTTCTCTGATACCTGAGCTCGCATCTCTCGTTCCGCGCGACTTCGAAACGCGCATCGTCAACGTGCAGGGCGCTCGCGACGTCTCCGTTCGCGTGCGCGCGCTCGCAGGTGCCGCTCCCGCCGTGATGGTCACGTTGCGATCGATCGTTTCGGACCGCGTTATCGCTTCGCGCGGCGCGCGACTCGAATCGCTCTGGACGCTCGTCGTGCGCCGCGGTCTCGGCGGCGCGGAACACGTTCGCGCGATCTTGCACGAAGCGCTCGTGGGAATCGGTCTCGAGCGCGCGTTGCTCGCGCGCGTTGACGGCGACGCGTTTGAAATAGAAGAGACGGATTCGGGGCCTGCGCTCGTGACTCGGATCGCGATCGACCGAACCGTCGCGGGTGCTGCTGTTTTGCGGTCGGGGACGTTCGCGGTGCTCGACACGGCGGACTCGTCGGAATTTATGGCACCTGCCGATGGTTTGCGTTGCGTGCTCGCATCGGCGTTTCGGGTTGGTGACGAACAGTACGTCTTAACGTTCGGTTCGAAGTTCCCGCGGACGGAGCCATTCGGGCTCGACGATTGGCGCTATGTCGATACGGTCGTAGAAGCGCTTTCGCGCGGAATCGAGCGGCGCGACAGCGACGCGCGGATCCAGCGGTTGGCGTACGTCGATGCGCTCACCGGGCTACCGAACCGTGTCGCGCTTCACGCACGGCTCGATGAAGCACTCGCCGAATCCGAGCGTCTCGGCGCGCGAACTGCGGTTCTCTTTCTCGATATTGACGGCTTCAAATCCGTCAACGATACCGTCGGCCACCGCGGTGGCGATGTCGTTCTCACAGAAGTCGCGCAACGGTTACGTGGCACGTTGCGGCGCGAAGAGTATATCGGCCGGCTGGGCGGCGACGAGTTCGCGATCGTGATGCCGCATTTCGCCGACCGGAATGAAATCTCGTCGATCGCGCAGCGAATTGGTGGCGTCCTCACGTTCCCCTTCGGCGTCGATGCCTGTCGTTTTTCGCTCAGTGCGAGCATCGGCGTCGCGATCTATCCCGACGATGCCGCGAACCGTGACGAGTTGCTTTCCTGTGCGGATGCGGCAATGTACGCAGCAAAGGGCGATGGAGGGTCGCGCATTCGTTTCGGCGGTGCCGAAACCGACCCCACGATCGCGATCGCGGTCGCGAGTTTCGCGGGCGAGAGCCGCGATGTCGGATATATTCTGTGCTATCAGCCGATCCTCGATATCGCCGCGGGTCGCGTTCTTGGAGCCGAAGCCCTCATTCGGCGCATCCATCCCGTACACGGCTTACTCGCTCCCGAACGTGGCTGGTCGATCGCCGACGATGAAGCGGGCCGTCGCGCGCTCGATCGGTGGGTCTTGCGCGAAGCGACGACGCAAGCGCGAGTCTGGCATTTGGCTGGTTCGCCGATCCGGATCGACGTGAACCTCGCGGCGTTCGATCAGCGCGACATCGATTCGTTACTCGCCGACGAGACGCTCGCAAGCGATGTGCGGCGCCTGCGAATCGAAATCGTGACGGAGCAGTTTGCGGATGCCGAACGCCGCGACCAACTCGCGTCCTTCGTCGGTCATTGCGCCCGAAACGGGATCGGGCTCGTCCTCGACGGCTTCGATGGAAGCTTGGGCACCCTTGCCTCGCTAGCACATTTGCCGATCGACGCCGTAAAGTTAGATCGGCCGCTCGTCGACAGCTTAGGGGGAAGCGGCCCGGCACGTGCCGTCGTCGAGGGTACCGTTATCGTTGCGAAATCGCTCGGATGGAGCGTCATTGCCAAGGGGGTCGAAACGGCGATACAGCAGGAAGGGCTCGTCGCGCTCGGATGCGACGGAATCCAGGGCTTCTTCGTCGCGCACCCGATGACGGCGAAGGACTTCGGGATGTGGTTACGCGAGCGGAACACGATCGGTCGCCAGGCGTGATGGTGCGTGTCGTCGCGGCCCTCGTCTTGGGTACGCTCGCCATCCTCGTCGCCCCATCGGCCGCGCGAGCGACCGAATGTCCGTCACCGTCGGGCGGTCGCGTCGTCCTCGCCTCCGATCCTATGGATCCCGACGTCTTCCTCTGGGATTCGCGAACGCGCCTCGTCGATTACACCGCCGGCCAATGGGGCAGCACGCGTGCGATCTTCGCCCATACCTTCCTCGCGGAACCCGGTACGCAGGCCATCGTCGTCTCATGCATTCCCGCCGTCGCCCATCCTAAGTCCGGACCGGGCGACGAAGACGCGATCGGCGTGAAGGTTCTCAGCGGTCCGCATCGCGGCCGCTACGGCTGGGTGCTTTCGAGCGATATCCACCTGCGAGCCACCGTCGCAATGCCAAGTTCGGTCGGAACGCCCGCTTCCGAGGCGCGTCGCGACCCCGAAGTCAAGCACTAAACCAACGATCGGCGCCTTGGGTACGACACTTGGCGCTTGCTATGATGGGCGAAGGCAAGTAATATTCGCGATGGCCCAAGATGGGCCACCCCGCACTTTTCGCAACATCGACCTTCAAGAAAGGGATTTTGCGTGTGACGGGTTTCTCATGAAAAGGAGTTTCCTTGCCTAATTCTCATGCATTCGTCGTTGCCTGCGCACTCGCGATCGCGTTTGGCTCGAACGTGACCGCTGTGTCCGCACAACCAACACCAGCCGCATCGGCGTCGGCCATCCCCGCAACGCCCAAACCCGTCGCAACGGCGACGGCGATCGCCGCTCCGACACCGACGGCGACCCCTTACAAGTTCATCACATTCACCGGGTCGTCGCTCGACGCCGGAATCACGACGGTCCTCGGCAGCGACAAAGCGCGATTCGTCAACGGTAATCCCGCGCGCGTTTTCGACGGAGGCAACGGTCCGTTCCAAGATTACAACAGCTCGCGCATTCTCGCGCCGGCCAATGATTTCGTGAACGTGCCCACGCTGCAGCACGCAATCGTAAATATCAATATGAATGGCCCGTTCATCGGCGGACGCATCGAGTACGGCTTCGGTCCGGATTTCGACGCAGTCGCATCCAACGGCCAATCACACTCGGGCAACGGCCCGATCCAGGCGTACCTCCAAGCGGCGAAGGGCCCCATCACCTTTATTGCCGGTAAGTTCTCGACGCTCGCCGGTGCCGAAGTCATCGAAGCGCCGGGCAACACGAACTACTCGCGCTCGTATCAGTTCGGCAATGCCATCCCGTTCACGCACACGGGCGTTCGTCTCACCTACGCGTACGGCCCGAAACTTTCGGTCATCGTCGGCGCCAACAACGGCTGGGACGATACGAAGTTCGTCGGCAAGAAGAAGACGATCGAAGGCGGCCTCGTGATCAACCCGTCGCCGGCCTACTCGCTCAACCTCACGACCTATAACGGCAACGATTTTGCCGTGTTCGGTAACCCCGCGATCATCAGCAATCGTATGCTGTACGATGCGGTCCTCACCGTTCACCCGACCTCGGCGCTCACGCTCGTCGGTAACTACGACAACGGGACGCAGCTCGCCGATAAAACGGATTCGTTCGCAACGGCACATTACAACGCGATCGAAGGCATCGCAACGTACCAGGTCAATTCACGCTACGCCGTCTCCCTACGCAAGGAATCGTTCCACGATACCAACGGCTTCCGCAGCGGACTCGCACAGCGCTACCAGTCGAGCACGGCGACGATCAACTTCACGCCGAATTCGACGTTCATCGTGCGCGGGGAGTATCGCATCGACAAGAGCGACCTCAACGCGTTCGTATTCCGTCGCGATACGGCCGGAGTCGGACGCAACTTCCAACCGACGTTCGGTCTCGAAACCGTCGTTAAATTCCCGTAGGAATCGAAGCCGCGCGATAACCGCGCGGCAACACGCGAACGGCGCCGTCGACGACCACTCGGTCGAAGGCGACGCCGTATGCGTTTTCCAGGATCTCCGGATCGAGTGCGATCCCCGGTGGTGCGAACGCGAGGAGCCGACCGTTTCCGAAAACGGCGACGCGATCGGCGATCATCGCCGCTTCGTTGAGGTCGTGCAAGACGACGAATGCCGTCGTCGTATCGCGTGCGATGCCACGCATCAAGCAAAGCACGTCGAGCGCGTAGCGTGGATCGAGATGTGCGGTCGGTTCGTCTAGGAGCACGACACGCGCGTCTTGCGCGCGCGCGAGCGCGAGCCATACCCGTTGGCGTTCGCCCGACGAAAGCGATTCGAAGCGCCGATCCGCAAGTGCGGCGAGGTCGACGCGTTCGAGAGCGACGAGCGTGGCTTTGCGATCGTCATCGGACTCGGTCCAATCCCACCACGCGCGGTACGAGAAGCGTCCCGCCGCGACGACATCGCGCACGCGCGCACCGTAGACGTGATCCGCGTCGCCGGTTGCCAGCGCGATGGCGCGCGAACGATCGCGTCCCGAAAGCGTGCGCACCGCGACGCCGTCGATTGCGATCTCGCCCGATGCGATGGCATCGAAGCCCGCAATCGCGCGCAAAAGCGTCGATTTGCCGACGCCGTTTGGGCCGACGATCGCGATGAGCTCGCCCGGCAGCACATCGAGGTCGATGTTTTCGATTAAGGTCCGTGCGCCGATCGCGAGGCGAACGTTGCGAAGGCTTACGTGCCCCATAGACGCGCACCGCCGCCGGATTTGGTATAGAGGTAAAGGAACGTCGGCACGCCCACAAACGCGAGTACGACGCCGAGCGGTACTTCCGTCGGTCGTGCGACGGTCCGGGCGAGGGCGTCCGCGAGGGGCACGAGTGCGGCGCCGAGCAACGCAGATGCGCAGAGCGACGCGCGCGCATCGGTGCCGACGAGACGGCGAGCGACGTGCGGTACGATGAGCCCGACGAAACCGACGATCCCCGCGAGCGCGACGGCAGCGGCTGCGAGCAACGTCGCCGCTGCGAGCACGAGCCATTGCGTGCGCACGACGTCGACGCCGACCGCGCGCGCGACCGTCGCCCCCAGACGCATCGCGTTGAGCGACGGAACCGCGAGTGCCGCGCAGACGATGCCGACGACCGCGTAGGGCACCGTTGTGAAGAGTTCTGCGTAGCCGCGGTTGGCGAGCGAACCCGCGAGCCACGCGAGCACGGCATCCCCGCCGCCGCGTCCGAGCCGCACGAGCACGAGCGTCACGATTGCGCCGAAGAGGGCCGAGAGTGAGACGCCCGCGAGTATGAGGCGCTCGGCGTCGAGCCCGGCGCCTCGCCGCGCGAGAAAGGCGACGAAGAGCGCCGTCGCAAGACCCGCAGCAAACCCGATGCCCGGAATGAGCGGCGCGGCCGCGCCGACGGCGACGGCGATTGCGATCGCCGCACCCGCGCCGGCGCTCACGCCGGTAAGAAACGGATCGACGAGCGGATTGCGCAACAGACCTTGGAGTAAGACCCCCGACATTGCGAGCGCCGCGCCGACGAAGGCTGCGCCGAGGACTCGCGGGACGCGCAGCGTCCATACGATCGTCGCAGCATCGCTCGTCGCACGCGGGTGCAAGAGTGCCGCGACGACCTCCGCCGGTGCGAGTGCGGAGCTGCCGACGAAGACGCCGAGCGTGCACGCACACGCGACGAGCGCGGCGAGTGCCGACCAGCGAGCGATCATGGTCGAGCGCCTTACCGCCGACAGGCACGCGTCCCTTGCGCGCGCAAGCGCGACGCGTGTCGCTGACCTTCGTAACGGGTCCCGTGCGTTCGGGCAAGAGTCGTTTTGCCGAACGGCTCGCACTCGATGCGGGCGGCGAAGTGCTCTACGTTGCGACGGCGCGCGCCGATGCGAACGATCCGGAATGGGTCGCGCGAATCGCACATCATGCGGCACGCCGCCCACGCGACTGGCGCGTCATCGAAACCGCCCGGGCGCATCCGCTCGAACTGGCCGAGCTCTTCGCAACCGCAGGCACGGCACAAACGTTGCTCGTCGATTCGCTCGGCACGTGGCTCGCTGATCGGATGTCGACGCGTTTCGAGCACGGCGGTGAGCGTGAGGCGAACGACGAGGATGCCCTCGATGCGGAGATCGGCAGGGTCGTCACCGCCGCTCTCGCGACGACGGCGCGCGCGATCGTCGTGGGCGAAGAAGTCGGCTGGGGCCTCGTGCCACCGTATCGCTCGGGACGTGTCTTTCGCGACGTGCTCGGCCGCGCGCAACAACGGCTCGCGACGCGTGGCGAGGACGCGTTTCTCGTCGTGTCGGGGCGCGCGATCGACTTGTCACTCGGTCGTATCATCGAATGATAGCCACGACACAGAGAGCGATTACCGCGAGTCAGCGCAGGCTCGAGTGCCCGGGGGCAAGCACGCGTCGGCTCGAAGATACGGTCATGCCCTTCGCTCGTTTCACGCTCGCGCTCATCGCGTTCCTCGCCCTCTCATTGGATTGCTCGCCCGTGCGCGCCCAGACTCCCGCACCGGCACAGCGTATCGTATCGCTGATGCCCTCGCTCACCGAAGATCTCTTCGCAATCGGCGCGGGATCGCAGGTCGTTGGCGTCTCGCAATACACGGACTTCCCGTCGGCTGCGACGCGCTTACCCGCGGTCGCGTCGTTTACGTCGGTCGATGCCGAACACATCGTTCGCCTCCATCCCGATCTCATCGTCGGCATTCCATCGCAAGCGCCGCTCGCAGGTGATCTGCGTCGTTTGGGACTGCGCGTCGAATTCATTGCGGACGACTCGTTCGAGGATCTCTTCGCATCGCTCGCGCGGTTGGGCACGCTGACGGGACGCGTGCCGCAAGCGCGCGCGCTTGCCGAACGTTTGCGCACGCGGACGGCGCAACTCGTGCGCACCGTTCCGACGCAACCGCGGCCACGGACGTTCGTGACGCTCGGCGTCGCGCCGATCTTTACGGTCGGCGACGGCTCGTATATCGCGCATCTCATCGCGCTCGCCGGCGGTCGCAATGCGAGCGGCATCGCAACCCCGTACGCACGGTACAGCCCTGAAGCATTGCTCGCAGCGCAGCCGGATGCGATCGTCGCCGATAAGACGAGTGGCATCGATAACGTGCTCGCACGACCGCCTTGGAACGCGCTCCACGCCGTGCGCGATGGCCGCGTTTACGTCCTCGCCGATGCTGCGATCCTCGAGCGCCCCGGGCCCCGGTATAACGACGGCCTCGCGTGGCTCATCGCACGACTGCACGACCGTGGCTCGCGGTAGCGTTGCGGCGGCCGCGCCCGCCGAAAAAGCACTCGTCGTCGCCGTAGATCTTCGCGATCCCAAACGTCCGCTCGAACCCGAACTCGCCGAATTCGAAGCGCTCATCGTCGCCGCGGGAGCGACGCTCGTCGGACGCATGGTGCAACGCCTAGATCGTGTCGATCCGGGCTCGCTCGTCGGGAGCGGGAAGGCGGCGGAGATCGCGGAGCGCGCGACCGAACTCGGCGCGACGAAGATTTTCGTCTTCAACGATCTGCGGCCGCGTCAGCGGACCAATCTCGAAAGCGCGATCCCGCTTCCGATCGTCGATCGCACGATGGTGATCCTCGATATCTTCGCGCAACGCGCGCGCAGTCGCGAAGGCAAATTGCAGGTCGAACTCGCGCAATTACGTTTCCGCCAAGCGAACCTCATCGGCTCGAGCGCGTCGCTCTCGCGCCTCGGCGGTGGTGTCGGCACGCGTGGTCCGGGCGAAACCAAGCTCGAAGTCGACCGCCGTAAGATCCAAGCGCGCGTTTCGCTCTTACGCGATCAACTCGACGACGTTTCGCGGGCCCGCGTTACGCGGCGCGCGCCGGAAGGTTCGCTCCCGCTCGTCGCGCTCGTCGGATATACGAACGTCGGCAAATCGTCGCTCCTCAACCGACTCTCGCACGCGACGAACGATGCGGCTTTCGTCGCGAATCAACCCTTCGCAACGCTCGATCCGACGTTGCGACGCGTCTATCTCTCGGCCGAACGCAGCGTCCGCCTCGCGGATACGGTCGGGTTCATCACCGAACTGCCGAAAGAGCTCGTCGCCGCATTCCGCGCGACGCTCGAAGAGTTACAACTCGCGCGCGTGCTCGTGCACGTGCTCGATGCCTCAAATCCGGATTGGCCGCGTCAGCGTGCGAGCGTCGAGACGATCTTACGTGAACTCGAACTCGATACGAAACCCGTCGTGATCGCCTTCAATAAGTTCGATGCGGTCGCGACGGAATTGCCGCCCGGAGCGATTGCGATCAGCGCGAAGACGGGCGTCGGGCTCGATGCGTTACGTGCGGCAATTATCGGTTACCTCGACGTGCCGACGGTCGCGTGACGTCGCGCGCGATTGCGAGTGCAGCGCTCGTCGCCGTGCTCGCCGGATGCTCGGCGCACGCGGAAGCACCAACGGGTGATCCCTTCGTCCGTGTATTTCGGGCGCTGCGACCTGCCGTCGTGCTCTTTACGATGAAAATCGCGAGTGATGGTACGGATCACCCCGGTCGATTCGACGATGCGTATGGGAGCGGCATCGTCGTCGCGAGCGATGCAACGGGGAGCGACGTGCTCTCGGTCGAGCACGTGGTCCACGGCGCATTTCATCTTCGCGTGACCCTCGACGAACGGCGCGTCGTACCCGCGCGCGTCATCGCCGTCGATACGAAGAACGACCTCGCACTCGTGCGGATCGATGTGCCCGGTCGCATCGTTGCGCGCCTCGGACGCTCGCGCGACGTCGAGCCCGGGACGGCGGTCGGCATCGCGGGGTATCCGATCCCCGATGCATTTTCAGACGAACATCTCGGCGTGAAGACCTCGGTCTACGCGGGGCGCGTTTCGAGCCAGCGTTCCGATTCGCTCGAACTCGATTTGCCCGTGATTCCGGGCGAGAGCGGTGGTCCGGTCTTCGACGCATCGACCGGCATCGTCATCGCGCTCGGTGAGTCGCGTTTCGATGATGAAAAGGCGATCGGTTTCGGGATCCCGATCGAGGTCGCCGAGCAATTCCTGGCGAGCAGGCAGATCGCGTTCGAACGCGCCCCGTGACGTCGTCGCGCCTAGCGCGACGGGGGAATGCTGGTCACGGAGAGCAGGACGATATTGCCCGCGGCGACGGTGCCGTTCTTCGGGACGACCACGCTTGGTACGGCTGCCGGCGGTGCGTAGCCGGGCGCGGAAACACTCAACGTTTGCGTGCCGATCGCGACCTGTGGAAGCGTGAACGATCCGTCGGCCGCGGTGCGAAACGTGTTCGACGAGCCCGTCGAACTTACGAGCGCGCCTGTGATCGGCTTCCCACCACCATCGACGACGTTGCCGATGATCGTGCCGTAATCCTGAATGCCGATGAAGTTCGGATTCGCACACCCGGCAAAAGTCGCAGCGGCGAACGTGCCGATAAAAACGCCGCGCGCGATCGTGCGGGTGGTAAATCTTCTCGCCATGAGCATGATGTCGTGTTCAACGCGAAGTCGAAGGACCACTCCGACGCTCGCGAAACTTACACAGTACCATGAATCCCTACGCCCCCGTCGGCATCTTCCTCGGTGTCGCTTTCTTCTTCGCGGTCGCATTCTCGATCGTTCCGGGCCTCGCGGCGAAGAAGAAACCAAACGACACCAAAGCCGAAGCATACGAATGTGGCGTCGAACCTACGTCGGATGTAAGTGGCCGTTTCCCCGTTCGGTTCTACATCGTTGCGATGCTATTCGTGATCTTCGATGTCGAAGCCGCATCCTTCTATCCGTGGGCCGTGCAGATGCACGCACTGCGGACGTTCGGGCTGCTCGAAATGATCGTCTTCGTCGTCGTTCTGGGCATCGGTTACGCCTATGTGTGGCGGAAGGGTGGATTTCAATGGAGATGATGCAGGGCGAGTTTCTGCTCGGCAAACTCGACGATGTCGCGCGCTGGGCGCAGAGTTCGTCGGTCTGGCCGTTGACGATGGGCCTCGCGTGTTGTGCGATCGAGATGATGTCGGTCACGAATTCGACCTACGATATCGCGCGCTTCGGCTCGGAAGTTTTTCGTGCGTCGCCGCGTCAGGCCGATCTCATGATCGTCTCGGGGCGCGTCGCGCAGAAGATGGCGCCGATCATCAAGCGTCTTTACGATCAGATGGCCGATCCCAAATGGGTCATTTCGATGGGCGCGTGCGCGAGCTCGGGCGGCATGTTCGACAACTACGCCGTCGTCCAGGGCGTCGATACGATCGTCCCCGTCGATGTTTACGTGCCCGGTTGCCCGCCGACGCCCGACGGCTTACTTTACGCCGTCAACCTGATTCAAGCGCAGATCCGTCAAGGCGGACGCGGCGGATTGCTGGTTCGGAGCTAAGCTGATGCCGAGCTCGCAACAGCCGTCGATCGCAGGTAACGCGATCGATCCCACCGCCGTTCGCCCGGAAATCGCCGACGCCGAAATCATGCGCGTTTCGACGGATGCGCTCTACGAAACACTCGTCGCGCTACGCGCCTCGGGATGCGAGATGTTGCTCGATATCGGTGGGGTCGACTACTTGCCGCGCGAACCGCGCTACGACGTCGTGTACCATCTTCTTGCGTTGCCGGGCGTCGCGGCGAGCGTTGCCGAAATCGGGACCCCCCGACGCGTGCGCGTGCTCGTCGGCGTATCCGCCGAGGCGGCAACGCTGCCGTCGATCGTGCCGCTCTGGCCAAACGCAGATTGGCCCGAACGCGAGATCTTCGATCTGTTCGGCATTCGTTTCAGCGGACACCCCGATTTGCGGCGCATCCAGATGCCGACCGAATGGGAGGGCCATCCGTTGCGCAAGGATTATCCGCTGCGCGGACCCGCCGCCGAAGCGACACCGCGCCCGGCATTTGCGTCCAAAAGTAACGTCCCCTCAGGGACCCCGCCGTCGGGGAAAGTCGCCGCGGCGCTACAAAAACAGCTTGCTCGGATGCGTGCGAACGCAACCGACGGAGACGTACGTTGAGCATCGGCGAAGCGCCGCCCGGCATCGCAAACCTACCCACGCCACCGACGCCGCCCGCGCCGCGATCGATGGATCTCGTCGAACGCGTCGGCAACACGATGACGCTCTCGATGGGGCCACAGCATCCCTCGACGCACGGCGTGTTGCAGGTCGTCGTTGAAATTTCTGGCGAGGTCGTCGAGAAGCTCGAGATGGAGATCGGCTATCTCCACACCGGCATCGAGAAGACGTGCGAGAATCTGTTCTGGACGCAGTCGTCGACCGGCATCGAGCGCATGGATTATCTCAATCCGCTTGGCAACGCGCTGTGCTATATACTCGCCGTCGAGAAATTGCTCGGCGTTACGGACGATATTCCCGAACGCGCGTCGCAGATTCGCGTCTTGCTCTGCGAACTTTCGCGCATCGCGTCGCACTGCGTATGGCTCGGCACGGGCGGCATCGACCTCGGGGCGATCTCGACGTTTTTCTACACGTTCGATATGCGCGAAGATATTCTGGACCTCATCGAAGTCTCAGGCGGCGCGCGCATGCACCCGAACTACCTGCGCATCGGTGGCGTCAATGGCGATCTTCCCGACGGGTTTCTCGCGAAGCTCGATCGTCTGATCGAGAAGTTTCCGACGCGTATGCGCGAGCTGCGGACGCTGTTGCAGAACAATCCGATCTTGCGCGATCGAATGATCGACGTCGGCACCATCGATGCGAAAGACGCGATCGCGTGGTCGCTCACGGGCCCCTCGCTACGCGGCAGCGGTATCGCCTACGATGTTCGCCGCGCGTTTCCGTACAGTGGGTACGAGACGTACGATTTCGACGTTCCGACGCGCACCGAGGGCGATTCGTACGCGCGCTTCCTCGTGCGTCTCGACGAAATGGACGAATCGATGCGCATCATTCGCCAGGGTCGGAAACGCCTTGAAAAGCCGGGCCCGATCATGATCGATAATCCGAAGATCGCACAGCCTGCAAAAGAAACGATCTCGCTCTCGATGGAAGCGCTGATCCATCATTTCAAGATCGTGAGCGAATCGTTCCGGGTGCCGCCGGGCGACGTGTATCAAGCGATCGAGTCGCCGCGCGGCGAACTCGGCTATTACATCGTGAGCAACGGCAATAACCGTCCGTGGCGCATCCGTACGCGTCCCGCATCGCTCTATAATCTCCAAGCGCTGAAGCTGATGGCACCGAAGAACCTCATCGCGGATATGGTCGTGATGATCGGATCGCTCGACCCCGTCTTCGGCGAGGTCGACCGCTAATGGCGATCGACGTTACCACGCGCGACTTCGCGGCGATCGTTGCAACGGTCGCGCCCGAAGCGAACCGCTTGATCGCGCTGTATCCGGCGGGGCAAGCCCGCAGCGCGTTACTTCCAATTCTGCACGCATTCCAAGACGTCGAGGGCTGGGTCTCGCCCGAAGCGCTGGCGCAGTGTGCGGAGTGGATCGAGGTACCGCTTTCGGTCGTGGAATCGACGGCATCGTTCTACACGCTCTTCCATCGTAAGCCTGTCGGGCGCTACATGCTTCAACCGTGTCGTAATCTCTCGTGTGCGATCAACGGAGCGGGCCCCGTGATGAAGCGCTTCCGCGAAAAACTCGGAATCGGTCACCTCCAGACGACCGACGACGGCATGTTTTCCTATGAAGAAGCCGAGTGTCTCGCGGCCTGCGATCGGGCGCCGTGCATGCAGGTCAATCTCGAATTCGTTTACGACTTAACGGTCGAAAAAGTCGACGCGCTCGTCGATGCGATGCGCGCGGGTACGTTCGATGTGGCGCCCCTGCCGCAATCGACCGCACCCGGCCGCGACTGGTACGTATCGCAAGAAGCGACCAAAAAATCTCCAGGCGCCCAAGGCGTTTCCAATCCCAACAATACCGGCGGCTTCGGCGATGCGAGTGGCACGCGCATGATCGAACGCCTCACGCGCGACCCGTATCCCGTCGACGTCCGGCCCACGAGCGAACGGCTCGTCGGCGAAGGCAAGACGCGACTCTCCGCACCCCCTTCCACGAGCGAGCACTAAAACGCACATGCCAGTTACCAAAGTACTTACTGCCGGAATCGGCGAGGCGAACCTGCGCGACATCGCGGTCTACCGCGAACGTGGCGGCTACGAGCAGTTGCGGCGCGCCGTCGCGGAGATGACGCCCGCCGAAATCCAAGACATCACGACGAAAAGCGGCTTGCGTGGTCGTGGCGGCGCGGGATTTCCGACCGGCCGCAAGTGGTCGTTTCTGCCGAAGAATAATCGCCCGCGCTACATGGTCTGTAATTGCGATGAGGCCGAGCCCGGCACGTTCAAAGATCACATGCTGCTCGAAGAGACGCCGCATCAGGTGCTCGAGGGTATTTTAATCGGAACGTATGCGATCGGATCGAATCACGCATTCGTTTACATCCGTGGCGAGTTCCGCAAGGGCTACGAAATTTTCATGCAGGCCGTCGCTGATGCGCGTGCGGCAGGTTTCGTCGGCGAGAATCTTTTTGGCACCGGCTACTCCGTTGAAGTGACCGTGCATCGCGGCGCGGGCGCGTATATTTGTGGCGAAGAGACGGCGCTCATCAATTCGATCGAAGGCCGTCGCGGCGAGCCGCGGCTCAAACCGCCGTTTCCGGCGATCAAAGGGCTTTACAACGAGCCGACCGTCGTGAACAACGTCGAGACGCTCGCGACGTTGCCGCATATTCTCAAGAATGGCGCGGAATGGTTTACCGCGGTAGGAACCGAGAAATCGCCTGGATACAAGATCGTGTCCGTGAGCGGTCACGTGAAGAAGCCCGGGAATTACGAGGTGCCGCTCGGCACGCCAATTTCAGAATTGCTCGCTCTTGCGGGCGGACCGCGTGATGGCCGCAAGATCGTCGCCGTTCAGCCCGGTGGAGGCTCCTCGGCGTGTCTTTTTGAGGAGAATCTCGACCTCGCGTACGATTTCGACACGATGGCCGCACACGGCACGATGCTCGGATCGGGTGCCGTCGTCTTTTTCGACGACACGACGAATTTCGTCGAAGCCGCACTCGCGCTCGTACAGTTCTACGCCCACGAATCATGCGGCCAGTGTACGCCGTGTCGTGAAGGCG
The DNA here is from genome assembly GCA_031420415.1 of Vulcanimicrobiota bacterium. Taxonomy (GTDB): domain Bacteria; phylum Vulcanimicrobiota; class Vulcanimicrobiia; order Vulcanimicrobiales; family Vulcanimicrobiaceae; genus JANYGA01. The sequence continues at coordinate 49,389 of JANOMT010000002.1, forward strand.
GGCACTGGCTCGAAGTGACGCTGCAGCGGATCCTCGACGGCGGCGGCATGCACTCCGATATCGACATGCTCGTCTCGGTGTCGCATCAAATGACGGGCCTCAACCTGTGCCCGCTCGGCGATTCGATCGAGCCGTTTCTCGCAAGTGTCGTGAAACGATTCGAATCGCAGTTCCGCGCATATATCGCCGCGCCCAGCGTGGCGAACGGTCTCGAACGTATGGCGATATCGGTTTGATGGCGATGGACGACATCGAGGATCCCGGTGGTGCGATCGATCTCGAACGCAAGCGCGGCATCAGCCCGTGGGTTATCTTCAGCATCGCGCTTTTTGTGATCGGCGTCGTTTTTGGCGTGCGTCGCGCGCGCGCGGCGAAAAAATCGATCGAGAGCACGGGCGAGGGCCAGCCTTCATGAGCGCACAGGTCGACGTCAAGCTCGTCCATCTCACGATCGACGGCAATGCAATCGCCGTTCCCGAAGGCACGCTTCTCGTCGAAGCGGCGAAGGCCGTCGCGACCGATATCCCGGTCTATTGCTATCATCCCAAGCTCGGGCCCGCGGGACTGTGCCGGATCTGCCTGGTCGACGTCGAGAAGACGTCGAAATTGCAGATCGCATGCAACACGACTGCGACCGAGGGTATGGTCGTGCACACGTACGGCGAGAAAGTCGATGCCGGTCGCAAGGCCGTCATGGAGTTCTTGCTGCTCAATCATCCGCTCGACTGTCCCATCTGCGACAAGGGCGGCGAGTGCGATCTTCAAGATTTTTCGATGGCGTACGGCGCGAGCGCGTCGCGACTCGTCGATGCGAAATCGTCGAAACCCAAAGCGATCGATCTCGGACCCACAATCGTGCTCGACGACGAGCGGTGCATCGTCTGTCAGCGATGCTCGCGCTTCGATGAGATCATCACGAACGAACGGAGCCTCGTCGTCAAAGATCGCGGCCAACACGACGTGATCTCAACCGCGAGCGGCGAACCGTACCGTTCGAATTTTTCAGGCAACGTTACCGAACTCTGCCCGGTCGGTGCGTTGACGTCAAAAACGTATCGTTTCAAATCGCGGCCGTGGGATAACGTGCGGACGCACACGACGTGCACGCAATGCAGCGTCGGTTGCGCGCTCAACATCGACGAACGCTACGGTGCGATCACGCGCACGATGTCCGATGAAAACGACACCGTCTCCGACGGCTGGCTCTGCGATCGCGGACGGTACAATATCGCATTCTATGGGGACGCGCGCCGGATCACGACGCCGATGCTGCGTATCGCATCGGGCGAATTCGTGCAGATCGGCTGGGACGACGCGATCGACCTGTGGGCGAAGCATCTGCGCGAGGCCGTGGCGAGCGACGGCGCGGATTCGATCGCCGCGATCGGCGGCGGACGTCTCCTCAACGAAGAAATTCTCGTCCTCGCGCAGACGATGCGCGCGCTCGGTGTCAGGCATCTCGATTGGCGTGCGGGCCGTCAACGTCAAGCGTCACCCGGCGCTTTCGGCGGTACGTATGTCCAACTCGAGACAGCGGATCTCGTCGTCGCGATCGGCCGCCCGCCATCGCAGACCGCCCCCGTGCTCGATCTGCGCATTCGCAAAGCCGTGCGCAACGGGGCGCGCTACGTCACCGTCGGTTCGCACGCGGCAGATTCGTTCGTCGAGTCGCGTCATCTCGCGCACCTCTCCGATCTCGCACCCCATCTCGAAGCTGCGACGCGCGTCGCATTCGTGTGGGATGGCATCGATGCGGCCATCGGCGCGCAAGCAGCCGATCTCGCCGAATCGCTCGCCGCGCGTGGCACGCACGTCACGACGTTCGTTGCGAGCGAGCAGAGCAACGCCCGCGGGGCTGAATCGCTCGGCATGTCGCCACAAGAAGGCGGCGCGGATAGCGACGGTATCTTCGCGGCCGCTCGCGCGGGGAAGTTGCGCGTGCTCTCACTGCTCGGCGTCAATCCGATGCTCCATCATCCACTCGGTGCGAGCGCGGTACGCGATGCGATCGAGCGCACGGGCTTCGTCGTCTGCACCGAGCTCTTTTACACGGAGACCGCGAAGCTCGCGCATCTCGTGTTGCCCGCGCGCGCGGCGTTCGAAAAATCCGGCCATGTCTACGATCTGGCCGGCGACGTGCTCGCAGTTCATGCGGGGCATGTGGCGCCCGAGGGCACGCTTGCCGATGGTGACATGTTCGTCGCCCTCGCTGCCGAACTCGATCTCGCGGTAGCGGCACCGGGTGTGCTCCTAGCGCATGCGAGCGCTGCGATTTCAACGACGGCAACGGCATTCGGCGATCCGAAATTCGCACGAGCGCCAGGTGCGCATTCGACTGCGAACGGATCGGCAAACGGTGCGAAGAACGGGATGCGCATCGCGATTGCGACGAGCGTTTTTTCCGGCGGCGGGACCGTCTACTTCGACGACCGCCTCGGTGCACTTCGGCCGTCGCCGACCGCTGCATTCGCACGCGAGACGGCCGCGATGATCGGCGTCCACGCGGGTGATCTCGTCGATTGCGTCGCGGGCGATCGTACCCTTGCGGGGCTCGTCGCAACGATTGTCGAGGATGCGCCGAGCGGTGTCGTCACCGTCATCGACGGCCTCCCCGATGCTCCGGCGAACGCGTTCGCCGACGGTGAGATGGTCGCGATCGCGAACGTGCGCAGCGCCGAGACCACCCAAACCGTAGGAGCCGCCCGATGAGCGTCGCTCACGTCCTCGATCTTCTCAATACGGTGCCGTGGTGGCTCGTCGTGACGATCAAGGCGATCATCGTGCTCGTCGTCGTCCAGACGGTCTTCGCCTATTCGATGCTCTTCGAACGCAAGATTATGGCGTGGATGCAGTTGCGTCCGGGCCCGAATCGCGTGGGACCGTGGGGGCTCCTGCAACCCGCCGCCGACGCAGCGAAAATGCTGTTCAAAGAAGATCTCACGCCGAAGACAGCCGACCCGATCATCTACAAACTCGCGCCGTTCATCTCGCTCATTTGCGCGATGGGCGCTTTCGCCGTCATTCCGTTTTCGGAATCGAGTGCGGGCATCTGGGGCGTCGCAGACGTGAACGCGGGCATCCTCGTGATCTTCGCAATCACGTCGATCGGCGTATACGGCATCTCGCTTGCGGGCTGGTCTTCGGGCTCGAAGTTCCCGCTTTTAGGCGCGGTGCGGTCGACCGCGCAGATGATCAGCTACGAACTCGCGATGACGATGTCGGTCATCGGCGTCCTCATCCTTGCGGGCACGACGTCGCTTTCGGGCATCGTTCACGCACAGGCAAAAGTCTGGTACATCATCCCGCAAATCTTCGGCTTCGCGATCTACATCATTACGGCCGTTGCCGAGACGAATCGCGCGCCCTTCGACTTGGTCGAAGCCGAGACGGAACTCGTCGGCGGATTTCACACCGAATATTCGGGACTCCGCTTCGGACTTTTCTTCATCGCCGAATACCTCAACATGATTACCGTTTCGTGTATCGCGACGTTGCTTTTCCTCGGTGGTTGGAATGCGCCGTTCGGGCTCACGATCGTACCCGGGCTCATATGGTTCGTGCTCAAGGCCGGGCTCTTCATCTTCATGTATATTTGGCTCCGAACAACGCTCCCGCGCTTGCGGTACGACCGGCTCATGAACTTCGGATGGAAGTTCTTGCTCCCGGCAGCGACGCTCAATCTGATGGTGACGGCCGCAATCGTCGCCGTACTGGGGTAGATCTTGCAATCCGTTATCGGTGGCGTCGTAGCGCTCGCAAAAGGCTTCGCAACGACGCTGCAATTCGCGTTTCAAAAGAAACCGACTATCGCGTATCCGAACATCAAGAAACAGCACGCGCCACGTTTCCACGGCCTGCATGAATTGCGCCGCTACGACGATGGAAAAGAGCGCTGCATCGGGTGCGAACTCTGTTCGATCGCGTGCCCCGCGAACGCGATCACGGTCATCGGCGCCGAGAATACGCCCGAAGATCGCCGGTCGCCGGGCGAACGATTCGCTTCGCGTTACGAAATCGACGAGTTGCGGTGCATCTTTTGCGGTCTTTGCGAAGAGGCATGTCCGACCGATGCGATCGTGCTGACACCTCGCTTCGAGATGGCAGATTACCGTCGCAGCTCGTTCATCTACAGCAAGGATCGTCTCCTCGTGCCTCAAGACGCGGGCAAAGGGACCTCACCCGACGAGCGGCCAAACGGCATTCCGAGCGACCTCGGGTCCGTCATCGAGCAGAAGAGCACGATCGATATCACAGCGGGCTACGGCGCGACGAACCGCGGCGAAATCCTCAAGACCGAACGTAAGGGCCTCGCGGGGTAGTCACGGCGTGATCCTATTTTTCGCACTCGCGATCGTGCTCGTCGCGAGTGCGATTGCCACGATCGTGCAAAAGAGCCCCGTCTACAGCGTGGTAACTTTGCTCGTCAATTTCATCGCGCTCGCCGCGATGTATTTTACGCTCAACGCCGAGTTTATCGGCGTCATTCAGATCGTCGTCTATACGGGCGCGATTTTGGTGCTCTTCGTGTTCGTCATCGCGCTGCTCTCGAGCGGAATCGGTCCCTTCAGCGAAGGACCGAATCGCCTTCCGAAAATTTTGATTCCAGCGCTTATAGCGACGCTTTCAGCGTACGGATTTCTTACGTATGGTTTGACGCGCGTTCCGGTTGGAACGTTACCGACGCACGTTACGACATCGATTGCGGGCGATGTGGGCAACGCGAACGTTTTCGGGAGCGTCAACGATTTCGGCGCCGCACTTTTCACGACGCATCTCTTGCCGTTTGAAGTTACCGCGTTCATCTTGATGGTTGCGGTTATCGGGGTCGTGGTGCTCGGAAACGAAGCGGCAATCGCGCCGACGCGCGGCACACACGCACCGAAGAAGAAGTCGCGCGAACGCGAGTCGATCGTCAAGGTGCTTAAATAACATGCCCGTCGATATCGCGAATTACATCAGCCTCTCCACCATCATTTTTTTCATCGGTGTCATCGGCGTCGTCACGCGGCGTAATCCACTGATCGTCCTGATGTCGATCGAGTTGATGTTCAACGCGGCAAACCTTGCCCTCATCGCGTTTTCCAAACTCTGGGGCAATAACGCGGGCCACATCTTCGTCTTTCTCGTCGTCACGGTCGCCGCCGCAGAAGCGGCGATCGGCCTCGCAATCGTGGTGGCCGTCTTCCGTAAGGCCCAACACGTCGACCTCGATGAAGTCGCGGGTCTCCACGGATGAGTGCGACGTTCGCTTTTGCGATGACGGCTGCGTCGCCGGCGTTGCTCTCGATCTGGTTGCTGCCGCTTCTTGGTGCCGTCGTCATCTGGGCCTTCGGCCCGCAACTTCGGCGTAACGCGGGCTACCTCGGGTCGGCCTTCGTCTTCGTGTCGTTCGCACTCGCGCTCGCAAACTTTGGCGCTGCGGGAAACCAAACCGGCTTGCGCGCGCCGCTCGTTTCCTGGGGACCGGGCTTCGCATTCGGATTGCAACTCGACGCGCTCTCGTTGTTGTGGACGCTCGTGATTACCGGCGTCGGTGGACTCATCCACATCTACTCGATCGGGTACATGTGGACCGACCGCGCGATCGCGCGCTTCTTCGCATACCTCAACTTTTTCGTTTTTTCGATGCTCACGCTCGTGCTCGCCGACAACGTCGTCGGCCTACTCGTGGGCTGGGGTCTCGTTGGCCTCGCATCGTATTTTTTGATCGGCTTCTGGTTCTACAAACCGTCTGCCGTCGCTGCGGCGCGCAAAGCGTTCGTCATCAACGTCTTCGGCGATATCGGCATCATGTTCGCGATCTTCGCGTGCTATGCGGCGACGGGATCGATTGCGTTTGCCGATATCTTCGCAAAAGCCGGAACGTTTAGCGAACCGCTCGTGCTCGCGATCTGTATCGGGCTCTTCATCGGTGCGATGGCGAAATCGGCGCAAGTCCCGTTGCATACGTGGCTCCCCGATGCGATGGAAGGTCCGACTCCGGTCTCCGCGCTCATCCATGCCGCAACGATGGTCACCGCGGGCGTGTATCTCATCGCGCGCTTCGCGCCGCTGTGGAATCTCTCGCCGACCGCGCAAGAAATGGTCGCCGTGATCGGCGCGATCACCATGGTGACGGGTGCGATTCTCGGCATGGCCCAGTGGGATATCAAACGCATCCTCGCCTATTCGACGATGTCGCAGATCGGCTATATGATCATGGGCGTCGGCGTCGGAGCGTATCAGGCGGGCGTGCTGCATTTCTTCACGCACGCGTTCTTTAAAGCGCAGCTCTTTTTGGGCGCGGGCCTCATCATCCACGCGTTGCATGACGAGCAAGACGTGCGCAAGATGGGGGGCCTCTATCGGAAGATGCCCTTTACGTTTGCCGCGATGCTCACGGGCACGCTTGCGATTATCGGCTTTCCGCTCTTCTCGGGATTTTATTCCAAAGACGCGATCATTTACGGCGCGCTCGAACACGGCCATCCGGTGTTGTTTTTCGCAGGCGCGTTGACCGCAGGCATCACCGCGTATTACATGTTCCGCATGCTTTTCGTAACGTTCTTCGGTGCGTATCGCGGCGATGTGCCCGATGCCATGCTCGCGATCGCTCCGCCCGCACCGGGTGTGCACGCGGCGCACGACGATGGGCACGGCGAACACGCTCCCGCATGGTTGATGCAGGCGCCCGTGGCGGTACTCATGGTGCCGACCGTGATTGCGGGCTACCTCACGATCGGCGGCGAGAGCAGCCCGTGGTATCGCTATTTCGGCACGCTCTTCGGCCATGGCGGCAACGTCGCGGGCATTCCACTCCCGATCCCCGAGTGGGGCTCGACGCTTTTCACGCTCGCGCTCGTGACGCTCGGCATCGTCGTCGCCTATCTGCGCTACGGCAATCCCGCGGCGCTCGCTAGTGCCATCGACCGCCTCCGCGGTGAAGCGCTCAAAATGCCGCCCGTGCTCACACACGCGTTCTATGTCGATGCGATCATCGGCGTTGCGATCGTGCGGCCCGCAAATGCGATTGGCAGTGCGATCTCGCGCTACGTCGATCCACACGTGATCGATGCGGGCGTGCGCGACGTCGCATGGGTCGCGGGCACGCTCGGCGCGCTCTTCCGCGCGCTGCAATCGGGGCTCGTGCGTGCCTACGCGCTCACGATCGTCGTCGGGGCGGCATGTTTCATCGCCTACTTCGCATTTTTGGGGACCGCACGATGATCGCCGCGCTCGTCATCGTCCCGATTCTCGCGGGACTCGGACTCTATCTCGTCCCGCGCTCGTCGGAAAATGTCGCGAAGTGGATCGCCGTCGCGATCGCCTTCGGCGCTTTCGCCGTCGCGATCTCGCAACGCGGTGCACCCGATGAATCGCTGCGCTGGCTCTCGCGCCCGTTCGTCGCGAACTTTCACGTCGGTCTCGGCACGGGTCCGAGCTTTTGGATCGTGCTGTTGCTCACGCTCTCGACGGGCTGCGCGCTCATGGTGACGCGCGTGCCGCGCGCGCGCGATTTCATGGCGCAGATGCTCGTGTTGCTAGGCGCGATGACGGGCGTCTTTATCGCACGCGATCTCTTACTCTTCGCGCTCTTTTGGGATCTCATGTTGATCCCGGTCTTCATCACGCTCGTCGCCTGGTCGCCCACGAAATCGAGCGCGACGGCGTGGAAGTATCTCGTCTACAATCTCGTCGGCGGGCTCGCGCTTTTGCTCGCAACCGCAGCATACGGCATCGTCCAAGGTACGACCGACGTGATCGGCGTCGATCCCGCGAAACTTGCGACGATCTCCGATGCGTGGGCGCTGTGGATCTGTCTCGGATTCGGGTTTGCCTTTTTCATCAAGACGCCGGTCTGGCCACTGCATACGTGGATGCCTGATACCTACGCAGATTTACCGGCGCCGATGGTCGCGATCGTCAGCGCCGTCCAATCGAAGGCGGGTCTCTACGGGTTTATCGTGATCGGTCTCGCGCTCTTCCCGGGCGTGATGCATGCGATCGCGCCCATCGCCTTCGCGCTCGGCCTCATCGCACTCGTGTACGGCGCGCTCGCAGCGCTCGTGCAAGACGATATCAAACGCGTCGTCGCGTACTCGTCGCTCTCGCACCTCGGGCTCATCATCCTCGCAATTTTTAGTTTTAGCCCGATTGCGATCGGCGGGGCGGTCGTCTACATCGTCGCGCACGGGCTCTTTAGTGCCGGTCTCTTCATCACGATCGGCGAAATCGAGGTGCGTGAAGATACGCGCTTACTCTCGCGTCTCGGTGGCCTCGGTGCTCGCAATCCCAGACTTGCGGGCGGACTCACGATCGTCGCGCTTGCCGCGCTTGGGTTGCCCGGGCTCTGCGGGTTTGCGGGCGAGATCCTCATCCTCACCGGGCTCTATCGCGCGGGATACGTGTGGCAGACGGTCGTCGCGCTCGTGCCGGTCGTTATCGCAGCGGCCTACATGCTGCGCGTCTTTCAAGGCGTGATGCACGGCCCCGAGCACGACGATCTGCCCGAGCGAGGGGATCTCTCGCTTCTCGAAGGCATCGCACTCGCACCGCTCGTCATCGCAATCGTGCTCTTGGGCATCAATCCGGGCCCGGTCACGCATTTAGATCAGCCGACGCGGAGCGTCGCAACGGCGGGTGCGCAACCGATGCTCGCGATCGTAAAGAAGTAAACCGATGAACACGCCCCAACTCGTCATTCCATACGGTTCGGCCGATTACGCGGCACTCGTCCCCACCTTCGTCGTCGCGGTGACGGCGCTCGTCGTTATCCTCGCCGATCTCCTGACGCCGAAGAAAGCGCGTCGGGCGGCAAATATCGCCGTCGGCATCATCGGTCTCGTCGTCGCGGGCGCGCTCGCGCTCCAGGGCTGGGGCCATCCGATCGCTGCGTTCGGCGGCGCCTTCGTCAACGGCGGGTTCGCGATCGTCTTCCAAGAGATCATCGTCGTCGCCGCCGTCTTCTCGTTGATGATGTCCTACGCGCTCGGGCGTGAAGATCAATCCGGCGGAGCGATCGCGCTGATGCTCTGGAGTGCGAGCGGCGCGATGCTCATGGCGGGCGCATCGAATCTGTTGACGATTTTTTTGGGCATCGAATTGCTCTCACTCGCGCTCTATTGCCTGTGCGCGATGTCGTCGCGCTCGGGCGCGCGCGAATCGGCGCTCAAGTACTTGATCTTATCCTCGACGGCGTCGGGCTTCTTGCTCTACGGCATGGCGTTGCTCTTCGGCGCGACGGGAAGCGTAGCGCTCTCCGCACTTGCGAATCCGCCCGTGTCGAGCGCACTCTTCGATATCGGCGCGGGTATGTTTCTCATCGGCATCTGCTTCAAGCTGAGCCTCGTGCCGTTTCATGTGTGGACGCCCGACGTCTACGAAGGTGCGCCGCTCCCCGTCACCGCGTTCATGAGCGTCGTCACGAAAGCCGGAACGCTCGCGGTGCTCGCGCGCTTCGCGTATGCGGCATTGCCCTCAGCGCACGGCCAGGCGATGATGTTGCCCGTCTGGATCGTCGCGGCGCTCTCGATGATCGTCGGCAACGTCGCCGCGCTCGCGCAGACCGATATCAAGCGTCTCCTCGCGTACTCGGGTATCGCGCAACTCGGCTATATCGTCGCTTCGCTCGCGGGCACGACGGCCTTCGGCCTACGGTACGCGATCTTCTATCTCGGTGCGTACACGTTCATGAATCTCGGCGCGTTCGCGGTCGTCGCGTTGCTCTCGCGCAATCACGACGAAGGCTCGCAGCTCAGCTCGTTCAACGGGCTCGGTTATCGCCAGCCGGTACTCGCCGGGGCGATGACGTTCTTTCTTCTCTCGCTTGCGGGCTTGCCGCCGACAGCCGGATTCACCGGGAAGATCCTCATTCTCGCGAGCGCTGTAAATGCGGGCTTCGTTTGGCTCGCCGCACTGCTCGTCGTCGGCACGGCGATCTCGGTTTACGTGTACTTCAAAATCGTGCGCGCGATGTACGCGCAGACCACGGGCGCACCGATCCGTCGCGCCGTCGTTCCGGCAAGCGCGCTGCCGTGGGCGTGCGTCGCCCTCTGCGCGGTCGCGACGCTCGTGCTCGGGTTCTATCCGATCGCTCCGAGCGACGTCTTGCCACTCGTGAAGTAGGCGGTATCAAGCACCGTCTCTTCGTGCCTACCGCGAGTCGCCTCGTGAGTGATCGGGCACCGTTGGTCGTCGCCCTCCATGGCTGCACCCAAACCGCGAGCGATTTTGCCGCCGGGACGCGTTTCGATTCCGTCGCCGAACGCGTTGGCGCCTACGTGGTCTATCCCGAACAAAACCTTGGCGATAATCCGAATCGCTGTTGGAACTGGTATCTCGAGCAACACCAACGCCGCGACGCGGGCGAACCCGCGCAGATTCTTTCACTCGTGAACGATCTCGTCGCGCGTCACCCGATCGATCGCAATCGTATCTTCGTGGCGGGCCTCTCGGCGGGCGGCGCGCTCGCGGCGATTCTCGCCGAACAAGCACCCGACGTCTTCGCAGCCGTCGGGATCGTCGCGGGCGTCGCGCTACACGCAAGTCACGACGTGCCATCGGCTTTCAACGCGATGCGCGGCCGTGTCGCACGTGGCGATCTCGATGCGCTCATCGCCGATGCCGCGAACCGCGCGTCCGATTACGGGCGGATCCGCATCTCGATCTGGTCGGGCAAACGCGATCGCCTCGTCGTGCCGGAGAACGCGCTTGTGCTCACCGAGCAGTTCCGTGCGTTGCTCGGCATCGCGGGCGACGGCAATCACGAATCGCTCGATGGCAACGACGTCGCGCGTTATCGCGATCCCGCCGGTCGCGTGCGCGTGGAAACGTGGACGATCGGCGAGATGGGTCACGCGTGGAGCGGCGGTAGTTTCCGCGGCTCGCACACGTATCCACGCGGCCCGCGCGCGAGCGACGAACTGATGACGTTTTTTCTCGACGCGTGAAAGGCGCAAGCGTTTGCCGACACGGTGATCGCGGTACGGCTCTATCGCCTCGTCTTCGTGCATCCGATCGGTGACGAGAACCCCTCACAGCCGACCGTTGAATGATCGCGTAAAGGAAAGCACCATGCTCGAGATCACAAACGATAAGACCGATACCACAACCTTTGAAATGACGGGCCAATGCCCGTTCGGGGGCGACCGCATCGGTGGCGCGTCGGGCACGCCGCCGACGCTGTCGGACTGGTATCCCAACCGGCTCAAGGTCGAGCTGCTCCATCAGAACGGACCGCAGGCTAATCCGCTGGGGGACGATTTCGATTATGCCGCAGCTTTCAACGCGATCGACTTCGCCGCGCTCAAGGGGGAGATCAAGACCTTTCTTACCTCGTCGGTTCCGTGGTGGCCGTCCGACTATGGAAACTATGGCCCGCAGATGATCCGCATGGCGTGGCACGCTGCCGGCACCTATCGCATCGCCGACGGGCGCGGCGGCGCCGGCGAAGCGTTACAGCGTTTCGCGCCAATCAACAGTTGGTGGGATAACGGCAACACCGACAAGTCACGTCGTTTGCTCTGGCCGATCAAGCAGAAATATGGCAGCGCGCTGTCGTGGGGCGACCTGATGGTTTTGACGGGCAATTGCGCGCTCGAAATTATGGGCTTCCCGACGTACGGCTTCGGTGGCGGCCGGCGCGACGCATGGGAGGCCGACACGGGAACGTACTGGGGTCCCGAAGTCTGGGATCCTAAAAACGTCACTTCGTTCGACAGTATGGTGATGCGCGACGAGCGCTGGCGTGGACGGAACGGTGATGCAGACTACGATCTGGAAAATCCGCTGGGCGCGACCCATCAGGCGCTCATCTACGTCAATCCGGAAGGACCGTATGCGAACGGCGATCCGCAGGGGTCGGCGCATGACATCCGCATTTCTTTCAGCCGTATGGCGATGAACGACGAAGAAACGGTCGCCCTGATCGCCGGCGGACACGCGTTCGGCAAGAGTCACGGCCAAGTCCCGGCAAAGGAAATCGGGCCGCCGCCTGAGATCGCGCCGATCGAGGCGATGGGCCTCGGCTGGCACAATCCGCGGGGCACGGGTTTCGCCGAAAACACGATGACGAATGGCATCGAAGGTAGCTGGACTCCCGATCCGACGCAATGGGATAACCGATACCTCGAAAATCTCTTCACATTCGATTGGGTGCAGACGAAAAGCCCGGCCGGTGCGCTGCAATGGACCCCGGCCGATCCCACGGCACCGAAGACGCCCGACGCCCATGTTCCGGGCAAGACGGATGCCCTCATGATGATGACCACCGACATCGCCTTGAAAGTCGATCCGGCCTATCGCGCGGTCTGCGAGAAGTTTCTCGGCGACTTCGATGCCTTCACCCAAGCCTTTTCCAAGGCGTGGTACAAGTTAACCCACCGCGACATGGGTCCGCGCGAGCGCTACCTCGGTCCTGAGAAGCGCAATGAGAACGGCCTGTTGTGGCAGGATCCGATTCCGCCGCTCGATCGCGATCCGATTGGCGAGCGGGAGGTCCATGTGCTGAAGCGGGCCATTATGACAACGGGTGCTTCGGTATCGGACCTCGTCTTCACCGCATTTTCCGCAGCGGCCACCTATCGCGATAGCGATAAGCGTGGCGGCCCGAACGGCGGGCGACTGGCGCTCGCGCCGCAGAAGGACTGGGCCGTCAACAAACGCGCCATTCCCGTGGTCGCGGCCCTCAAAGGCGTTATGGCGGACTTCAATGGGAAGCAGTCGGATGGCAAGGGAGTGTCACTTGCCGATCTGATCGTGCTCGGCGGCTGCGCGGCGATCGAGAAAGCCGCCGCCGATGCGGGTTCCGAGATCCTCGTGCCGTTCACGCCGGGTCGGCGCGACACGACGCAGGACCTTACCGACGTCGAGATGTTCACGTGGCTCAAGCCGGTGGTCGACGGGTTCCGTAACTATACCGATGACAAGTTCTCGTCAATGACGCACGATGTTGCGCCGGAGGAGCTGTTTCTCGATAAGGCACAACTTCTGGCGCTCACGGCTCCCGAATGGGTGGCGCTCGTCGGTGGCCTCCGTGTCATGGGCGCGAACTACGACGGATCGGCGAGCGGCGTTTTTACCGATCGGGTCGGCGTCCTCTCGAACGACTTTTTCACCGTGCTGACCAGCATGGAGTACGAGTGGAAGAAGGCGGACGAAACGGGCATGACCTTTTCGCTCGACGACCGCGCGACGGGTAAACCGCGTTTCAAAGCGACGCGAAACGATCTCGTTTTCGGCTCCAATAGTCAGCTTCGCGCTGTTGCCGAAGTGTATGCCGGTAGCGACGGACACGCGCGGTTTATTCGGGACTTCGTCAAAGTCTGGGACAAAGTCATGATGCTCGATAGGTACGACGTCCGGATCTGATTCGCACCACGGGGGCGTTCCTCGATACCGGCGTTTAACGCACCACTTCGAAGCCGAGTCGATCGAGCATCTCGAAATCGTCGGAATCGCTGCGTCCTTTGGTCGTTAAGTAGTTTCCGAGGATGAGCCCGCTCGCGCCGCCCTGCATGCCGAGATCTTGGAGACCGCGCAACGTGATCTCGCGGCCACCCGCAAAGCGGATGAGCGCGCTCGGGAGCGCCAGGCGCGCCATCGCGACGTAGCGGAGCGCTTCCATCGGTTCCATCACGCTGCGATCGGCAAAGGGCGTGCCCGGCCGCGGATCGAGAAAATTGATCGGGACTTCGGTCGGTTCGAGTGCCTGGAGCGCGCAGAGAAAATCGATGCGATCCTCCATCGTCTCGCCCATGCCGATGATGCCACCGCAACAGAGCTCGAGACCCGCGCGTCGCACGCGTTCGCACGTTTCGTAGCGTTCGGCATAGGTATGCGTCGTGCAGACCGAGGGAAAGTACCGTTCCGAACTTTCGAGATTGTGATTGACCTTGTCGACGCCGACCTCGGCGAGAATCGCAAGGTGCGCGTCGGTGAGGATTCCGAGTGAGACCGCGACCTCCAGCGGCGTCGTCGCTTTGATGACGCGCACCGCTTCGGCAACGCGCAAGAGCAGCGCGTTGGATGGGCCGCGGACCGCAACGACGATACAAAATTCCCCCGCACCGCGCGCGAGCGCTTCGTTCGCCGCGCCCACGAATTCGTCGACTGTTTTGAGTGGCTCGGGATTCACGTCACTTGCGAAACGCGCGCTCTGCGAGCAGAAGTGGCAGTCTTCGGAACAGCCGCCTTTCTTCGCGTTATAGATCACTTCGACGTACGCGCGTTGGCCGCAGTAGTGGTCGCGCACTTCGGAAGCGAGGCCGAGCAGCGCTTCGATCTGATCCGACGGAAGCGTGCTCATCGTGACGAGTTCGTCGCGGCGGAGCGGGCGACGGTCGACGATGAGGGTGCGGCGTGCGGCATCGAGGGCGGGATGCATACGATCGATCTCCAGGGTCAACGGATGAAGGTCATGGCGCCCGCGGCTCGGGCGACGCTACGAGCGGCATCGCCATCGAAGGGCACGTGCACGATGTGCGGTTTCCCCGTTCCCGACGTGCTCGGATGGCGCGCGGTCGCGAGGTTGCGTGGAATCTTCGCGGTCAGCACGCGTTCCACTTGGCCACGGTACGCGGGATCGAGGGTACCCCACGGCTCGGTCAGCACGATGCACGGCACGATCGCCGACCGCGCCGCGAGATATGCGAGGGTGAGGATCGCGTGATTGAGGCAGCCGAGCCGCAAACCGACGACGAGAATCGTCTCGACGCGAGCGAGGTGCGCGACGTCGTCGAGCGATTCGTCGGCGTTGAGCGGCACCGCGGCACCGCCCGAGCCTTCGATCACGAGATCGCCGTCGATGCGATCGAGTTCGTTTGCGACATCGATCGCGACCAGGGGGGTGCGGTTGGCGACGAGCGCGGCAGTCCAGGGATCGGCCGGTTCGCGAAAGCGATAGAGTTCGCGACTCGCGCACGGGACGAGGCCCGCGGCTTCACGCGCGTCGCCCGGTTCGTTCGCATCGACGCCCGTCTGCACGAGCTTGACGATGGTGACGCCGCCTCGCTCGCCTTCCGCGTGCCTATGCGACACGAGCGCGTGCGCGATCGCCGCGGTCACGCGCGTTTTCCCGACGCCGGTATCGGTGCCGGTGATATAGTAACGCGCGCTCATTGCGTCGTAACGAGTGCCGCCGCGAGCGCGCGTGCGAACGCCCGGATATCGGCATGCGTGTGATCGCTCCGCAGCGCCACGCGTAGTTGCGATTCGCCGCGCGGGACGGTTGGCGGGCGAATTGCGGGCGCGAAGATGCCGCGCGCTTCGAGATCGCGCCCGATCGCGAGCGCGACGGCGGCATCGCCGATGGGAATCGGCACGATCGGCCCGTCGCTTGCGGGCACGGCGATGCCGATTGCGGCGAGTTCGGCGACGAGCGCGCGTGCGTGGGCGCGAATCACCGCGCGACGCGCGTCACCGTCGTCGCTTGCGACGTGCGCGAGTGCGACGCGTAGCGCGCTCGCCAGTGCCGGTGGCATCGCCGTATCGAATACGAATGTGCGGGCTGCCGTCGCCAGATAGGCGATCGCATCACGCATGCCCGCCACGAAGCCGCCCGCACCGCCGAGGGCTTTGGAGAGCGTGCCGATCACGACGATGCGCGGATCGGGGAACGGCGCGCAGAATCCCGCGCCGCGGGGCCCCGCGACCCCGAGCGCGTGCGCTTCGTCGACGACGAGAATGTCGCTCGGCCCGAGCTTGGCGAGCATCGCTCCGATATCGACGCGCGTGCCCGTCATACCGAAAAGCGATTCGGTCACGACCATCGTCGGGACGCGGCGATCCGGCACGTAGGCGTCGTGCGCGTAGATGCTGCGTGGCACACTCGTCAACCGCACCGCATCGATCGCGCATGCGTGATTGCGTTGGTCGCTTGCGATCGCTTCGACGAACGGTGCGAGTGTGACGATCGCGCCGAGCACCGCGAGATATCCCGACGAGAAAAGGAGCGCGCGTTCGCGTCCCGTCCACGCCGCAAGATCGGCTTCGAGCGCGACGTGCTCGGGGTGCGCGCCCGAGAGCAAACGCGACCCGCCCGAACCGACGCGTTGCGCCGCATGCAGTGCCGCGAGGATGGCGGGCTCGCGCGCCATCCCGAGATAGTCGTTGGATGAGAAGTCGATCGCATCCGCGGGTACGGCCGCGCGCACGTCGCGCAGGAGCGAGCGTTTGGCAAGATCGTCGACCGTGAAGCGAATGCGATCGAGATAGCTCACGCGGAGATCGCCGCTAAAAGTTCGGTAACGAACGAATCGAGTTCGTGTTTTTGCGATGAAAGCGGTGGCACGAGCTGGATCGTCTCGCCGATCGGTCGCGTGAAGTGACCGCGATCGTAAAGCTCGCTCGCAACGTGGCGCCCATACGAGATGGGCGCGTTCCACGCGGGCGGCGGAAGAAGCTCGATCCCGCACATCAGTCCCGCGCGTCGGATTTCGCGCACGCGCGGATGCGCCGCGAGCGGTGCGAGGACGTGCGCGAGATGCGCGTCGAGATCGGCAACGTGCGCCATCGTGTGTTCCGAAGCGAAGAGATCGAGCGTCGCGATCGCAGCCGCACATGCGATCGGATTCGCGGCGTACGAGTGGCCGTGAAAGAAATGGCGTAACTCGCTCGTTCGGCCGAGAAACGCTTCGTAGACGCGGGCGGTTGCGAGCGTTGCAGAGAGCGCGAGCGTTCCGCCCGTAATGCCCTTGCCGACGCACAGCAGATCGGGTGCGAGTTCGAGTTGTTCGAAGGCGAACATCGTCCCCGTACGCCCGAATCCCGTCGCGATCTCATCCACGATCACAAGCGGACGCTGTGAAGTATTTGGTCCTGTAACAAGCGCCGCGTACGCCGCATGCGGCACGATTTGCATCCCCGCAGCCGCCTGCACGATCGGCTCGACGATAACGGCGGCGATATCATCGCGCGCCATCACGGCTTCGAGATCGTCGGCGACGATCGAGGCGAAACAGACGGCGCCGAACTCGCGCTTAAAGACGGCAATATCGGAGACGCTCATCGCGGCGACCGTATCGCCGTGATAGCTCGCGCGCAAATGCACGAATGTCGAGCGCTGCGGCTCGCCCGCGTGACGCCAATATTGCAGCGCCATCTTCATCGCGGCCTCGATCGCACTCGCGCCGTCGCTCGCGAAGAAGGCATAGCCGAGCCCGGTTATCGCGGCCAGTCGTGAAGCGAGGTCTTCGGCGACGGGATTGCTGGCCCCAAGCGCCGTCGCATGATCGAGCCGCGATGCCTGACGCGCGATGGCTTCCACGATCTCCGGATGCCCGTGACCGTGAATCGTGACCCACACGGACGAGATCGCATCGAAGAGGGTGCGCCCGCGCACGTCGGTAAGCGTCGTCCCCGAACCCGCGACGAATGTGCGCTCACGCGCATCGAACTCCGCCATCTGCGTGAACGGTAACCAAAGGTGGGACGCCATCCGAAGTGGGTTCTCCGTCGGAACGCACGAGCCCTAAATGCCCGTGCGATCCTCTCGCCGAGTTTTAGTCGTTGATGATTTCGAAGAGCCCTGCCGCGCCCATGCCGCCGCCGATACACATCGTCACCACGAGCCACTTGGCTTTGCGGCGACGGCCTTCCATGATGCCATGTAGCGTGAGACGCGCGCCCGACATGCCGTAGGGATGCCCGACCGAAATCGCGCCGCCATCGACGTTGAACTTGTCGTTGTCGATGTGGAGTTGATCGCGGCAGTACAACGTCTGCACGGCGAAGGCTTCGTTGAGCTCCCAGAGATCGATGTCGTCGACCTTGAGACCGTGACGTTCGAGCAACTTCGGTACCGCAAAGACGGGCCCGATGCCCATCTCGTCGGGACGTAGCCCAGAGACTGCCATGCCACGATAGTAGGCGAGCGCTTTGAGGTCGTTCTTCTGCGCGTATTCGTAGCTCGTGAGCACGACTGCAGCGGCACCGTCGGAGAGTTGCGACGCGTTGCCCGCGGTGATCGACGATTTTGGATTCGAGAAGCTCGCGCTCTTGAGCTTCGCGAGCCCTTCGAGATTGGTATCTTCGCGATTGCCTTCGTCTTTGGCGAGCGTGTTCATCACTTCGGTGACCTCGCCCGTCGCCTTGTCTTCTTTGTACATGTACGCGGGCAACGGCACGATCTCGGCATCGAAACGTCCGGCATGTTGCGCGGCTGCCGTGCGTCGTTGCGATTGCAACGCGTAGGCGTCCTGGTAGTCGCGCGAGATGCCGTATTTGCGCGCGACGATGTCGGCGGTTTCGATCATCGGCATGAAGAGATCGGCTTGATGGCGCAGGAGCCACTCTTCGGTGAAAAATTTAATGTTCGTCGCATTCTGCACGAGGCTGATCGACTCGGCACCGCCTGCGACCATCGCGGGTGCGCCGTCGACGATGATGCGATGCGCGGCCGTCGAGATCGCCTGTAGACCCGAGGCGCAATAGCGCGTCACCGTCGTTCCCGCGACGCTGAGCGGGAGCCCCGCGCGAACGGCGGCGTTGCGCGCCAGATTGTGACCCGTCGCGCCTTCGGGCATGCCGACGCCGATAACGGTATCTTCGATGTCGTTCGGGTTCACGCCGGAACGTTCGACGGCGTGTTTGATCGCGTGACCGGCCATCGTCGCGCCGTGCGTCATGTTGAACGCGCCGCGGAAGGCCTTACCGATCGGCGTGCGTGCGCCGGAAACGATGACTGCTTCGGTTGCCATGATTAGTTCGAAACTCCGATCTTGGGACGCGGCGCGAACGTGCCGTTCTGCTCCGCGACTTCTTTGAGGTGCGGCGCGGGCTGCCAATGCTTGCCGAGCGTCGCCTGCCACTGCATGATTTGGTCGTAAATCTTTTTCGGTCCGATCGTATCGGCCATCCACATCGGGCCGCCGTGGAACCACGGGAAACCGTAGCCGTAGATCCAGGCGATATCTTCATCACCGGGTCGCAGCGCGATGCCGTCGCCGAGCAGTTGTGCGCCCTCATTGATGAGCGCGTACATGCAACGGTTGACGATCTCTTCATCCGTGATATCGGTGCGGCGCGCGATGCCGAGGCGCTTCGATTCCTCCACGATCACGGCTTCGGCTTCTTCGTCGCGAACGGGCTTACGCTCGCCCCCGACATACTTGAAGAATCCCGAACCCGTCTTTTGGCCATAGCGGCCTTTTTCGTAGAGGCGGATCGCGATTTCGCTCGAGCGGTAATCGTTTTTGGGCGCTTCTTGGCTGATTTTGTAGAAGACGTCGATGCCCGAAAGATCGCTCATCGCGAACGGTCCCATCGGAAACCCGAAGTTGCGGATTGCCGCGTCGACTTGGTTCGGCGTCGCGCCCTCTTCGAGAAGGAACGTCGCTTCGCGGATGTAGTCGAAGAGCATCCGATTGCCGATGAAGCCGAATGCGTTGCCCGAGAGCACGCCTTTTTTCTTGAGCTTCTTCGAAAGCGCCATCGACGTGACGATCGTCTCATCCGACGTCTTCGAACCGCGCACGACTTCGAGCAACTGCATCACGTTAGCAGGCGCGAAGAAGTGCAGGCCGATCACTTGCTCGGGACGCGTCGTTGCGTTTGCGATTTCGTCGATATCGAGCGTCGAGGTGTTCGTTGCGAGGATCGCGTCGCGCTTGAGTGCCTTGTCGAGTGCGGCGAAGACTTCTTTCTTCACGGCCATCGATTCGAAGACGGCTTCGACGACGACGTCGCAATCGGCGATCGCGGCATAATCGGTTACGAAGGTCACGCTCTCGACGAGCGCTTTCGCTTTATCGGGCGTCATCTTGCCTTTTTTGACACGCGATTCGTAGGTATCGGCGACGTTCTTGCGGCCGCGAGCGACTTGATCGGGATTCACGTCGATGACATGACACGGAATGCCCGCGTTTGCGAAGACCATCGCGATGCCGGTACCCATCGTGCCCGCGCCGACGACGGCTGCGCTCTTGATCTCTTTGGGCTTCGTCGTTTCGGAGAGACCGGGGATCTTGCCGAGTTCGCGTTCGGCGAAGAAGAGATGGATCGCCGATTGCGCCTGCGGTCCGACGACGAGTTCTTCAAAGAGTCGCGCTTCGCGCGCGATGCCGAATTTGTAATCGAGTTCCGACGCCGCTTCGAGCGCATCGATGAGTTTGTGCGCGGCATAGCCGCCCTTCTCTTCGGTGGGAACCATGCCGTGCGCCATCGCGGTGAGCGGCGGGACGACGGTAAACTTCAGTTGTGAGACGCGCAGCTTCGTACCCGCTTTTTCTCGTGCGAGCGTGACCGCGCGATCGACGACGGAGCCTTCCTCGACGATCTCATCAAGGATGCCCATGCCCTTGGCGGGTTTCGCGGCTTTGGCTTCGCCCTTGAGCATCATGTCGAGCGCCATCTGCACGCCCGCGAGGCCGTTGTTCATCGTGTTCTTCGTCGCGAGCAACCGCGGCAGACGCTGCGTGCCTCCCGCTCCCGGGATGAGGCCGAGCAGAATCTCTGGCAGCCCGACTTTCGAGTTTGGGGTCGCGATGCGGTAGTCGCAGGTCAGCGCGGTCTCGAGTCCGCCGCCGAGTGCGTTGCCGTCGATCGCGGCGACGTACGTTTTTTTACTGCGTTCGATCGCCGCCACGACGTCGCGCACGGATTTCGATCCGGCGACGGGCGGTTTGATGAAGTCGCCAATATCGGCACCACCGCTGAAGTTGCCGTTCGCGCCGGTGATGACCACCGCAATGACGGCGTCGTCGGCTTCGGCCGTTTCGATCTCGGCGAGCAGCGCGCCCGATGCCGCGAACGAAAGCGCGTTCACGGGCGGGTTGTCGATCGTGAGGATTTTTATTCCGTCGCGCATCTGCGTGACGACGAGTGAATCCGGCCGTGGAGGCGTCTCTAGCATGGTGTCTCCCTGGAAGTATTGACAGGCCTGAAAGTATACGACGCCCGGCCAAAGCTCCTTTCTCGAAGTTCGTGAACGGAGGTTCGAGTTCTGCTTTTCGAGCGGGATGACCGAGGGGTTTCCGAGGCCGATAGGACATTTTTTTACGGGCACGTAGCGTCGGCTTGTGCAGACGATTCCACAATACTTGGCCGAGGCTCTGGACGGCCCCATTCGCGAGCTCGCATTCCGCGAGAAACTCGGCGCACCGGCATGGTCGGCAACGTCTTCTCATCGGATGCGCGAGCGTGCGACGGCGATCGCCTACGCGCTCGCGCGAGCGGGCATCGGGGCTGGCGACCGCGTGGCGCTCGTCGCGAATAATAGCGTGAATTGGCTCGCGGCCGATTTTGGAATACTCTTTTCGGGATGCGTCGTCGTGCCGATTTTTCCAACGCTCGCGCCGGATCAACTCGCCTTCATCCTGAGAGATTCGGGAGCGAAGCTCTGTTTCGTCGAGAATGCTTTGCAGGCGACGCGCGTACACGCGGCTCTTCCCGATGCTCCGCGCACGATTCTTTTCGTCGGTGATGGCCCGGATTCACTCGCAACCTTCGAGGCCGGAGGGGCGGCCGCAGCGGCGGAAGATCCGAGCGCGATCGCGGGCTTCACGCTCGGCACGAAGTCAGCCGATCTCGCGGTCCTCATCTATACCTCAGGCACGACGGGGAACCCCAAGGGCGTGATGCTCACGCACGATAATCTCGTCTCGAATGCGGAAGCCGCGATCGGTCTTTTGCCGGCCGACATGCGCGCCGGTGGAACGCCCGTGCTATCCGTCTTGCCGTTCGCGCACATTTACGAACACACGCTCATCAATACGTTCACGAAATTACGCGCCGAGATTGCGATCACGCGGCCCGACTTTTTGCTCGACGATCTCAAAACCGCCCGGCCACGTTGTATGGCGCTCGTGCCGCGCATCTTCGAACGCATACTCGCGGGGATCGTCGGCAAAGCGATGCTCGAAGGCGGGCTCAAAGCCAAACTCGTGCCGTGGGCGCTCGGGGTCGGTCGCGAATATCTCTCCGCGACGCAGGACGGCGCGAAGAGCGGCGCGTCGCTCGCGTTCCGATTTGCGATCGCGCAAAAACTCGTGCTCGCGAAAATCAAGCCCGCGATCGGTCTCGATCGTCTCGAATTTTTCATATCGGGGAGCGCGCCGCTCCATCGCGATATCGCGCTGACGTTTGCGGCGATGGGCATCCCCGTCGCCGAAGGTTACGGCCTCACCGAGACGTCACCGATCGTCACGGGCTCGCGCATCGATGCGATCCGCTATGGCTCCGTCGGCAAACCCATTCCCGGCGTCGACGTCAAGATCGCAAGCGACGGCGAGATCCTCGTCAAGGGCCCGAACGTGATGCGTGGCTATTACAACGTGCCGGACGAACGGCCGTTTACCGAAGACGGCTATTTTATGACGGGCGATATCGGCGAATTCGATCGCGACGGCTATCTTTTTATCACCGATCGTAAGAAAGAACTCATCAAAACCTCGGCTGGAAAATACGTCGCCCCCGGCCGCGTGGAAGCCGCACTCAAACGTTCGATCTACGTCGGGCAGTGTTTCGTCATCGGTGATGGTCGCGCGCATCCGATCGCACTCGTCGCGCCGAATTGGGATCTCGTGCGCAAGGAGTTCGGCATTTCCGCCGATATCGCGACCGAAGCGATCGCGGCGCGCGCCGACGTGCTCGATTTCGTGCAAAAAGAAGTCGTCGCCAAAAGCGCCGATCTCGCGAGCTTCGAATCGGTCCGAAGGATCGCCTTACTTCCCCGCGATCTCACGATCGAAGACGGCGAACTCTCGCCGACACTCAAGATCAAGCGCCGGATCGTCGAGAAAAAGTTTGCGGAGCTCATCGAGCGTGCGTACGCGAAGCCCGTCACGACGAACGCTTAAGCGAGCGACATCATTTCCAGAAGTGCGCGCGTGAGCGGGCGCTCGGCGTGGGCGAGTTCGAGGGCGATGCGAAAGTGGTTATGGTTCGGCGCGTCGATCTCACGAGCCGAGCCGCCCCACGCTCGCCACGCGGCGACGTACCGGCGCTGCTGTTCGACGAATGCCGCCTGTTCGACCGCACCCACGGCGGCGACGAGCGGTCCGCTTACGCGCGGCGGGAGATTGATTGGTGAGTTGCGGAGTGCGCAGGCTTCGTCCATCGCGATCCAATCGTTAATGTACGACCGCCGGATCGGATCGAGATCGTAGAGGCCGCTCACGACGAGCATGCCCGCAACGGCGTGGCGCGCGGCGACCGTCGCGGCGAGTTGCGCGCCGACGGAATGGCCGCCGACGTAGGTGCGTGCCGGATCGACGCCGCGCGCGGCGGCATGGGTGACGGCGGCCGCAAAACCGCGATCGACCGCATCGACGATCTCATCGAGTGATGGACCCGGTGCGAGCGGATAGTTGAGCACCGCGACGGCGCCACCCGCGGCGACGATCGGCGCGGCGACGAACGAGAACTGGTCCTTGGACAATCGGCGCCAATAGCCGCCATGAATCCACACGAAGAGCGGCGTGTTCGCGCGCCCCGACGCGGGAAAGAAATCGAACGTTTCACGTTCGCCCGGACCGTAGCGGATCGCGCTCTCCATCGCTAGCGTTGCGCGCGCGCGTTCGCTCGCTGTATCGAATGCCGCGAAGTAGGCGCCGACGTTCCCGTCGGGAAGTTGCTTTGAGGTATCGTACTGCGCGTCGAGAGTCGCGCGCGCGACGTCGGGCTCGGGCATCGGATCGCTACGATCGCGTCGTGCGCACGTACATTTTCGAAACGCGTTGCGTCACATCGTCGATGCCATAGGTAAACGCAACCGCGCCTTCTTTGTAGTGGGCGATAAAATCGTACGTCGTCGCGCCTTCGACGTCGTGCGCTCCCACGAGCGTGAAACTCTGCGGAGGACCGAGCGGGCCGAGCACGCGCGCGTACCCGGTGAGACGCGCCGCGGTGAGTTCGGCGTTGAGTGTCGGTGTGAGTTGCGACCGGTCGAACGTCCCCTGCGCGATACCGTCAAACGCCGCACGCGCGCGTGCTTCCGGGTTCGGAGTCGCTGTCGGCGCGGCGGTTGCGTGCGGCGTTGGTGGTGCCGACGAAACGGCGGGGCTCGCTTTGGCCTTCGGGTTCTCCGGTGCCGCGTGAGCGATCGCCGGAAGCGTTATTGCGAGCGCGAACGCGGCAAGCGCGGATGCGGTAGTCGATCGTCGCGACGTGATAGGCATAAGGACGGTGATACGCGCGGTTCCGCTCGAGCCCTGGTGATTGAGCATCACTGCGACCTTCGTCGAGGCAGAGTTCGAATGTGACGGGGCGAAACGCCAAAAGGTATGTCAACGACTCCAAATGGGACCGCGACGCGGACCGAAACCGACTCGATGGGCGCCGTCCAGGTCCCCACACACCTGTATTATGGTGCGCAAGCCGCTCGCTCGCTGTACAACTTCGATATCGGCGACGGCACCACGCCGCGCGACGTCATGCCGCGCCAGGTCGTGCGGGCGATGGCGACGCTCAAAAAGGCGTGCGCGCTCGTCAACCACGATCTCGGCAAGCTCGATAAGGAGAAGACCGATCTCATCGTTGCGGCTGCCGACGAAGTGATCGCGGGCAAGCTCTACGAGCATTTCCCGCTCCGCGTCTGGCAGACGGGCTCGGGCACGCAGACGAATATGAACGTCAACGAAGTCCTCTCCAATCGCGCGATCGAACTCGCGGGCGGCGAGATGGGCTCGAAGAAGCCCGTCCACCCGAACGACCACGTCAATATGTCGCAATCGTCGAACGACACGTTCCCGACCGCGATGCACATGGCGGCGGCGGAAGCGATCGTCGACATGATCCCCGCGATCCAGAAATTGCGTGACGCGCTCGATGCGAAGGCGAAGCAGTGGGTCGATATCGTCAAAGTCGGCCGCACGCATCTTCAAGATGCCACGCCGCTGACGCTCGGCCAAGAGTTCTCGGGCTACGTGAATCAACTCGATCGTGCGCTCGTCGCGATTCGCGAATCCGCCGACCACATTTACGATCTCGCAATCGGAGGCACGGCCGTGGGCACGGGCCTCAACGCGCATCCCGAGTTCGCGGAGCGCGCTGCGAAGAAAGTCGCCGAGTTGACGGGTCTCCCGTTCCGCTCGCATCCGAATAAGTTTACCGCTTTAGCTTCGCACGACGATTTCGTCTTCGTCTCGGGTGCGCTCAAACAACTCGGCGCGGCGCTTATGAAGATCGCGAACGACGTGCGTTGGCTCGGCTCCGGTCCGCGCGCGGGTATCGGCGAACTGAGCCTCCCGGAGAACGAACCGGGCAGCTCGATCATGCCGGGTAAGGTCAACCCGACGCAGTGCGAAGCCGTCACGATGGTCGTCGTACAGGTGTATGGCAATGACGCCGCGATCGCGTTCGGCGCGAGCCAGGGTAACTTCGAACTTAACGTCTTCAACCCGGTCATGATCTACAATTTCTTGCATTCGACGACGCTCTTGCGCGATGCGAGCACGATGTTTCGCATCCATTGCATCGAGGGTCTCATCGCAAATGAAGAGATCATCGCGAACTATCTCGCGACGTCGCTCATGACGGTCACGGCGCTCGCGCCGAAGATCGGATACGACAAGGCGGCCGAGATCGCGAAGAAGGCGCACAAGGATAAGTCGACGCTCAAGGAAGCCGCGGTGGGCCTCGGCTACGTCAGCGCGTCCGAATTCGATGCGTTCGTGGTTCCAAAAAATATGACGCATCCGTAAGGCAAAGAAGTTTAGGCGGGGGCGAACCCGCTCGCAACGAACGGCACGCGGACGATGTATCGCGTGCCGTTCGTTTTTCGAGCAGCTATTCTCACCGTCGTTCTTGCGATCGGGTGTGGGACGCTCGCGGGGGCCGAGGGCGAGCATCCGGAATCGACGGCCGCCGTCGCGGTCGCGCGAAAGCTGGTCGCCTCGGGCGATCTCGCCGGAGCCATCGCGGGGCTTTCGACGTACGTCGTCGCGCATGGAAGCGACCTCGAACCCGCGCGCTATCTCGGCGACCTCTACTACCGGCAGGGCGATCTCGCGACGGCCGAACACGCCTATCGGGCGATCCTTCGGTTCGCCCCACGCGATCGCGAGACGCATAATCGGCTCGGCGGACTCTATGCCGCCCGCGATCGGATTGCCGAAGCGATCGACGAGTTCGCCTTGAGCCTACCCGACACGTCGGCGTACGGTCATCTCGTGGAGTTGCATCGGCGCGCGGGCGATCTCGAAGCGTTTGAAGAGAACGTGCGCCGCTCGGCAGAACTCGATCCGGGGGACGCATCGGCGCAGTACGCGCTCGGTACCGTTTTTCGCGCCGAGCATCGGCCGAAGCTAGCGGCGCATTATCTCGAGCGTGCGCTCGCGCTCGCGCCGCGCGAATGCGCGACGCTCGCCGAACTCGGAAGCGCCTACCTCGATGACGATCGGGTGATCGACGCGGTCGGCGTACTCCGCCGTTGTCTCGTGAGTCAGCCCGATAACTATCCTTCGCTCGTCAACCTCGGCGATGCGTATATCATGCTCGCGCATTTCGATGACGCACGCACGCAATTCGAACACGCCACGCGCGTGCGTTCCAGCGGTGCCGAAGCGATCGTAGATCTCGGATATCTCGAAGATATCGCGGGCCACTGGGAGACTGCGGTCGCGTCATACCTGCGCGCGATCGGTGTCGATCCATTCGCTCGTGATGCGTATATCGATCTCGGCTTCGCTTACCAGCAACACCGGCTCTACGCGCTCGCCGAAGCCGCTTTCCTCAAGGGGCTCAGTGTCGCGCCGACCGATGGTCGCCTCCACTATCTCCTCGCGGCGACGTATTTGGATCAGGGAAAACGCGATCTCGCACGCGGTGAGTATCGCCGTGCGACCGCGAGCGACGAGCCCGATGTGGCCTCAGCTGCGAATCGCAGTCTCGTCTCGTTGCAATAGTCGCGACGGGACTTCGTTCGATCGTCGCGAGCGTGAGCGTGAGCGACGAATGACAATTTTAAGTAAATGACGTGTGCTCCGCTTAAGTCGATTGTGCGACGCGCCGATTAATCGACCATGTGCCGTGATCTACGAACGCAACTGAGGCGAGATCTTTACGATCCCGCCGCGACATTTTGTAACGGGGATCACATACAGAGAAGCCCCGACCTAAGTGCGCCATCCGTCAACTTTTGGCGTGCGTTACTGACACGATAGATCGGGCGAATAGCCCCGCGTCGTTTCTTCCCTTTTGTTTCTCGCATTCCGGAGGTTGCCTATGCAACATCGTTCCCTCGCGTTTGCACTCGCCGCTTCATTCTTCGTGATGGGCGCCTCCGCAAATGCGAAGCCAAACGTCATCCTCAAGCTCGACGCCGAGCTCGTTCAAAAAGACGCCAAGGGCGTCGAAAAGCTCACGCCCGTTTCAGGCAACGAACTCAAGCCCGGTGAGACCGTGCGCTACGATATCGTCGCAACGAATACAGGGACAGATCCCGCTGCCAAGCTGACGCCCGTCGGCAAAGTTCCGACCGGTACGACGTACGAACCGGGCTCTGCAACCGCGTCTAATGCCCTACGCGTCGAATTTTCAATCGACGGCGGGAAGACGTGGTCGAAAAGCCCGGTCGTAAAGGTCATTACGCAAAGCGGGACGGCCGAAAAGAAGGCCGACCCCGCGACATACACATCCGTTCGATGGATTGCGGAAAAACCGCTCGCACCGAAAACATCGGTTTCGTACCACTACGAAGTTCGCGTTAAATAATGCGAACTATTTTACTTCCCTCTGGAGGAAACGATCGAATGAAACGTTCGCACACGCGGACGTTGCAGCGGCTAGCGTTATCGCTCGTCGCGTCGTTCGCTTTCACGACGCAAGTTGGCCAAGGTCTCGCGCTCGCCGCGGCAACGACCCCCAACACCGTGATTTCGAATACCGCGACCGCAACGTATAACGACGGCAACGGCAACTCGTATACCACGAATTCCAACACGGTCACGACCACGGTGCAGAACGCCCCGTCACTTTCGATCGCTCCGCCCGCAGCGCAAAACGTCGCCGCCGGTCAAGTCGTCGTCGATACGTACACGCTGACGAACACCGGTAACGCCGCCGGTAACTTTACGATTCCGACGGGCACGCCCGCGACGGTCGGTTCCAATGGAACCTTCGCCGGTTACGTCATCGCAGGCACGACCTGTACCGCGGCCGCGCAGTGTAATATCACATCGGCGAATGCCGCCCTCGCCGGTCTCACACCAACCGCACCCGGCGCGTCGATCACGATCGGCGTCGAATACACGGTAAGCACCACGCCGACCCCGGCAACGGGCGGCACGGTACCCACGACACTTACGGCCGCCATTACGCAGCCCGCCGTCGTCGGCACCGGGACCACCACAAACCCGAACGTTCCAGCGGCAACCTCGGCCAACGCGACGGCGACGGTGACGGACATCATCTCTCCGCAGGCACGGCTCGACCTCCAGAAGTCGACCATCGCTCCCACGACGTCAACGGGCGATATCAACTTCTCGATCACGGCAAACAACGGCGGCGCGTTCCCCGCTGTCGACCTACAGTCGGTCAAGCAGCTGTTGGGCTCGACCGTTGCCGGCGTGCTCGTCTCGGACAAGATCCCGACCTTCGGAGGCTTGCCGCTGACGATCGATACGGCCACAGGATTCGCTCCGACGGTCACCTTGAACGGTGCGAATACGGGCGCGATTGCGACCATCTACTACTCGACGAGTGCGACAGGCGCATCGGGCTGGTCCACGACCTACGTCGCGGGCGACACGTTCATCGCGGCCTTGATCTCGGGCGGCGCTCTTGGTGTCGAACTGCCGAGCAAACCCGGTGGTTCGAGCGGCGCGGGCGCGGTTACTATTCCGCAAGTCACGTTGAGCTTCAATACGAACCAGCCCGTGGGCACGGGCGCGGCAAATGCCGGCTCGATCTCCAATATCGCAAACTCGCTCATCGGCGGAAATCCGGGAGCGACGGGCATCGTGCCGATCATCGGGCCATTCGCCGGATCCGGCGAAGCCGATAGCGCGACGCCGACCACGCCGGTCACATTCGCGCTCACGAACACCACCTCGAGCACCGGTACGACCCCACCGGGCGGCGCCTCGAATACCGTGACGTCGCAAGCCTTCGCGACCAACACCGTCGTCGTCGGCCCGCTCAATTTCCCGGGCGCCACGGGTTCGTATCCCGCCGCCCCAAATAACGGCACGGGAGCCGCCTCCAATAATCTCGATTACACCGCCGCGGGCTTCGTCTGCGCGAACGGCGCCGCCGTCAACAACGGCACGTTCACCTGTACGATTCCAACGACGGGAATCACCGTGCCCGGCACGTACCAGAATTCTGGAAACGGCCCCGACACGTTGACGCTCTCGGTCTTCGCACCTACGGGCTTCACTGCGCAGGCTTTCCAAGCAACGTCGTGCTCCTCGGCGATTACGTCGCTCAACAACACCGGTTGTCAGTTAGGTGCTGCCATTACGGGTGTCGTTGCCTCGGGCACGACGGGTTCCGGACCGCTCGGATCCGTCCCATCGCAAGGCCTCGGCAACTACGTCATCGTCTACAAGCCGTCGACGCCCACTTCTGCGGTCGCGCCGTTCACTTCCATCGATTCCGTGATCACGGTCTTGGGGTCGCAGGGTGGCACGGTGAGCACCGACGCCAACACGACGCATATCGTGCTCTATCCCGGTGGTCCGATCGCCTTGACCAAGTCGCAAGCGATCGTCACCAACTGCCCGACGGGCTCGACGGGTCAAACCGCAGGCGCCGTTTGTCCGGGCGGCACGATCACCTACACGGTTCTGTATCTCAATGGTGCTCCTGCAACGGCTGTCGCCGGTGGCTCCAACGTCGGTACGGAACCAGCCTTCGCCTATAACGCGATCACGACCCCAGCCTCAGGCGTGGGCGTCTTCGTGGTCACGGAAGACGGCGCCGCCGCCCCCAACAACTGGGCGACGTACACGAACGGCCTGACGGCCGCTCCGACGACGACGGGAACGACGACGTTCGCGTTCGCCTACTCTCCAACGGCCGGCACCGCCAGCGGATCCAGCAAGTTCACCGCGACGGCAAACGGTGCGATCACGGCTGGCTCGACCGGTACCATCGTCTTCTCGGCGATCGTCAAGTAAGGCACGTAGGATCTTAAAAATGTTCCGCTCGGCGTGGTTATTTATCGCTCTCGTCACGTTCGTCGCTTCGGCGACGAGTGGCGCCGGCGCGGCCACGCCCGGCGGTACTTCGGTCCTCAACACGGTTTCGGCGACCTATTCGAACGGCAACGGCGACACGTTCGCCACCGTTTCGAATACGGTCACCGCAACGGTGGCTGCCGTTACCGCCGTCGGCGTCGCGCCGAACGAAAACGGTTGTAACGCGCAAACCGACGGTTATGCGGTGGGCAGCAACGTCTCGCGGACATTCGCGATCAGTAACAGCTCCAATATCAACGACGCGTACACGATCGCCGCATCGACGACCGGTGGGTCGATCGCATCGATCAGCCTGATATCGAACGGCACGACGACGTCCGTAGCAAATAATAGTGTTATTCCGGTCCTCGCACCCGGTGCGTCGGTGCAAGTAACCGTCACGATCGCGACGCCGAACGTTCCCGCGGGAACGAGCGTCTCGATAACGCTCAAGGCGACGTCGACGGTAATCAATGCGGCGAACGGCCAGGCGACATCGTCGGCATCGCAGTGCGCGATCGCGCTCGGCAGAGTCGTGATCGGCGGCATGGCCGGTCCACAATCGCTCTTGCGCAAACTCGTCGATAACGTGCCTTTCGAGTCGGTGGCCGCAGCGCAAACGGTCGTGTACTCATTTGAATTTATCAACTACGGTGGATTACCGGCCCAAAGCGCCGCGCTCGTCGACGTGTTCCCCGCCGGCGTGACGCCGAGCCTCTCATCGATTCAGCTTAACGGCGTTCCGTTGACGACCGGCGCGACGCTCGTGGGGCAGACGCTCACCGTCGCGCTCGGTTCGCTCGCACCCGCCGTCGCCTACAAGGTCACGATCTCAGCGACCGTATCGCCGGGCGTCGCGATCGGTACCGAGGCCATCAACAACGCCTCGGTGAGTGCGTCGAACGCAAGCACGGCGAGATCGTCCCCAGCCGTCATTATCGCGGGTGTCGCGAACGTCGTTTACGATGGATACGCCGGATCGTCGGTACCCGTCGCGGGGGCGGTGGTGTCGCTCGTCGATCCGGTCACGGGTCTCCCGATCGTGTTGAAGGGCACACCCACGGCGCCCAATACGGCGAATACCGATCCGTACACGACGGGCGCGAGCGGAACGTACGCTTTCGGCCTCGGCAGCGCGCAGATCGGTCCCGTCACATACGACATGCTCATCACGGCGTCGGGATATCGTACGCGCCGCATCGCGCTGACGCTCGTACCCGATCCGACGAAAACGTATTTCAGCGTCACGATCGCGGCGCTCGATGGCCAGCCACTCGCGGTGCGCGGTGGTTTCGCATTGACGACGGGACCCGTCACGATCGCCGCGATCAGCAATCTCTTCGGGAATCTCCCGCTCTTCCGCACGCAGACCATCACGATCACGAAGCAAGTCGATCGCACGGTCGCGTCGTCGGGCGATCGTTTGGTTTATACGTTAAACTTCTCGAACGTCGGCACGCCGCTCGGCGCGACGACGCTCGTCGATACGCTCCCCGCGGGCGTCGCGTATGCGCCCGGAACGTCGATCGTCGATAGCGCGCATATCGAACCGGCGGTTTCCGGCCGCACGCTGACCTTCACGTTTGCGTCGTTGCAAACCAAACACACGATCGTCTATGCAGCAGTCGTTGTTCCCGGCGTTACGGCTGGGAGCACGTTGACCAACGTCGCGACCGTATCGGCGATTCCGGTCAACGCGCCGACGCAGACGGTCTCCGCAACCGCGAGCGTGGATACGCAAGTGATCAACGGTATCTTTACGGACCAGACGATCATCACGGGGCGCGTTTTCATCGATCTCGCGCGGGACGGCTGGTTCCATAAGGGCGACGTCGGGATCCCGAGCATCCGCATCTTTCTCGAAGATGGTGAATCCGTCGTTACCGATCCTAGCGGACGCTATTCATTCCCCGGCGTGCGGCCCGGCATGCACGTGCTCAAGCTCGATCGCACGACGTTGCCGCCGGGCACGAAGGCCTACGGCGTCCACGATTACGACGATCAGAAGAGCACCCGCCGTCTCGTTCACGGCGTCTTCGACGGCGGCGTGATCCAAGACGTGAACTTCGCTATTGAGGCCATCCGATGAATCGTTTCGATCTCGCTTCTCTGCGCGGTGCGCTCGCGCTGACCGCACTCGTCATGATCACCGCGACGTCCGCAAATGCAGGCACGGGCGCGCCGCCCGCCGCCGCCGCCCCCGAATCCGAATCGCTCGCCCCCGCCGGACCGAAGTACGGCGATCTCTCGCACCTCACGTTCACGGCAACGGGCGAGCTCTGGGCCAAGCTGGTCTCGCCGCATAACGGGGCCGCGTCGGATTCAGTCGCGCCGACCTTTATCGTCTCGACGGGGCGTGGTGCCGGCGTCGAGCTTCGCGTCAACGGCCACGTCGTGCCGTTCACGAAGATCGGCGAACGCAGCGTCAACACGAAGACGGGCGAGACGACGTACCGCTATTACGGGATCGCGCTCGTTGAAGGTGCGAATACCGTTGAAATCACGCCGCTCGGCGCGAACGACGTCCGCGGCCAAAGCGAAGACGTGACCGTGTACGGTCCGGGTCGCCCCGTGCGCATGACGGCAAAGATCGCCGGAAATGGCGTTGCGGACGGTCGCACGCCGATCGTTTTGAGCATCGCGGGCTTCGATCGCTACGGCCATCACGCGGCGCCCGGAACGATCGTAAAAGTGACCATCGTACGCGGCGACGCCCACTTCTTGGGTTCGCACGAGCGGCCGGTCGGGGCGTTTGCATCCAATGGCTCCACGCTCGTCGATATCCCCGTCGCACAGACGCAAGCGACGCCATTTCCCTTTGCGGAGAACGCGAACCCTAGCGTCGTCGCGACCGATCTCACGCAGCATCACGATGCCGAGAATTTTCATGCGATCGGCGATAGCAACGTTGCCGTGCAAGCGATCGACGTCGCACTCGGCGACGGTGGCGTGGGTACGGTGAATCTCATTCCCGGATTACAGGCGGGCGAAATTCGCGTGCGTGCGTCGCTTCCCGAAATCTCGGTCGAAACGCAAGCCTATATTGCCGCGTACTTGCGTAAGCCGATGGTTCTCGGCCTCGCGACTACGGGCATCGGATCGGTGCCGGGAGTTCCCGGCGAACTCAATACCGCAGCAAATAACGTCAACGCGCGTAAGGGCCGCATCGCGATCTACGGCGTCGGAAAAATCTCGAAGACGGCGCAAGCGCAGGTCGCGTACGACACGGCGGACTCGTTACAGCAGACGACGCAGTACGGACCCTTCGTCGACAATCCGCAGGAACGTATCTATCAGACCTACGGTGATTCGAGCCAACGCCGCGACGACGCACTCTCGCGCGATCACCTGTATGCGCGCGTCGATTCCAATCGCTCCAATGCGATGTGGGGCGAGTTCCAAGCCAATACCGCGGGTGCGTCGGGCGACGGATTCCAGCAACTCGTCGCCGGCGCGAAAGTCGAAATCGCAGGTAATAACGCGAAACTCACCGCTTTCAACGCACACAACAACGTCGCGTACGCGCGACAGATTTTTTCGCCGACCGGCCTCGCCACGCTCGGCACGTTACTTCACCCAAATATCATTTTGGGCTCCGATATCGTCACGCTCGTCGCGCTCGATAAACGCACGGGCGCGGTCTTCTCGCAGATCGGTCTGGCGCGCAACGTCGATTACACGCTCGATTACGGAACGGGTCAGATTCGGTTCATCAATCCGCCGTTGCCTTTCGATATTACGTTCAATCCGCAACAAGTTTTGATACAATACGAATACGATGGGGCGGGCATCAGCGCGCAAACGTCGGGTGGTCGCTTCGAGACGGGCCTCGGGGCGTCGCAAGCCGTGCGTATCGGCGCGGGCTACGTCAACGATTCCACCGGTGTCGGCAGCTATTCGCTCTTCGGTCAAGACGTAACGGGGAAACTCAGCGGTGGCTCGTGGACGATCGCGCACCAGACATCACGCGGGAATCTGGCAAACGCCGGATCGACGCCGACGGCGGGCGTCGCGCTTCTGCGCCCCGTCGACGGGGGCAACGCCTATCGGGCGACGCTCACGCAGGCGATGGGCGCCAATCGCGTTGCCGTCAATTTCGACTCGACGTCTTCTGGCTACCAGAATCCGTTCGGGGGCATCTCGACGGCGGGTCTGCTCGATTATCGTGTCAATATCTCGCATCTGCTCGACAAATCGTCCGATGCCGTTTCGCTCACGTTCGATCATCAACAGAACAATCTACCATCCGGTGTGAATGCGACCTCAAGCGCTGCCGTCACCGTGCAAAAGCACGTGACGAAGCGGTTTACCGTTCGCGCGGGACTCAACCAACTCTCGACGCATGGGTCGTACGTTGCGACGAACTCCACGCTCGGGTCGCAAATCAATCCGGTACCGACGCCCGCGCCCGCCGCAACCGTGACCAAAGCACCGAGCGCGAAGGTAGCCTCGACAACGCAGGTCGAGATCGGGGCCGAGTATCGCGTGTTACCCGGCGTCGTCGTGTCGGTCGATCGTATCGTCGGGCTCGCGGGTTCGCAGTCGGTGTTGCAACCGTCGCAGACGACCGCGCAGATCTCCGTCGATACGCCGCACCACGGAAAGGTTTTCGTCCGCGAACTCTTCGCCGATGCACCCGTCCAAAGTTTTGCTGCCGCAACGACGAGTCTTACGACCGCATCGACGTCGCAACGGTCGACCGCGATCGGTATCGAGCAATCCGTCGGCACCAATACGACGCTCGATTCGGAGTATGCGATCGAGAACACGGGCAACGGTAGCGACATGTATACCGCAATCGGCGGTCACGAAAAATTCGCACTCGGTAAGCATCTCAACGGCGATGCGAATATCCAACACGCCGCATCGGTCGGCGCGAACGGTGGCGCGTTTTACAGCTACGGCATTTCGCTTGCTTACGCGGCCGCCAATCGCTTCCGCGCGACGACGGCCTATCAACTCCGCACGGGTAATTCACCTGGCTACACCCTCAACGTCGGCGCTGCAGGGGCGCTTTCCGATAATCTCTCGGCCGTCGTGACGTCGACGAATTCGAGCACGACGGGCTTTCGAAATGTCGACGATCGCGCGAGCATCGCGTATCGCCCCGCACTCAACGATCGCGCCGTCACGATTCTCGGATTCGAAGTCAAAGACGGCAACGTGAGCACGCTCGGCGCGCACACGCAACTGGTCTCTCTCGAGGAGCTCTTCCGGCCCGATCGCCTTCTCGAAATCGCCGGCCGTTACGCGTATAAGCTCGATGGCGATACCTCTTATCCCGCGCACTCGTCGCTCTTCGACCTTCGCGGGACGCAACGCATCGGTCATCGTTTCGACATCGCAGCCGAGGCGCGCTATCTTTCCGCACACCACATTGCCGGCGCTTCCACGGCCGGCTTCGCGATCGAGGCGGGCTACCGGCTCGGCGGCGAGATGCGGCTCGCGGCCGGTTATAATTTTAGCGGTTCGCCCGATCCCTCGCTCGCCGTCGCGCCGACGCGTCGCGGCTTCTACGCGACGGCGACGACCGTCATCGACCGCGTTTTCGGTTGGGGTAAAGACGACCAATGATTTCCCGTATGATCAGCGCTTTCATCAAACGTGGGATCGTCACGCTCGTCGCCGTAATCGCGCTCGTTCCGACGGCGTCGATTGCGGCAAATCTCCCGCTACCCGGTCCGCCGGTCCTCATTTATACGGCTCACGGCGTGAACGGATTGACGGCCGAGCCGCCGGGCGGCGACGCAGCAGCCCTCAATACCAGTGCCATTTTTTTCGGGACGGCGGCGACGGGCCCGAGTTTCGCTCCACCGGCGTCGACATTGCTCAGCGGGAATACGCCTTCCACATTCGACGGTCAGGTACTCGATCTCACGGCGAACGGAAACCAATTCGTGGGGCTCTCGCGATTGACGCCGTGTAACGCGAACGGAATTTTTCTTTTCGGAAATGCGACCGGTTGCGTGTCCGCGGCCGATTCGAATTACGGCAGTGGAATCGTATACGAATTCGTCGCCGCCCAGTCGTGGCCGTTTTACGTCGGCTCGGGAACGAGTTCGAACGTCAACAACGGCGCGTTCGGATTCTCGTCGAATTCCGACGATGGATCGTACATCATGCTCAACCCGGCTCCGTTTTCGTACGCGCAGTCCGGTCCGTTCCAAGCCGCTACGGGGTTCACCGCGCGCAACGCGGTCGTAAACAATGGCTTCACGCAGGCTGCGGCGACGGTCAACGGGACCGCGACGATCGGAAACGCCGTCGGTGCGAATAATATTTACTGGCTTACCGTCGAGTATTCCGAAGTGGAAGGCGGTCAGGCCCAATGGCAGTATTTATGGAAGCAGCCCGGCGCGGCCGCCTTACAACAGGTCACACAGGGCGTCATCTACGGGCAAGTGCGCAACAACGGCGTCGCGGTGCCGAACGCGAGCGTCACTCTCACCGATCCGGCCGGCGCCGCGCACGCGCTCACGACCGATGTCAACGGCTATTACGGCTATAATTTCAACCCCGTCACGGACGCACCGGGTGGCTGGACCTCGACGCGCTCCGTAACGGTCGCGGCCACCGATACGGCCGCCCACGGTAGCTTCAAACAGTCCGTCGGTGTGGGTCTGGCGATGGGTCAGGCGCAAGTGCAGAACTTCGATTTCTACGAGGCGAAGCTGACGGTCGCGAAGACCGGACCCGCGACGGCGAATGCGGGCGACATCATCTCCTACGCGATCAATGTGAGCAACGCCGGCCCTGCAGCCGCGAACGGTACGGTCCTCAACGATTCCGTGCCGACGACGCTGACGGGCGTGACGACGACGTGCGGATCGCCTACGGCCGGTGCGGCGTGCCCCGCGAGCGTCGCCGCGGGGAATAACGTTACGGCTTCCATTCCGACGCTCCCGAGCGGCGGCTCGGTGATCTTCACGGTTACCGGTCGCGCTTCGACGGCGGGAAGCATCACGAATACGGCGACGATCGCATTCGGTCCGACTGCGAACTCACCGGAACCTGCGAATAGCGTCGGGGTCATCAATGCGGATCTGACGAGCATTTTGACGTCGTCGCAGGCGACGACGATCGCGCCGAGCGCGGCGCTGACGATCTTGAAGAGTGCCCCCGCAAACGTCGGGCCTGGAGAACTCCTCGCCTATACGATCGTGGTATCGAACGCGGGCCCCTCACCCGCGGACGGCGCGACGTTTGGCGACACCGTACCGACGGGGCTTGCGATCAAAGGCACGCCGACGTGCGCGGCCGCGGGTGGCGCCGTCTGCGGAACGGTGACGACGAGTGGGCAGAACGTAACCTCGACGATCACCACACTCCCGAGCGGTAGCAGTGTCACCTTTACGATCGACACGACGACGACGACCGCGGCGACGTATACGAATACCGCGACGATCGCGCCGCCGAGCGGGACGAGCGATCCGAACGTCCGCACATCGACGGCAACGACGACCGTTGGCGGTAACGGGATCTCGAAGACGGTTCGGAACGTGACTTCGAGCGGCTCGGCCGTCACCGCGAACGGTGCGGTGCCGAACGATATTCTGGAATACGCGGTGACCTACACCAACCTCACGGGCTCTTCCATCACGGCCTTCGCGTTCAGAGACGCGACACCGACGCCGACGACTTTTGTGTCGATCGCTTGTGGAGCGTTGCCAGCCGGAATTACGTCGTGCACGACGACTCAACCAGCCGTTGGAAATACGGGCTCGGTGTCGTGGACCTTCGCGGGAACGCTCGCCTCCGGTGCGACGCTAACGGCATCGTTCCGGGTGCGCGTTCCCTAGGCTACGACAGCGCGGCGACGACCTCGATCTCGACGCGCGAGCCCTTCGGGAGCGCTGCGACGGCGACGGTCGACCGAGCCGGGGCATCGACGCCAAAGGACTCGCCGTAGATCGTGTTTACGGCAGCGAAGTCGTTCATATCGACGAGAAAAATTGTCGTCTTAACGACGTTCGCGAAGGTTGCGCCCGCGGCCGCGAGGACGGCGCCGATATTTTTCATGACTTGACGAGTTTGAGCGGTGATATCGCCCGGGACCAATTCGCCCGTCGCGACGTCGAGCGGAATCTGGCCGCTACAAAAGAGGAAGCCACCCGCCCGGATCGCCTGATTGTACGGGCCGATCGGTGCGGGTGCGTCGTGTGCGAGAACGCGTTCGAATGCCACGTGCGTTTAGGCGCTCGCCATGGCACTTGCGGGCTCGGTCAGTTCGCGCGACATCGTACCTTTGTACTTCATCGCGGGCTCTTCGACACCGTAGTTCGTCTTCGCGAGTTCGGCGATGCGTGCGAGCTCGTCTGCGGTTAGCGGCGCGCACTCCGAGGCACCCGCGAATTCGCGGAGTTGTTCGCGATCGTAGATGTTCGGCAGGACCGACATCGCGCGGGGTTCGGCGAGTAGCCATTGGATCGACGCTTGGCCGAGCGTACGCATTGCGGTTTCGAGAAACCGGATGGTTTCGACTTTCTGGACGCCTGCGATCAGCCACGATTTGGGACGATGGATGCGGTGGTCGCCGGGCGGGAATGTCGTCTCGAGCGTGTAGCGACCCTCGAGCATGCCGCTGGAGTGCGGGACGCGGATCTGGTAGCCGGAATCGGCGTGCGCGTCGTAAGCGGCGCGAAGCATCGCGTTGCCGGGAAACTGCTCGAACATGTTCCAGATCATCTGGATATTCGTGACGTTGCGTTTGGTCGCAGCCTCGCACCCCTCGACGAGCCAGCCGATCGCAGGCCCGAGCGCGACGCCGTAGCTACGAATCTTGCCCTCGGTTTTGAAGGCTTCGAGCAACGCGAAGAGTTCGTCGTTGGCGATCTCCGTAAGATGTGCGTTGTGGATCGAATAGATATCGATGACGTCGGTTTGGAGCCGGCGGAGCGACTGTTCGAGGGCGTATCGAACGAAGGCGGGTGAGAAGTCATGCGGGATCTCTTGCTGACCCTTGCGTTCGCCCGCATAGGTGTAGAAGTCGTAACCGAACTTGGTCGAGTAAACGAGCCCGTCGCGCGAGTCGCCGAAGGCTTTGGCGAGCTGCTCTTCGCTGCGGCCATTGCCGTAGGTATCGGCGGCGTCGAAAAGCGTGATGCCGAGATCGCGTGCTTCGCGCAAGAGCACGACGGCTTCATCGTCGGTCATCTTGCCCCACCAATCGGTCGACGTCGTCCAGAGGCCGAAGCCGATCTCGCTAACGGCGATGTCGGTTTTTGGATAGGTCCGATATTTCATGGCATTCCCTCGTGCGCGGCGCACGCTCCAGCGCGTAGTCTTCTTTGGCGTTCGCGCCGCCGTCGGTGACTTCCGCGCGGCTCCGACTGCGACCGAACTCGGAACCCTGTGGAGAACGCCGTCGTCCCACGGACATGTCCCAGAGCCCAGAGCCAATGATCGATGTTGCCGAACTGCGGTCACATGCAAATCGGCTGGTCCGCATTCGTATGGACGACGCCTCCGAGCATGTCGGTACTTTGCGCACCGAATTATTGTCCGATAAATCGATCTCGGTCTTCCTCGCCCGCGAAGGTGAAGAAGGAGCCACGATTTACATCGAGGAGATCGTAGGCATTTGGCCGATCTCCTAGATTCTTTCGACCGCGCCGCCCGCTGGATCGACGCGTACTATCGCGATCCGGGAGCCTATCCCGTGCTCTCGCGGTCGCAGCCGGGCGATCTCGTGCGCGCGCTTCCCACGCACGCGCCCGAAGAGGGCGAATCGTTCGACACGATTTTCAACGATTTCGAGTCACTCGTGATACCGGGGATCACGCATTGGAATCATCCGCGCTTTTTCGCGTACTTTTCGATCAGCGCGACGCCGATCGCCGTCATCGCCGAAGCCCTTGCAGCGACGCTCGACGTCAACGCGATGCTCTGGCGTACGTCGCCCGCCGCGACCGAG
This sequence comes from Vulcanimicrobiota bacterium, assembly GCA_031420415.1. Lineage (GTDB taxonomy): Bacteria > Vulcanimicrobiota > Vulcanimicrobiia > Vulcanimicrobiales > Vulcanimicrobiaceae > JANYGA01. The sequence continues at coordinate 89,397 of JANOMT010000002.1, forward strand.
CTCGAAGACGTCGTCGTCGGCTGGCTGCGCGAGTTACTCGGCCTGGATGCTGGATTGCACGGCATCATCTACGATACGGCATCGACGAGCGGTTTCACCGCACTTGCCGCGGCACGCGAATCTCTCGGACTCGATATTCGCGAACGCGGGCTAGCGGGTCGCGACGATCTCCCGGCGCTACGCGTCTATATCACCGACCACACGCACTCCCATATCGAGAAAGCCGCGATCGCACTCGGCGTCGGGCGCGCGAACGTGGTGCGCGTGCCCGTCGATGCCGCGTATGCGATGCGACCCGACGCCCTCGAAGCGGCCCTGCGTGCCGACATTTCGCACGGCATGCGGCCGATGTGTGTTGCCGCGACGGTCGGCACGACATCGACGACGACGTCCGATCCGGTGCCGGAGATTGCGGCGATCTGCAAACGTTACGCGACGTGGCTGCACGTCGATGCCGCGTATGCCGGGCCGGCAGCGATCTTACCGGAGTTCGCGCATCTCCTCGACGGCTGCGAACACGCCGATAGTCTCGTCGTCAACCCGCACAAGTGGCTGTTCGTACCGATCGATCTCTCCGTGCTCTACGTCCGGGATATGCCGCTCTTGCGGCGCACGTTTAGTTTGGTCGCCGACTATCTCGTGACGCCTGAGATCGGCGTTCGAAACTACATGGATTACGGGCTCCAACTCGGGCGTCGCTTCCGCGCGCTCAAGCTGTGGTTCGCGATGCGCCATCTCGGCGTGCGCGGTATGCGCGAACGTTTACGGTCGCACATCGATCTCGCGCAGACATTCGCCGCATGGGTCCGCGCGGAACCCGGCTGGGACGTCGTCGCGCCGCATCCGCTTTCGGTCGTCTGCTTTCGATTCGGTGATGAGGACGACGAAAATTCAGCAATCGTCGATGCCGTTAACGCGACAGGCGACGTCTTTCTCTCGACGACGAAGCTCGATGGGAAAGTAGCGATTCGCCTCGCGGTCGGTAACGAGCGCACGACTGAAGCCGATGTCGCGCGCGCGTGGGAGCTCTTGCGTGAGGCCGCGGCCCGAACCGCGCGGAGCGGTGACGTTTTAGGATTAGTAGACGCGTAGGTACGCTTCCCGTTCCCACGGATGGACGGCGCGACGATACCGCTCGTACTCGGCTTTCTTCGCATGACGAAATGCATGATAGATATGGTCCCCGAGCGCACCGCGTACGATGAGATCGCCATCGAGTTCGATCAATGCCTGCCGCATCGATTTCGGAAGCGTGAGAATCCGACGTCGCTCGCGTTCGCGATCGTTGAGATCGTAGGTCGAACCCACGAGCGGATCGCCGGGGAGTGCGTGCGAGCGAATGCCGTCCGCCGCGCTCGCGAGCAAGACCGTCATCGCAAGATAGGGATTGCACGATGGATCGGCGCTGCGCACCTCGAGTCGTGTGCGAGCGTCCTCCGAGGTCGGGACGCGCACGAGTGCGTTCGCACTGCGATGCGACCAAACGGTATAGATCGGCGCGTCCCAAGCGGCGACCAAACGCTTGTAAGAATTGACGGTCGGGTTACAGATCGCGGTAAAAGCCGGAGCGTGCTTTAAGAGGCCGCCGATCGCGAAGAGCGCGTCCGACCCGAGTTCGCCCGCCTCGAGCGGCGCGTCGCTCGAGGGCGGGAGTGCGAAGTAGACGTGGACGCCGCTTCCCGCAAGTGACTCCGTCGGCTTGGGCATGAACGTCGCATGCAAACCGTGGCGAGCGGCGATATGCTTTGCGACCGTACGAATCGTGATCAGCGCGTCGGCTGCGGCGAGCGGACCCATCTCCTTGATATCGATCTCGTGTTGGCCCGCTCCGTGTTCGTGATGGGCGCTCGCGACGGCGAATCCCATGCTCTCGAGCGCCATGACAATTTCGAGTCGCGCCGTTTCGCCGCGATCGTTTTCGTTGATGTCGAAATACGAACCGACATCGTTGGAAAGCGTCGTGGGTTGGCCCGCCGCGTCGAATTCGAAAAGGTAGAACTCGACTTCGAGGCCGCTCTGTACGCCCGTGAGCACGTCGCCCGCGTCTTCGATCGCGCGTCGGAGCGTCGTGCGCGGACAGCCTTCGAACGGTTCGCCATCGGGCGTCGCGATATCGCAGATGATGCGTGCTTCGGTGTGCCCGTTCACCGTCCACGGGTAGATCGCGAACGTCGTGAGGTCGGGCAAGAGCATCATATCGGCTTCTTCGCCGCGCACGAATCCGTCGATCGAACCACCGTCGAAGGTGACCTTTCCGTCGAGCGCGCGCTCGAGTTCGCTCACGGGGATCGTGACGTTTTTACTGATCCCCAAGATGTCGACGAACGAGAGCCGCACGAAACGCACGTCGCGTTCTTTGGCGAGCTTGAGAACGTCGCGGCGGGCGGTCTTACCGTTGATCTGATGAGTTGAGTGCATCGATGGCCATCGCCGTTCTTAGCGTGAGTTGGTCGTGTGCGGAATCGAGGTCGTGGCCGCTGATCTCGGCGATCTGGCGTAGGCGATAAAAAACGGTATGGCGATGAACCGAAAGTTCGGCCGCTGCCGTCTTGACGTTCTGGCCCACGTCGAAATACAGCCGCAACGTGCGGATGAGTTCGGTTTGATGCTTTTCGTCGTACGCACGTAGCGGTGCCAGAATGCGATCGCAAAATGCGCGCAGTTCGACCTGCGTCGCACCGCCACGTAAGAGGAGCGGGTAGACGCCGAGATCGTCGTACGGCATCACGCGCGAGCCGCCGAAAAGGCGCCGCGCGATGAACATCGATTCGCGTGCTTCATCGACGGTACGATACGCGTTGATCGCATCGGCCGCGCGGCCGACGCCACCGACGATTTTCGCACCGAACTGGACTTTGGTCGCCGAGCGTGTGATGAGCGTGGCAGCGGTGCGGACGTTGGCCGCATCGACGTCCATCGGCGCCGGGCAGAGGAAGACGAACCCACCGCCACGTTCGAGCACGATCGTATCGCCGGCACCCGTCCGGAGCGATTCGAGTGCGATCTTGCGCAGCTCGCCCATCTTCGCTGCGGCGACAGCTTCCTCGAGCCCCTCGGCTTCGATCGCCACGGCGACGTAGTTCGCGGCGAGCGCGATGCCGCGCGCGGTCGCATCGTCTTTGGCTTCGATCGGATCGTCGTACGCCCGTGAGATCAAGCGATCCCAGAACGACTTGCGCCGATTTTTGCCGCCGCCCGCGTCGCGGGAAAGTTCGACTGCGATCGCAGCCGCCGTCAAACGCAGCGCGCCGAGACGGCCATCGGCCGCGACGCTTACCGGAAAAACCGAGAGCCAGCCGAGGGGCGCGTCGCCGCCGCGAATGCGCACGGCAAAGCCGGGGAGCGTATCGCCCGGCGTACGCAAGACGACGGGGCCTTCGCTCCCATCTTTGGTCGCGGTTGCGATGAGATCGCGGCTCGTCGGTGGCACGGAACGCACGCTCGCACCCGCGAGGGCCACGTGCCGCCATTCCGCGTCTTCGACCAACACGGCGGCATCGATGAGCGTGGCGAGCCCTGCAGCGAGGGCTTTTGGGCCTCCGCCCGTGCTCGCGATGCGCGCGAGCGTTTCAGCGAAGTCGACGAGTTCGTCGTTCGACATGACGGCGGTATCGATCACGCGAAGCCCTCCGCGATATGGGAATTCTGTACGTCCACTACGGGCTCGGCTTCGTTTTGGTCCTCGCCTCGCTTGTAGCCATCTTTTGGGCGCCCGCGCGTCGTTACATCCTGTATGTGCTCGTCCTCCAGATCGTACTCGGTGCGGCCGTGTGGGGTATTACGAAATACCCGCCGCCCGCCCCGCATTGGATCCTCGCGATCCTCAACGGCGGGACGTACGCGATGGCGAACGTTTTCGAACGAAAGGGCCGACCGAAACCGCTCGTGGTCGGCGTCCTCTCCCTCGGCTTCGTCGTCTTCGCATATGTGTACTACGTGGGAATGCACGCGTGGAAGCTGATGGCTCCTGCCGCCTAAGGTGACGCGAGTTGGCCCTCGCTCGTCACGCGTTTACGTTTGGTGGCGGTGAGCGACAGCGTCGATCACGTGGCCTGGGGCTGCGACGATGCGACGGAAGAGACGCATCACCCCGTTGGGAAAGGTCACGAGCACGCGATCGAGGCCGATAAAACCGAGGTGATAGTGGGATTCCGTAATGGTGCGTAGGTGCGGCGCGATCTCGGTGCTCGCAACTTCCTCGAGATCATCGGGCGTGGCCATGCACGACTCGGTCGTGACCTGCTGACCGCTCGGCGTCAGCGATTTCGACGACGGTAAGAACTGACGTTGTTCGCCGCCGTCCTCCGAGATCCACGATCCGACGATGCGAAAATCGATCGTGCTCGCGCAGCCCGCATCGTTCGCTTCGCCATCGGCGAAGGCGGGGGTCGCACCGAGCATCAGTGCGGCAATGGCAAGGATCGTTACAAGTTTCACCTGGCAACACAATCGGCGGCGGCTAAGGATCGTATGGCATGCATTGGACGGGGGGATGCGCCGCCTTAGCCGCTCGTGGTGCCAATACCGCTTTGCCGACGTTGCGGGGTTACGTACTCGGCCGCGCGTCGATGCCGAGGCGGAGAATCGTGCTCGGCCCGGGCCGGTGGGGGAGCGTTCCGAAGGCCTTGCTGAGGCGATGCGCCGCCGCCGTTTCACCGATGACTTCGGATGCCGTTTTCTCGGGCTCGTCGATGAAAGTGCGCACGTTCCATCCGCCGCCGCGCAGCGCGCCCACGACCGTCTTCGACAGATCGGAGAGGCCGGTCGCATTCGCGACCAAGACGACGTCTTGCGGGGGATCGCTTTGCGCGCAGACGAGCGTGCCCACGATCTTGGCCCAGCGTTCGTCGACGAGCACCACCGACGCGTCGCCGACGAACGCCGCGCGTCCCGGTAACGTGAACGCGCGAACGTTGTCACTTGGAACGCCGCGATAGAGCTCGACGAGCGCTTGGAGTTGGGCGTCGCTCAGGGGCGTGGCGACGTCTTTGCGCGCGAGTCGCACGATACGCGGAATCTTCGGCCAGTTCTGCGGTTCGCCGAGCGTTTTCACGATCTGTCGTATGACCTGTTGTTGGCGGCGCATGCGGCCAAAATCGGATTCGGCGTCGTGACGAAAGCGCATGTAGTGAAGCGTTTGGCCACCGTCGAGATACTGTTCGCCTTTTTTGAGATGGATGTGCAGATCGCCGTAATTATCGTCGTAATCCATGTCGTGCTCGACGTTGATATTGAGGCCGCCTAGCGCGTCGACGAGTTGTTTCGCACCGACGGGATCGATCGTCAGCGTCGAATCGACGTGCGCGCCCACGAGGTCGCCGACGATTTTCGCGGTGAGCGCCGACCCGCCGTAGCCATACGCACTATTGAGTTTCTGATGGCCGTGATGGGGGACCGGGACCCACGTGTCGCGCGGAATCGAAACGAGCGTCGCGATGCGCGCGCCGAGATCGACGTGTGCGAGGATGATGGTGTCGGTCGTGCCTTCGTCTTCTTGTTTGCCGAGGATGAGAAAGTTGAGCCGATGTTTGTGAAATGCGGCGGCGACGTCGCGATTGGCGAGGCCGATCGAGACGTTCTCGACGATCGAGCGGCGGAAGAACGTCACGCCGAGAACGATCGTGAGCGCGAGGACGCCGACAAACGTTAAGAAGATGGTCCGCGATGGTGGCGTCATAGGGAGGCGAGCGTCGCTTCGAGCGCGCTGACGACGGGAACGCGTGTCGCTTCGGAGATGCGCGGCGCGTAGGGATCCATGCTGTATTGAGCGAGAAAAATTGCGTCGACCTCCGGAGCGTCCGCAACTGCAGCGAGGAGGACGCGTTCGTAACGGTCGACGTCGTCGGCAAAGGCGAAAGCGTTGTCCGCGAGCAGTGGGACGAGGGTCGTCGCGCGACCTTCTTCCTGAGAAATTTCCATGAGTCGCGCCTCGACGACCGCATACGATGGCGGGTAGCTTACCGCGAGGCCGATGCGCTCGCCTCGGGTGGTTACCAATCGCGCTCCCGCTTCGTCGGACCGTTCGACCGGCAAACCGAGATCGTTTTCCAGTCGTGATGCGAAGCCGTTATAGACCGAACATGAGAGGATAACGCGCGATTCGTCGCCGTGTAAATGCGACGTGACGGCATGGCGGATGCGCGCGTAATCGACGTCATCGTGGGCGAAGAACATCGCACGTGGATCGACGATATCGGTCGCGAGGGCATGGCGGATCGCGACGGGTTTGCGAATGCGTTCGATGCCGGCTTGCGTCGCAGCGAGCGAAACGGCTGCCGCATGCACGAAGAGGATCGGCACCTACCCGCCGGTGCCGGTCGGGGCGAGAATTTGTTGCACGGTCGAGACGATCGTGAGTACGCCGACGATCACGACGGTCGCCCACGCGATGACGTTGAACGCGAGACCGTTGGTGTACGGACCCATGATGCGTTTGTTGTTGATGAGCAAGAGCATGAGCACGAGGACGACCGGAAGCAGCACGCCGTTGAGGACTTGGGAATAAAAGATCGTCGCCAAAAGTGGCGCGCCTGGAATGAGGACGAAACCCGCGCCGACGACGATGAGCCCGAGATAGAAGCCATAGAAAACGGGCGCCTGCGAGAACCGGTTCTCCACGCCGGATTCGAAGCCGAATGCTTCACAAACGTAGTACGCGGTCGAGAGGGGGAGGATCGATGCCGTAAAGATCGCCGCGTTAAGCAAGCCGATCGCGAAGAGCAGCGATGCGTACTTCCCAAAGCCCGATAGCGCTTGCGCGACGTCGCCGGCATCGGCGACGACGATCGGCTTGTGCCCCGGTGCGAGGTGGGTATTGGTGTAGTAGATCGTCGCCGCGCTCGCAACGACGATGAAGAATGCGATCACGTCCGTAAGGATCGCGCCGCTGATGACGTCGATCCGCGAGTACCCGTAATCTTTGATCCGAATGCCTTTTTCGACGACGGCGGATTGGATGTAAAATTGCATCCAGGGCGAGATCGTCGTTCCGATGACGGCGATGACCGTGAGCAGATAGGCACTGGTCGGATTGAAATGCGGGACGATCGTCGCGTGGAGGATCGGTCCCCACGGGGGTGCCGGCTTGATGAGGAATGCGTCGACGACGTACGCGAGATAGACCGCGCAGAAGATGAAGAAGACGCGCTCGATGATTTTGTAATTGCCGCGCGTGACTGCCGTGAAGACGAAGATCGCTGCGAACGGTACGAGCAGAAATTTTGACAGAAACGGCACGTACGCCTGAAGGATCGGCGCGGCCGAAGCGATGCCGGCGAATTCAGCCGCCGTATTCCCGAGATCGCCGATCACGAAGAGGAGGAGAACGATCGCCGTTACTTTTACGCCAAAGTTCTCGCGGATCAAATCGGCGAGACCCTTACCCGTGACGGTACCCATGCGCGCGCACATCTCTTGCGTGACGATGAGCGCGAGTGTCACGGGGATGAGTAACCACAACATCGAGTAGCCGAACTGGGCGCCGGCGAGAGAATACGTGGTGATGCCGCCGACGTCGTTATCGGCGTTTGCGGTGATGATGCCGGGACCGATGACCGAGAAAAACATGAGCATCTGACGCCACATCGTCGGGCGTTTCGAAACGGCGGTACTAGTTCGCACGCGGACGTCTCGCGCTATGGCGCACGAGGCGCGGGAGCGAACTCGCGACTTTCTCGGGCATGATCGCATCGATTGCGTCATCGACGGTAACGATGCCGAGCACGCGTCCGCCGTCGTCGAGAACGGGCAGGGCGAGGAGATCGTAACGCGCGATCGTCGCGGCGACGTCTTGCGCCGACGTGTCGGCCGCCACACTCACGATATCCGTATCCATAATCTTATGGATGAAGGCCGTCGGTAGCGCGAGCAGGAGCGTGCGCAAGCTAATCGTGCCGATGAGTTTTTGATGTTCGTCCGTGACATAGAGGTAGTAAATGAACTCCGACTCAGGCGCGATTTCACGAATCTTTTTGATCGTCGCCGCCGTCGTACGGTGCGGATAGATCCAGACGAAATCGGTCGTCATAAGTCCGCCCGCAGAATCCGGTTCGTAATCGACGAGATCTTCCAGTTCGTCGGCATAGGCGCGGTCGTCCATCTTCGCGAGGAGTTCCGCGCGTTTTTCTTCGTCGAGTTCGCCTAAAAGATCGGCTGCGTCGTCGGAGTCCATCTCTTCGATGATGTCGGCAGCGCGGTCGCTCCCGAGATCGTCGATGATCGAGCGCTGCGTATCCGAATCGAGATGTTCGAACGCATCGGCTGCCGTTTCGTCGTCGAGCGATTGCACGACGCGCGCAGCATCTTGCGCCGAGAGATCGCTGATGATGTCGGCGAGTTCGGATGGATGCAAGCGGGCGAGACGGTTCTCGGCAACCGAAAGCCTGACGTTGACGGGATTGACGTCGGCAATCGGAGCGACGTTGTCCCACGCGATGAGCGACCGCGGGACGCGCCGGGTTAATGCGGGCGCGAGCCGATCGGCACCGAGGCGCCGCAAGAGTCCCGAAACGCCGATGTCGGCTGCGACAACGCGGAGCGCTCCGCCGGTATTGGCGACCTCGAGATCGTTGATGCGTACGACTTTGCGGCCGTTTACGTCGACGATCTGCTTATCGAAGAGATCCTCGATGAGATAGAGAGCTTCGTCTCCGGGCACGGCCGGTTGCTCGGGTGCGACACGAAGCGTGAGCGCGCCGCGTGGATTGATATCCATGACATCGGCCATGGGGCTGTAGCGTGGCCCGGATTTTGTTTTAAAGATGACGCCGTCGATGCGCGGAAACGTGTCGTCGGGCTTCGTGACGAGAAAGTCTGCGACACGGCCGACGGTCGTCTTCGTCGGGTCACCCGAAACGATCGCCGGACGACCGACGAGTTCGGAGAGGTAGCCGTCATAAAAACTCACACGCTCGCCCCTTTCTCGCTGCGCCCTAGTAAACGAAAGACCGGTCGCGCCTGCGCTCGATCGGTGTGATAGCGGTGTTTCCCACGTCCGTTGCCTCGGCCCTCGCGTGAGGAGCTAGGCCTGCGCGCGACGGCCGAATGCGGCGAGTGAAAGTGCGGCCACGACGCACAGAAACGCCGTGCCGTACACGCTCGACGAGGCTTTGTGTTCGGCGTCGTAGGCCACGCGCCGCGGGTCGTCTTTTGGTACGCTATCGATTGGTCCCGGAACCCGCGCCGCGGTCGCCTCCATCCGTGGAATGATCGTTTGTGATTCGTAAGCACTCAACGCGAGCGCCACTGCCACGAGACCGATCCGCACGAGGGCGAGATTGCGGCCCCCGCCTCCCCCGACGCGTGCGAGCGAGGCGGCGATGGCGATGCCGCCGCAGATCGTCCCGAAACTCCCGACGCCGCGAATCGTCGCCGCGATGAGCGACGCGAACGTGTCCATGTGCGGCACCGACTTGATGGCGATCGGGGCGAAGATGAAAGCGAACCCGGCCATAGATCCGGCCCAGAGACCGAGGACCGTGGTCTCGATCGCGGTAACGATGCGTTCGAACATGCTGCGCCCTTGCGCTTTGGAGGCCCATGAACCCGCTTCAGTGTGCGGTCGAAATCGCGAGAGAAGCGGGCGCCATCATCCTCGCACACGTCGGCACGCCGCTCGGAATCGTCGAAAAAGCGCAGCGTGCCGACATCGTGACGCGCGCTGATCGAGCGAGCGAAACGCTGATCGTCGAGCGCTTGCGCGCGGCGTTCCCGCAGGCCACGATTTTGGGCGAAGAAGGTGGGCTCAGCGTTGGCACGAGCGATGAACGATGGATCGTCGATCCGCTCGACGGCACGACGAATTTCGCCCACGATTATCCGCTCTATTGCGTCTCGATCGGGTACGAACGTGCGGGCGAACTCGTTGCCGCGGCGATCTACGCACCCGCCCTCGACGAGCTCTATGCAGCCGAGCGCGGCGCGGGCGCGACGTGCAATGGCAAACGCATCGCCGTCAGTGGTATCGCGAGTCTTGGTGACGCACTCGTGTGCACGGGTTTCAAGCCCGCGCACTACGATCGCAACGGCGCGCATTTCGCCGCACTCTCGCGGATCGCGCAGGGCGTGCGCCGCGGTGGATCCGCCGCGCTCGATCTCGCCTTCGTCGCCGCGGGGCGGCTCGATGCGTTTTGGGAGTTCGATCTCTTCGCGTGGGACATTGCGGCGGGGGCTCTCCTCGTGCGTGAGGCCGGTGGTCGCGTGAGCGCGATCGAAGGCGGCGCCTTCTCTGTCGACGTCGGCTCGACGCTCGCAACCAATGCCGTCATTCACGACGAGATGCTCGACGCGCTCGCGCTTTAGGTCAGCGCACGCGCGATCGTTTCCGCCGAAAGTTCGCCGAGTGCGAGCGGCTCGAGCGGTGGGACGGTGCGCGTCGCGAGCGACCGCTGCAGCCACACCGTGTCGCGCCACGCACCGTCTTTGAAGCCGACGTTACGGTAGCGCCCGACCTCTTCGAATCCGAGCTCCCGGTGAAGCGCGAGGCTTGCGTCGTTGGGGAGCGCGATCCCCGCAAACGCGTTCGCGAATTGCTGCGCGGTCAGCACGCGAATCAACGCGGCGTACATCGCGCGGCCGACCCCCGTCCCGCGATCCGCATCGGCAACGTATGCGCTCGTATCGACGGAAAATCGATACGCCGCGCGCGTTCGATGCGCGCTCGCATACGCGTAGCCCGCGACGCGACCGTTCCGTTCGCAAACGATCCACGGCATGGTGTCGCGCGTGGCGACGAGTCGCTCGCGCATCGCATCCGGGTGTGGCGGCACTTCCTCGAACGAGACGTGCGTGTCCGCCACGAACGGCGCGTAGATCGCCGCGATCTCCTTCGCATCCGCGAGCGTCGCGAGCCGGACGTGTTCCATCGCATCCGTGTACGGCGATGCGGGCGCGCCGCCATGCTCGCGCGAACGTTCCGCTCATGACACCGCTTCTGCGCGGATTCGCGTGGGCGCTTGCGTCGGCGATCGCCTTTGGGCTGACGACGCCGCTGGTCGCACGATTCGGCGCGTCCCTTGGGCCGTTGACGATTGCCGCGTTGCTCTATGCGGGAGCCGCGCTTTTCGCATCGCCCTTTGCTCGCGATGTCGTGCCCGTGTTGAGCGTCCGGCGACGCGCGTTGCTCTTGGGCGCGCAGGCGATTTTCGGCGCGATGCTCGCGCCCGCGGCACTCGCATACGGCTTGCATCGCACGGGCGCGCTCGGAGCCTCGCTCGCGCTCACGATGGAAGTGCCGCTGAGCATCGCGCTCGCGGCACTCGCGTTTCGCGAATTCGTCTCGCGGCGCGTGGTCGTTGCGTGCATTGCAATCGTCGTGGGCGCGTTCGCGCTCGCGATTCCCGGCGCGAACTCGCATGCCGGCGGAATCGGCATCGCTTTCGTCGTCGCCGCGACGGCGTTTTGGGCGCTCGACAATGCGCTCGCGTCGCTGCTCGTCGACGTGCCCTTCGCGACGACGGTTTTCATCAAAGCATCGCTCGGAGCTGCGTTCGCCGCGCTCGCCGCGATCGTCGCGCGGGAATCGAATATCGCCGCTTGGGACGCGCTCGGACTCGTCGTCGTCGGCGCGATCGGCTACGGCGCGAGCTTGTGGATGTATTTGCGCGCGCAGCGAACGTTCGGAATCGCGCGTACGGCCTCGGTCTTCGCGATCGCGCCTTTCGTCGGTGCCGTGCTCGCACTGGCGCTCGGCGAACGCACGATCGGTCCCGCAACGGCTTTCGGCTTCATCGCGATCGCGTTCGGTGCGTACCTGCACGCGAGCGAACGTCACGCGCATCCGCACCTCCACGCATCGGATCGGCACGAACACGTGCATCGGCACGACGACGATCACCACACGCACGAGCATTTACCGTCGTTCCGGGGCGAACACATGCACGTCCACGATCACGAACCGCTCGCACACGTGCACGCGCACGCCTCAGATCCCGATCATCTCCACCGGCATTAGCGCAGATCGGGCGCGTCGGGTGGTGGCACGAAACAGGTGCCTGCGGCGAGATCGTCGCCGAGCACGACGCGAAACGTCGTGCCTTTGTCGATGACGATTTCTTTGCCGCGATGGAGCGCGTTGTAACCTCCGACCGCGAGCCCGAATCCGGGTACGAAACCGAGCGCGCCGTTGACGTTTTTCGTGGCGCCGGTGACGAACGATTCCGTCATCTGCGGATCGGCCATCACGGGTACGTGCGTACCGCCCGAAAGCTCGAGAAACCGCGGTTCGATGACGAGTCGACCGGGCGTACCTGCGCCATGCGCGTGGTCGGCGTACGAGATGATGCCGTAGCCTCGCGTTCCGAGCGGAACCTCGGGTACGTCGCCATGCGCCGGGACCTGTCGTGTGATTTTGAACGAAAACGAGTCGCCCGCGATATTGAGTGCCGAGTCGAGGCGAACGACCATCTTGACGTCGGCCTCGATACAACGCGGGAGCGTCGAAGGCGGCGGTACGGGTGAGGTCGCGAGCGCGAGCAGCACGAGTGCGTGAAGCGCACCGAATGCGGCGATCATAACGAGCGTGCGATCTCATCGAGTGCGTGGAAAAACACGTCGATGTCTTCGTCGGTCGAGTAGAAATGCGGTCCGACGCGCATGCCGCATCCCGGTCGATAGTCGATAAAAATGCGTCGATCGATGAGCGCTTGGGTCGCACGATCGGCGCCAGGAAAGTCGATACCGATCCATCCCGTTCGTCGCTCGGCCTCGAGTGGCGTCGGAATCGTGAAACCGCGTGCGAGTGCGGACTCGATGATGCGCGTGGTGAGCCGCGCATTATGCGCGCGAATCGCCGGAACGCCAATCTCCGCAATTGCATCGTGTCCGGCGCGCGCGACGAGATAGCCGAGCATCGTCGGCGTGCCCGTGTTGTACCGGTGCGTGTCGCGCGCGAGCGTGATCGGCGCGGGTGCGAACGCAAAGGGCTCTGCGTGTGCCATCCAGCCGGTCACTGCGGGTGCGAGTCGATCGCGCAAACCGGGCCGGACGTAGAGGAAGCCGCAGCCCGGGCCTCCGCAGAGCCACTTGTGACTGCCGCCGACCACCACATCGATTCCCTGTGCGCTCACGTCGAGCGGAACGATACCCGTGGTCTGATACGTGTCGAGCACGAAAATCGCGCCGACTTCGCGGCATCGCGCTTGGATCGCGTGGATCTCGAGAAGCGAACCCGAAACGTAGGCGGCGTGGGAGAGGGCGACGACCGCGGTTCGTTCGTCGATCGCGCTGCAGATCCGATCGGTCGACATCGTGCGCCCGTCGTCGGAGGGCACGGTAACGATGCGCGCGCCGTATTTCTGCCACGCCGACCACACGTACGTCACGGTCGGAAACTGCAACGCCTCCATCACCACGCCATCGCGGTCGGGACCGAACGTGAGCGCGGAGGCGATCGCGGCTTGCCCGAGCGAGACGTTGGGTACGAGCGAGACGGTATTCGCCGCCGCGCCCAAGAGTGCGGCGATACCGGCCGCGATCTCTCCGAGTTCGGGTAACCACACTTCCCACGCTTCGGGACCGTCCGTCGCCCAAGCGCTCCAATAACGCTCGAGCGAGTCGCGCGATGCGAGCGGCGGCGCACCCATCGAATGCGACACGAGATACGTAGCACCGGCGAGCGTGGGAAAGCGATCGCGCATCCGCGGAGCGGTCATCGTCGTCATAAACCATTTTTCGCACGCGCCGGGCCCGGGTCCGCTCTCGCAGCAAGAGTTTGGATCACCTATGAAACAAATGGGGACGATGACCAGTCGCCGGATCGACGCTCGTGTCGAATTAGAGTTTTTGCGTGCTACCGAGGCTGCCGCGATCGTTTCGGGCAGGCTCGTGGGCCGCGGTGACAAGAATGGCGTCGATCAAGCTGCCGTCGATGCGATGCGCAGCGTCCTTGGGGAAGTCGATATCGACGGCATCGTCGTCATCGGAGAGGGCGAGAAAGACGAGGCCCCGATGCTCTATATCGGAGAGCACGTCGGGACGGGAGACGGACCGAAGATGGACGTCGCCGTCGACCCCATCGACGGAACGACGCTCGCGAGTAAGGGCGGTCACGGCGCGATCAGTGTCGTTGCAGCGGCCGAACGTGGCTCGCTCTTCCACACGCACGTCGCATACATGGATAAGATCATCGTCGGCAGCCAGTGCCGCGGCGTCATTTCGATCGATGCGTCGGTTGCCGAGAACGTCACCGCCGTCGCGAAGGCGATGGGGCGACCGATCGGTGAGATTACGGTCGCGGTGCTCGAACGTTCGCGCAATGACGAACTCGTGCGACAGTTGCGCGAACTCGGCGCGCGCGTCCGTCTCTTCGGTGACGGCGACATCGCAAACGGCGTGATCGCCGCGCTCGAAGAACGCACGCGCATCGATATGCTCATGGGTATCGGTGGTGCGACCGAAGGCGTCGTTGCCGCCTGCGCGATCAAGTGCCTCGGCGGCGATATGCAGGGGCGCCTGTGGCTCCGCGAGGGGGAAGACGTCATCGCGAAAAACGAGGGGCTCGACCCGACCGCCATCCTCACCCTCGACGACTTGTGCAAGAGCGATCTCGCCATGCTCTGCGCGACGGGTGTGACCGACGGCGAACTCTTGCAAGGGGTCAGTTACATTCGCGGGAGCGCGTACACGCAATCCATCATCATTTCCTCGCTCACGCATACGACGCGCATGGTCGACGGCAAACATGATTTGCGCTCGTTCGTCCATCACTCGCACCTCAATGAAATCACATCATCGAATCTCCTCAAGGAGCACGCAACGTCATGAGTAGCCAACTCGCATCGGTCGCTCGCGCGATGGTTGCCCCGGGTAAAGGGATCCTCGCGGCCGACGAGAGCACGACCACCGCGAACAAACGCTTCGTCCCACTCAATATCGCAGAGACGGAAGAGAACCGCCGCAAATATCGCGATCTGCTCTTTACGATGCCCGATTTTGGAACGTATTTCAGCGGTGTCATTCTGTACGACGAAACGATTCGCCAGAACGCCATGAGTGGTAAAACGTTCATCCAAACACTCGAGGCATCGGGCTCATTCCCGGGCATCAAGCTCGATACGGGAATCGAACATCTCGCCCTCGCGCCCGCGGATGAAAAGATCACGGGTGGCCTCGACGGTCTCGCGAAGCGCGTCGACGAGTACGTGAAGATGGGCGCGAAGTTCGCAAAGTGGCGCGCGGTTATCACGATCGACGAGAAGACGGGCTTACCGACCGACGCGTGCCTGATCGCGAACGCGCATGCGCTCGCGCGATACGGTGCGATCTGTCAGCGTGGCGGTCTCGTGCCGATCATCGAGCCCGAAGTCCTCATGGACGGTGCGATGTCGCACTCGCTCGAAACGAGCGAAGCCGTCCATCGCCGGACGCTTCGCTTTGTTTTCGACGCGCTCGTCGATCAGAACGTCAACTTCGGTGAGATGGTGCTCAAGCCGAGCTACGTGATCTCCGGCCAAAAAGCTGCAACGAAAGCCTCGGTTCGCGAAGTCGCCGAACGCACGCTCGCCGTTCTGATGGATTACGTGCCCGCTTCGGTCGCCGGTATCGCGTTTCTCTCCGGCGGTCAGGGCAACGAAGATGCGACCGCGCATCTCAACGAAATCAACGTCTTGGGCAAGGGGCGTAACGCTCCGTGGCCGCTCACGTTCTCCTACGGCCGGGCGCTGCAACAGCCCGCGCTCAATACGTGGAAGGGCAATGACGCAAACGTCGATGCCGCACACAAAGCAATCCATCACCGTGCCCGGATGAACAGTCTCGCGTCGCTCGGCCAATGGTCGACGCAAGTCGAAAAAGAAGGCGCGCCAATCCTGAGTCATTAGTCGCGGAGACGTGTGGTTTTTCTTTTCCGAACCGGGTAGGGTAAAAAAATGCGCGTCTGTTTCGAGTTCTGGTTTCACCATGTCGCCGTGTTCGGATTCGAGGGCCATCCCGATCCGTCGCTGGCTATGCTCGGAGCTCTCGGCTGGGAGATTCGGGGTATCACGGCTTCCCCCGAGGGTGGGTATCTGGTGGCACTGCAACGCCCGCTCGGCGAAGAGCATCCGTTGCCGGGCGCCGATACGCTTGCGGCATCGCTCGAAGAGCCGCTTGCGGCGCCCACGATTACGAACGCCGTCTCGACGACGACGTACGACCCGGTGACCTAGTTCACAGCATGCGTTGTCCCGCTTTCGTATCGTCGGGACGTGGCACGACCGGTTGCCGTCGTCGGGAAGCGAGCGTTTACGTCGATTCATGAGTTCATCGCCCACGCGGTTGGGCCGGTGCGCATCTATCTCACCGACGGCACCACACATACGGGGCATTTTCGCACCGATATCCTCACGCCGTCGTCGCTTTCGGCGTATTTTTTCGGAGACGATCACGATATGTCGCTGCCGATCCATCTCGTCGATAAGATCGAAAAGCTCGAACCCGCGTGAGCACCAGCCTCGCGCTTTTTAATCGCGACGATCGTCGTGGACTCGCAGCGAATATCGCGACGGCCGTCGCGATTGCCGTGATCGCAAACGGCACGCTCGCGTTCTTCGGCATCGCGCGTCGGCCGCATGAAATCTGGCCGGCCTTCGCGCCGCCGGGTCCGGCGATCGGGGGAATTTGGGTCGTGCTCTTCGCGGCGATGGGCGCCGCACGATGGTCCGTCGCACGGCATCGCAGTCTTCGCGCGAAAAGCGACGCGCGTGCCGTCGATGCGTTGATTTTGATCTGTCTCGCATATCCGTTCTACACGCATTTCGTCGGCGGACATGCAATCGAGCTCGCAGGCAATATCGTGACGTTCGCCGTCGCGATCGCGCTCGCGATTCGGTTGCGTACGTCGGTCGTTGCGGCTGCATGTGTCGGGGCCGTCGCGCTTTGGGTCGCATTCGCGACCGTGCTCGTGGGCGCGCTCGTTGCGCTCAATGGATGGAACACCTAGCGCACGAAGCGCTCTCGCGTGCGTCCTCTGTACGATCTCGTGGTGCTCGGCGGTGGTGCGGCGGGCCTCGTTGCGGCAATCGTCGGCGCGTCGCTCGGTGCGAAGACGGCGATCGTCGAACGCGACCGACTCGGCGGTGAGTGCACGTGGCGTGGCTGCGTGCCGAGCAAGGCGCTTCTCCACGTCGCTTCGATCGCACATGGCGTCCGCGTGGCAAAGGTCTTCGGGATGGTCGACGCCGAGCCGCACGTCGTGTGGACGAAGGTTCGCGCGTATCTCGATCGCACGCGCGAGGCGATCTACACGCGCGCCGATTCGCCCGAGGCGCTCGCGCGATTCGGCGTGCGAACGATCGCGGGCGATGCCGCCTTTCTCGATGCGCGCCGCCTCCTCGTGTGCGGGCGCGATGCGCGAGTAACGCTCACGGCGCGCGCATTCGTGATCTGTGCCGGAAGCGATCCCACGCCCCTGGAGCTCGACGTGCCCTACGAGACGACGGATACGATCTTCGACCTCGAAGAATGTCCGCAGCGTCTTGCGATCATCGGCGGTGGGCCCGCGAGTTTCGAGCTCGCGCAGGCGTTCGCGCGATTGGGGACGCTCGTTCATGTCGTGAGCACGGCGACGCGCCCGCTCGAAAACGACGACGCCGAACACGCCCGCGTTCTGCGAGCCGTCCTCGAGGGCGAAGGCGTGCGTTTCTCGCTCGGCGTGCGCGTCGTCGCATCGTCTCGTTTCGAAAAGACGACGGTCCTAAAGCTTTCTGACGCGAGTGAGATACCGTGCGATCGCGTGCTCGTCGCGATCGGCCGAACGCCTCGTGTCGCGGGCTACGGCCTCGAGGCTGCGGGTGTCATCGTTCGCGACGGCGCGATCGTCGTCGATACTCGCGGTCGCACGAACGTCGCGCATATCTCTGCTGCGGGTGATGCGATCGGGCCGCCATATTTCTCGCACGTCGCCGAGGAGACGGCCAAAGTTGCGGTCGCGAACGCGCTTTTGGGCGTGCGGAAACGCTTCGATCGTGCGGCCGTCCCGTGGTGCACGTTCACGAGCCCCGAACTCGCCCACGTCGGTTCGACCGCAGCCACGCTTCGCAAACGTGGAACGCGTTTTTCGACGTACGCCTTCGCGAACGACGAACTGGATCGTGCGATCGTCGACGACGCGACGACGGGCAGCACGAAACTCTTCGTGGGTCGTGGAGGACGCGTGCTCGGCGCATCGATTCTCGGCGCGCGTGCGGGCGAACTCAATTGCGAAGTCGCGCTCGCGATCGGTACGAAGCTCACCGCCGCAAAGATCGCCGATACCGTGTATCCCTATCCGTCGTATGGGTACGGCGTGCGTCGTGCGGCCGACGCATGGTACGAACGTCTCGCGACGTCGTTCGTGCGGCGAATCATACGCACCGTTTTCCGCTTTCGCGGGTAGGGGGCGGTGAGCGATACGAACGCGATGCTCGTCTCGATCGTGATGCCGACGCTCGATGAAGCGACGAACGTACGCGCGCGTGCAAGCGAGATCGCACGGCAAGACGGTCCCTTCGAATGGATCGTTGCCGACGGTGGGAGTTCCGACGAGACGGTCGCGCTTGCGTCGTCGTACGGGGCGCGAACCATCGGCTGTTCGCTCGGCCGAGGCGGGCAACTCGATGCCGGAGCGGACGAGTCCGGCGGAGAGATATTGCTCTTCTTGCACGCGGATACGTCGCTGCCCGACGGCGCTATCGCGGCGATACGCAGTGCGCTGAGCGACGCGCGCGTCGTCGGCGGCAACTTTCGATTGCGATTTACAGGCAAGGGATTTTTCACGCGCACCCTCGCCTGGTGTTATGCCAATCAGCAGCGCGTGTTCGGATCGTTTTTCGGCGATAGTGCGATCTTCGTCCGCCGCGAGGTCTTCGAAGAACTCGGGCGCTTCGGAGGCATGCCGCTGATGGAAGATTACGCGTTCGTTCGGCGTCTCCGGCGCCGTGGCCGTACGAAACGTCTCGATCTCATCGTGACGACGTCGTCACGGCGCTTCGAGCATCGGCCGTTTCGTGCGATCGCTTTGTGGTTGAGTATTTTGGTGCTGTATCATGTGGGCGTGCCGCCGGCGCGACTCGCGCTGTTGTATCGTCCGCATCGCAGTTAAAATCGTGTACCGTTTGGAGATGGGTGGCCCGGAGCTATGCGTTACGCTGTCGCATCGTGGTTCGAAACCCATGCATCGCGCTGCGGTCCGAACGGCATCGTCATCAGCGACCCAAAGGCCGCGTCGCGATCGTGGCGATAAGCGGGAAGACCCATGCGCAGTGTGCCGTGCGCGACGTCGTCGCGAAAGGTGCGATGGAGCCGATCCCAGATGGTGAGGCCGCTCGACCAATTCGCCGATTCGAGATCCGCGCGATCGGCGTGGTGGATGCCGTGGAGGTGCGGCGTGACGACGAGCCAGGCGATCCGTCGTTCGAGGGCGGGCGGGAGCGCGATGTCGGCATGGTGGAAGGCGATGCAGAGCGTGAGCGAGGTTTGCCAGATCGTATACGCCCGTGGCGACGCGCCGATCGCTACGACTTGTAACGCACGCCACAAAACCGAGAGCAGCATGTCGCCTGCGTGAAAGCGAAACGCCGTACTCGCATCCATATCGCGATCGACGTGATGAACGGCGTGAAAGCGCCAGAGAAAACCGATGCGATGTGTGAGCGCGTGCCACCAATACATCGAGTAATCCATGAGCAGGACGGCCGCGAGTGTTCGAAGAGGCTCTGGGAGACGGATGAGGTGAACGAGCCCGATCTTTCGCCGCTCGGTCAACTGCGCGAGACGCAGCGCGATCGGGCGTTCGATCGCCGCGAAGGGGATGGCGGCGATCGCGGCAACGGCCGCGTTGCGAACGTCGCGACGTACTTTCGATTCCGTCTTGATTCGTAGCGGGCGGCGAGCTTCGAAGGCGAGCAACGCCAGCAACTCGATTCCCAGGAGCGCGCCCGGGATCGCTTCGCGCAGGCGGGCGTTCACGCGTTTACTCCGGAGGCGTTCGTACGTTCGGTCATGCGATATGGTACCGCAAACGTGGCGCCGTCAACGCGGCCTGCGGCGAGTCAGGGCGCGATTGCGACGGCGCCCTTCGCGTAATCGGCACGGGCGTTGGCCGCAAACCACGCCTTCCAAATTCGCGGCGATACGAACGCGAAGAGCGGATCGCCATCGAGCGTGCGCAAGATCGGCCCCGCCCATGCCGGTTGGCCATGTGCGTCGTAGATGCGCAAACCATCTCCGATGCGAATGGGATGAACGCTCGTCATGTCGTCGGCGACGTCGCCCGGTTGCCGATCGGCGACGAAAAAAATGGCCAGCCGGGCGTTGGAGTCGTGCGTACACGCGAGATGGCCGTGCATGGCATCGTCGGGGAACGGGCGCTGGGCGAGCACGTCGGGCGACGGGACGGGTCGGAGGTGCTCGGATTCGCGAGCAACGGCGAAATCGTACCGGATTTGGGCGCGCATCAAGCGTTCGACGGAGATACCGATCGACCGTCCGAGCCGGACCGCAGCGTCGACATCGAGGGAAGCCGTGCCCGCGAGCATCGCGGCGAGGCGCGTCGCATCGATGCCGACGAGCGCCGCGAGATCGGGGACCGAAAGGCCGAGTGGACCGACGTATTCTCGTGCGATGAGAAGACCGGGATGTGACGCGGATGTCCGACGATCGATCCCCGTTTTGGTAGGGTGAAGTGTTGCGAGCGCGCCCATCGTTTGAACTATCGGCAACAAGGCCATCGGCTTTACGCATTTATTCGGAACTTTGCGCTCGGCGGCAGACGTTCGGTCACAGCGCCGTTCCGCTCGTATTTGGGGATAGATGAATCGTGTTTCCTCGATCGATGCTCAATAAGGTCCCGGCGGTCACGGCCGTTTTCTGGATCATCAAAGTTCTCGCGACGACCGTCGGCGAGACCGCAGCCGACTTCCTTAACACGAAGCTTGGGTTTGGCCTTAACGGCACCTCGCTCGTTATGGGCGCGCTTTTTTTGGTCGCCCTTGCCGTGCAACTTACACGCCGTCGCTGTATACCGGCGATATACTGGCTCGTCGTCGTGCTCGTCAGCGTCGTCGGGACGCTCATTACGGACAATCTCACCGACAATCTGCACATCTCGCTTACGACGACGACGATCGCGTTCTCCATCGCGCTGGCAATCGTTTTTGCGACGTGGTGGCTTCGCGAGCGTACCCTCGCCGTTCACGATATAGAGACGACGCCGCGCGAGCTTTATTATTGGGCTGCGATCCTCTTCACGTTCGCCCTCGGCACGGCATCGGGCGATCTGCTCGCGGAAAAATCGCAACTCGGTTATGCGCTCTCGGCGCTCATCTTCGCATCGGCAATCGCGCTGACGGCCGCGGCGTACTATGTTTTCAAAATCAACGGCGTGCTTGCGTTTTGGATCGCTTACGTCTTGACGCGCCCCCTCGGCGCGTCGGTCGGCGACTTGCTCTCGCAGGCCAAGGCCGACGGAGGCATTGGATTCGGAACGACCGTCACGAGCGCGGTGTTTCTCACGGTTATCCTCGCGCTCGTCATCCGCGAGCAACGGGCGGCGCCGCAGGCAAATCTCGCCGGTGGCGGGGGCGAATCCGCAGAACGTTGCTCCCTCTCGTTGGCCGAGAACGAAAACGGAGGCTCGCCGTCGTAAGAAGGCTAAGCGCGGAGAGATGGCCGAGCGGTTTATGGCTGCAGTCTTGAAAACTGCCGTAGGGAAACCTACCGTGGGTTCGAATCCCACCCCCTCCGCCATGCCTATTTCAGACGTGGCCAGCCTATCGTTTTTCCAACCGGAAAAAGAGGGTGGGTTTGCCGGGCGCAGGGAGTGGGAAGGTGTGAGTAGCAGCGGAACCTTCAAGGGTGACGCCGGGCACGGCTTCCCAGATTGACAGGTCAGTGGAGGATGTATAGCGGGTGCCTCGCTGCGATCCCCCACTGTGTCGTATCCATTGTGGAAAAAGGCAAAACGGTCGGTCTGCGTCAAAGCTTCGGAGGCCGTGGTGGCCAGGCGGTTCAGCGCCAGGGAGAACTCCATGCTCCCAACGGTAAATTCGTCGATTTGAGGCCCCATGGCAGCTTCCCATCCGAGATTATTGCGCGGTGTCTGCCAGTCGCCGAG
>JANOMT010000003.1:0-21668 GCA_031420415.1 Vulcanimicrobiota bacterium
CGAGCCCCGTGGAGCTGTCCCCAAGCGGACGGCGAACGTGGTCGAAAATAATCGTAGAATCGGTGCGTGAACCAGATACACGCCGTATGCGAGCGTCGCCGAGACAGCGATCGCTTTCGTGTCGAAGATGGCCGTGAAGCGCGGCGCCCGAATCGCCGAAAGAGTGTAGAGAACGGCCGCCGTGCTAAACGCCGCGACCAAGTCCGCCCAGACTTTCGCGTGGAGTGCGTGTCCGGAACTCTTCACGGAGATGATGCCGACGAACGCGATGAACCCGACGACGGAAGCAAGAACGCCAAACCGCAACCGCGGTCGCACTCCGAGTTCTGCCATGAGGGCGAGCAGCGTGCCAAGCGAGAAGGCCGCGGCCATACCGACGATATTGCGGACCACGATGGCGAGTAGCGAAAAAGACTCGAGGGCGCCTGGAAAGAGTGCGAACGCTAGGTAGCGGTAGGCGATGCTGACGACCGTGACGAGCACGAGAACGGCAACGATGACGGAGACTTTGCGTCGGTGCGACGCGCCACGGACCATCCGTGCGACGACTGCGGCGATCACCGGCAGGGCGAGATAAAATTCCGCATCGATCGTCATCGTCCAGAGCGGAATGTTGATGGGATCGTCTTGAAACGCGAGTGAAAAGCCCTGCGCGAACGCGAGGTGGCCCGCGACGTACGCGAACGGGAAATCGCCGTGCAAGAGCAACTCGACGATCGCTCCGACGAGGATGCCGACTGCATACAGGGGGTAGATTCGAAGAAATCGCTTGAGATAAAACGTCGTCGTTGACGGGAATCGTCGCTCGCGAATGATCGCGGCGAGATATTGCCCCGTGAGCAACGCGCCGCTGAGCACGAAAAAACAGTTGACACCCCAGCGCCCTAAGAACGCGAGATTCTGGACGCGCCCAAAGAGGTGCAGATCGCCGAGCAGCGCGACGTGATTAATGACGACGAACGAGATTGCGAGCGCGCGCAGGGCGTCAGCTTGCGCTAAATGCTGCGCCGCGTGCGCCGGCCGTTGCGGACGCTCCATCGCAGCTTCGGTCTTTGTGAGGCGCGCGCTTAAAATGGCAATATGCCGTCAGGTCCGGTTACGAAAGCGAGCCCCGCGAAATCGCTGTACCGATGGTCTGACTCAAAAGAGCGAGCTACAACGTTCAGCAGATGACCTGCACGGCTCGCCTTGACCCATAAAGACGATTTCGTCATCTTCTTGCTGCGCAACTTAAGCTCGCACGGGTCGCGTGGGCCTTTTGAACATTCCAGGTGTTTTGAGCATCGGAGATCACAGGGCTAGAATATAGCACGTGCAATCCCGGATCATCCCAGAGGCCCCGGACCCGGGCTCCCAAGCCCACGTCGTGGATTGCTACAGCCCGAACAATCCCGGCTGCTCCGGCGGCTCCTCCGCCGCGGGCGGGACATCCGGCGCATCGAGGCGGGTGCGCAGCGCCTTCAAGTCCGCCCACACGAGCCGCTTCGTCGCCTCCACCTCGCCCCCGGTAAGGCGCAGGATATACGCCGGGTGGAACGTCGCGATCACGGGCGTGCCGTTCGGGCCATCGAACCACTGGCCGCGTTGTTTCGAGATCGAGAATTTCGGGCCGAGGAACGACTTCGCCGCGGGCGCCCCGAGGCAGAGGATCGTGCGCGGACGGATGATCTCGATCTGTTCGTCGAGGTAGGGCCGACAATTCGCCATTTCATCCGGCGAAGGCGCGCGGTTGCGTAAGCGCACGCCATCGTCGAAGGTCGGGCGGCACTTCACGGTGTTTGCAATGAAAACGTCCTCGCGCGCGAGCCCGATCGCCGCGAGCATGCGCTCGAGCAGTTGGCCCGCGCGCCCGATAAAGGGCCGGCCCTGCGCGTCCTCGGTCTCGCCCGGCCCCTCGCCAACGACGAGCACCGCCGCACACGCGTCGCCCTCGCCATAGACGGCATTCTTGCGGATCGACCCGATCTCACATTTCCGGCAGCGATCCACAAGCGCCGAAGCATTCGCGAGCCGCTGTTCGCGCGCGGAGCGTTCCGCCACGCTCATCGGTGTGACCCGCGCATCGCGAAGCCCGGCGACGGATCGAGCAGCATCGCTTCACCGCTCGCCGTCACGTGCGTCGACCCATCGCTCCGCTCGATCGCATCGAAACGCAGTTTCACGACACCGTTCGCACCGAGCGCGTACGCATTGCCCAAGAGCGCATCGAGCGCTTCCGCGCGCGCGCGCTCGGCATCGGTGAGGATATCGTTCGGGCTCAGGCCCATGATCGCGCCGATCGTGCGAAACGTCGCGCGAAAAAAATTACGCGGAACGACGACTTCCGCGCGGACGTCGCCGAAAGAACGCACGACTGCGAAACCTTCGGGCGCATCGAAAGTCATCACGGCTTCGGGCGCGATCGTGCGCTCATCGCCGCGCAAACGCACGCCTTCCGAGCGCGATGATGCCGCCGAGAACACCCGCGTAGAGCGCGTAGCGTCCGACGAGCGCCGCAACGAGCGTCGCGTACCAGAGCCGACCGTGGTGTTTGATCCAATACTTGCGCCGCGACGTTTGCTTGCGACCCTCGACGCTGTACTGACCCTTCGCACTACCCATGCCTTCGTGCGTCGCCTCGCTCGCGGGTACGTACCACGTCTCCCAACCGGCACCAGCAGCGCGCTTCGCAAAATCGACTTCCTCGTGATAGAGAAAGAACTGCTCGTCGAAGGCGCCGATCGCATCGATGAGCGTGCGCCGGATGCACAACGCCGCACCGATGGCGATATCGACGCGGCGCTGCGTGCGATGGCCCCACGCGCGCAGATCGGCACCGTTCGCGCGCGCGCGGAATATCGGCCACTCGCCCCACGCACTCGACCGTAAGAACGCGCCCGCCAACGTATCGAACTCACCGCACGATTCTTGGATCGTGCCGTCGTGATTGTAGATGCGCGACCCCGCGATGCCGCAGCGCGGATGTTCGCGCATGAACGCGACGATCGCGGCGAGCGCGCCCGCTTTGAGTTCGGCATCGGGATTGAGCAGAAATACGAACGGTGCCGACGTGGCTTCGAACGCGCGATTGCACGCTGCGGCGAAGCCGAGGTTCGCACCGTTTTCCACGATATCGATGCGGGCACCGTAGCGCTCGCGTAAGTATTCGCGCGACCCGTCGCTCGAGCCGTTATCGGAGATGACGACGCGCGCGAACTTTGGATCGTCGCAAATTTCAGGAAGCGCGAAAACGCTATCGAGTGCGGTCGTGATCTTCGCCCTATCGTTCCAACAGACGACGACGACGTCGACGATCGGTCGCGCATTCGAGAAGAGTACCGATGTCGCGACCGACACTAGGTCGCTTCCGCAAGTTTGCGGCGTTGCATGAGATACGGCCATACGAACGGGTCGATGTCGCCGTCGAGGATGCCCGCAACGTTGCTCGATTCGACACTGGTGCGATGATCTTTTACCATCGTGTATGGCTGCAAGACGTACGACCGAATCTGCGAGCCCCATTCATTCGCGCGTCGATCTCCGCGCAACGCCTCGAGCTTCGCCTCGCGCTCTTCGATCTCGCGTTGCACCAAAAGCGAGCGCAGCATCGTCATCGCGACCTCTCGGTTCTGGATCTGCGAGCGCTCCTGTTGCGAGGCGACGATCGTGCCCGTCGGCAGGTGCGTGATGCGGATTGCGGATTCCGTTTTATTCACGTATTGGCCACCCGCGCCGCCCGCCTTGTACGTTTCGATCTTGAGATCTTCCGGCTTGATCTCGATCGAAATCTTCTCATCGACGGCGATCTCGGGCACGATATCGACCGATGCGAACGACGTCTGCCGACGATGCTGCTGATCGAAGGGCGAAATACGCACGAGCCGATGCACGCCGCGTTCGCTCTCGAGCATGCCGTATGCGTTCTTGCCGCGCACGAAAAATGCGACGGATTTGAGGCCCGCTTCTTCCGCCGGCGATTCCTCGAAAACGCTCGCCGAAAATCCTTTGCGCTCGGCCCAACGCAAGTACATTCGCGAGAGCATCTGCGCCCAATCGGCTGCATCAATCCCGCCTGCACCCGCGTGGATCGAGACGATCGCGCCGTGGTCGTCGTACTCGCGATCGAAATTCGCGGCCATTTCGAGACCTTCGATGCGCGCTTGCGCAGAGGCAATCAATGCGTCGATCTCGGCATCTGCGCCCGCTTCATCGCCGAGGATTTCGACCGTCTCACGCGCATCGGAAAGCTCGCGCGCGACCGCGTCGATCACCTCGCGCTCGCCGCCGAGATCGGCGAGTTGCTTCATGACTTTTTGCGCGGCTTCGGGATCGTTCCAAAACGCCTCGTCGCGCGTCCGGTTATCGAGTTCGGCTACCGCGCGCCCTTTGCGATCGTAGTCAAAGACGCACCTGAAGCGAGCTCAGACGCTCGTCCAGACGTGCGATTTCGGTGCGGTGGGAGTCGCTCATAACGCTCTCCTATTCGACACGATGGCCGTGCGCGACTTCACAGGACGGTCAGCGTGAGGCCTTCGAGCGTCAGCGACGGCATGCAGCCAGAGTGCGCAGTCTCGTGGCGCAGATAGTGCCCGTCCTTCGGATTCGCATGGGCGACGATCGTGTGTGTGCGCGGATCGACGATCCAATACTCGGGAACGCCGTAGCGTGCGTAGAGCGCGAGCTTTTCTCCGGGATCGGTATCGTCCGACGACGGCGAGAGCACCTCGATGACGAGGCTCGGTGCGCCCCGGAGATTCTTCTCGGCGATGATGCCCAGGCGGTCGGCGCCGACGAAGATCACGTCGGGTTCGACGACATCATCATCC
This sequence comes from Vulcanimicrobiota bacterium, assembly GCA_031420415.1. Lineage (GTDB taxonomy): Bacteria > Vulcanimicrobiota > Vulcanimicrobiia > Vulcanimicrobiales > Vulcanimicrobiaceae > JANYGA01. The sequence continues at coordinate 4,806 of JANOMT010000003.1, forward strand.
GCAAAGACGACGTCGAGCGGTGCGACAAAGGCTTTGCCTGCAGAGATTCCCGCAAATGCGCTTAATTGAATAGCAAGTCGAAGAACGATCTCTTGATGAGCGACGCTCGGAGACGGACTCACGAAAAGGTCGCCGCCGATAATCTCGTATCGCTTGAGATCCGCCGGCACGCGATCCAGGTCGGCGTAGGTATAGTGCCTGGGTCCAATCGTCGTCGCCATAGTCGCAATTTCCTCACGCAAGGGTCAGTGCCCCGCGCGCCGGTTTTTAGCCGAGCGACGCCGATTCTCGAGGCTAGGCGAAACCCATCAGCGAGAGAGCCGCCGCGCCGATGCGGCGCATCCCCACGTCGTCTTCGCGGATGCCATAGTCGAGCTCGATGAGCGCATGATACGCCGCGCGAAATCGTGCCGTCTCCCACGTGTCATCATCGATCGCGCCGTACGCGGCTCGAAACGCCGCATGCGCGCTCGTCGGGAGCATCAGGTGCGCGATCGCGAGATCGATTGCCGGATTGCCGAGATGCACGTCACCCCAGTCGATGATGCCGGCGACGCGAGCACCGTCGAGCACGACATGACGCGCGTAGAGATCGCCGTGGACGCAGCGACGCGCGGCATCGGCGATCGACGTCGGCGGATGCGCCTCGAGCCAGTCGATCGTGCGGGCAATCGTCGCGGTGGCCACGCCCGTGCGCACCGCCGATTCCGGCGATCGCAGCAACGGCTCGCGCTCGCGCACGAGCAACATGCGTCGCGTGTGATCGAGTCGACGAATTTCGTCGTGCGGCAATCCGCGCGCGACGAGCGGTGCGGGATCGATCGCGTGCAACGCGCGCAAAAATGCGCCGAGCGGTTCCGCGAGCGCGACACGCGCATCGTTATCGAGATCGCGCGCACACGCTGTCTCCCCGGCGATCCGCTCGTAACCCGCGAAAGCGTGCGGATATGAGTCGCTCGCGACACCGATGTAGCTCGGGACGGGGATTGCGAGCGGCAACGCGGGAGCGATCACGGGCAAGATCGCGATTTCGCGCTCGATGAGTCGCCTCGCCACACGCCGCCGCGGAAAGCGAAAGACCACACGCTCGCCCACGAGATACGCGGTATTATCCCAGCCGACGCCAAACGGCACGATCGCCTCACGCGCGAGTGCCGGGAATTGCGTATGTACGAGCGTCATCGCCAGATCGAGATCGATCGCGATATTAGCAGCCCATTGCGGCACCATGCTCAACCGGTCGACCCTATTCGTACCCAACTTCTCAACGCGCTTTGAAGTCGAGATACTCCCGCGGAGTCACGCGCCCTTCGATCGCCTCTTCAACGATCGAAGTATGCCTCGTCGCACGACTAAAATGGCAACACGCCGCGCGGCCCCGTTGCGAACACAACGACTGCCGACACGATCCCCACGCACCCGAGGGCGAGGAGTGCGAGCGCGCGGCGATCGACGCCCGCACCACGACGCTCGATCGCCCGGCGCGCAGAGAGCATCGCCCCGACGACGAGCGCCGCGACACCGAGGTAGAACACGATCGCCGCAATCGTTTCGCCATTTTTCATGAGCTTACGCGGTCACGCCGTGACAGCGTTTGAACTTCTTGCCCGAACCACACGGGCAGACGTCGTTGCGGCCCGTTTTCGGATCGGCTTTCGCGGGTCTGCGCGGTACGTCGTCGCCGATATTCGTGTGCAGTTCGCGCCGAGCCGCACCCGCAGCGCCGGGCGCGGGCCCGAGCAGACTCTGCGCGTAAGCGGGGTCGAGCCGCGAATTTTGCACGGCAACGGGTTCGGGTGGCGGTGGTGCGAGCGAACCATCGGGCAGCGGCTCGAATGCCGCCATCCCGTTGTGCGCACCGTTTCCGTTACCATTCGAGCCGAGCGCCACCATTGGGGCACCATCGGGTCCGATCTCGCCTTGTGGGGCGTTGGGATCCGTCGCCTCGACGACCACGCGGAAGACGGCCTTAATCGCTTCATCGGCGATGTTGTTCTTGAGATCTTCGAAGATCTCGTACGCTTCTTTTTCGTATTCGACTCGCGGATCTTTTTGGCCGTAGCCGCGCAGCCCGATGCCCGTCTTGAGCGCGTCCATCACGTAGAGATGGTCGACCCATAAGCGATCGATAATCGGTAACATGATGTACTGCGATTCGATCACGCGCATGATCTCAGGCGTCAGTTCCGCCTCTTTCGCATCGTAGGCAGCGAGCGCGACCTCCGTGAGCTTCACTTTCATCTCGTCGCGATCGCTTTTTTCCAGACCCGCAACCGTGATCGATTCGCCGACCGGGAAGACGAGTTCGAGTTCCGTGATGACCTCAGCGAGATCCCATTCCGAGGGGTGCACGTTATCGGGCGCGTTGCTGTCGACGGCTTGCGCGACCTTATCTTCGAGCGTCTGCACCATGAACGGCCGCAACGATTCGCCTCGTAGGACCTTGCGTCGCTCGTCGTAGATGACTTCCCGCTGCTTGTTCATCACGTCGTCGTATTCGAGGACCGATTTGCGGATCTCGTAGTTGTGGTTTTCGACTTTCGACTGCGCGCGCTCGAACGATTTCGTAATGAGCTTCGCTTCGATCGGCGTTTCGTCGGTGAAGCCGACCATATTCATGATGTTATTGATCCGCTCGGCGCCGAAGAGGCGCATCACTTCGTCTTCGAGAGAGACGTAGAACCGTGTCGAACCCGGATCGCCCTGGCGGCCCGCACGACCGCGCAATTGGTTGTCGATGCGCCGCGATTCATGGCGCTCGGTGCCGATGATGTGCAAGCCGCCCATCTCGGCCACGGCCTCGCCGAGCTTGATATCGACGCCGCGGCCCGCCATGTTCGTCGCGATCACGACGTTGCCGGGTTGACCCGCGTCTTTGATGATATCGGCTTCGCGTTCGTGATACTTTGCGTTGAGCACGTCGCACTCGACGCCACGGCGGCGTAAGAGCGATGCGAGTCGTTCGCTCTTATCGATCGATCGCGTCCCAACGAGAACCGGCCGGCCCTTCTGATGTTCGGCAATGATCTCGTCGACGACGGCTTCGAACTTCGCGTTCTCGCTCTTATAAACAATATCGCCGCGATCTTCGCGGGCGATCGAACGATTCGTCGGGATCACGACCACGTCGAGGCCGTAGATGTCGCGGAACTCGCGCTCCTCGGTTTTCGCCGTGCCGGTCATGCCGCCGAGCTTCGTGTAGAGTCGGAAGTAATTCTGAAACGTGATCGTCGCGAGCGTTTGATCTTCACTGCGAACGTCGAGTTTTTCTTTCGCTTCGATCGCCTGGTGGATACCGTCGCTGTAGCGCCGACCGTACATGAGGCGGCCCGTGAACTCATCGACGATGACGACTTCGCCATCTTTGACGATGTACTGCTGCTCGTTGTGAAAGATATGCCACGCTTTGAGGGCGGCGTTGAGTTGGTGCGTGAGTTCGAGGTTGCGCTGGTCGTAGAGATTCTGGATGCCGAGCATCTTCTCGACTTTTTCGACGCCGGCTTCAGTGACCGGAACCGCGTGCGCTTTTTCATCCACCGTAAAATCGACGTCTTTGATGAGACGCGGAATGATCTGCGCGAACTTCGCGTAGAGTTCGGTCGCGTCTTGACCCTGGCCCGAAATAATCAGCGGCGTACGCGCTTCGTCGATGAGGATCGAGTCGACTTCATCGACGATCGCGAAGAAACGCTCGCGCTGCACCATATCTTCGAGTCGCCACGCCATGTTGTCGCGCAGATAGTCGAAGCCGACTTCGTTGTTCGTGACGTACGTGATGTCGCTATTGTACGCGTCGCGACGGTCGGCCGGCTGCATGTCGTGCTGGATGATCCCGACGCGCAGACCGAGGAAGCTGTAGAGCGGCATCATCCACTCGGCGTCGCGGCGCACCAGATAATCGTTGACGGAGATGAGATGCACCCCACGCCCGAGGAGCGCGTTTGCATACACTGCGAGCGTCGCGACGAGCGTTTTGCCCTCGCCCGTCTTCATCTCGGCGACCTTGCCTTCGTGTAAGATCTGGCCGCCCATGATCTGGACATCGAAGTGGCGCATGTTGAGAATCCGCTTCCCCGCCTCGCGGCACACCGCGAAGACCTCAGGTAGCATCTCATCGAGCAGCGCTCGGCGCGTGTCGGCATCGTTATCGGGGCCCATACGCTCTCGAAACTCGTGCGTTTTCGCCGCCAGCGCCTCGTCGGAGAGGGCGGAGATCTCCGGTTCCAGCGCGTTCGTCGCGGCGACGGTGCGTTTGAGCTTGTTGATTTCGCGCTCGTTGCCGTCGAAGAGCGTCTTGAGGAAGGCCATAGATACTAGAACCATTCGCGCTCGGCCAGAGTTCCGCATGCTGGCTTATGCGGGAAGGACCACCGTGAACGTGCTTCCTTCGTCCTCTTCCGAGGCAACGTCGAGGCGGCCGCCGTGGACGTCGACGATTTTCTTCGCGATGTAGAGCCCCACACCCGAGCCCGAGAACCCGCGCGAACGGGCGTTTGTCCCCCGGCCGAAGCGCGAGAACACTTTCTCGAGCTCGCCTGGCGGAATGCCGATGCCGCGATCGATCACCGCCACGGTGACCTCGCCCGTACCCTGCGCGACACGAATTTCGACCCGGCCACTCGAATACTTCAGTGCGTTACCGATCACGTTGTCGAAGACGTGCCGCAAGCGCGAGCGATCGAACGAGACGAGCACGGGCTCCTCGGGCGCGACGACCACGACGCGATCGCCCTCGCGATCGAGCGGTAACGCGACGGCGCGCACGAATTCCGTAAGATCTTCAACCGCGCGTTGGAGCGAGAAGCCCGCGCTCTGCGTCGCGGCGAGCGCGAGCGCGTCGTCGCTGAGTTTGGCGAGTCGTCGCGTCTGATCGATGATCGTCTGCGCGCTGCGATGCACGCCCGGATCGTCGATATCGAAGAGCAGCTCCGAGAAGCCCGAGATGACCGTGAGCGGCCCTTTAAAATCGTGCGCGAACATCGCCATAAGATCGTCTTTGAACGCATTGCTCTCCGAGAGCGCGCGTGCCGCCGTCGTCGCTTGCTCGTAAAGATCGACGTTGCGAATCGCGAGGGCCGCGAGCGTGACGAGCGTTTCGATGAGTCGAAGTTCGCCTTTTTCGAACGGTTGCGTGCGCGCGAAAACGATGAGCCCTTGGCGCCCCGTATTCGTGATATCGCCCGGCATCACGATTCGCGATGCGACCATCGCTTCGGTAACGTACGTTTCGCGGAGTTGCCCCCGCGCGGACGCCGTGTGGGGTGGTAAGCATTCGGGCGGCGGCGCGCCGTCCGTGGTCGAGGCGTGCGAGAGCAAGACGAGCGACGCGTCGCGATGCGCGTAGACGCACATGTGCTCGGCGAGAACGAGCCGCAAGCCTAACCGACAGAGCGAGTGTGCTAACGGTGCGAGTTCGGTGAAACCCAAGATCGTCCGCGCGGCTTCGGTGAGCGCGGCGCCTTCGGCGGCATAACGGCGCAACTGTTCGAACGAGCGGGCGTTGGCGAGCGCGAGTGAGACGTGCGCGGCCACGGCGCGCAGATACTTCGGATCTTCATCATTGGGAGGCTCGACCCGATCGAGGACGAGCAACGCACGGACCTGGCCTTCGCTATCGAGGCTCAGGACGTCGGTCTCGGCGAAACGTACGAGGCCCCGGACACGTAACGCGTCCATATCGAGTTCGCTCGGTGCGATCGTCGCACGGTCTTGCTCGCGCGGCGTCACCGCACGGAACGTCCCACCGCGTAATTCGTATGCCGTACACGAGCGACGCAGATCGCGTCCGAGGCTCCGCGCGGCAACCGCGAGCACGTCGTATCCGCCGCGCGCGTCGCGCAGTGCGAGCATCGTGCGCTCGAGATTCTCGAGGCGTCGGATTCGCTCGAGCGTTGCGCGTCGATCGTCGATCATCGCGGATGAAAAAAGCGAGCCGCAGCTCGCCTTTCCCAGGCGTGAATCGGCTGCGCCGCTAGGTCGCGGCCGGAGCGGGCGCGCTCACGGACGTACTCGTGGTATTGACTGCGTGATTCTTCGTTGCCGAATTCAAAAAGAAAAAGATCAGCAACACCGCGACCGCGACCACGCCCGCGCCGATCGCTGATTTGAGTGCGTCCGATGATGCGAGCCCCTGCCCACTCGTATTGACGATTTGCCGACCCACTCGCACCTCCAAGATGACTTGCTTTTGGAGAACGACGTTGGCGCTCCATCGTGCCTGCCCTCCCGCTCGCTTTAGACGCGGAGTTTTGCCGGGTGCACGATCTCGCGCGCGGGGACGCGTGCCAGCAGTTGACCGACGGTCACGAAGGTGAAGCCGGCGGCGCGAAAGCGCGCGACGATCGACGGCAATGCTTCGACCGTGTTGAGCCGACCGCTGTGGAGCAACACGATATCGGGTGCCGTCGCGTTCTCTTCCATGTGTTTATCGATCGCGCTCGCGCCCACGCTGCGCCAGTCGCCCGGATCGTCGTTCCAGAGGATCACGTGATAGCCATCGGCTTGCGCTGCGGTGACGGTCGCTTCGGTAAAACGGCCGTGCGGCGGTCGCATCATCGTGCGGATCGCGGGATCGCGCACGTACCGCTCGAGTGTCGCCGCGCCGAGGTCGAGTTCGCTTTTGACGCCGCTCGGCGAGAGCGCATCGAAGCGCGCTGGATGTGTCTGCGTATGGTTGGCAATCTCGTGGCCGTCGGCAACGATCCGCTTCGCGAGGCCGGGATACATCTCGGTGTCGTGGCCGATCAAGAAGAACGTTGCGGGGACGCGTAATTCGGCGAGCACGTCGAGGAGGAGCCCCGTCTCCACAGGATAGGGCCCGTCGTCGAATGTGAGCGCGATGAGGTGCAGATTCTTCGTGCGATCCGTCGGCGGGCGATCGTGCAAGAACCGATCGACGCGCGCGCCGATCGCGGGTGAGAGCATGCGATGCGCGTCGGTGTCGCGCACGACCACGGCGGGGATGACGGGCTTGATCGAGGCGTGATAGATGCCGTATCCGCCGACGATCGCCGCGACCGCGACGATGACCGAAAGGAACGTGCGACGCGGCGTCATTTCGAAGCTTCGATCGTCGTCGCGTCGGCGAGATCGCGACCGATGATGACGGTGACGTCGCTGCCCACGACGGCAGGTGCGGCGGTGGCGGAACCCGATTCGAGCGCCGTGCTCTTAAGCGACAGCGCCGTGCGCACGCGCTCGCCGAGGAGGGGCGTCGCGTTATCGCGGACGTGGATTTCGGTCGCATCGTACCCGAACGACGGCGCGTTCCCGACGCTGTCGATCACGAAGCCCGCCTTGCGCAACGTGTCGGCAACTTTCTGGCCCTCGCCCTTATGGCCCGAGCCGTTGCGTACGGCGACGTGCACCGTCGATGGTGCGATCGCGGCGACGGCGCGTGGGTCGGCGGGCGCGCGCGGAACCGGCGGATCGGAGAACATCCGCTTCACGAGCTTCGCCTTTCCGATATCGTCTGCGACGAGGACGTTGCCGCAACACGCGAGATCTTTATCGGCGGTGAAGGGCACCTGTTGCGTATCGATCTTTTTGAGATCGACGTGCTGAAACGCCCATGCGAGGCTCAGGATCTCGCGTTGCGAGAGATCGGTGTAGACGTTGCGCCGCACGACATCGGTGAGTGCGTTGATGTGCAAGAGATCGTTGAACTTGTCGTTGCGAAGTTTCGCAATCGTAATTTTGATGACTTGATCTTGACGCTTGATGCGACACGGATCGCTGCATGCATCGTGGCGGAAACGTGCGTAGGAGACGGCCTGTTCGCCGTTCATGTGGTATTTTTTATGACCGATAAAATGGATGTGGAGATGGCCCCACGTGTCGTCGTAGTTCATCGTCTCGTCGGGAACGACGTCGATGCCGCCGATCGCGTCGACGAGCTCTTTCGTGGCGTTGATGCGTAGCGTGATGTAACGATCGAATGTCGGCGCCCCGAGGAATTTCGCAACGACCCGTTCTTCATTGTGCGCCGCCGCGCCATAGTTATAGTCGAACCCGCCGTATGCCGCGTTGATCTTATTTTCACGGCCGTTGGTCATTACGGCGCCCATATCGCGCGGCACCGAAAGCATCGCGATCGAACCCGCGGGATGGGCCTGCGTCGGCAATGCGAGAGAGACGGCCTTAATCGTATCCGCCCGCGCGTTGCGGGACGACTCTTGATCCTTGCTATCGTAATCGTAATCGATGCCCATCAGGAGCACGGCGATGCGATCTTTGCCGAAATGCGATTGCGGCGACTCGATGAATGGCATGCCGTAACCCGCCATCACGTCGGTCGCGCTGCGCTTCTGCACGACCGCTTGCGCGGCGACGACGCCTGCAAAGACGCCGACCAAGAGTCCGAAGGCGATGAGGATTCGGCCGATGAGTTTCGTACCCGACATCCCGGTCTTGGATCCGGGCGGTGCCATATGTCGTGCCACGTGCGTCTTAGGCCCCGACGAGTTGCGGAACGAGTTCCCCGTAAAAATCGAACGCCGTCGCACCGCGAAGCGCGACGTCGACGAAATCGCCCGGGGCCATGTCGCCCCGGTCGTCGCCGATAAAATACACGCCGCCGTCGACGCCGGGAGCTTCGCCCATCGACCGGCCGACCCAGGCGTGCGTGACGCCGAGAGCGCCGCGAAGCGGATCGCTCTTTTTGAGTGCGCGGCGCTCTTCGACGAGCACGCGTTCGGTGCGCCCGACACGCTTCGCGCGCGCTCGTTCGGACGCCAGACGTTGTGCGTCGCGCAAACGTAAGAGCCGCGCGCGCTGGATCTTCGGCGATACTTGACCGACGAGTTCGGCTGCGGGCGTGCCCTCTTCTTGGCTATAGGTGAAAAAGCCGACGCGATCGAGTTCCGCGCGACCGATCCACTCTTCGAGATACGCCACGTGTTCGTCGGTTTCGCCCGGGAAGCCGACGATGAACGTCGAGCGCATCGTCACACCCGGCACGCGTGCGCGAAATTCGTTGATGATTTCGAGATAGCGCTCCCCGTTGGATGGCCGCAACATCGCACGCAACATTTCGGGATGCGCGTGTTGGAGCGGCATATCCATATATTTCGCGACCTTCGGCAACTCGGCCATCGCCGCGATCAATTCGTCGTCGACGGTTGCGGGATAGAGATAGAGCAACCGGATCCACTCGAGGCTTTCGATCTCGTGCAATTCGCGGAGTAACTGCGCGAGGCCGCCGCGCTTTTCGCCGCGATCGCGACCGTACATCGACGTGTCTTGCGCGATGAGGATCAGCTCTCTCGTGCCCGCGCTCGCAAGTGCGCGCGCTTCCATGACGATCGACTCGCGACTCCGCGACCGAAATTTCCCACGGAGTTGCGGGATGATGCAGAACGTGCACGGATGATCGCACCCTTCGGCGACCTTGAGATAGGCTGTCGCGCGCGGCGTGGTAACGAGCCGAGGAAGAAAGTCGTGTTCGGGTTCGGCCTGCAATTCCAATCGTACGGGAGCGCGCCCGGCGCGTGCTTCATCGAGCACCTCCACGATCGACGCATATGCGCCCGTACCGACGACGCCGTCGATCTCGGGGATCAGCGAGCGTAACTCCTCGCCGAAACGTTGCGAGAGACATCCGGCAACGATGAGTTGCTGGCCCGGCTTCTTCTCGTGCGCGTGCTGCAGGATGGTATCGGTAGATTCCGCCTTCGCCGCGTCGATAAACGCACACGTGTTGATGACGACGGCATCGGCCTCGGCGGCTTCGGGAACGAGTTCCCAACCGGCTTGGCCGAGCTTCGCGATCATCACCTCGGAATCGACAAGATTCTTCGCACATCCAAGCGAGACGAAAGCGACACGGTTCTGTAGAGCTGACACAGCCCGCCTGCGTTCGGCGAACGGGCGCAGTAGGCCCGCCGGGTTCCGTGCGCGGAACTTTTAGCGATAGTTCGTAAACTGGAGGGGGACGTCGATTTCGAGGGCTTTCACGAGGGCTTGCGCCTTTTGGAGGTCGTCCTTGCTCTTGCTCGAGACGCGCACTTGCTCGTCTTGGAACTGTGCCGTCACCTTGAGTTTGGCGCCTTTAATCGCTTCGGTCACGATCTTGGCCTTGTCTTTGGCGATGCCGCTACGCAGCGTGATCACTTGCCGCACCGCGTTCCCGGCAGCCGGTTCGACCGTGCCCATCTCGAAGGTCTTGAGCGAGATTCCGCGCTTGTTGGCGCGGCTCTGCAAGACGTCGATAATGTTACGCAGCTTGAGTTCATCGTCGGTCGTGATCGTAATGTCTTTGTCGGTATTATCGATCGTCGTCTTCGAATTTTTGAAATCGAACCGGCCATCGATCTCTTTACGCGTCTGATTGAGCGCGTTGTCGAGTTCTTGCACGTCGATCTTCGAAACGACGTCGAATGAAAAATCAGCCATCTATTCCTCGGTGAGCGTTACACGGCGCTCGACCACGTCTCCGGAGTTGCCCATCTTGCCGAGCGCCTTGCCGTTAACCGTAAGGTCCACGCCACCGGCGTTACCCGCACGTACGACCGCGTTCTTGCCGTGAAAATTTTTGACCGTTCCGGCCTTGACGATCCCCTCGAGCACGCCCGCTCCATCGATCTTCACCGACATCCACGAATCGGCCGTCACGCGGACCTCGAGCGTTTGCTTTGGCGCCGCAGTTGCCTTCGGAGTCGGAGCAGCCGTCGCAACGCCACTCGCCATTCCCGATGGAGCCGCCGAGGCGACAGCGACCGTCGCCGAAGCGCCGCCATCTTTCTGCTGGAATTCGAAATATTTGTACCCGACGAACACGACGAGCAGGATCGCTGCAAGCGCCGCGACCCCGAGCCACGCCGTTGGCTTGCGGCGCGTCGGGAGCGACGAGACCGACACGGGCTCGTGTGGTTTCGTTCCGCTCGTTGCGGCCGTCGCGTTGAATTGCGCGACCGCCGCCTCGGAATCGAGCCCGAGAAAGCGCGCGTACGTGCGAATGAAACCTTTGACGTAGACCGGAGCTGCGAAGGACGGGTCGTCCTTTTCGATCGCGTCGAGGTAGATCGAGCGAATGTGGATTTGATCGGACACATCCGACAACGAGAGATGGCGCGCTTCTCGAGCAACGCGAAACTCATCCCCGAGTCCTGGCATGGCGCTTTGAGTTTGCGCCGCCGATAGGTTATCCTTTGATGCAATGCCTACGTTAGATGAAGTGAAGCGGGGAACGCGCGTCGTCGCCGCGATGAGCGGCGGGGTCGATTCGGCGGTCGCCGCCGCCCTCTTACACGAAGCCGGATACGACGTCGTCGGCGTCACGATGAAGATGTACGCCCAAACGAAGCCCGCGGCGGCAAAATCGTGTTGCGGCGCGGAAGACTTCGACGACGCGCGCAGCAGTGCCGCGACGATCGGCATCCCGCATTACGTCTTGGATTTCGAAGAGGCGTTCCGCACGACCGTCGTCGCGCGATTCGTCGACGATTATCACAACGGCCGGACGCCCAATCCATGCGTGAGCTGTAATAATTTCGTGAAGCTCGGAACGTTACGCAAGTTTGCCGATCGCATCGGTGCGACATTCGTCGCGACGGGCCATTACGCGCGGCTCGTTCACGGCGATGATGGCCCGCATCTCTTCGCCGGCGACGATGCGGCGAAAGATCAGTCGTACGCTCTCGCCCAACTCGGGTCGGCCCAACTCGCGGGGCTTCTCCTTCCACTCGGCGATCTCACGAAAGAGCAGACGCGTGCGGAAGCGCTTCGCTTCGGGCTCTCGGTCGCCGAGAAGCCGGATTCGCAAGACATCTGCTTCGTCGAGGGCGGCGACTACCGCGATGTGCTCGCGCGAAGCGCGATGCCGGTCGCCGCGGGCGCCATCGTCACGACGCAAGGCGAGCGAATCGGATCGCACGACGGGATCTCGGCGTTCACGGTCGGCCAACGCCGTGGCTTACCGGCTACGCATTTTAACGACGGCCCGCGCTACGTCACGCGAATCGATCCACGCACGAACACGATCGTGATCGGCCGCGAGGAAGAACTCGATGCATTTGGTTTACTGGCAAACGAAGTGAACCTGATCCGACCCGAACACTTCGAACACGGCCAGATCCGCGTCCGCGCGATGACGCGTTATCGGGCGCCGCTCGGATTCGCGGTCGCCTCCATCGATGTGGAGAACGGCGACCTACACCTGCGCTTCGAGAAGCCGGAACGCGCGATCGCACCGGGTCAGCTCGTCGCGCTCTACGGCGCGCATTCGACCGAAGTGCTCGGCGCCGCGACGATCCGCGAAGCCGTTTAGCGCGAGACGAAGACGTCAGGCCGTTGCGAGCGCCATCTCGGGACGTAAATTCCAATACGTATCGCGCACGATCGGATTGAATCCAGCGGAGATCACCAGCTCCTCGAGTTGTTTGCGCGTCGCTACGTTCGTGGAGCCCGCGAGCGTGACGACGCGCTCTTCGAGGATCGTGCCTCCCATGTCATCGCAGCCGTAGAAGAGCGCGAGTTGGCCCATTTTGAGCCCAGGCGTGAGCCACGACGCTTGCAGATGCGCGAAGTTATCGAGATACAGCCGCGAGATCGCGAGCACGCGTAAGTAATCGAGGCCGGTCGATTCCTGACCGCGCAGCGGCGTCTTGAACGGGACGTAATACCACGGAATGAACGCGGTGAAGCCGTGCGTTTCGTCTTGCAGATCGCGCATGACATTGAGGTGTTCGATGCGTTCTTCGAGCGTTTCGATCGATCCGAACATCATCGTCGCCGTCGTCGGCATGCCGAGCTTTTGCGCGTCGCGCATGATGCCGAGCCATTCGTCGGGCTTGATCTTGCGCGCGCTGATGCGCTTGCGCACACGTTCGACCAAAATCTCGGCACCGGCACCCGGCAACGATTTGAGGCCGGCAGCCATAAGGCGCTCGAGCACGGCCGTGGGCGTCATGCCTTCGACTTTGGAGAGGCCGTTGATCTCGGAGACCGAGAGCGAGTGGATGTCGACGTGCGGATATTCGACGCGCACGCGATTGAAGAGCGCTTCGAACCACTCGATACGGATCTCCGGATTGACGCCGCCCTGAATCATGATCTGCGTCGCGCCTTGGTCCGCTGCGAACTTTACGCGCGAGAGCACCTCGTCGTGCGACATCGTATAGCCTTCGCCGTGTTTTTCCGGACGAAAGAACGCGCAGAACGTGCAGTGGACGTTGCACACGTTCGTGTAGTTGATCGTCGTATCGATGACGTACGTCACGTCGCGCGTCGGGTACATCGCGAAACGACGGTGGTTCGCCGCCGCACCGAGTTCGTGCAGCGGTGCATCCTTGTAGAGACGCACGCCTTCATCGAAGGAGAGGCGGCCGCCGGTTGCGGCTTTATCGAGCAGATTAGCGAGAGACAACCAAGACCTCCGGTTCGACCGACGGTACGCGCGGGATCGCACCGAGCGCGAAGAGCTCTTCGACGTAGCGCTTGAGGCCCGCTCGGGCCGGCGCGTCGAAGACGAAATTAAGTGTATCGTAATAGGCGGCGTAGTAGCCCGCGTGCCGCGGATACGTCGCTTGCGCAGCCGCGACGACGGCGTCCCGATGTTCGATGCCCCATTGCCGTGCGACGACGAGCGCATCCATCGCGCCCGCAACCTCGTCGCCATGCATGGTCAGCACGTTACGACGGACGGCCCATACGGCGAAAACCATGTCGAGGCCCGTCCACGCATGCCACTCGGAGCCGAGATCGCGCACGTTTGCGGGCGCGAATGTCAGCGACGCGTCGATCGCCCGATCCCCAATGAGGAGCGCAGGTTTGCCCTGCGCCGCGACGGCGAAGGGATCGGGATGTTCGACAAAATTCGCGCGGACGCCGTAGCGGCGTTCGAGTAAGATCCGTAGGAGGTTGCGACCGCTCGCCGATTCGCGTGTCACCGCAATCTCGACGTTGTCGAGTTCGGCAAGTGGTACGCGACTCACGCAAACGACCGACCAGACGTCGTTCCGAGCACCGATGCAGAGATCGGGCAGAAGCGCGAGCGAGTCGGCGTGCTTGGCCCACGCAAACGCACTGATCGGCGAGAGGTCGAGCCTCCCGTCGAGCAACATCGCATTGAGATTGGTCGGTATATCGGCCACGAGGGCGCCAGGATACCGCACGACTCCAGAGTCGAAGGCGGTATAAATCGGCAGATCGTTCGTATAGATGATCCGCCCCGAGCGCAACATGTCGGTCCTTACGCTCCGGGAGCGCCGACGGTTTCGCGCTCGGCTGCGGGCGGGGTCCAGTCGTGCGCGAATTCCTCGTACGTCGAGTTACGACGCACCGCGAGGTAGCCCGCTTCCTCGATGAGGCGACGGAACTCGCGATCGTCGACGTATTGCCCGGACGACGTGCCCGCCGCGTGATAGATGCGCTCTTCATCGGTCGAGCCGTGCGTGCCGTCCATATCGTCGGCACCAAATTGGAGCGCGGCCTGACAGACCTTCAACCCCTGAATCATCCAATACGCCTTGATGTGGTCGAAGTTGTCGAGCATCAGACGCGCGGTTGCGAACATGCGGATATCGTCGAGACCCGTCGTCGGTCCGCAATCGTTGAGTTCGTTACCATCGGGGTGAAAAGCTAGGGGGATGAACGCGTTGAAGCCGGGCGAACGCTTCTGCGATTCGCGCAACATCACGAAGTGCTCGGCGCGCTCTTCGAGCGTTTCAACCGTGCCGTAGAGCATCGTCGCATTCGATGCGATGCCATGGCGGTGCGCGACCTCGTGCACCTCGAGCCAATGTGCCGCGTCGACTTTGTTCGGGCAAACGAGCTTGCGGAACCGTTCGCTAAAAACTTCCGCACCGCCGCCGTTGATGTTATCGAGGCCCGCTTCGCGCAAACTGCCGAGGATATCGTCGTATGAGAGCCGGTGACGGCGCGCCATGTAGTCGATCTCGGCTGCCGTGAAGAGCGAGAGCTGGACGTGCGGCAGCGCCTCCTTAAAACGGCGCATCAGCGGGATCCAGTAGTCCAGCGAGAGTTGCTTGGGATCGTGGCCGCCGACGATGTGGACCTGGTTAAAGTTCGGGCCCGTCTCCATCGCCTTCGCAAAGACTTCATCTGCGGGCATGCGGACGAGCCGGTCTTTTTCTTTGAATTCATCGACGGCAAACGAACAGAACTTGCAGTTCGCATAACAGACGTTGGTCGAGTTGATATAGCGGTTGAGGACGTAGAAGACTTTGTTGCCGCTCTTGCGCTCTTTGGCAGCTTTCGCCAAACGCCCGAGCGTGTGGAGGTCGGGTGTCGAGAGCAGCGTGACGCCGTCCTCCCGCGAGAGCGACACGCCGTCGTCAATCTTACGCTCGATGTCGATGAGGGCGGGGTCGGTCACATACGCCATAACGGATCTTAGACTAGCGCCCAGACGGAAGCGTTACAACGACTTCCCCGTCGCGCGGGCTGTCGACTTTTGTCGCTCGAAGCGGGGGACGGATCTCGAGCTCGATCCGATCGTAGATACTCGTTGCCGCGCACAGCCCGGCTACCGCAAGGAGATACCCGCCAATGAGGTCGGTCGGGTAGTGTGCTCCGAGCGCGAGCCGCGACCAGCCGATGCCGATGACCATGATCCCGCACGTAACGATCGCGACCCGTTTGACAAACGATGGCAACGCCGACCGCGCGATGACATAGGCCGCAAATCCGTAAAACGTGAGCGAAAGCGCGGCGTGGCCGCTCGCATAGGCGTACGACGTCTCGAGTTCCCGATACCACCACGCCGGCCGAGGCCGATGGAAATATCCCTTAAACGCGTCGTTCACGCGCCATACCACGAGCATAAGATTGATCTCGACCAGGGCCGCAGCGAGCCAACGCCTGACAAGCACACCGAGCACGAGCCCCGCCGCACAGAGCACCACGTAGGGGACGAAGAGCCCCGCATGTGTGAAGGCCAGCGCGAGGTCGGCGAACCGACCGCTCTCGCCCGAAACGAGCGTATCGAAAGCGCTCGGTGGTGCGTGCGAGACCGACGCACCAATCGCAAAAAACGCCACGAACGCCACGCCCCCGAACGCGAGCCGAAACGGGAATCGGCGCCCCGCGTCAATTGCTTGCGAAGAGATCCGTTTGCTCCGAGCGACCCATGCTCTCGGCGATCGTTTCGAGTTCGGCGTACCCCATCGTCACCTGCCGCGGCTTCGTCCCTTCGTTCGGGCCGACGACCCGGAACGTTTCGAGCTGGTTCATAATGCGTACGGCGCGCGGGTGTCCGATGCTAAAGCGCTGTTGCACTTGTGCCGTGGCTGCCTCGCTCTTGGGACCTTTCGAATCGATGACGAACTTCGCGGCTTCGAAGAGGAACGGATCGAGCTTTCGATCGTTGCCCTTTTCGTCTTCTTCGATCGGCGTGATATCGACGTCGAGCATGTTATCCGGGCGCGCTTGCGCGGCCCAGAACTCGACGAGCCGCGTCACCTCGGCCCCCGTGATGAGAGCGCCCTGCGCGCGTTTGGGTTTGGGCGCGTCGATCGGTAAGTAGAGCATATCGCCGCGCCCGAGCAGGCGTTCCGCACCTCCCATGTCCAGGATCGTGCGCGAATCGATCTGCGAACTCACGGCGAAGGCGATGCGTGAGGGAATATTCGCCTTGATGATACCCGTGATGACGTCGACAGATGGCCGCTGCGTGGCGACGATGAGATGGATGCCGGTCGCGCGCGCGAGTTGCGCGAGGCGACAGATCGTCGTCTCCACTTTGGCAGGCGCGATGAGCATGAGATCGGCGAGTTCGTCGATCACGATGACGATGAACGGGAGCTTCTCATCCGGGTATTTGAGGTTATATTCTTCGATTTTGCGCACACCGGCTTTGGCGAAGCGCTCGTAGCGCGAATCCATCTCGCGCGTCATTTCGAGCAG
>JANOMT010000004.1:0-28686 GCA_031420415.1 Vulcanimicrobiota bacterium
GCGCTCGAGACCCTTGTGTACGCGATCCATCGGCAGATAAACGCCGATCACGCCCGTCGATGCCACGATTACTTCGGTTTGCTCGATGCCGAGCAACGCCGCCGCCTGTCGCGCCGTGGCACGCGCATCGCGTTCGCCGCGTTCACCCGTACACGCATTCGCGCAACCGGCGTTGCACACGATCGCACGCATCGTCGTGCCGCTAATTGCGATGTGCTGCTCGGAGACGAGCAACGGTGCGGCTTTGATTTCGTTCGTCGTCACGACGGACGCGCACGCCATCGGTTCCGCAAACGTGACGACCGCGAGATCGGGTTTGCGTTTTTTGATGCCCGCATGCACGCCCGCGAGCTTGACGCCCGGAACGGCACCGAGACCACCACGAAGCTCGATGAGGCGCGTTTGCGATCCACCTTTCGCTTGATGGAGTTGACTAGACGCCGATGGCGCGATCATGCAGTGAAAGATCCTCGGGCAAGCCCAGCATCAGGTTGAGGTTCTGCATCGCCTGGCCCGCAGCACCTTTTCCAAGGTTATCGATAGCCGAAATCACGCGCACGACGCGACCCTTCCGGCTAACATGGAGTTCGGCATCGTTCGTGCCTGCGACACCGAGCACGCTCGGCACGCGATCGCTCGGCAATACGCGCACGAACGGATTACCCGCGTATGCGCGCGCGAAGGCGGCATGCAACGCATCGTCATCGATTTCAGCTGAAAAGATCGCGTAGCAATTTGCAAGCATACCGCGCTTGATCGGTACGACGTGCGGCGTGAAAACGAGCGGTGCGTCGATGCCCGCGGCGGCGAGTTCTTGTGTGATCTCGGCTTCGTGGCGGTGGCCACCGAGAGCGTACGCGCGCACGTCCCCGTCGACTTCCGCGAAGAGGTTCGCCGTCGCGGGCGTGCGACCGGCGCCCGTAACGCCGCTCTTGGCATCGACGACGAGTTGCACGAGATCTTTTGCGAACGGTGCGAGCGGAAGCAATGCGAGCAACGTTGCTGTTGGATAACAGCCGGGGTTGGCGACGAGCGTCGCGTGTTGGAGCGCCGCGCGGTAGCGTTCGGGAAAGCCGTAAACGGCCGAGCCCGCGTGTGCGTGTAAGCGAAAGGCATCGGAGAGATCGATCACGCGCGCGCCGCGCGCGGCAAGTGCAGGAGCGGTCGTACGTGCGAGATCGGCGCCGCCGGCAAAGATGACGGCGTCGCCCGGGGCGAGGGTCGCATCGAGCGTGCCCGGTGGATCGAACGCGCGCTCCAGCCGACGCAGTGCCGGCACGTGTGCTGCGATCGGTTGGCCCGCGTGCGACGCGCTTTCGAGCGCGCCGAGTTCGAGCTGCGAGTGCAGGCTCGCGAGGCGGATAAAGTCAGTTGCCGCGTAACCCGCGGCGCCCACGACGTGAACGCGCGTCATATCGTCGGGTTCCGTTCGCGTGCGGCGAGCACCGTTACGAGCTCCGAAATCGCGCCCGCGACGGCATCGGGATGGGTGGCCCCCGCTGACCCGCTCATGTGCCGTCCATCGCAACCATATGCATAATTATACGAATTTCGTATAAAAATGCAAGAGCTCGGTGCCTTGTTGACGCGGCCTCTGTCGCGATTCTGCCGGAGATGGCTTATCATGCGGCAAGTAGCACCATCGCCGGGAAGGACGCTTCGCTGTTATGGCTTTCGTGATTCGCGCCATTCCGGATCTTCTTGACGACGACGCTATTGCGCGTTTCGGTCGAGATCAGCCAGAGTGGTCGTTCGAACTCGACTCGGACGGTAGCCTCATCGTGAGCCCGAACCATACCGCGGGCGGCGCGCGCGATGGGGAGGCTTTGATTCAACTCGCAGCATTCGCAACAATTCACGGCGGGAAATTCTTTGGAGCATCGACCGGATTTCGTTTGCCTGATCTTTCCGTCCGCGTACCTGACGCATCGTGGATTTCGACCGAACGAATCGAGAGCTTAACGGAGGATGAGCGCTCGAAATTCTGGTCCGTTTGCCCGGACATCGTTATCGAGATTCTTTCTGATTCCGACAGCTGGTCTACGCTACTCAGTAAGCTCGACATGTACGCTCGCAATGGCACACGTTTCGCGGTTGCGATCGATCCGTACAAGCGACACGTCGGAACTCGCGGCGAACCGCCGGTCGGCTTACGCCTCGATTACGGTGCGATCATGGACGCATAGCACACGGCGCCCAAAGCGTGAACGCATCAGATTGTCGTGTTCCGTTCGCGTGCGGCGAGCACCGTTTCGAGCTCTGAAATCGCGTGCGCGACGGCATCGGGATGGGTCGAGCCGATGGTCCGCTTCGCCTCGACCGATGCGCGTGCATCGAGTGGCGCTACGAGCGGACGTGCGAGGTTGGCATCGTCGGCGAGCTTGTCGAGATCGCTCGCTTCGAGTCGGCGGCCCGCGCGTTCGGCCGTGGTGACCAGCACGCCGACCAGTTCGTGCGCGCGTCGCGCAGTGATGCCGCGTGCGATGAGACTATCGGCGATATCGGTTGCGACGGTGTAGCCATCGCCTGCGTGCGCGGTCATCACATCGTGGTTGTAGTTCACGTAGCCGAGCGCCGATCCGAACGCATCGAGTGCGCCGAGACCCCGTTCGATTGCGCGGATCGCGATCGCTTTCGTTTCTTGCAGATCGCGGTGATACGAGAGCGCGATACCCGTCGTGGTGCCCAGGGCGGCGGCGAGCGCGCCGTTTGCAGCGGCCGCATGAGCGCGCACGAGTTCGAAGGGATCGGGGTTACGCTTTTGCGGCATGAGCGACGAACCCGTCGATGCGGCATCGTCGAGCCGTGCGTAGCCGAATGCCGGCGTGCACCAGAGTACGATCTCTTCGCTCGCGCGCGACGCCGCTCCGAGCGCACGTGCGACGGCGTGCACGAGATCGAGTGCGAGCTCGCGCGTACCGATTGCATCGAGCGCGTTGCGCGTCGGTGCGGTAAAGCCGAGTTCGCGCGCGGCTGTCTCGCGATCGAGCGGCAAGGTCGAGCCGCTACACGCGCCCGATCCGAGTGGCGATGCCGCGCACGCGTCGTTTGCGACACGATCGAAGCGTGTCGCAGCGCGCGAAAAGCTCTCGGCGACGGCGGCAAGCCAGAATGCGAGTAAAATCGGTTGCGCGGGCTGCCAGTGCGTCGTCGCAGCGAGCAGCGTGCCATCGGCGAGTGCGACGCGCGCTTGTGCGAGGGCGAGCGCCGCCGTCGTTGCGGCGGTATCGGCCGCTCGTTGCGCGCGATTGCGGACGTAGAGCGCGAGCGTCGTCGCGACTTGGTCGTTGCGGCTGCGCCCCGCATGCAAGCGCGCGCCGGCCTCGCCTGCATGATCGCGAACGCGCGCGTCGATCGCACCGTGAATGTCTTCCGCGCTCGTGGCGCGTGCGTGCACGGCGAACGACCCGTCCGCGATCTCACTTGCGACGCGGTGCAGCGCACCGCGCAACGTCGCGGCGGTCTCGCCTGTGATGATGCGGCCGCCTTCGAGTGCCGTGACGTGCGCGAGCGAACAGCGCACGTCGAACGGCGCGAGCACGAGATCTTCCTCGATCGACGATCCAAACGCGAGCAACGCCGCATCGGGCGCCGACGCAAAGCGCCCGCCCCATTGGAGCGATGATGCCTCACTCACGCGCCGATGCTTCCTATCATACTCGCATAATTATACACGTTGCTCCTGAAGCTCAATATGTATGAGCTTAATGGCGCACCCTTTTCCGTCGCGTCGACAGCCGTGGCGAACCGCCGCGCGGCTTGCACCTCGATTACGACGCGATCATCGCACGGGCGTGAGTGCCTCACGTGCGACGCGCGCACCGAGTTCGAGTGGCAATCCCCAGAGTTCGATGAACCCACTCGCGGCATCGTGATTGAACTTGTCGCCCACGCCATATGTCGCGAGCTTTTCGTCGTACAGCCCGTACGGTGACGAGGTTCCATCGACGACCGCTTGACCACGGTGCAATTTCACGCGGACCTTGCCCGTCATCCGCGACGCGAGCGATGCGTTGAACGCATCGAGCGCCTTGCGTAGCGGCGACGGCCACAAGCCGTCGTACACGAGCTCGGCATATTTCTGATCGAGCGTCATTTTGAAGCGCAGTTCGTCGCGCGTGAGCACGAGACGTTCGAGCGCCTTGTGCGCGGCGATGAGCGTGATCGATCCCGGGCACTCGTAGACTTCGCGCGACTTCACGCCGATCACGCGATCCTCTACGAGATCGATGCGACCGACGCCGTGCGCGCCCGCCTTCGCGTTGAGCGCGGCGACCATATTCGCACCGGCAACACCGTCGATCGTCGGCACGCCGTTCTCGAACGCGATCACGACGTGTTCGGCGTCGTCGGGTTGCGCATGCGCGTCCGCGGTCCATGCGAACGCGTCTTCCGGCGGCGCGGTCCACGGATCTTCGAGCACACCTGCCTCGATGCTACGGCCCCAAAGGTTTGCGTCGACGCTGTACGGTTTCGCGACCGTCGATGAGATCGGGACGTTGTGTTCTTCCGCATACGCCATCGCATCGGGACGCGAAAGCGGCTTCTCGCGTAGCGGTGCGAGTGTCGTGATCGAGGGATCGAGCGCGCGCACCGCAAGCTCGATGCGAACTTGGTCGTTGCCCTTGCCCGTGCACCCGTGCGCGACCGCATCGGCACCAAAGCGATGCGCGCTCTCGACGAGCAACGCCGAGATGAGTGGTCGCGAGAGCGCGGCCGAAAGTGGATAGACGCCTTCGTACATTGCGTTCGCGCGTAACGCCGGAAGCGCCATTTCCGCGATGAAGCGTTCCTTGACATCGACGAGGAGCGCATCGTGCGCTCCAAGCGCGATCGCTTTCGCTTTTACCTCATCGAGCGCCGCCGATGCGCCGGTGCCGGCGGTGCCGTCGGATTCGCCGAGATCGAGCGTCAACGCGATCACCTTGTGACCGGCTACGACATATTGTTTGAGCAAGACCGACGTATCGAGACCGCCCGAATACGCGAGAACGATGGTAGACATCTTAGAGCGGATCCTCCGAGCGCATATCTTCGAAACGTTGTTTGACGACCGGCAACTTCGCCGGATCGTCGAGAATAACGAGCACCGTATCGTCGCCGCCGAGTGTGCCCATGATCTCGGGCCATTCGGCTTCGTCGATCGCCGATGCGACGAGCATCGCGCTGCCCGGTGGCGTGCGCAACACGATTTGGTTCACCGTGCCGCGACAATCGCGCACGAGTTCGGCAATAACGCGATGCAGCCGCGACGCATACGATTTACCAAGTCCGGGCTCGACGTATTTAAATTGTGTGCCGATACCGTTCCCGTTTTTGAGCGGTACTTTTACGAGGCCGAGATCCTTGATGTCGCGCGAGACCGTGGCCTGCGTCGCTTCGTAGCCCTGCGACTCCAAGAAGCGCGCGAGTTCTTCCTGAGAGTGAACTGGGCGCGTCGCGATGAGCGAGAGGATCGCGCGTTGGCGCGTCGTTTTCATACGGGCATTCCTCGGAGGTCGGTGAGTAGCGCTACGAGCAGTGCTTTCTGCGCATGCAAGCGGTTCTCGGCCTGATCGAAGACGGCGCTCTGGGGACCGTCGATGACGTCGGGTGCGACTTCTTCGTCGCGATGCGCGGGGAGACAATGCATGAAAATCGCGTGCTTCGCGGCCGCTGCCAACAGTTCGCCCGTCACGCGATAGGGCAGGAGCGTTGCGGCATTCCGTTCGGCGAGATGTTCTTCACCCATCGACGTCCACACATCGGTATACACGACGTCGGCATCCCGAACCGCGCGATGTGCGCTCGAAAACGCGCGCGCGCTCGCGCCCGTCGTGGCACCGAGCGCCTGAAGATGCGCGAGAAACGCCTCCGATGGTCGATGCGTCGGAGGGCAGCCGAAATTCACCGAGATTCCCATGAGCATCGCTGCTTCCGCGACGGATGCCGCAACGTTGTTGCGCGCGTCGCCAACGTAGGCGAGCTTGAGGCCCGCGAGCGTATCGAAGCGCTCCTTGATCGTCAAGAGATCGGCTAGGGCTTGGCACGGATGGGCGACGGCGGAGAGGCCGTTGATGACCGGGACGGTCGCCGCGGCCGAAAAACGCTGCAGCGGTTCGTGCGCGTGCGTGCGCACGAGGATGGCGTCGACGTACCGCGAGAGGACGCGAGCGGCGTCCTCGGGCGTCTCGCGCGAACCGACCATGAACTCACCGCCGCTCGCAAAGAGGGCGTGACCGCCGAGCTGCGTCATGCCGACTTCAAAGGAAACTCGCGTCCGCAAACTCGGCTTTTCGAAGAGCATCCCGAGCGTCTTGCCGCGCAAGAGCGTCTGCTGGTCGGAAGTGCGAGTGACTTTGAGATGCGTCGCGATCCCGATCACAAGCGCGATCTCCGTCGCGCTGAGATCGGTAACGTGAAGCACGTGACGCCCCATCAAGCCAAGCTCCGGAGCCGTTGCCAGCATCATACTGTATATTTATGCATACTTAGTATAATAATGCAAGAGCCAAGATGGCTTCTCGAGAAGCGGTAATCCGCTACATTTAAAATTAGGTTGGAGATGTTAGGGGCCGACGGTGAAACGACGCTTGGCCCATGAAATCACTTTATATCGTCTTTTCGATCTCGAGGGTCAGCCGACGTTACCACGCTTCGCTGTTAAAGGTATGCACTGGCGGTTACGAAGTTATCTTTGGTTTGCGCTCAGTCATTAGTGGCGCCCGACTCTGAGTTCGTAGAACGCGCTTACGAGGCCTCATAAATTACGGTGAGGCCAAGTTCAAGAACTCGCCTTGATAGCCGTCATGCCTAGTGTCCCAAACCGATAGCTTCCAGCCTTCGTTTTTGAATCGATCTTGCGACTTGTGACGCGAAATCCAGCTTCCTCCAAAAGCCGCTGAAGTGCACGCTCGCTATAATAATTGATGTGTTCGGATTGTTTGACCACACCAATTGGTGGAATCAACCCGAGAAATTGGCGAGAGACACCGCTTATAAAATCCATAAAGATTAGGCCGATTCGAGATTTTGTCAATAATTGAAGCCATCGCGCGTACGTCGTACTTGAATGATTCCGAGACAGCTTAGGGCAGTCGAGCGGAACTTCCACATAAAGCACGCCAGCGGGATCTATCAACGTACCAATTTCGCGCAAGCTCTTAAGAGGGTCGGTTAAGTGCTCTAATACATGAGCACAAATTACTAAATCAGGAAATGTTCCGGCAAGTTCGCTTACCGTCTTGATGCGGTTCACTCCTGATGGCAACTCTTTTGTCGACACATCGTAAACATGGCGCTCGCCTATCGGAACGTCAGGAAAAAATTGGCCCTGATCTCCGCCATAATCAATCGCGCACGCATAGGGACGAATTGCGTTGCCTCCGGCCAGCGTTTCGTGCATGAAACGACGCCTCCGCTCTACGGCCGCGGAACCTGGAGCAAAGGCCTCATTTACGCTGTCAGAATACCAGGGCTCCCAGGATTTACGATAATTCGTGTAGCGCAATCCGCGGTAATCAGAATAAAGTCTTGACAACTCATCTGATGTAAAACCGCGAGCATAGAATAAAAAATCACAACCCGTACAATGTCTTAGCTCTGACCGCTCCCCGATTGGAATCTCGCATAAAACCGAAATAAACGGCGCGATTATCGCATGCGCCGCCAAGGTCGTCTCGGAGCCGCAGATTAGGCAAATCGTTGGGTATTTCATCATCCTGTCCGATCTCTCTAGCATGACGGACAAAGCCGCGGGGTTTCGAGAAGGGTGTAAGGCGAGGAGCGATCGCACACGCCGTTTTCGTCCCGCTTGGCGGGCGTCGCTGCCGTGAACGGAAACATCGCGAACCCGGGAACCGGTAGCGACTATCGTAATTCGCTCTTGACCGGAATCGCGGCCAGTGCGAGATCGTCGATTTGCATCGCCGCACGAAGCCGTTCGGGGCCGCGCGACGCGAGCCACGCCGCGCTTACGTGTCGGCGTGCGCCGCTCGAGACGAAATATGGAAGGCCGTCGCTTCCCGCTACCACGCTGCCATCGTACTGCGAACGACGTTTTAACTCCAGCGGCTCCCACGGCAACTCCCACACTAACACCTCGAGTTGCTCCGCTTCGGGATGGTCAAGCACGAGGCGCTCGAGATGCCGGCGATTGCTTTCATCGAGCAGCGTCGGATAACGCGCAAGATCTTTGAAGGGCGCCGTGCGCGATTGTGCGAGAATGCCTTCTAGCCGCTCGTCGTCGAGCTCCACCCCCATCATCCAAATCATCGTGCGCAGGTAGGAAAACGTGTTGTCGACGAGCCGTTCGTACGGATGCATTACCGTCCCGGGTAGGCGCGTCCACGCAAGATAGAAGCCGATGTTCCACGGGACGATCGAGTCGATGATGAATCGCAGGCGCCGCTGCGGCGGCGTCGACGCATACGCTTCCTGATCGACGTAGAACATCGAATTGTTCGCACCATAACGCTTCGTGTTCTCGTCGAACGAGATCACGGCGTCGCCGAGGTTTCGCCACAGGACGCTCGTCATGACCGCCGCATCGCGACACGCGATGAGATTGCCATGATGCGGTTTCATTTGCAGATCGATGGCGAAGGGACGATCGCGGAGTTGCGCGAGCAGATCCGAAGAGAGATTGTGTTCGGCAAATCGGTCGTAGGCGAGTTTTGGCGTTTCGGCACCGAGAAAACCACCGATCATCGCCGCGCAGAATTCCGCTCCCGCCTTGAACGAGCTTGCGATGACGACGCGTCGCTTCGCGAGCGTCGGATCGGAAATATGGTCGGCACTCTCTGGTGGCGCGATCGATGCGACCGTCGCGCGCCACTGCACCTCGTTCTCGAGCTCGCGAACGCGGCGTCGAGTCGCTTCGTGCGCGAGCTCGGAATCCCGAAAAAGAAGATTGCTAGGATCGAAGTAGCTCGAAGCCAGGCGCGGTAGCGTCGCACCATTCGAGCACACGGCAACGAAATACGTGGGGTCGGGAACCCCACCCGCCCCGTCGCGAACGAGCCACGCGACATCCGTGGCGGATTCGACTGTGGTCGGGTGCAGGAGCGAAACGGTGGCGAGCTGCTGGCCATACACGGCTACGGCGGCAAAATTCGCGCGCAACAGATCGTCGAATTCCGCGAAGTAGAGTTCGCGCACGTGGTGTGGGTTTGCATAGTCGGCTTCGTCCGAATAGATCGCCTTATTCGGCGAACTGATGACGAGCAATCCATCGGGGACGAGCACGCGCTTGAACTCGCGTATCAATACATCGTGCTCGCGGAGATGTTCGAGCGTTTCGAAGCAGACGACGACGTCGACCGACCCGGCTTCGAGCGGCAGCGTTGTCGCGTTTGCCGTCTCGAAACGGAGATTTTCGAGGGAGTAGGCAGACCTAGCGTGCTCGATCGATTCGGCATCGACGTCGATGCCGACGACGTTCGTCGCGACGCTAGCGAGAATCGCCGAACCGTACCCCTCACCGCTCGCGACGTCGAGCACGCGTTTGCGAATGCATAACGAGCGTACCGCTTCGTAGCGGTGCAGGTGTTCGTATGCGATCTGGCCGCCGAGCCACGGGACGAACCGTTCGCCGGTGAATTGCATGGCGGCGTTTACGGAGGTCATGCGTGGTCCTTGGACCTACGCCTTCGGCGACCTCTGCGCGAGGTATGCGCGAATCCCGTCCTGCCACGACTCGATTGGCGCCATCGTAAGCGCGTGCATGCCGGCGTGTTCGAGTGGTGAGTACGACGGCCGCCGGGCGAGTGTCGGATATGTCGCCGACGTCACGCGCTCGACCGGTACGTCAAAACCGCTTTGTGCGAGCGCCTCGATGGCGAATTCGTACCACGTACACGCGCCCGTATTTGTGACGTGATACGTGCCGAAGACGCCGCGTTCCACAATGCGCCGGATCGCGAGCGCAACGTGCCCGGTGAACGACGGCGAGAACGTGATATCCGTAACGACCCGCAAGTTTTTCTTATCCGCGGCCTGCGCGAGGACGCGTTCGATGAACGTGTACCCCTTCGTGCTGCTCCCACGTAAGCCGTAGAGTCCGCTCGTGCGGAAGACGTAGCCACGCTCGCAGCTGCGCCACAGGAGCCGTTCACCTGCGTGCTTCGAGATGCCATACGTCGAAAGTGGCCGTGCTGCATCGTCTTCGCGATACGGCCGCGCGGCGAAGCCGTCGAAGACGTAATCGGTGCTGATGTGTGCGAAGATGACACCCGCATTCGCACACTGCGCCGCGAGGTTGTCGACGGCGAGGGCGTTGACCGCAAACGCGCGGTCGGGCCGCGTCTCGCAGAGTTCGACGTTATGAAATGCCGCCGTATTGATCACGAGATCCGGCTTGTGGCGCAACAGCATCGTCGATATCGCGGCTGGTACTTCGATATCGAAGAGGCGGTGATCGATGCCGATCGGCTCGTATGACGCGAACGCCGTCATGAGATCGGAGCCGAGCTGGCCCGAGGCACCAATGATGACGACGCGCACGCTAGTCTCGCGGCGCCGGTGCGGGTGTACGGACCCGGTCGGCCGCCACGAGCGTCGCTGCGAGGTGTAAGCTCTCGAACTGACCGGCGTCGGTCCACCAGCCCTCGAGGACGTCGTATTGCATGGCGTTTGCCGCGATGTAGGCGTTATTGACGTCGGTGATTTCGAGTTCGTTGCGCTTTGAGGGCTTGAGTGTCGCGATGAACTCGAACACGCGCGCGTCGTAAAAATACACGCCGGTGACGGCGTATCGGCTCTTTGGTACCTCGGGCTTTTCATCGATGCGCACGATGCGATCGCCGTCGATCTCCGGCACGCCGAAGCGCTCGGGATCGTCGACTTCCTTGAGGAGCACGCGCGCGCCACCGCCCTGCGCTTCGAAGCGACGCGCGTATGGTGCGATGCTTTGTTGAATAATGTTGTCGCCGAGAACGACGCAGATCGGTTCGCTGTCGGCGAAATGTTCGCACAGGCGGAGGGCATCGGCGATGCCGCCTTCGCCTTCTTGATACGTGTAGTCGATGTGCTTGAGGCCGAAGTCGCGGCCATTCCCGAGCAGTCGCAAGAAATCACCCGCGTTGCTGCCTCCCGTCACGATCATGATCTCGTCGATGCCCGCGCCGACGAGGGTCTGCAACGGGTAATAGATCATCGGCCGATCGTAAATCGGCAGCAGATGCTTGTTGGTTACTTTCGTGAGCGGTCGCAGGCGACTTCCGAGGCCTCCCGCGAGGATGACACCCTTCATGCGAGTCCCCGTTCGGCGTACTGGCGGCGATAGTAGGCGTCGAACTCGCCGTTTTTGAGCGGTCGCCACCAGGCTTCATTATCGCGGTACCACGCGACGGTCTCGGCGAGGCCTCGTTCGAAATCGATCTTCGGCGTCCAGCCGAGCTCGCGCACTTTGGACGCATCGAGGGCGTAGCGGCGGTCGTGGCCGGCGCGGTCCTTGACGTGCGTTACGTGCGTGTCGAACGAGCGGCCACAGTATTCGAGGAGGCGCGTCGTGATCTCGATATTCGTACGCGAATTACCGCCGCCGATGTTGTACGCGTTGCCGACGACGCCGCGTTCGAGCACGCAGAGAATCCCGCGTGCGTGGTCTTCGGCGTGTAGCCAATCGCGAATCTGCAAGCCGTCGCCATACACGGGAACGGTCTTGTCATCGATGAGATTCGTGACGAAGAGTGGGATGAGCTTCTCGGGGTACTGATGGCTGCCGTACGTGTTGGAACCGCGCGTTACGAGCACGGGCGTACCGTACGTCGTAAAGTATGCGAGTACTTGCAGATCGCCGCCGGCTTTGCTCGCGGCGTAGGGCGACCGGGGGGCGATCGGATCGCCCTCACGCGATTCGCCGGTCGCGACATGGCCGTACACCTCGTCGGTCGACACTTGCACGAACCGCGGAATCTCGCGTTGACGCACGGCTTCGAGCAACACGTGCGTGCCCAGAATGTCGGTGCGCAGAAATGCTTCGGGATCGAGGATCGATCGATCGACGTGCGTTTCGGCAGCGAAATTGACGATCGCATCGATGCGTTTCGAGCCAAGCGCTTCGGCGACGGCCGCCGCATCGCAGATATCACCGTGAAAGAAGCGGTATCGTCCATCGCCCGGCACGTCCGCGAGATTTGCGGGATTACCGGCGTACGTCATCGCATCGAAATTCACGATCGTGACGTTCGGGCGTTCGCGCAACACCGTGCGGATGAAATTCGAACCGATGAATCCGAGGCCGCCGGTAACGAACCAGGTGGTCGACATGTGGTACGTGCGTCTTTCTAGATCCGGATCGCGTAGCCGGGCGCGTCGAGCGAGAGGTGCGGACTGTAGCACGGATCGGGCAAGGTGCGCGTCGCCCAGCGATTTTCCATGAGCGCGACTTCACGGGCGAAGCGTGCTTTCATTTCAGGCGTCGTCTCGGCACCACGGCTCTTCGATTCGTAGTGGTAGAGCATGACGTGCGGCAGGTAAACATTCCGATAGCCGGCGCGCGCGATTTTGAGCGAGAGATCGACGTCGTTGAACGCGACCGCGAGTCGTTCGTCGAAGCCGCCCACTTCGTCGAAGACCGATCGACGTATCATGACGCAGGCCGCCGTGAGCGCCGAGAAATTGTTGATCGCGCGCACGCTCCCGAAGTATCCCGGATCTTTGCGATGCAGACCGTTCTGACTATGTCCCGCCACACCGCCGAGGCCGATAATGACACCTGCGTGTTGGATCGTATCGTCGGGATAGAGTAGCAGGCCGCCGACTACACCGATGGAAGGCCGTTGCGCTTGCTCGACCATCGCCTGCATCCAATCGCTCGAGATGACTTCGGTATCGTTGTTAAGGAATAGCAAGTACTTGCCCGACGAATGTTCGACTGCATAATTGTTGATCGCCGAGAAGTTGAACGGCTTGTCGTATCGCACGACGTGCACGCGCGATTCTCGTTCTTCCCAGCGTGCGAAAATTTCGAGCGAGGCACGGTCTTTGCTGCCGTTGTCGACGAGTAGGATTTCGAAATTGGGATATACGTCGTTGCTGAAAATCGAACTAAGGCAGCGGTCGACGTCCTCGCCGTGATCGCGCGTCGGCACGATCACGCTCACGAGACCCGCATCGCGAATCGCATACCGCGTGATGTAGATGCCGGGAATTTCGCTCCGCTCGACGACGCCGGGCTCGCCGCGCCGCTCGATCGCGTCTTGTACCGCGCGTTGGCCCGCGACCGCGGCATAGGGCTTCGCCTCGGACGCAGCCGAGGTCGAAGCCGGATGGATGCGCCAGTGATAGAGCACGCGCGGGATGTGATGGATGCGATCCGTGCGTTCGGTGAGACGGAGGACGAAATCGTGATCCTGACTGCCTTCGTAGCCGACGCGTAACCCGCCGATCGCGACTGCGAGTTCGCGCCGGTACACGCCGAAATGGCACGTGTACATTCGCGAGAGAAACGAGTCGGGTGCCCAGTCGGGCTTGAAGTGCGGCTCGCTAAAATTACCGGCGTCGTCGATCTTGTCTTCGTCGGAATAGATCATGTCGGCGTCGCGATGTTCGTTGAGTCGGAGCGCGACCTCGAAGAGGGCGTCCGGCGTAAGGAGATCGTCGTGATCGAGAAAGCCAACGAATTCACCCGACGCGATCGCGAGCGCGGAATTCGAGGCTTCGGAGATGTGCCCGTTCGTCGTGCGCTTCACGACGCGGATGCGTGCGTCGCTTGCGGCATACGCGTCGAGGGTTTTGCGAACGCGCGCATTGGTCGACGCGTCGTCCGCGATACAGAGCTCCCACTCGGCGTACGCCTGCGCGCGCACCGAGTCGATCGCCTGGCGCAAGTAGGCGTCGGGCGAATTATACGTTGCCATCAGGATGCTAATGACGGGCCGATACGGTAGGAGTGTCGCCGTGGCTCGAACCCGAGCGACGTCAGCATCACGCATCGCATAACGATCCAGCCACCGCTCGTAGGGCGATCGCGTAGGGTGCGGTAACGCGACCGTTTGCGAAGCTCTTGCGGTCGCAATGGAAGCGTGCGTGAGGCCCCTGGGCCCGACGGCGATCGATGTCGGCAGGGCGGGACCGCTCGTCACGAACGACCGAATCGCGCGAACGACGTTGCGCAGGCGCGCAAATTTGCTGCGCTCCGTATTGTGATAAGCCTCTACGACTTCGGCAAGCCGGGCCCGCGCGGCGTCGAGCTCGTTGCTCGATCGTGCCAAAGCATCGGCATCGGCCTGGAGTGGATTCATCGGACCATAATTTTATGGATGTGGCAATATCGCCCTCCTCACGAACGCAGTTGCGGCGATGTCGGAATCGGCCGGTCGATGCCGAATGGCGTGGCATGCACGATCGACTCCAAACGGCTCCCCCGGAGCGCAACGACCTCCCGCTGGATTCGAGCCAATCAGCCGACGACGATCGGCAAGCGACGTTCTATGCTGCGTCGCTTGCGGCCATCGAGCGCTTTTCGGAGCAATTGGACCGCAAGGATCGCCTCGTCGAGAAGAAGGACGAACGCGTGCAAGCCCTCGAGCGCGAGATCGTCTCACTTCGAGCGTCCATCGCGAGTTTGCAACGCACGAACGACGACGCACGTAGTGCATACAATGCCGCTCAGATCGATCGCCAGCGCAATCTCGACCGCTTGGTGGACGAAATTGAGGAGCTCCGTTCGGTCCGCGACGAGCTTCGAATGAGCGATCTCGCGCGCGGGCAGCTACTCGGCGAAATTGCCGCATTGCGCCTGGGGGTCGCGGCGGAGCTAGAGACGGAACGCGAGCGCCTCATCGCCCTCTCGCGCGAAACGACCGACCGTGCGCAACGGCTCGACACGATCGAAATCGATCAAACTCGTGCGCAGATCGCCGAGGTCGACGCGCTGCTCGGCCAGATTCATCGCAGTTTTTTTTGGAAACTCAAGCTCGCGCTGACGACATTACGCGGTCCGCTGCGCTCGATCGTACGCTCCGCCGTTCGCCGCTAGCGCCTCGTGCCCGATTCCGACGACCCGACCTTTCGGCCTATTGTCGAAAGCATGCTCGAACGGTTGCAAGGCATCGAGCAGAGTCGATTCTGGCAAGCGCGTAATGCCTTCTTCGAGCTAAAATACCGTCTCGGACTCTCACGCGATCGTGGCTGGGCGCCGTTTATACTCGCCGAGCCCCATCGCACGATGCTCGATGCGGGCGACGCTTACGCGCAGTGGACGGCAGCGAACGCGGCACGGCCCGCAGATGTCGAGCGCATGCGCGCGGCCTCACGCCGCTTGCCCGCGCACGCAGTCATCAGCATTCTTATTGTAGTTACCGCGCAAACGCAGGCGATCGGTCTCGCGCGAGCGCTCGTTTCGGTGCGGGATCAGGCATATCCCCAATGGGAAATCGTCATCGCGTCCGGGCCGCAAGAAGACGTGCTTGTACGTACCGCGACGGCAACCGTATTCGGGGGAATGCGGCCTTCGCGAATCGTGCTCGAAGCGACGTCAATGGAGGCAACCCTCGCCGAGCGCCTTGTTGCTGCATGCGGTGTCGCGAGCGGCGACTACGTCGCGGTGCTCGACCCGGGCGATGCGTTTGCCCCGGATGCATTGTACGAATTCGCAGCCGTTCTTAGCGACGATCCGGCAATCGATCTCGCGTACGGCGATGAGGATAATCGGCCCGAACCCGGACGCTCGATCGTGCCGTTTTTCAAACCGCATGCGAGCCCCGATACGCTACGCTCGCGCGACGTCGTCGGCCGCGGCGCGATCGTTCGCCTGCGACTGGTGCGCGAGATCGGTGGGTTTCGCGCCGATTTCGGTGACGCTGCCGAGTACGATTTAATGCTGCGGGTAACGGAGCAGACCCAAGCTATCGCGCACGTCGAGCGCGTGCTCTATCACCGCGAAGGTATGCCCGCCCTCGGCGAAGCCGGCGCGCGTGCCGTCGCGGCGAGCCTCGTACGCACGAACGAGCTCGGGACGGTATCGCGCGTGGAATCCCCGGTTCCAACGTTCCGCGTAAGGTATCGCCTTCGCGAGCGGAAGTTCGTCTCGATCGTCGTTCCAACACGCGATCACGCGGACGATCTCGAGCGTTGTCTCACCTCGATTTTCGAGCGCAGCACCTACGCCGATTTCGAAGTCCTCGTCGTCGACAATGACACGAAGGATTCGTGTGCGCGGGACGTGATCGCCGCGTGGGCCGCGCGTGATGGACGCGTGCGCGTCCTTCCGATGCCGATTCCATTCAACTATTCGAAGCTCAATAACGCCGCAATCGCGACCGCGCGCGGAGAGTACATCGTGCTGCTTAACAACGACACTGAAGTGTTGACGCCGGACTGGCTCGAAGCGTTGATGGAGCAGGCGCAGCGCCCGGCGATCGGAGCTGTGGGCGCGTCCCTAATCTTTCCCGATCGCAGCGTCCAGCACGGCGGCGTCATTTTGGGAATCGGCGGGGTCGCGGGGCATAGCCATCGATTCGCCCAGCCCAACAGCGCCGGTTACTTCGGAGCGCTCCGCGCGATTTCGAATTATGCGGCAGTGACAGCGGCATGCCTGATGGTGCGCCGTGAGGCCTACAATCGCGTGGGCGGGCTCGACGAAACGCTGACCGTCGCATTCAACGACGTTGATTTTTGTTTGCGTCTCCAAAAAATCGGTATGCGCAACGTCTGGCTGCCGCACGTCGTGCTCGTGCATGGCGAATCCAAAAGTCGGGGATCGGATCTCGGCATCTCCAAGACGCGGCGGAGTATTCGCGAAGAAACGGTTATGCTGGAACGCTGGGGCGACATCATCGCACGGGATCCGTATTACAACGTCAACCTTACGCGTCGCGCCGAGAATTTTGCGATTCGCATCGACGACGCTACGAGATGAGCGCGGGCGTTTCGTTAGGTCTGAGGTGTTATTCACTGTAGTAAGCTTCGACCACGAGGTTCCCGCGATCGTGCAGCCTTACAGCGCAATGGGCCATCCATACGGCGGCTCTCACCACTGACGGATCGTCGGTGCGTCATGCGAGACGACGTAATCTCGCGGTTGCATTGTTACATCCGAAACGACCTATACGCGTCCGCGCGGCGCCCGTTGCTGGCGCATTAGCGCTCCTGCCAAGAACACGATTACGAACCACGCCGTAGGTAGACCATTCGTCGCGAGCCCTCACGATTATGCGAGGTCCTGCCTTGGAATCCGTTGAAAAACGTGACTATGGCGCATATTCTGCTTGTATATTGCTGAAATTTTTCACGCGATGTCAAATGTATTCAACGACCGCCATATCGCTCGCGCGAACGCTCGTGCGATCTTGTTCGACGAAGCGTGGTATCGCGGCGGCGGCGCTCCGTTCGCGGGCGATGCCGACGCACACTTCGCATCGATCGGTTGGCGCGAGGGACGTAATCCGCACCCGCTTTTCGACGTCGCGTACTACCTACGCCAATTTCCCGACCTGCTATACGGCGATGTCGATCCGCTGCAACACTACATCGACTCCGGCGTCGATGCCGGAATCGATCCGCATCCGCTCTTCGACACGGCTTTTTACGTAAAACGGAATTGGTCGGTCATGGACGGCGAGAATCCGCTCGTGCACTACCTGGTTGAAGGCTATGTCACGGAGTGCGACCCCTCGCCATTTTTCGATTCTGCAAATTATCTCGACGTGTATCCGGACGTCGCCGTTAGCGACATCAACCCACTCATTCATTACGCGCTCTTCGGTGCGACGGAATTACGTCGTCGACCGCACCCGCACTTCGATCCGAAACTATACGCCCGTCGCCACAACCTTCCGAAAGGCACGAATCCGCTCGTCGACTTTATGCTTCGCGTCAAAGAACTTAACGCGCGCGAACACTTACCCGTCGATGGGCCCGACATTTCGATCGTCATCCTAAACCTCAATAAGAGCGTTCTAACGATCGAGTGCGTGCTCGAACTCATGAACGACGGCGATGCGACCCCTCGCGAGATCATCGTCGTCGACAACGGGAGCCGTTCGAGCGATTTCGCGCGGCTCACCGATTGGCTCCCAAGCAATGTGCGCGTAATTCGACTCGCGATCAATCGTGGGTTCGGGGAAGGCAACAATATCGGAGCGGATGTGGCCCTCGGGCGATTGCTGCTTTTTCTCAACAACGATGCCTTCGTATGTGCGGGCACGATCGCAAAGCTCGCCGATGTTCTCGCGTACTACCCCGACGCGGGCGCCGTCGGGCCGAAGTTTCTTTACCCCGACGGCCGCATTCAAGAAGCAGGCGCCTTCGTCAGCTCGTGCGGTACCGTGACGCAGCGCGGAAAATCGCTCGACGATTTGCCATCGCGTTTTGCCGTCACGGAAATCGTCGATTACGTGTCTGCCGCTTGCGTGCTCATCCCGCGCGTACTCTTTGAGGCGGTCGGCGGCTTTGATCTCGCGTGGGACCCGGCGTATTACGAAGATGTCGATCTGTGCTTCAAATTGCAACTGCTCGGGAAACACACGTACTTCTGCGCCGAAGCCGTGGTGACGCACATCGAGAGCGCGACTTCGACGGATCCGTCGCATGGGTTACGGCTCGCGACCGTGGTACAAGTGAATCGCGAAAAATTTATCTCGCGTTGGGGGACGTATATTGAACGTCGGCGAGACGAGGCGTCCGTTCGCGTGACGTTACCGCCGCCGCTCCGCGAACCCGTCGACGCGTCGGCAGGAACGGCCGTCCTCTACACGCCGTATCAGATCATCCCGGGCGGCGGCGAACGCTATCTGCTCGGCATCGCGCATTGGCTTTCGCGCCGCTATCGTACGTTTGTGCTCACACCCGAACGGTACAGCTCGTATCGGTTGCGCGGTATCGGTCTCGAACTCGAGCTCGACCTTTCAGAAATCCGACTGGCCCCGATTGCGGACCTCTCGAAGTATGCCGACTGCGACGTTTTCGTCGCGATGGGCAACGAAGCGCTGCCTGCGCTCGAGCCGGTCGGCCGTCGAAAATTATACGTATGTCAATTTCCGTTTCCGATGCAGGCCGGGCAAGTTGCGAGATCATGGGGACATCTCGAGAACTACGACGACGTCATCGTATACTCCGAGTATTCAAAACGCCACCTGCACGAACGTACGAGGCGCCTCACCTCGCGCGAACCGCGCGTTACCGTCGTGCCGCCGGCCGTGCCGATGTACGGGGAGATCGGGGGGAGCGTGCGCGTACCCGGACGCATCGTCAACGTCGGGCGTTTCCACCCCTCGGGTCACTGCAAGCGCCAAGACGTGCTTGTCGACGCGTTCCGGCGCTTGATCGAACGAACCGGTCGCACCGATCTGGAATTACATCTCGCCGGAACGGTCTCATCGGAGGCGCTCTCGCGCGAGTTCTACCTCGACGTGCACGCACGAGCGAGCGGGCTACCCGTCTACTTCCACCTCAATGCGTCACCCGATAAAGTACGCGAACTGTATGCGACTTCTTCGTACTACTGGCACGGGACGGGCTACGGCCAGAGCGAGAAGCTTTTTCCCGAACGCATGGAGCATTTCGGAATCACCGTGGTTGAAGCGATGTCGGCCGGTGCGATTCCGTTCGTTTATGCGATGGGCGGGCCGGTCGAAATCGTCTCTAATCGGGAGACCGGTTTCCATTGGAAGACGATAGACGATCTTGTCGAGCGTCAATTTCGCGTCCTTGCGATGTCGGCGATGGAGACGAGCGCGCTGCGTTCGCGTGGGCAGGTGGCTGCGATGCAGTACGATACGGCGATTTTCGAAGAGCGGCTATCGCAGGTCGTCCACCAGTTCGTCTTGCCTCCGCACGTAAACGGCGACCCAAGGTCGGAGTTCGTCTTTCGGCCGTGACGCGCGCAGTTTTTTGGCGGGGTTTTAAAAGTCCCCGTTCTCCGCTTAGTGCAGGGAGAAAAGATGTGTCGCGTTCGACGGATACTGGAACGAATGCCGGTCGTTCGAGGCAACGACGACGTCGACACTATGAGGTCCGGCCGAAAGGGTTGGAAGCGGCACGATCCCGTCGAATCCCGATTTGCGAGCCCCGGGATTCTTGAGCGAAGCGACGACATCGGGGCGCGGCTGTCCGTAGAGGTCGGTAATATCGACGCGCTTCGTATGGTCGATAATTGCTATGAGCGCGGATGCCGGGCGACCACTCACGGCCAGCGCCCAGCCGCGCACGTGAAGCGTCCCGGACTTCGTCACTTCTACGAGATCGACGGAACCCGCCGTCTTAGGACCGTCCAGGCTGAGCGCTTGGATGTTATCGGATCCGGGCTCCGCTGCCGAACCTTGTGCGTCACTCGGATTCGTAGCGTCCGGCGCGATTAC
The DNA here is from genome assembly GCA_031420415.1 of Vulcanimicrobiota bacterium. Classification (GTDB taxonomy): domain Bacteria; phylum Vulcanimicrobiota; class Vulcanimicrobiia; order Vulcanimicrobiales; family Vulcanimicrobiaceae; genus JANYGA01. The sequence continues at coordinate 20,283 of JANOMT010000004.1, forward strand.
TACTGGTGGGGCAGCAATGTTGTCCTCTCGATGTTCTGCGAGCCGATACACCGCAGCGCCGGCGACGAAAACGATGGCGAAGGCGACGGCATAGATCCTCGCTTGCGTCGCAGGTACTCGCTTCGACTGCAGCGAGAAAAGGGCGACGGCGAAGACGACGGTTGCAAGAACAGCGATGAGGGCAGGCACGACCGATAGATTTTAGTCCGGCGCGATCGTTCCTCGCGCGTGTGACGGATAACCGAGCCGCGTGTCGATCGGAGGGATGTTCGCATGGTCATCTTCGACGAAGCTGAGTCCGGGGGGCACGAGCCATAGTCGGATTACCAGGGATACGGTTGGGTCGGATCTTGTGCCGTGAAGTAGCGGATTTGAAAGACGAGTTCGCGTGGATCGTCGAGTGCGACGATCGGTGGCGAATCGCTATGAAGCTGAATTTTCGAGATGCCACTTGGAACGTTCACGTTACCTGAGAAGGCCGCTCCGCTCGAATTGACCGAAATCGTTTGCGAGCCGGCCGTGCTCGTCATCGTCATGTTGCTGGGCGCCGGAAAGCCCGTGGCGACGGTGAAGCTGAGATGGATGTCACGACGTTCGGGCATCGGATTGCGCAATTCGATTGTCGCATCGTGACCGCACCAATGGAACCGAAGTAATCCAGATGATTCCGAGTACGAACAACCGCTGGTGACGTTCGCCTGCACAGGATGGAGTAGGGCCTGTTGCTCGGTATTGAACCGGCCGCCGAGTCGACGGAGCGTTTTCTGCTCGAGATCGCTGAGGTTGAAGAAGCTGTAATGCCCATTTGCGGAAACGAGCGGCTTGACGCCGATGGCTCGACTCAACGAACGTTCGATCCTCGCTCCCGCATCAGCATAGCCGTCTCGAAAGATGAAGATCCCACGAAAGCCGGCGAGGAGTAGCGTCGGAAGGAAACGCCGTTCGGGAAGCTTCTCCAGGTGCTCTTGCCACAGCCCGGCTTCGGTGCTTGCGAACGCTCCATAACTCCATCGTAACGTATGCGAGTGGAGATAGGGAATCATTTCGGTGTAGTCGGGCATGTTGACGACCAGTCCCGCTTCAGGAAATCGCACGTACGGCAGTTCGTAGATCGACGAGCCCGCCGCAACGACGCCTTCGATCTGCCCGACGAACTGCCGATCCTCGGCGAAAACGTTGGCGGTCCGTACGGGATCGGGTGTGGAGTTCGCAGCGGTCTGATCGAGGATGCCGGCGCTCAAGACGATGACGGCTACGACCGCGCCGTACGAAACGGCTCGTTTGTGTCCGGCGATGAAACGAGTCCAGAATCGTTCGAACATCAGGGCGACATTGACGAATGCGAGGAACCCGATAAAGGGCGCGATCCGGTTGTAAGCGCGAATATTATCGTTGATATAATACGAAAAAAGCGCACCGAGACCGCCGAACGTGCCGAGCAAGAGCGAGAACAGCACGAGGACGGAGAGGTCGCGTTGCAATCGTGCCGCCCGCGTGTTCTGCGGGCTGCGGCCCAGGCGGTTCCAAAGGAGTGCGATGAACCCGATCGTCGCAATCAAACCGAGTGACACGGAACTGTTCTCGTTGATTGACGTCGTAAATTGGCGGTCGTAGAAGTCGCGAATCTGTGCGAACCAATCGAGGCGATGATTGGCGATCGGTAAGACGATCTGCGCGAGCGTTAGCGAGTAGAGTTCCGCTTCTTTCGGAAATCGGACGAACGGGGCCGCAAATCCGACCGCATGGTTGAGGTGGTAGACGACGTTCGGAACGATGTTAACCAGAAGGCCGACGAAAATTTCGCCGACGAGTACGAACGCCGTCCAAATCGATTTAAACGAACCGTTTCGCGAAATCTGGACGCTCGCTGCGCAGAGTACGAGCAACACGGTAAAGAACGCGTGATACTGGTTGTCCCAAGCGATCAGCGCGCAGAAGAAGAGCGCGAGCCATCCGTTTCTCGTGATCCGAACGATGGGGCGTCTTTGCAATCCCAGAGCGAACTCGAAGAGCGACTCACCGCGCACGACCCATAACGTGACGAGGACCGCTAGCGGGACGAAATAGAACGACGAGTAGAAAAGGTGCGAGGTGTTGCGCCAGATTCGGTACGGTAAAAAAGCGTATAGGATTGAGGTAACCGCGGCCGGTATCGTTGTGACGTTTAGGCGACATAGCACGAAATAGGCAGTTATCGCCGTCAGCGGAAAACCGAGCACGAAAAAGAGGTTGAGAGCTAAACCGGGATTCGGTATCGCGTAGAGGATCGCTCGAATGAGGGTCTCGTGCGCCAGACTGAAAATCGGATAGTCGTATGCGATCGAGCCCAGCGGCGCTCCGAGCTTATCGTTCTCAAGGAACCAGCCATTCTCGACCATTCCCTTTAACAGCATGTCCGCGGTTAGCGTATCGCGACGGTCGAGATAGTAGAGCGGAATCGAAAAATCTACGGTCCACAATTTCAGGACGAGGATCGCAGAGACGAGCGCGACCGTGGCAACGATCGCGTATTGAACGGGTCGACTGATGCTGATCGTCGTCGTGCGCGGCCGTGGATCGAGGTCACGCATCTCGTTCATGACCGTTATTTGCACGTTGATCTGCGGCTTGTCCTGGCACGATGCGTTTCGGATCGATCGACGTTCCGACGACGCGACGGGCGCACGAAACACATCTTCGTTCCAGCAGTGCTCGAACCTGAATCAGTCGCATTCGGCTGCGCGCGCGCAAGACGTCGCGCAACGGTCTTTACGATAACGGTCAAACGTTGCACCGGGAACGCCCGATCCCGTACCGAATCTTGGTAAATCTCAAAGTCATAAACCGGGGTCCATTTGCTTCAAATTAGTATCGTTGGTGCGGGGTACGTCGGCCTCGTCACCGGGACGTGTTTTGCCGAACTCGGTAATCACGTCGTCTGCGTCGATAGCGATGCAACGAAGATCGATGCGCTCCGCCGCGGGGTCGTGCCGTTCTTCGAACCCGGTCTCGAAGAACTCGTCAACCGCAACATCAATTCGGGTCGGCTGACGTTCGAGACGTCGATCCGTGCGTCGCTGCGGGACGCCTCCGTCATCTTCATCGCCGTCGGAACGCCGATGGGCGACGACGGTCACGCCGATCTGAGTTACGTCAAACAAGCCGCGCTCGATATCGCACAATCGCTCGTCGCCCCGATCATCGTCGTCAATAAATCGACCGTGCCGGTCGAAACGGGCAACCTCGTCGCGACGATCATTCGCAAGCATCAGACCAGCAAGCACGAGATCCACGTCGTTTCGAATCCCGAATTCCTTCGCGAAGGCTCGGCGATCCTCGACTTCATGAAGCCAGATCGTATCGTGCTTGGCGTCGATAATCCCGATGCCGAGGCAATCATGCGCGATCTTTACGCACCGCTCGAGGCAAAGATCATCGCGACGGACGTGCGGACCGCAGAGATGATTAAATATGCGGCGAATTGTTTTCTCGCGACGAAAATCTCTTTCATCAACGAAATCGCCGCAATTTGCGAAGACGTCGGCGCCGATATCAAGGACGTCGTCGCCGGAATCGGCAGCGACGAGCGGATCGGGTCGGCATTTCTTAACGCCGGCCTCGGTTTCGGCGGGTCGTGTTTTCCCAAGGACGTGATGGCACTCTCGAAGATCGCCGAATCGCGGAACATCCCGGCCCGCATCCTCGAGTCGGTGCTCGCAGTCAACCGCGATCAGATCACGAAAGTCGTCTCAAAAATCGACCGGCACTTGGACGGAATTTCAGGCAAACGCTTGGCGGTTCTCGGGCTGTCGTTCAAGCCCAATACCGACGACCTTCGCGAATCGCAGGCGATGAATCTCGTGCGTGCGCTCTCGGCGCTTGGCGCCACGATCGTCGCTCACGATCCGGTCGCGATGGAGAAGGCCCGCCTCGAACTCGTCGACGTCGATAACATCACGCTCGTTCCGAGCGCCTACGAAACGGTCAACAACGCCGACGCCATGATCCTCGCGACGGAGTGGAACGAATATCGCCAGGTCGATTTTGACGTCATTCGTAAGCTCATGAAAGGCGATCTAATCGTCGATACCCGGAATATCTACGATCCGGCGAAATTGATGGACTTGGGACTGCGCTATGTCGGCATCGGGCGCAAGATGCACGTCGAATCGTCGGAACGTGAGCCGGCAATCGCTCGCGGGTAATAATGGATTCACAACAACTCATCTCGGTCGTGATTCCGGCGTACAACGAAGAGGCGTGCGTCGACGAACTGGCCCGCCGGCTACGCGAGGTGGCTGACGGGCCTGCGCGAGCATACGCCTTCGAATTTATCATCGTCGAGAACGGGTCGCACGACGCGACGTACGAGCGACTCCTCGCGATTAATCGCGCCGACAGCCGCTTTAAGATCATGCGTCTCTCACGCAACTTCGGTATGGAGGGTGCCGTGATCGCGGGTATGCGCCGCGCGACGGGCGACGCGCTGGTCATCATGTGTGCCGACCTTCAGGATCCGCCGGAACTCATCCCGACGTTCATCGAAAAGTGGCGCGAGGGATTCGAAAACGTGTACGGGATGATCTTGGATCGGACCGACGAGTCGCCGTTGCGCCGTTTCATGACGCGCGGCTTCTACTACATCATCAACCGCGTGGTGCAACACACCGTGCCCGAAAACGTAAGCGACTTCCGACTCGTCGATAAGTCGATGTACGTCGTCATGAACCGTCTCGAAGAGAAAAATCGGATGCTCCGCGCGATGTGGGGTTGGATTGGTTTTCGATCGACGGCCGTTGCCTACGTGCGGCCCCCGCGCTTCGGCGGCAAGTCGACGTACCAACTCTGGCGAAACATCGGCTTCGCCCTTCACGCGATCGCGAGTAGCTCGATCGTGCCGCTCAAAGTCATTCCGGCTGCCGGTGCGTTGTTCTCGGCGATGTCGTTCGTGACGCTCGCGATCCTTATGAGCCGTTGGCTTTTTCTCGGTGTGCCGTTTCCCGGTTTCGGAACGATCGTCGCGCTCATGCTTCTGTGCTTCGGGCTGTTATTTTTGTTCCTCGGGATCATCAGTGAGTACGTCGGCATCATCTTCGATGAGGTACGCGGGCGACCGCATTTCGTCATCGACCGAGAAGTCGGTTTCGGAGCGTCGGTGCCGCAGGGCAGCGGCTACGAAGACGTGCGTGCCGTTTCGAGCCGGGCGCTCTAGCCGTGAAAGTCGTCATCCTCGCAGGCGGCCTCGGAACGCGACTTTCGGAAGAGACCGCGACGCGCCCCAAACCCATGGTGGAAATCGGTGGCCGACCGATTCTCTGGCACCTGATGAACTTGTACGCAAGCGGCGGGTTCGACGACTTCGTCGTCGCGCTCGGTTACAAGCAAGAGGTCGTTAAGGATTACTTCCGATCGCTGCATGCAACCAATAACGATATCAGCATCGACTTTTCGACGGGCGATACGGTCGTTCGCGAACGCTCGAAGCTCTCGTGGAAGGTCGATCTGGTCGATACCGGCGCCGACACCATGACGGGTGGCCGCATCAAGCGCCTGCGCGAGATCGTCGGCGATCACACGTTCATGTGTACCTACGGTGACGGCCTCGCGTCGATCGACGTTGCAGCCGTGCTCGCGTTCCACCGGCGCCAGGGGCGAGCGGCGACGATCACGGCCGTACGCCCGCCGGCGCGTTTCGGCACGCTCGATATCGTGGGCGATCGCGTCGTGCGTTTCGTCGAAAAGCCGCAGGCGAGCGAGGGATGGATCAACGGCGGTTTCTTCGTCTTCGAGCCCGAGATTTTCGATCGTATCGACGGCGACCAGACGCTCCTCGAACACGAACCGCTCGTCTCGCTTGCGGCAGACGAACAGCTCTCCGTCTTCAAGCACGACGGCTTCTGGCAACCGATGGACACGCTGCGCGACCGTCGGCTGCTCGAAGAATTGTGGGCCGCAGGCGACGCACCGTGGGTGTTGCCCGCGAAGGCGGCGACCGTCTGATGGCAATCTCGAACGACGGCGTGAAGACTGACTATTGGAAGGGGCGTCGCACGCTCGTTACCGGCGCGACGGGAATCGTCGGCTCGTGGCTATGCGAAGAATTAGTACGCCTCGGTGCGTACGTGGTCGCCTTCGTTCGCGACGACGATCCTGCATCGCGATTTTACAGCGACGGTATCGATCGCCACTGCGCGATCGTGCGCGGCGATCTTTGCGAATACGCTCAGGTTGCCCGCGCGATCAACGAACACGAAACCGACGTCGTCTTTCACCTCGGCGCGCAGACGATCGTCGGTGCCGCGCTGCGCGATCCGCTCGAAACTTTCGAGAGCAACATCCGTGGAACGTACAACCTGCTCGAAGCGGCGCGCCGGCTCGCGGGCGTCGTGAGTTCGATCGTCGTCGCGTCGAGCGATAAGGCGTATGGCGAATCCGACGTCCTCCCGTACGTCGAGACGATGCCGCTACGCGGACGCCATCCCTACGACGTCTCCAAGAGTTGTACCGACCTCTTGAGCGATACGTACGCGCACACGTACGGGCTCAACGTGACGGTCGCGCGTTGCGGCAACATTTACGGCAGCGGCGATCTCAATTGGAGCCGCATCGTGCCGGGCACGATCCGCTCGATCCTCGCGGGGCAGCGGCCGGTGTTGCGCAGCGACGGCACGATGGTCCGCGATTATATTTACGTGCGCGACGTCGTCGACGCGTATCTCGAACTCGCGCGACAGAGCGAGCGCCCCGAGATCACGGGGCAAGCGTTCAATTTCAGCCCGGGCAGCGAATACTCCGTCGTGCAGATCGTCGCCGCCATTGGCGAAGCGATGGGAGTCGAACCCGTGCCGCTCGTCGTCAATACGGCAAGGGCTGAAATCTTGCGCCAGACGCTCGATTCTTCCAAAGCACGCGACCTGCTCGACTGGACGCCCCGCTGGGCGCTGCCCGAGGCGCTCGTCGAAACGGTCGCGTGGTACGAGAAACACTTAACCCGCAATACCATGGAGGCCGAGCATGCTCGTCGATAGAGCGAATTCCGAGCCCGCATCGGCGATCCGCGCTGAGATTCTCGAGCGGACGCGCGCATATTTCGCCGCCGCGTATCTCGAGCGACCGTTCCAAGAAGGCGACGCGGTGCCCGTTTCGGGCCGCGTTTTCGACGAGCGCGATCTCGTCAATCTCGTCGACAGTTCGCTCGATTTCTGGCTCACGACCGGCCGCTTCGCCGAACGATTCGAGCGCGATTTCGCGCGTTGGTTCGGCATCCGCGAGTGCGTGCTGGTCAATTCGGGATCCAGTGCGAATCTCGTCGCGCTCGCGATGCTCACCTCACCCGTACACGGGGAGCGCCGCCTGCGCCCGGGCGACGAAGTGATTACCGCCGCGGCCGGCTTTCCCACCACGGTAAACCCGATCGTGCAACTCGGCTGTATCCCGGTTTTCATCGACAGCGAACTGCAAACGTATAACGCTAATCTCGATCTGCTCGAAGCCGCGCTCTCGCCCAAGACGCGCGCCGTGATCTTCGCGCACACGCTCGGCAATCCGTACGACGCGGAGCGCGTGCGTGACTTCTGCCGTAAGCACGAGCTGTGGATGATCGAAGACACCTGCGACGCCGTCGGCGCGACGTTCAACGGCCAACAGGTCGGCACGTTCGGCGACGCGTCGACCGTGAGTTTCTACCCCGCACACCACATGACGATGGGCGAAGGCGGCGCCGTGATGATGCGCTCGCCGAAGTTGCGCAAGCTCGCTGAATCGTTTCGCGACTGGGGTCGCGATTGCTGGTGTCAGCCGGGCAAAGATAACACGTGTGGCACGCGTTTCGATTGGCAACTCGGAACGCTCCCGCACGGCTACGACCACAAATATACGTACAGCCATATCGGCTACAACCTCAAACTTACCGACATGCAAGCCGCCGTCGGCGTCTCGCAACTCGAAAAGCTCGACGGCTTCATCGAACGTCGGCGCGCGAACGCAAACGCGCTCACGCAGGCGCTCTCGTCGATTCCGTGGGTCGTCTTGCCGAGCACGAACGCGGGGGGTTCGAACTCGTGGTTCGGCTACCCGATTCGACTCACGAGCGACGCACCGATCTCGCGCGACGAGCTTGCAAAGGGGCTCAACGATCGCAAGATCGGCACGCGTTTGCTTTTCGCCGGAAATCTCGTGCGGCAGCCCGCCTACGCGGACGTCGCCTACCGCGTCGTCGGCGATCTCACGAACGCCGATCGCATCATGAACGACGTGCTCTGGGTCGGATGTTATCCCGGTCTCGACACCCCGCAGATGGAGCACATCGCGCGCACGATCGTCGAGCTCGCAGCAGTCGCACAACCGGTCTAACACCTGATACGCGCGGGCGAACTCGACGAGCTGCTCGCGCCGGCGGAAGCCGACCTGCGCACGCTTGCGGGGA
>JANOMT010000005.1:0-52131 GCA_031420415.1 Vulcanimicrobiota bacterium
GTAAGCGTTCTGGACGCGGTCAAACCGGTCAGAATTCTCGCTCCGGCCGTGGTGTCATGTTGGCCTATGAAGGCGGTCAAATGTCATTGCTTCGCCATGAAGCCGCTCCCACAACGACGAAGAACGACGCGAGGTGCCAAAATGGATCGGCGTGATTATAGGCTCCACGGATCACGTATTGAGCGATCGTTCCGATCGCAAGGATCGAAGAAGCTGCGGCGGCCGCACCGATGAATACTCGTTCGTTTTGGATATTGCGAACGACGTCGACTGCAATTACGCCGAGCATAAAGCACGGCTACATCGCGAGACCTTCGAACGGAACGCCAAGAGCAAAAGCGGCGTACCCGCACAAGCCGACCATCGTGAAGAGAGCACGCGATCGCGCGTAAAGCATCATGAGGAGCGGAAAAGCGAAATACCATCGCATCTCGACGCCGAGAGTCCAGAAAACTCTATTGAAGACCGAATTCGGCGACGGAGCGAACGCTGCATCTGCGACGAATTCCGCGAGTGGAGGTATCGCGTGGATCGCTCCCGGCAGATCGGCGGGAAGACCGAATGGCGAACATGCCAGTATCCCAAAGATACCGAGGGCGACGTAATAAGATGGTGCGATTCTCGAAAATCGCCGCATGAGGAAGGCCCTAAGGTCGATCGATAAGGTTCGCACGTTCGCTTTGGTTGTTACATATGGAAAAGCGAGGCAGAAGCCAGAAATCACGAAAACGAGATCGACTCCGCGGGCGCCGACGTTCGCGGCTGCAGCTAGCGGAACGCCCGTTCTAACGTGCTCCCACGCAAAGACGTGGTTGATAACGACTCCGAGAACGGCGAGTGCGCGTAAGCCATCGACGCCAACGATTCGAGTTGACGTATCCGTCATCGCGTCACGTTAAACGGAACGACGATCGCCGGACGTCGATATCGGACCAATACGCGACGCAGGCCTGCCGCGATCCCTTCTCGCGTCGCTCGATTCGTAAATTGCTGTTCGATTACGAACCAAAAAACGATTCCCACGAACGTTGCAACGACTCCCGCGAGTGGCCACGGTACTCCGTGGCGACCGAACCAAACGACGAGCGGTTGATTGACGAGATAGATGCTGTACGATGCCGTCCCTAAAAATACCAGGGGCTTCCAAGCGAGTATTTTAGCGGGAACCGTCGCTCCCGACGCGACCACAATTGCGAAAAATGCGATTTGCCAGAGGGGGTCGCCGTGATCCTCGCTGGCTGTCGTCGCCGCTCGGAGTATGGCGAGCCCGAGGAGCACACCGGCGACGACAATTGCTTCCCACCCGATGCGGCGCGAGCGCAGCGCGATCTCCGCAGCCAAGATTCCCAACATAAACCCCGGCAACGTTCCAAAATCGAGTACGTGCGTCAGAAGTAAAAAATAGAGGGCGTAGAGCCCGAATCCGAGACAAAAAAAAGCTGTCTTGGATCGAACGAAGAGCGCCAGGAGCAACGGGAACACGAAGTACCAGCGCATCTCGATGCCGAGGGTCCAGAACGAACCGTTAGCAACGGGTAAGCGCGTCGTCAAAAACGCGAGGTCGGGCATAAATTCGCGCGTGCCTGTGCCGTCGAGTGCCGCAACTGGCGCCCACGTCGAAGGGTAGCCGAAGGGCGTGAGCGCGAGTAACGTAAAGGCGACGAGAGCGACGTAGTATGGCGGTGCGATGCGCGCGATTCTCCGAGAGATAAATTTACCGTAATCGATTTCGAGTATTCCTGATGCGCGCGCAGCACGAAGATACGGCAGCGCCAAGCAGAATCCCGAAAGCACGAAAAATAGATCGACGCCGCGCGCGCCGACCGTCTCGATACCCGGCAGCCCAAGATCGTGCGACTTGGCTTCGCTAACGACGACGTGAAAGATGACGACGCCGAGGACCGCGATGGCACGTAACCCGTCGACATAATCGAAGTGCGTACGCGAGCGAGCGGAATCGCTTCTCATCGGACACGCTTTGTCGTCGCTATCATTATTCTGATATCGGCTCCAAGCGGTTTGAGGATGAGGCTAAGGCGTCGCCTCTCTCTCAGAGAGGGCGATAACAATCCCGATGGTGGGCATTCTTGCCTCGGATATCCGACGTCACGACGATGCCACTCTGCGTTTTCACGTCCCGGCTTTCGTCGTCTTTATCGATCTCGCGATCGTGACACGCTCAAGGAGCGCGATCGACCGCTAACGTTTGAAGTCTTCTTCATTACCGCAATCGAGCTCGAACCTGATTCTCTCGTTTCCGGGCAAGCCACATATTTTGTTTCGAAGCTCGGATATCAGTCGGCCTATCAGAGGAATGGTCTGAGCAAATCGTATTCGAGGGACGGCGCCTTCGGCCGTTGCTTGACTACTCGCCAACGGTCCCCTCGAGGCGAAGCGACGCTCGGTTGCGTCTGAGCAAGGGCGTTTTCCGCGATTTCATGACGTACGGCAACACCGCAAGCGGCCCCACGGCGCACAAGGTCATCGCGATCGTATACCCGCCGCCCGCGAGCGTGGCAAGGGTGGCAACGCTCGCACCGGTCGCCGCCCCGGCGCTGAAGGCGAGCGTGTACGCCCCCATCGCAGCACCGCGCGTCCGGCTCGAACTGTGCTCGAAGAGCAGCCCTAGCGCCACCGGCACGACCGCAGCCCACGACGTTCCGAGCAAGAGACCCGCGAAGACGACGGCCAGCAACGAATGCGCCGACGCCGCAAACACGCAGCCGAGCGCCGAGAGCAACGCCGTGGGAAGGGCGACCGCCCGCGGACCGAATCGATCGACGAGGCGACCCGCGGGATAGCGGAGCGCGAACGAGGTGAACGCGGAAGCCGTGAAGATTGCGGCACCGTTGACGATCCCGCGCTGATGGAACGTGAGGATCGCAAGAGAGCCGTTGACGCCGCCTTGAAGCGTGCACGCGAGGGCGAAACCGACCGCAGGATACCAGCGCGGATGCATGAGAATCGGCGCGCGCGTCCCACGGCCGCGCCGCTCGTCGAATTTTCCGGGGAGCGCGAAGAGCAGCGCGAAACCGCAGATCGCGAGGCCGCTGGCCCAGGCGTATTGCTGCCGGCCGATCCCGTGTTGCCACAGAAAGACGCTAACGGCGGGCGCGATCGCGAAGGTGAGATTTCCAATCATGCCGAGCGTCGCAACGCCGGAAACCGCACGCTCTTTCGACGCGATTTCGCCCGCATACGCGAATTCCGCAGTCATGTAGCCGACGAGTGCGATGCTGCGGATGCCGAGCAAGATTCCACCGAGGACCGGCCCGTGTGCGAATCCGAGCCCGAGCAACGAGAGAATGCCAAGGCCCGCGGAGGCGCGGAGCATCGGAAGACGACCGATCCGATCGGTCAGCGCGCCGATCGGTAAGCTAACAAAAAGCGCGGCGAACATGCCCGACCCCATCGCGATCGCGACGGCGGGTGCCGCCGTTCCGTCGGCGAGGAGGGCAAGCGGCATCGTGCCGACGGGTAAATTCAGCGCGAGACCGTAAAGCAGCGCCGAAACGACGAGGATCGCGTAGGGCATCCGCCGATCGTACCACGCCGCTCACGGCGGCCGCACCAACCGGAATCGTATACCAAAGTAATTGCCACCCGATTTCCGACCTGCTATGGTCCTATGTGGCCGAGCTTGCACGCGTGCGGCTCGTCGCGTCGTCTCATAGGCAGACGCGTGATTAAGACACTTTTTTGGTTGGCGCCGTCGGCGCGAAGGAAAGGCGACGTGGGAGAACACGAAGCGCAAGCTTATAAAGACAACGGAACCCCCGAAGAGCAGTCGCGTCGGCAATTCCTTGCAAACGCCACCCTCGCCGTCGGGGGCGTGATCGGGCTCGTCCTCACCGTTCCGCTGGCGATCTCGTTGATTCCCGAGTCGCTCCTCTCACCCGAGAAATCGGCTGGCGGAGTGTGGGCCGGTGTCGCTAAAACCGATATGAGCACGCTGGTAGCAAAGCCGGGCGAGCCCGTGAAGATCACCTTTAACTTCAAATATGCCGACGGCTATCTTCCGGCAGCGGACGTCACCGAATTCGTATGGGGCGTGAAGCTCACGCCGGAACAGGATACGACGTTCAAAGCAAAGCGGCCCGACCTTTTTGGTTCCCCGGCCGAAGAAGTGAAATACCGCTCGGTCGTCGCGAGCTTCGTGATGTTCAGCTCGATCTGTCCGCACCTCGGCTGCCGCTACCAGTGGGACGGCGCTCAAAAACGCTTCATCTGCCCCTGTCATGGTTCGCAATTTGGAGTCCAGGGCAACAAGCTTGCGGGGCCCGCACCGCGCGGGCTCGATCCGCTACCGTTTCGCGACAAAGACGGGGCAGCGCAAGTCACATGGATTCAGTACAAATCGGGTCAACCCGACCGCCTTATCGTCGCCTACAGCTAACACTTCGCCGGAGCAACTTGTAACGTGAGCGTTTTAACCTGGATCGAGCAACGAACCGGGATCGTCAGCCAAACGGCGGACTTCCTTACGGAAGACGTCCCCGGCGGAGCGAGCTACTGGTACGCCTTCGGGAGCGCGACCATTTTCGCGATGATCTTGCAGATCGTCACGGGCATCTTCTTGACATTTTACTATGCCCCGTCTTCCGTCTCGGCGTGGGAATCGACGAATTACATCTACCACAACGTGCCCTTCGGGTCGTTCGTCATCAGCCTCCATTTTTGGGGCGCTACCGCGATGATCGCGCTTCTCTTCATGCACATGCTCCAAGTGTTGCTCTGGGGTGCGTATAAAGCGCCGCGCGAACTCTCGTGGGTCGTCGGCGTTTTGTTGCTCGTCATCACGCTGGTCCTTGGCCTTACAGGTTATCTGTTGCCGTGGGACATGAATTCTTATTTCGCCTCGCAAGTGGCGATCAATATTGCGGCATCGGTCCCCATCGTCGGTAATGTGACTCAGCAGTTCCTCAGCGGTGGCCCAGGGATGGGCACGTTGACGATCGGTCGTTTCTTCGGCCTTCACGTATGGCTAATGCCGGCGGCGATGATTGCGCTCGTCGTCGCACATCTCTCAATCTTCCGACACAATGGTTCTGCGGGGCCGCCGGTCGATCACGACCTCAAGAAATTGCCACAGGGCCGCTTCTGGCCCAACCAGATGTTTATGGATGCGGTCGCTTCGCTTGCCGTCTTCGCAATCATCGTCGCGCTCGCGATCTTCTCGCCGGCACCGCTCGACGCGAAAGCGGACCCGACTCAGAAGTTTATCGCCTACCCCGCTTGGTATTTCTTGGCGCTTTATGGCCTGCTCCGTATCGCAGGCACGCTACCTGGCAACCTCATTCCGATCGCGAATCTGTTCGCGACCGTCATCATCCCGGGCGGACTCGTCACTTTGCTCGTCCTGCTACCGTTTATCGATCGCAATCCGAGCCGCCAGCTCAGCCGTCGCCCGTGGGTCCTCGGGCTGACCGCGGTTTCGCTCGTGTTCGCAATCGGGCTTTCACTTTACAGCCAGCTCGCAATTCAAAAGGAACAAGCCGAAGCGGGCGAAGGCGGGGCCAAAGCTGTCGCTGCAGCTCCGGCAGTCGCAGGTGCGTCCGGTGCTTCGACGGCCGGGACAGCAGCCGCAAGCGGATCCGGCGGAGCGCAGGTGGCGATAGCTGGCGGCGCCGCTAAGGGCATGACGGTCTACAACGCAAATTGTTCCGGCTGTCATGGCGCGGCAGGCGCTGGGCAAGCGGGCGTCTTCCCAACACTCGTCGCAAGTGAATACGTCACTGGTGATACCAAGCGTCTCGGGCACATCTTGCTCTACGGCCTCAATGGCAAGATCAAGGTAAGCGGCGTCGACTACAACGGTCAGATGCCCGCGTGGAAGGGACAACTTTCCAACACCGATATTGCGAACGTTCTTACCTATATTCGAAGCTCGTGGGGAAACAAGGCTGCGGCCTATCCCGAAGCCCAACTCGCGGGCATCACCAAGTAACGATCGCGCTCAATTGAGGCGAGACGTCGTGGATACGCCACGACGTCTTTTTTTTTTCCTTGCACATCGTGCCGTTTTTGCCGAAGTTTTTCTTAGTGATATTACCGTCGGCGCGTTCGTACAGATCTCGGTGCGCCTTGGCAGCGAGCATCCTCGCGGCATTGGCAATGGTATTACTTTTCAAATCTTTTTACCGGTTTGGCGAGATAACGCCGATAACGCAGCCGGTCGACTTTCGCGCGTTTTATTGTGGCGCAAAGGTCGTTAGCGAACATCACGATCCGTATCGGATTCACTCCATGACGGTATGTGAGAACGCAGCAGCCGATGAATTTCGCCTGCCTCACCGAGATATTCTCCCGGCGCCGCTTCCGCCGTACGCCCTCTATGCATTGAGCCCGCTCGCCCGCCTTCCATTCGCCGTGGCCAGCCCACTTTGGGCTTTTTTCATTTTTCTTGCTCGGCTCACGCAATTGCCAACCGCACTCGTCCTCGCAAGCACTATCCTGCCATCGCTTTTTACGTCGTTCGGTGTCGGACAGTTCGGGCCGCTCCTCATCGTAGCGATACTAGGTGCCATATTTTCCCTACGAAAGAAAAATAAGTGGGCTCCCCGTCGCGTGCATCACGTTCGCCGGACCGTTCATGTATATCGCTCAAATCGCAACCGCAATTCCGCTCGCGCTCTATCTCATCACTCGAGCCGGGCGACACCGTGCAATCGCAATTCTTGCAGCGATGTTGCTCGCCGTTCCGATACAGCCGCTCTTGTTCTAGTCGAGCACAATCGGGCCATTTATCGGCAGTACGCAACGTATCACCGCGAATCTCGATCGCTCGCCAATTGGAGCCAATCCCATCTTTCACGCAAAACTCGATAATCCAACCGCCATCGATCCGATCGTCGCCGGGCCGTTGAGAAGACGACCCTGCTGCTAAAAGTGCCGACCTGGCTCGCGCTCCTGCTGGTAATCTTCGTAACGATCCGACGCATTCGCTCGCAAACACGTAACATCGGAGCGACGACGCGTCACGATGAAGTACTGCAACCGAATTTTTAATCGCGTCCTTACCTCGGGCACCTAAACCGCGATTCGCCTCGTTCGCGAGTGACGGCATATCCTCGATCTCACCGATCTTTTAGCTTTCGAAAATAATACGCTGCCTCGTTCCAGTCCGAAAGGGCGACGATCATTCCATCGATGTCGATAATCGTGGCATCGCTCGTATCGTCGTATGTGCGTTTTCAGCAGAACTGCTACCCACCCGGACCTCAGGAGTGCGTTGGCGCGAACGACTCCGAACCTTCGTTCGCACACGGCGGACCATCGTAGAGAAAAAGAACGTCCTTATTTGAAGTCGCGATGACGCGGCGCGCGCGACCGTACGTCGGATCGAGCTTGGGTCGCTTCTTCGTCGTTATCACGAACGCACGCCCGGGTAAACAGATGGCGCGACGGGGATCCGTTGCGGTCGTCATGGCGGCGTCGCCCGGAACGTCGAGGGTCGCGACAGGCGGATGCGTGTAATAGACGAGAGCATTCCCACCGGAGACGCCTTGGATCGCGATCGTATCGCCCTGACGACTGCGTTCCACGATGACACGCGCGAGCGGTGGAATTGGTTTGAACGGCTCTACGAGCGGTTCGCCGAGCATGCCGATGATAAGCACGACGAGCGCACCCGACGTCGCGAGTGCGAAGGGCGCGGCCCACGCGAGCCGGCGCTTCAGCAGCAATCCGAAGCATGCGAGCGAGCCGAACAACATCACGAAGCCGAGGGCGAGAAAATCGTTACGGATTTGCTGCAAATCCGCGATGAGCTTATTGTCGTGCGAGAACGCCCAGATCGCAAACCCGATGCCGCAGATCGTCACCGGGACGACCGCCGTCCACGCGAGCGCCGAACGTCGGTCGACGCGATCGACCGCACGATCGAACCAGAGCGCAACCAAGATCGCGAATGCCGGTAGTTCGAGTGCGATATAGTTCGGGAGTTTCGTTTTCGCAAAGCTGAAGAAAACGAACGGCACGATCGCCCAGACGAGCGCAAGCCGTGCGAGGCTTGCGTCGCCCGAGGCGTCCCCTTCGCGCGTGGGTCCCGTCGCATCGCGCCACGCTTTCATCACCGCCGGAACCAAAAACGCGAACCAAGGGAAGAGCCCGAGAATCACGACCGGCACGTAGTACCAAATCGGCCCGCTCTGATTTTCGATCGTGCCGAGATAGCGCCCGACGGTGTAATGCAGCACGAGTTCGCCGAAGGCGACCGGGCCCGCCGCGCGTTCCAGTGCGATAGCCCACGGTGCCAGCAGGGCGACGAAGAGCCCAATCCCGAGTGCCCAGCGGCTAGCCGACGGCCACACAATGCGCCCACCCGCACGAACCGTCCACACTGCCCACGGCGCGATCACGAGCACCGCGAGTGCGAAAGCGACCGGCCCTTTCGTCAGCGTCCCGACTCCGAGCGCGAACCACCCGCCGTACCACCACCGGTCACCGCCCGAACGCAGCGCCACGTACCAAGCGAGGATCGCGAGCATCACCGCGAGATCGAGCAGTGCATCCATGATCGCGAGCCGACCGAGCACCGCTTGCATCAATGCCGTTGAGAGAATCGTCGCCGCGAGGATTGCGGCTCGTGCCGAAGCGACGCGTCCCACGACGTACCCGACGCCCGCCGCCATCGCGATCGTCGCGAGCGCCGAAGGCAAGCGCAACGTGAACTCCGAGATGCCCCAGAGTTTTCCAAAGAATGCCGCGATCCAGAAGTAGAGCGGCGGCTGAACGTACCACGGCGCGCCATTGAGATGCATCACGACCCAGTCGTGGGTCAGCAATATCTCGCGCGCGACTTCCCCGTACGCCGTCTCGCTATTGTCCCAGAGCGTTCCCGTGCCCAGCCCCGGCAAGGTCGCAAATGCCGCCACAAGCGCGCCGATAAGCGCTGCACGCCACGAAGCCGAATTCACGTCGTTGCGGGTTGGAGGGTGGAGAGAAAAGTCCCGCGCCGCGGCGGCGAATGGAGACCGACGTGTATCCTATTGCGCTCGACTTACGCGGAAAACTCGTCGCCGTCATCGGCGGCGGCACCATCGCGGACCGCAAGGTACGTGGTCTCCTCGCTGCCGGCGCCCGCGTTCGCGTCGTCGCGCCGTCTGCGACCGACGGCATTCGCGAAGCCGCTGCGGCCGGAGCGCTCGAATTCGCCGAACGCCCCTATCGCGACGGCGACCTCGCAGGCGCGCTTCTGGCCTACACGGCGACCGGAATCGTCGACGTCGATCGCGCCGTCGTGGCCGATGCTCGCGCGCGTGGCGTGCTCGTAGACGATACGACGGGCTCCGCCAAAAGCGATTTTTCCACGCCGCTCGCGCACCGCGTCGGGCCGCTGACATTCGCCGTCGACACCGGGGGCAGCTCGCCCGCTTTCGCGCGTCGGCTCCTCGACGATCTGCGCGCGCGCTACGATGCGCGCTACGGCCGCGCCGCCGAGACGCTCGCATGCGCGCGTGATTATGTAAAGGCGGTGGTTCCGCCCGAGCATCGGGCAGCGGTGATGCGCGAACTCTCCGCCCGGGAGATCGACGCTCTCGCGGCGATGAATCCGAGCACCGTTGAGAACGACGTCGAAGAAGCCTACGCGCGCATCGTTGCGCCCGCAGCCGAGCCGACGGAGCCCTTCGTCCAGCTCGTCTGCGCGACACGCGCGAGCGCGCTTGCGATGTGGCAGACGCGCTACGTAATGAGCGAATTTGCGAAGGCCGGGCTCGTTTCGACCGTCTTGCAGATCTCGACCAAAGGCGATCGCGTGCTCGACCGGTCGCTCGCGGCGCTCGGGACCGACAGCATCTTCGTGAAAGAACTCGAGACCGCGCTTCGCGACAAGCGGGCCGATTACGCCGTCCACTCGTGCAAGGATCTCCCGAGCACGCTCCCCGATGACATGACGCTCGCCGCGATCGGTACGCGCGTCGACCCACGCGACGCTTTCTGCAGCGAACGCTACGCATCGATCGAGGCGCTGCCGCCGGGCGCGCTCGTGGGCACGTCGAGCCCGCGCCGACGCGCGCAACTCCAAGCACTCCGGCCCGACCTGCGCTTTGCGGTGATTCGCGGCAACGTCGACACGCGCTTACGCAAATTGCGCGACGGCGAATTCGATGCGATCTTGCTCGCAATGGCGGGCCTCTCGCGCCTCGGACTCGGCGCGACGTATACCGTGCCGATTCCGATCGACGTGCTCGTCCCCGCCGTCGGCCAAGGGGCACTCGCGATCGAATGTCGCGCGAGCGAGCCCGAACTCGCCGCACGGATCGCGAGCGTCTTCTCCGATCCCACAAACGAGATCGCGGTACGCGCCGAACGTGCGTTCTTGCGCACGTTGCGCGGCGGCTGTCAGGCGCCCGTCGGCGCGCACGCGACGTACGCGAACGGCACGCTCGCGATACGCGCGATCATCGCCGCGCTGGACGGCTCGCACATCGTCTGCGGCGATGCGACCGAAACGGTTGCGACCGTCGCCGAAGCGGAGCGCATCGGCGAATCGCTCGCGCATCGCTTGCTCGGGCAGGGCGGCGACGCGTTGCTCGCCGACGCCCTCGCGATCGCCGTTCCGCCCGCGCCGCTTTCGGGGCATCTCTTTCTGCTTCCGCGCACGCAAGAACGGCCGAGCTCGATCGCGCCCGCGTTGCGGACCGCGGGCGCCGAAGTCATCGAGGCCCCCGATAGTGATGCGGCGCGCGCGGCTCTCGGCGACCGAACGCCGAGTGCGTTGCTCTTTCCCTCGAGCGGATCGGTGAAGGCCGTCGAAGCGTACCTGGCGAGTTTGCGCGCGAATGGCACGCGACCGATCGTTGCCGCGATGGGCGATGCGTCGTCGACGGCGGCGACCGAAGCCGGCTTCCCGCCCGACGTCGTCGCAACGGAACCCTCGATCGGCGCGTTCGTGCAGAGCGTGACGCATTTTCTGATCGGAGCAACGACGATATGAGCGTACGCGACCTCTTGCGGCCGCGAACGGCGGTCGATCTCACCAAACGCCCGCGTCGGCTGCGCACGACCGCCGCGATGCGCGCGTTCGTGCGCGAAAACGACGTACGGCTCGAGAGTCTCGTGCAACCGCTCTTCATCACCGATCCCGGCCAACCGGCGGGCGAGATCTCGAGCATGCCCGGCATCTACCGCTACGACGTCGATGGTGCCGTTACCGAATGCCGCGAACTCTCCGCGCTCGGGATCAATGCCGTGCTGCTTTTCGGCATTCCCGATTTCAAGGACGCATACGCGTCTTCCGCACACGCACCCGGTGGCGTGGTGCAACGCGCGATCGCCGCGATCAAAGCGGCGCTTCCAGAGATGATCGTCATCGCCGATCTCTGTAACTGCGAATATACCGATCACGGCCACTGCGGTATCCTCGACGAACGCGGCAACGTCGATAACGACGCGACGCTCGAGTTGCTCGCGAAGACCGGGCTCTCGTATGCGATGGCCGGCGTCGACATCGTCGCGCCCTCGGACATGATGGATGGTCGCGTCGCGTATCTGCGCGAGACGCTCGACGCTTCGGGCTTCACCTCGATTCCGATCATGTCGTACGCGGTGAAATTTGCGTCGGGGTTCTATGGCCCGTTCCGCGATGCCGCCGGCAGCACGCCGCAATTCGGCGACCGTCGGACGTACCAGATGGATCCGCCAAATGCTCGTGAGGCGTTGCGCGAAGCGGCGCTCGATCTCGATGAGGGGGCGGATTTTCTCATCGTCAAACCCGCGCTCGCCTACATGGATCTCATCCGCGCGGTTGCCGAGATCTCCGACGTTCCCGTCGCGTGTTACAACGTCAGCGGTGAATACGCGATGGTGAAGGCCGCAGCGCAGAACGGCTGGATCGATGAAGATCGCGTGGTCGACGAAACGCTCGTCGGCTTCGTCCGCGCGGGCGCGGATATCATCATCACGTACTTCGCGAAATCGTACGCCCGGCGCCACGCGAAGCGATAAATGTCATGGTGAGACAGCCGATCGTTCCCGAGTTTACCGGCGAAGAGTATTTGCGCTGGGAATCGGCACGGCCGGAAAAATACGAACTACACGTTGGGTTCATCGTGTCGTTCGCCGGCGGCACGCTACGACACAATCAGATCGCGCTCGCCATGCACGACGTCTTGAAAAACAAGCTCCCGTCGTGCGCGACCTTCGCCCTCGACGTCAAAACGCGGATCGAAGAGAACGCCTACTCTTATCCCGACGTCGTCGTCGTTTGCGGCGGGGCCGACGATCGCGGTGGAATGGGTGGAGCGTGGCGCACGACGTGCTACGACGACGAGATGCGCGCGGACGTCTACGGCATCGACTTTCCGCTCGACGAGATCTACGGCCCGATACACACCGCGTGATCGCACGCGAATCGATCGACGACTTCGGCATCCTCATTCTCGGCGGCGGCGAGGCGACGAGGCTACCCGGCAAACTTACGTTGCAGATCGGTGACGTGACGGAAAACGTACCGATGGTCGCGCGCGTCTTCGCAAACGTCACGCAAGGCCGCAAACGAGAAGTCGCGATCTCCGGCAAGGCGACCTTCGCGCGCGATCTCGACGCACGTCTCGCCGCACCGCTCGTGATCGATCGTTGGGCGCGCCGCGGCCCCCTCGGTGGCATGATCTCGTCATTCGCGTCAATGCACGCGCGCTTCATCTTCGTCGTGGCGGGCGACGCCCCGATACTCGACGTCGCGTTTGCCGAGCGACTCGCGCGCGCATACGAGCCCCGCGACGAAGCACTCGTTCCATCTCACCACGCGCGCGCGAGCCAAGAGACGGCACCCGCGATCGAACCACTCGCAGCGATCTACGACCGGCTCGCGTTTCTCCGGGAGGGCGTGCCGATCTTACGCGGTGGCCGTGGCGCACTCCACCTCGTCATCGCCGCGTTGCGGACGCGATACGTCCCGATCGACGACGCACGCATCTTCACGAACGTCAATACGCCCGCCGATTTCGCGGCATATTGCCAGACCGTGCAGAATCCTACAATCGTCCCAACAACACCGTGTCCAGGAGCAACCAACCGATGACCCGCGACCGCAGCCACGCAGCATTCGAGCGCGCGAAAGCCGTGATCCCCGGCGGCGTGAATTCGCCCGTGCGCGCGTTCAAAGGCGTCGGCGGATCGCCCGTCTTCGTACGCGAGGCCGCGGGTGCGCGCTTCACCGATCTCGACGGAAATTCGTATATCGATTGCGTGATGTCGTGGGGGCCGCTCATTCTCGGACACGCCGATCCCCGCATCATCGATGCGGTGCGAGCGGCGGCCACGCGCGGCACGTCGTACGGCGCGCCGACCGAAGCCGAGAGCGATCTCGCCGAACTCGTGATCGCGATGGTGCCGTCGGTCGAGAAAGTACGGTTTTGTAGTAGTGGCACCGAAGCGACGATGAGCGCGCTGCGTCTCGCGCGCGGCTTCACCGGCCGCGAAAAAGTCGTAAAGTTCGCGGGATGTTATCACGGCCACGCTGATGCATTTCTCATCTCGGCGGGCAGCGGCGCACTCACGATGGGCACGCCCGATTCACCCGGCATCACGGCGGGCACCACGCGCGACACGCTGGTCGTCCCGTACAACGATCTCGACGCGCTACACGCGGTCTTCGAGGCCGAGCCCACGACCATCGCGTGCGTGATCGTCGAGCCCTACGTCGGCAATATGGGGCTCGTCTTGCCGAAGCCCGGGTACCTCGCGGGCTTGCGTGCGCTGTGCACCGAGTTCGGCGCGCTCCTGATCTTCGATGAAGTCATGACCGGTTTTCGCGTCGCACCCGGCGGCGTGCAAGAACGCGAAGGCGTCCTCCCCGACATCACGACGCTCGGGAAAGTCATCGGCGGCGGTCTCCCCGTCGGCGCGTTCGGCGCCCGCGCGGAGATCATGGAGAAGCTCTCGCCCCTCGGCTCGATCTATCAGGCAGGCACGCTCTCGGGAAATCCGCTCGCGATGGCCGCAGGGCGGGCAACGCTCGAAGCCCTTCGCGAGCCCGGCGTCTACGAACGTCTCGATGCGGCGGGCGCGCGGTTTACGGATGGGATGCACGAGATTTTCGCGCGCCACGGCGTTTCCCACCAGTACGCACATCGCGGCTCGATGGTCGGCTTTTTCTTCACGGGCGAAGACGTCATCGACTTGGCGAGCGCGAAAACGTCGGATACCGTCTTCTACGGAAAGTTTTTCCACGAAATGCTCGATCGAGGCGTTTATCTCGCGCCGTCCCAGTTCGAGGCGGGGTTCCTTAGCCTCGCTCATGACGCTCCGACGATCGATGCGATCCTCGCCGCTGCGGACGACGCTATCGAAGCGGTCCACACGCTCGCTTAGGCGTGGACGTTTCCGCCCCGGGCTTCACGGGAATACGCCCTCGGAACCGGCCAGCGCTCCGAATACAGCGCGTGGGTCGTGTGGCATCCGAGGACTGTTGACGTAGCACCCCATCGTCGAACCGTGGTATGAATGAGACACATGCTCGAGACTCATGCTGGTGACGGCGCGCACGTCATCCGCGACAAAAGTATGGCAATCTCGTCGGAACAGGCCCGTCATCAGCGGGCCTCCGGGGCGTCATTCCCGGTCGTTCCGGAGGTGATATGCCGCTAGTCTGTCTCGGTCTCTCGCACAACACGGCTCCGGTCGATGTGCGCGAGCGCCACGCGTTCCCCGCGTCGCGCATGGGCGAATCGCTCGTCGCGCTTCGCGATTACGAGATGGTTCGCGAGGCCGTGATGCTTTCGACATGCGGGCGCCTCGAAATCTACGCCGAGCTCGAGGATTACGAAGCGGGCGTCGATCAGCTCAAATCGTTTCTCAAGATTTTCCGCCACGGCGACGTCCAGCATGACATGTCGTCCTATATGTACACGTTGCTCGGCTCGCAGGCGACCGACCACCTCTTCCGCGTCGCGACCGGTCTCGACTCGATGCTCATCGGCGAAGCCGAAATCCTCGGCCAAGTCAAAGATGCGTACATTCAGGCGCAAAAGGCGCGCTCGATCGGCAAGACGCTCCACGTCCTCTTCCGCGAGGCGCTCAACGCCGGCAAAGAATCGCGCTCGCAAACATTTATCGGCGGCGATTCCGTCAGCGTAGCGACCGCCGCGATCGATCTCGCAAAGCAGACCCTCGGCACGCTCCACGGGAAGACGGTCCTCGTGATCGGCGCCGGCAAGATGGGCACGACGGCGGCAAAACGGCTCAAAATCGAAGGTTGCTCCGAGATCCTTATCGCGAACCGATCGGCGGCGAAAGCGCAAGAGATCGTCGCGTCGATCGGCGCGGGGACGGCGGTCGAACTCCCCGGACTCGTCGATGCGATGAAGCGGGCCGACATCGTCGTAACGTCGACGGGTGCATCGCACTTCGTCCTCACGCCGGGCAACGTCGCCGAAGCGATGCTGGCGCGCCCCGAGCGCGAGCTCTTCGTGATCGATATCGCCGTGCCGCGCGATGCGGACCCCGAGATCGCGCGCATCCCAAACGTGCACGTCGCCGATATCGATCGCCTCAAAGATATCGTCGACGTCACGCTCGAGAAGCGTCGTGAAGCGATTCCGATGGTCGAGGAGATCATCTCCGAACACGCCGAGCGCTTCGCGAACTGGTATCAATCGCGCGTCGCGATTCCCGTCGTCAGTTCGCTCGTGCAAAAAGCCGAATCGATTCGCGAAGGCGAGATCGAGCGGCTCTTCGCGCGTTGTCCCGGGCTCGACGAACGCGAGCGCATGCTCATCACGGGCGCTTCGCTTACGATCATCTCCAAACTCTTGCATAACGTCGTCACGAAGCTCCGCGAGCGCGCGACCTCCAATCACGCAGAAGCGCTGACGCTCGCGACGTTACTCGACGAACTTTTCGATTTACGCGTGCGCAGCGAAGCGAACGCGGCGAAGGCCGCACATGGCCGTCGGACGTCAGCGGTGCCTGCAGCCGCCCTCGAGGCCGAGCTCTCCGAGTGAGCGCTAAGCCGCGTGGGAAAGTCTGGCTCGTCGGTGCGGGTCCGGGCGATCCGGGCTTGCTCACGCTCAAAGCCGCACGCGTCATCGGCGCGTGCGACGTTCTCGTTTACGATTACTTAGCTTCTGCAGCAATCGTGGGGCTCGCGTCTCCGGCGTGTGAGAAGATCTACGTCGGTAAGAAAGCGGGTGCGCACACGCTCTCGCAGGACGAGATCACGGCGCTCATCGTGCGCCTCGGTCTCGAAGGCCGCAACGTCGTGAGGCTCAAGGGCGGAGACGTGTTCGTCTTCGCTCGTGGTGGCGAAGAAGCGGCCGAATTGCGCGCGGCGGGCGTTGCCTTCGAGATCATTCCCGGCATCACGTCTGCGATTGCGGCGCCCGCCTATGCCGGCATTCCCGTCACGCACCGCGATCACAACACATCGTTCACGATCGCGACGGGTCACGAAGATCCGCTCAAAGGTTATACGTCGCTCGATTTCGAGAAGCTCGCGAATCCGAAGCAAACCCTCATTTTCCTGATGGCGATGGGATCGCTCGCCGGCCTCGTCGGCAAGTTGCTCGAACATGGCATGCCCCGAGAGATACCCGTGGGCATCGTTCGCGAAGGCACGAAACCGACGCAAGAGACGCTTATCGGCACGCTCGGTACGATCGTCGACGACGTCGCGCGCGTGCAGTTTAAAGCGCCTGCGATCGTCGTTATCGGCGACGTGGTGAGCGAACGCGAAACGATCCGCTGGTTCGATAACACGCCGCTCTTCGGAAAGCGTGTGCTCGTAACGCGCGCGGCAGGCGACGCCGTCGACTTTGCATCGAAGCTTTGGGAGAGCGGCGCCGAGCCCGTGCTCGCGCCGACGATCGCGATTGGCGCACCCGACGACGTCGAACCGGCCCGCGCCGCAATCGCCGCACTCGCGACGTACGCATGGGTCGTCTTTACGAGCCAACACGGCGTCGATGCGGCGTTCGCCACCCTCGCAACGAGCGGTGGTGATGCGCGCCGTTTCGGTAGCGCGAAGGTCGCGGCGATCGGACCGAAGACGGCGCAGCGACTGCTTGCCCATGGCATACGCGCGGATTTCGTTCCGCCGAAATTCGTCGCCGAAGATGTCGCCACGGGTCTGCTCGAACATGCGTCGCGCGGCGATCGCGTGTTGCTTTACGGCGCGCAAGAAATGCGCGACGTCATCGCAACGACACTGCACGATGCGGGTCGCGTCGTCGACGTCGTTGCGGGCTACAAGACGGCGCACGTGCACGATCCCGCGATCGCCGAAGCTGCGGCGCGCTGCGATATATGGACCTTCACGAGCGCGAGCACGATCGCGTCGTTCCTCGAAAACGTGCCCGATGCCGCGACGCGCGCGCGAGACAAGATCGTCGCGTGTATCGGTCCGATCACGGCAGCCGCGGCGCGCGATGCCGGACTTCGCGTCGATATCGTTCCCGATGACTACACCGTCGACGGGTTGCTCGAAGCGCTCGAAGCCATCGTCGCGACCCGCTAGCCGGAACACATACGCGTGTCGCGGGTTCGCCCCATACGCGCGTTCGTCGCGAGCGTCGCAATCGTGACATTCGTTCTCGCATGCACCTCGGGACCGCTTTCTGCAAGACGCCGCGCCGTACCGACACCCGCACCGACGGAAAGTCCGATCGCGATTCCGCCGCCGACCGCGACCCCGCTCTCCGAGGGGGCACGTCTATCGCGCCTACAAGCCGATCTCGGCGCGATCGCGCGAACCACTCCGGGACGCCTCGGCATCGCGGTCGTCGACGTCGCAACGGGGGGCCGTTATTCCGTGCGCGGCGACGAATCATTTCCGCTCGCGAGCGTCGCAAAGCTCGCGATCGCGACGGTCGCGTTTCGCATGAGCGATCAACGCAAGCTCGACCTCGACGAGCGGATCACCGTCAACCGCGGCGCATCGTTCGCCATCTGGGAACTCATTCGCGCGATGCTCGTTTCGAGTGACGATACCGCAAGCGATGTCGTTTTACGTCGCGTCGGCGGCCCGAGCGTCGTGACCGGCACTCTCCGACGCCTCAACATTCGGAATCTCACCATTCGTACGTCAGAAGCCGAACTCGCCGCCGACGTACGCGCGAAGCGTCGGTTCGTGGGCGGTAGTGAGAACCCGGGCACACCGAACGCGCTCGCCGATCTTCTGGTCGGCATCGCGACGCAGCGCTTCACGCTCGTCGATTCCACGAACGAATTTCTCCTCGATCTCGATGACGTCGGCATGGGTCGTAGGCGTCTGCGTGCCGGATTCCCCGCAACGCTTCGCTTCGCGCATAAAACCGGCACGAGCGCGACGATCGACGGCACGACCGATGCGACCAATGACGCGGGCCTCGTGACGCTACCCGACGGACGACGAATCGCCGTCGTCGCTTTGCTCGCGGAGTCGGGATCCGACGAGCCGTTCCGCGAGGCGGTCCTCGCACGCGTCGCACGCGCGGTCGCGAACGCATACGCGCCGTAACGCGTGTCGCAACTCAACCTCGCACCACTCACCAACTTCGATATCGGCGTCGTCGCAGCAGCGGCGATCGCGATCGTCGCGCTCCGTGCGCGCGCGCTCGACCGTAGCGGCGCGCTCGCCGCATGCGTCGTCGGCACCGCGACCTTCGGCGCACTCGGCCTTCCGGGAGCGGCAGTCTTGCTCGCGTTTTTCGTCACGTCGGTAGGATTGTCGCGCGTCGGGAAATCGCGCAAGCTCGAGCTTTTGGTCGACGTCGGTAAAACGGGCGCGCGCGACGGCACGCAAGTCCTCGCAAACGGCGGCATCGCCGCGCTCTGTGCGCTCGGGGCGCTCTGGATCGACGCGCGCTTCGCCGTCGCATTTGCCGGTGCGTTCGCGGCCGCAACCGCCGATACGTGGGGCACGGAGATCGGAACGCTCGTGCCTGGAAAGCCGCGCTCGATCCTCGACTTGCGCCCGATCGCGACGGGTCTCTCGGGGGGCGTCACGATCGCAGGGACGCTCGCCGAGATCGCAGGTGCCTGCTTCATCGCTGCGATCGCCATTGCGACGCACGTCACCGCCGGAACCGTCCACGTCGCCGTTGCGATCGCGCTCGGCGGGATCGCGGGGGCGCTTGCCGATTCGATCCTCGGCGCATCGGTGCAATCGCTGCGCTGGTGCGGTCAATGCAGACGCGCGACCGAACGCGAGCCGCACGTTTGCGGCGCCAACACGACACCGCTGCGCGGGCTCGCGTGGTTCGGCAACGACGCGGTCAATGCGAGTGCGACGATCGTCGGTGCGCTCGTCGCCTTCACGCTCGCACGGTAGCGCATTAGACTTTTACTTTATCTCCGTATTTTTTCTGGAGGTACGGAATGATGTCGTCGTCGTCGTCGAGGGTCACGTCACCGTCGACCATGACGGGGATGCCCGTCTGCCCCGACACGGATTTGACTTCGGTTCGCTCGCCGTGCGACCGCGTGACGTTGACCGTTTTGTAGTCGAGGAGCAGATCGGTGAGTTTGGAGCGCACGCGCGCGCAGTACGGACACCACTCGGCTTGGTAGAGGACGATATCGGTTTGCTGACCCATGCATTCGTTTTTCGCCGACGCGGGGCATAGGTCCGCCGCACGCGTGTGGCGTAGCCGAGTCGATGCAGCGAATCCCGCGCTATCGCAAGACGTTGTTCGGCGCGCTTTTGGCCTCGATCGCCCTGCACGCGCTCGGCACGCCGTTCTTCGCTCGATCGTCGACGTCGCCCGAGACGGGCGGGGTCGGTGCGGGCGGGATACGGGCAAACGAAAATGTGCGGTACGCAGTCGTCGGCCGCTTCTCAATCGAGTCGCCGCGCACGAACGTTCGCCCGTCGAAACCCGCCGCACATCGGGTGCCGACAGCGACGTCGGCAACGCACGCGCGGCCCACCGATGACGCGACCCGCGCCATCCCCGACATCCACACGAATCGCACGTCCGAATCGCGCGTTGGCCCTGCCAACGCCGCCGCGGGTCGATCGCGCGGGAGAATCGCCATAACGATTGCCACGGCCGCACCCGACCGGCCGATCATCGATCCGACGCCGAGCGCGCGCGAATCCGTCGCGGCCCTGGCTCCCGTATCGTCGACGCCGCTCGCAATCGCCGAGCCGACCTCGGTTGCCGCATCAACACCGACGGCGACCGCGCCAGTCGTCGCGGTTCGCGCCGATAGCGGGATTCCGGCGGGCGGTTGGGGTGCGAGTTTCGAGAAGCCACTGGTCGCCGATGAGACGGCGCTCGACGACTTGCGCGCACGTTATCGCGGCGCGCGAGCGATCCGCGTCGATGTCGATGAAGCGGGACACGCCACGCGCGTCGTCGCGCCGGCTAGCATGCCCGCAGATCTCCGCACGGCGCTCGAGCACGAGCTCTTGGCCCTGCACTACGTGCCCGCGGAATGCAACGGATTGCGGTGCGGAGGAACACTCCAACTCTCGCTGTAGGGGAAGATGCCCCGTGCGACGCGCATACGGACCGCCCAATGCTCCGCCGCGTGCCCGAGCTCTTCGCATTCGTCGACGTTTCTCAACGTATGGGAACGCTGCTCTTCGACGCGCCGCTTCAGCGGTATAATGCACACGGTTGGTACGGTGGCATCTATCCCGGCGAACGACCCGAAGCGATCCTCAAAACGCGCGGCAGCGATATCGTCGCCGAGTGCCTTGCTTTCACGACGATGCATCTCGTCCAGCGCGTCGCCGACGCCCACGTCCGCAGCTATATGATCTTGCTGATCTCCGACGGCGACCGCGCCGCGTCGCGCCTCGCCGGGCTCTTCGCGACGCTCTTGGTGGATCGCGTGATCGCGGGGATGGCCGCCGACGAAGAGCGCGTCGGGTTTCGTGCCCGCGACCCGCAACTCGAACGCACGCTTACCACCTATCGCGCCGTTGCTGAAATCATGTATCCCGATTCGCGCGAGATGCGCGCCGGTATCTCCAAGGTCGAGGCCGACGTGCTCGCGTTTTGGTCGCGAGCGATCGATCACGCGCTCTTTCTCAACACCGCGAATCTCGAAGCACCCGATAGCGACGCGTTGATCGCGCTCGTGCGGACGATCGACGAAGCGATCGATTCGTTCTACCTCTATTTTCTCGCGACGACGTTCGGCGATACGATGTACGAACGCTTCGGGATCTAGCGCCCAAAATGTGGACGAAGGTGGCGTGGGCCGCCGCCTGCTTCGCTGCGATTATGGGTTTCTCGCGACTCGCTTACGGCGTCCTCGTGCCGACGATGCGAGGAGCACTCGGCGGGAGCTACGCCCTCTATGGCTCGATCGGCGCGGCAAACCTCGCGGGCTATCTCGTCGGTGCGCTCGCGGCGACGCGACTCGCACGGCGTACGGATCGTAGCCGCATCAACGTCGCGGCACTCGGCCTCATGTCGCTCGCGATGAGCGCGAGCGGGCTCGTACAGACGACCTTCGAGCTCGGAGTGCTGCGGTTCGCGATCGGTATCGGATCGGGCGTCGCGGTATCGCTCACGCTCGCGCTCGCCGTGGAGGCGATTCCCGCAGCCAAACGCGGCTTCGCCGCCGCCGTGATCTGGGGCGGAGGATCGCTCGGCATCGCGCTCGTCGGCATCGCCGGAGTCGCGC
Source organism: Vulcanimicrobiota bacterium (assembly GCA_031420415.1). Lineage (GTDB taxonomy): Bacteria > Vulcanimicrobiota > Vulcanimicrobiia > Vulcanimicrobiales > Vulcanimicrobiaceae > JANYGA01. Next base: position 21,565 of record JANOMT010000005.1, read on the forward strand.
CGTTCGCCGCGGCGGCATCGGCGTGGCGCGTGCAATGGATCGCGATGGGCGCGCTCGGGCTCGTCTTCGCGAGCGCATTTTTCGCCGAGACGTTCGGGAAATGCCTCATCGCCGACGACGCACCCGATGACGGTTCGCCGATCGGGCTCTTCGCACGCGAAGGCTACCTGCCGCTCACGATTTCGTACTTCGCATACGGAATCGGGTATATCGCCGTCGTCACGTTTTTAGGCGCGGCAGTCGGCGAACTACGCGGCGTGCCGCCTGCGGCGACGTGGATCGTGCTCGGTTTTGCGGGCGTCGCGGGTGCGACCCTCTGGGGCACGCTGCTCGATCGGTATCGCAGCGGTCTCCCCGTCGCACTCGCGAGCGGCTGTTGTGCGCTCGGCAGTGCGGCGATCGCTTCGGGACAGACGATACTCGCGATCGTGGGCGCACTCTTGGTGGGCTTGAGTTTTATCGGCGTTCCCGCCATGGTCGGGGCGCTCGTACAACATCGCGAACCCGCGTCGCGATACGCGCGCGCGTTCGCATCGATGACGATCGTTCTCGGCGTCGGCCAAATTCTCGGGCCGATCGCGGGCGGTCTCTTCGCCGACCGCTTCGGCGCGCACGCCGCCGTCGGCTTCGGTGCCGCGATGCTCGCGATCTCGGGGATCGCCGCACGAAGCTACAGCACTAAAGTATGGTTTTCCCCAACGCCGAGAGGATGAGTTCGACGGCGAGCCGCGCCGTGCGATTGTGTTCGTCGAGAATGGGATTGGTTTCGGTGACTTCGAGCGAGCCGATGATGCCCGCACTCGCCACCATCTCCATCGCGAGATGCGCTTCGCGGTAGGTCAGGCCGCCCGGGACGGCCGTTCCCGTGCCCGGTGCTTCACGCGGGTCGATGCCGTCCATATCGAAGCTCACGTGGACGCTTCGCGGTTCCATGCCGACGATCTCCATCGCGATATTCATCACGCGCTCCATGCCCAAGCGATCGATCTCCGTCATCGAGAACGCCCGAACGCCGAGCTCGGCGATGCGCTTGCGTTCGCCCGCATCGACGTCGCGGAGGCCGATGAGGACGGTGCGCGCGATATCGATCGAATGCTCCTCGAGCGCGATCGAAACGGGCATGCCGTGGACGTTCCCCGATGGCGACGTGAGCGGCGTGTTGATATCGCCGTGTGCGTCGATCCAGATGAGCCCGGGCGCCACGCCGCGCGCGCGACGCAAGCCCGCAAGCGTGCCGATCGCAATCGAATGATCGCCGCCGAGAACGATCGGAAATCCGCCCGCGCGGATCGACGATTCGACGTGCTTGGAAAGCTCGTCACAGACCGCGAGGATGATCGGCAGGTACTTCGCATTTTTGACCGCCTGCGCGGCATTGGATTCGGGGACCGGCACGGCAAGATTGCCGTGATCGAAGATCTCGGAGATCCCGAGCGCTTCGAGCCCGTCGCGCAAACGCGCGTAGCGGATTGCCGAGGGGCCCATGTCGACGCCGCGACGATCGGCGCCCAAATCCATCGGGACGCCGATCACGTCGACGCGCGCCGGACGCACGTGTGCGCGTGCCACGCCAGGATCGCTCGCAATCGTCATACGTGCGGGTCCTACGTGAGCGCGGACTCCGCCTGCTTTGCCGTCTCGGCCGTCGGCGACGGGGGGCCATCGGCGACAGGAAGACCCGTGACCGAGACGCCCTGCACGGGGGATGGTTCGGTGACGGTCGCCGCCATGACGGGCACGACCCTCTGCAAGCTCCGGGCGTTCGGTACCGCGTGCAAGATGATCACGCGCAAAATCGCCGCGAGCGGCACCGCTAAGAACATCCCACCGATTCCGAGTAATTCGCCACCGATGAGGATCGCGACGATGACCATGAGCGGTGTGAGCCCGACCGAATCGCTGACGATCTTCGGCGCGATGAAGTGGCCTTCGGCCTGAAAGATCGCGGCGAAGACGAGCGCGACGATGACCGCGTGTTGCCACCCGTCGTTCGCGAGAGCGAGCGCGACCGAGGGGACGAATCCGGCGATCGCGCCGACGTACGGGATGACGTCGAGCAGTCCCGCCGTCACGCCGATGAGCACCGCGTATTTCACATGCAACAGTAGTAAAGCGATCGTGATGCACGCGCCGATCGTCGCACCGACCGTGAGCTGGCCGCGGATGAAGCCGCCGAGAACGTTGTCGAGATCGTGGATGACCGCGAGCGTCTTCGGTTGTGCGGGGAGAGGAATGACGCGAATGAAATCGCGGGTGAGCACCGGCGCCTCCATCAAGAGATAGAGCGCGAGCACGGGAATGACGACGAGCGTGGCGAGGAGGCCGAGCACCGATGCGAGGAGGCCGACCGCGCGCGATGCCGCCTCACCCGCATACCCACGCGCCTTGCGCTCGAGTTCGACGGGGAGCGTCGTGAGATACTGGCGGATTGCCGGCGGCAGCCGCGCGAAGACCGGATTGTTGGGATCCGAGACGAATGTCTGCGCGTTGTGCACGAGCGTCGGTGAGGATTTTACGAGCGACTGCGTATCGTTGATGAGCGCGGGCGCAACCGTCGCGACGCCAAAGGTCACGATGCCCGCGATCAGCAGATAGACGAGCAAGACGGCGGCGACGAGCGGCATGCGGTCGCGAAGAAACTTCACGGCTGGGTAGATCACGTACGTGAAAAATATCGCACCGACCAGAATGACCGTAACCGACGGAATGCGTCCGAAAAACGCTAAAATCGCCGAGAGCGCGACGGCACCCAGAACGACGAGCGCGAGAATCTTCAGCGCGTAGGTGACGCGCCGCTCGATAGAACGATGCTTATCTACGGGCGGGACGGAGATCTCAGTCATGACTCAACCCTACCACATAGCTGCTCGGGAGAGTCCCTCGGGCGTACCGCTCGAGACGCCGACGCTGCCGCCGCCGGGCATGTATCGAGGCGCCGTGCGCGGCACGCGGTCGGAGGCGCGTGTCGCGCCCATCCCGTATGCGCAACGATATGTCGACTCATCGCAGGCTCGGTTTTATTCGCGCGTCGCTCGTTCTGTGCGCCGTACTCGCGAGCGCGAGCTGCTCGAAGAGCAACGCACCCGCGCGTGCCGAAGGCGAAGCCGCGGTCCCGGGACCCGACGCTCCGCTCCGTCTCGCGATGGTGACCGATATCGGCGGACTCGGCGACAAATCGTTCAACGATTCCGCCGATTCCGGCTTGCAACGCGCGAAGACCAAGCTCGGCGCCGAGGTCCAGACGCTGCAGTCGAGATCGGCCGCCGATTATCAGTCCAATCTTACCGTTCTCGCCGATCAGGATTTCGATGAGATCTTCGCGATCGGCGTACTCATGCAAAAAGATGTCGCTGCGGTTGCGAAAAATTATCCCAAGCGCCATTTTGCGATCGTCGACGCCGTCGTCGATCAAGTCAACGTTACGTCGCTCACGTTTCGCGAGCAAGACGGATCGTTTCTCGCGGGCGCGCTCGCGGCCATGGTTTCCAAGACCAAGCACGTCGCGTTTTTAGGCGGCGTCGACATTCCGCTCTTACGCAAATTCGAAGCGGGATTCACCGCGGGTGCGCGACAGATCGATCCGAAGGTCGTCGTCTCCACGAAATATGTCGGTTCGTTCGAAGACGTCGCCTCGGGGAAAGAACTCGCGGGCGTGCTCTTCGATGGTGGCGCCGATATCGTCTTCGTCGCTGCGGGAAAATCGGGACTCGGTGCGATCGATCAAGTGCGCGGCCGTGCGAACGATTTCGTGATCGGCGTCGATGCCGATCAAGACGCGCTCGCACCGGGCAAGATTCTCACGAGCGTCGTCAAGCGTGTCGACGTCGCCGTCTTCAAGACGGCGTTGCAGGCGCAAGCGCAAAAACTTCCCGCGGGACCCGTCGAATTCGGTCTGCGCGACGATGGCGTCGGTCTCACTGATTTTCACTATACGCGTAAATTGATCGGCGACGAGCGTCTGGCGCGCGTGGCGGCGCTACGTGCGGCCATCGTTGCGGGCAAGATCGTACCGCCAAAAACGCGTGAGGAACTCAGCTCTTTCAAGCCCGTCACGCTCTAGCGCGGTGACGCGACCGGCGCTCGAGCTGCGCGGCATCGTCAAGACGTATGACACGACGCGCGCGGTCGACGATGTCGATCTCGAGGTCGTCGCGGGTGAGATCCACGCGCTCTGCGGCGAAAACGGAGCCGGCAAATCGACGCTCGCGCAAATCGCGACGGGAACGCTCGCCGCAACGGCGGGCGAGATCGCATGCACGGGTACGATCGGGCTCGTGCGTCAACACTTCGAACTTGCCGGCCGACTACGGGTGTGGGAGAACATCGTGCTCGGCCGCGAACCGCAGCGCGGCATACGACTCGACGCACGTGCCGCGCGCACGCGCGTACGCGATCTCGCCACGCGTACGGGATTGCACGTCGATCCTGATGCCGTCGTCGAGACGCTCGCGATCGGGATCGTGCAACGCGTCGAGATCTTGCGCGTACTCGGGTCAGAGCCGAGCGTGCTCGTCCTCGACGAACCAACCGCCGCCCTCTCACCAGGCGAAGCGGAGACGCTTTTCGCGACGTTGCGAGCGCTCGCGCGCACGGGCACGGCGATCCTCATCATCACGCACAATCTCGCCGACGTTTTAGCGCACGCGGATCGCGTAACGGTTTTGCGTGCGGGGCGCGTGACGCTCCGCGCGCTCGCCGCGCAGACGACGACGGACGTACTCGCGCGCGCGATGGTAGGCGGAGAACTTCCCGCACTGCCAGCGCGCGAGCGCGCCGCGGTTCGCGAACGATTGGTCGCACACGCGATCGGCACGACCGATGGTGGCTTGCGCGATGCGACCTTCGCGATCGGTGCGAGCGAGATCGTCGGCGTCGCGGGTATCGAGGGCAACGGGCAAGCCCAGCTCGTCGATGTGCTCGCGGGCATGCGCGCGCATACGGGCACGCTCGCTCTCGGCAGCGACGTGCTCGTACCGGGCAACCCGCACGCGCGTATCGCGCGTGGCATCCGGACGATTGCGGGCGATCGTCAACGCGAGGGCCTCGTCTTGGCGTGGAGTGTGGCTGAGAACGTTGTGCTCGGCGATCAGTCGCGCGCGGAGATGCGCCGCGGTGTACTCGTCGATCGCGGCGCACGCGAGCGACGCGCGCGCGCGATCGTCGCGGATTTCGACGTTCGCACGCCCTCGATCGCAACGCCAATCGCCGCGCTTTCCGGCGGCAATCAGCAGAAGATCGTCGTCGGTCGCGCGCTCGGGTTCGCGCCGCAGATCCTCGTCGCGTACGCGCCGACGCGAGGCATCGATGTCGGCGCGGCCGCGCTCGTCCACGCCCGATTGCTCGAAGCGCGCAACGCCGGCGTCGGCATCCTGCTCGTAAGCTTCGAGCTCGACGAACTCTTCACGCTAGCCGATCGCCTCGTCGTGCTCTGCGGCGGGACGATCGTGCACGCGTGCGCGCGTGCAGATTTCGATAAAACGCGCATCGGTACGTTCATGGCCGGCGCATCGTCGTGAGACGGTCTCGCGGCGGCGCGCGCACGAATGCGATCGCGGCGCTCGTACTCGTGGCGATCGCATGCATCGCGATGCTCGTCGCGGGCACGAATCCCATCGCCGGTTTCGCCGCGCTCGCACGCGGGAGCCTCGGCGGACCGCACCAACTCGCCGAGACGCTCGTGCAAGCGACGTCGCTGCTCTTTCCCGCACTCGCCGTGGCCTTCGCGTTTCGCGCGGGCTTCTTCAACATCGGCGCGGAGGGACAACTCGTCATGGGTGGGCTTGCCGCGGGCCTCGTCGGTGCGATCGTTCCGGGGCCCGGTCCCGTCGCCATCGTCGCGATGCTCGCGGCGGGCGCACTCGGCGGCGCAGCCTGGGGCACGATCGCGGGCGGCTTACGCGCGCGCTTCGGCGGCAGCGAAGTCGTCGCGACGCTCATGCTCAACGTCATCGCCGCGTTGCTCGCGAACTTCCTCGTCGTCGGTCCGCTGCGTGCGATCGGCGCCGAAAGCGGCGAGACGCCATCCCTCGCGCTCGATCGCACGTTGCCCGTTCTCTTCGCGGGCACGAGGCTCACGATCGCGTTCCCGCTCGCGCTCCTCATCGCAGCCGCACTCTGGTTCTTCCTCGCGCGTACCGTCGCTGGCTATACGTTGCGAGCCGTCGGCGACGCGCCGCTCGCCGCGGCGCGCGCCGGAATCGATCTCCCGCGCATGGCCGTCTTCGCCTTCGCGATCTCAGGAGCGATCGCGGGCCTCGGCGGCGCGACGATCGTCGCAGGCGTGCTCCATCGGTTCAACGTCGCGCTCTCACCCGGGTACGGTTTTATTGCGATCGCCGTGGCGCTCGTTGGCAATCTCGATCCGCCGTATATCGTCCTCGCCGCACTCGGCTTCGGCATCTTGCAGAACGGTAGCCTCGCGATGCAGTCACTCGCGCACGTGCCCAAAGACGCCGTCACGATCGTCGAGGGACTCGCGATTGTCGCCCTCGCCGCGCGGCGCTCGATCGCGCGGCGGACGGCATGAGCGCATTCGTTGCATTCGTCGCGCTCGCGCTCGTGAAAGCGACGCCACTCATTTTTGCGGCACTCGCGGGCGTCATCTGCGAACGCGCGGGCATCCTCAATATCGCCCTCGAGGGCGGGCTCACCGCCGGCGCATTTGCGGGCGTCGTCGCGACGAACGTTTCGGGAAATCCCTACGTCGGCGTCGCGGCCGGTCTCCTCGCGGGTGCGCTCGTCTGCGGCACGCTCGGCATCGCGGCAACGCGTTTCGGCGTCGATCAGATCGTCGCGGGGATCGGCATCAACCTCGTGACGACGGGTGCGGCCGCGTATGCCCTCGTCGTGATCTTCCACAGCCCGGGCGCCTCACCCGAAGTGCGCGGCCTCGGGCCGATCGGCGCGGCCTTACTCGTCCTCGGCGCGTTCGCCGCCGCAATCGCGATGCACGTCGCCCTCGGCTCGTCCGCATGGGGATTACGCCTGCGCGCCTGCGGCGAGAATCCGCGTGCGGTACTCGCCGCCGGCACCGATCCTCGCCGCGTTCGCGTGGTCGCGACCCTGATCGGCGGCGGCCTCACCGGGCTCGGTGGCTCCTATCTCTCGCTCGGCGAACTCGACCTCTACTCCGACGGCATGACTGGGGGCCGCGGTTACATCGCGCTAGCTGCCGTCATCTTCGGCCGCTGGACACCGCTCGGAGCCACGGGCGCAGCACTCGTATTCGGCGCACTTTCGGCGCTGCAATTCGTCCTCCAGCGGACGGGAATTCCGAGCGAACTCATGGCTGCTCTCCCGTATCTCGCCGCCCTCGCGGCGCTCGCAGGAATCGGTGGCGTGGCTCGCGCCCCGGCCGCGGACGGCATACCCTTTGATGGGTAGGTACGAGAAATATCGGAGATGTCCCGAATGTCGGAAGGTCTCGCCGCCGATGCGACTGATTATGGTCTCCGTGACATTGCGCATCCCCCGGCTCTTTTTTGCAGCGCTGGCCTTTGCCATCGTCGCCGCGCCGCTCGTTGCGGGAGCGACATCGCTCGATACGAGCGCGGGCCCACTCGCAGATTTGCAGACCCAGCTCGCGCACGTCGCGGGGCACGCGCCCGGTCGCGTCGGCATCGCAGTGGAAGATCTCGCCACCGGCATGACGTCGGGCATCAACGCCTCGGAGAGCCTTCCCGCAGCTTCGACGATCAAAATTCCGGTCATGATCGAGGTCTTCAAGCAGATGGAAGCCGGCGCGCTCGATCTCAATACGCGCGTGCACCTCGAACGCCACGATAAAGATTACGGCTGGGGCGACCTCGCCGATGCCCGAGTCGGCTCGGCGCGCAGCGTCAAGGATCTGCTCTGGCTGATGATCACCGATAGCGATAACACCGCGACCAATATGCTCATTCGGCTCGTCGGGCGCACGCACATCAACGCAACGATGACGAATCTCGGGCTCGACAGCACGCATCTGCGCGACGATATCCGGACCGAAACCGATTCTATCCGCTACACCCTACGCTCGAGCCCGCACGATATGGTGAAGATGCTCGACGGCATCGCACGCTATCGCTTGGTCGATGCGTGGTCGTCGCAGCAGATGCTCGCGATTCTCACGGGTCAACGCCACAACACGCTCCTTCCCATGGCGCTTCCCAAAGATATCAAGATCGCGCACAAGACGGGTTCGCTTCACGATACGCTCAACGACGTCGGGATCGTGTATCACGATAACGAACCGTACGTGATCGCCGTCATGACGACGCAGCTTCCGAGCCTCGATCTCGGCCGACGCTTCATTCGTAAAGTATCCCGCATCGCATACGACGAACTCGGTCGCTTCGCATCGTGGCGCGAAGATAACGGCATCGCGGCCTTCGCCACCGATCATCCGATCGAGCCGATGGCGCGTGCGCTTGCGCCCGGGGCGCTTGCGCCCGGGGAGCTTGCGCCCGGGGCGCTTGCGCCCGATGAAGCGATGTGGAATGCGGCGCCGGGCCTGCGCTCGCTCACCGAAGGCGAGCCATCGAACTAGCGGGGAAGACCGTCCTCGTCACGGGGGCGACGCGAGGCATCGGACTCGAGACGGCACGCGAACTCAGTGCGCTCGGCGCACACGTCGTGCTCGGCGTGCGCGATATCGTACGCGGTGCCGAGATCGCAAACGAACTCGAGCGCTCGGGCGGACGCGCGAACGTGCTTGCGATCGATCTCGCCTCGCTCGCATCGGTCCGCGAAGCCGCATCGCGTTTTCGTGCGTCGTATCCCACGCTCGACGTGCTCGTCAACAATGCCGGTATCATCACGATCAAACGCGGCACGAGCCCCGACGGCCACGAACTCATGTGGGCGACGAATTTTCTCGGCCTCTTCGCGCTAACGCAAGCACTCCTGCCGTTGCTTTCGGCTGCGAGCGAGCCGCGCGTCGTGAACGTTAGCTCGAGCGCGCATAGTTCGGGTAAACTCACTTGGGACGATCTCGAGCGTACGAAGCGCTTCGCGATCTTCGGCGCGTACGCTCAATCGAAGCTCGCGCTCAATCTCTACACGCGAGAATTTGCTGCGCGTCATCCGCACATCGCGACGAATGCCGTGCATCCCGGTGCGATCGCAACCGGCCTGTGGCGAGGATTCCCGGGCGTCGTGCGAACGATCCTCGGTCGCATGCTGCCATCGCCGAGCACCGGCGCCCTTCCCGTTATTCGCCTCGCTTCATCCGATGACGTGCGCGGTGTGAGCGGCCGGTACTTCGACCGCCTCCGCGAGACCGCACCGTCGAAAGCCTCGCAAAACGCGGACGATGCGCGACGCCTGTACGACTATGCCGCGGCGACCTGCGCGATCTCGGACGGAGCCGCGGCGTAGCGACGCCGCGCGTGTGACGTCACGACCTGGACGCCCGCGCACGCGGACGCCATCGCATGGATCGCGCGAAATGCGAATTCGAATGACGCCTCGCACTTCGCCGTCGAGCACGACGGCGAACTCGTCGGGCGCATCGGTTAGGAGGTCGGCACGGGCAAACGTGGGGGCGAGGCTTCGCGACCGACGCCGCTCGACTCATCACCGAGCTCGTCTTCGCAAAACCCAACATGTATCGCGCATGGGCGAACGGCATGGCGCCCGATCGCGCGTCGGCACGCTTCCTCCAGAAAGCCGGTTACATTCACGAAGCGACGCTCCGTGCGGCGGTCGTCGATCGCGAGGGCGCACGCCACGACGAGCTGGTCTACGCACGCATGCGAGAGTGAGCGCTCGCGAGGACCGGAACGCGAATTACACGACCAGCGAGCGCACGGCCGCGAGCGTTTCGTCCGGCTCCGGGCGCACCGTATAATCGGGATCTGCAACTGCATATCGAATGATACCGTCGCGATCGACGACGTACCGCGCGGGAACGGGCAGCTCCCACGACTGATCGCCGTTCCAATCGGGTAATCTCGTGTCGAAAACATCGGTGAAGATCGTCTTGAGATACTCCGGGAACGCATACGTGAGGCCGAACGCGCGCGCGACACCGTTCGCGGGATCGGCGAGAATATCGAAACCCAACCGATGCGATTCATCGAGTTCCTTACTGAATTGCGAACGTTGCGGCGAGATCGCGACGATGCTCGCACCCGCTTCCGCGAACGCACTTTGCAGTCGGCCCAGAGCTGACAGCTCCAGATTACAGTACGGTCACCATTTGCCGCGATAAAAATTAATCACGAGCGGACCCCGATCGAGCAACACCTGCGATGAAATCGAGATGCCGTGTTGGTTTTCGAGCACGAAGGCCGGTATGCGAGCGCCGACCCCAAGGGCACGATCCACGATCCCGGAGGCGCGGAGTTCGACAATCTGACGTTCGATTTCCGACATGACGTCGCTCGGCAATTTGGCGACGACGTTCGCGCGCAACGCCGCGAGTGATTGGGTGAGTGTTCGCATCCTACGCTGAGACTTTCCGGTTTGCATACGTGGGCGTGAGGAAGTGGCGGTACTTCGCGACCCGGCCATAGGTGAGTTCGTTGAAGACGCGGCCGAGTTCGCGTGCGACGGGACCCATCGTGCCGTCGCCGATCACGCGGTGGTCGACGGAATTGATGAACGTGATGCCGACCGCGCTTCCGCTCAGGAAGAGTTCGTCTGCCGTGTAGAGTTCGCTGCGATCGATCGCGCGTTCCACGACCGGCATGCCGAGCTCGTCCTTGGCGAGCATCATCATCGAGCGGCGGGTAATACCTTCGAGCACGTTCTGCGACGCATCGGGCGTGTAGACGACGCCGCGCTTGACGGCGAAAAGGTTCGCAGCCGAACCTTCGGCGACGTGGCCGTCGGCCGAGAGCATGATCGCTTCATCGAAGCCGTTCATCAGCGCTTCGCTCTTCGCGAACGCCGAGTTGATATACGCCCCCGTGATCTTCGCTCGCGCGGGGACCATCGTATCGTCGAGACGACGCCACGAACTCACGCACGTTCGCAAGCCCGCGGTCGCATCGAAATACTTGCTGAATGGGATCGCGATCATCGCGAAGGCGTCGGGCACGCCCGCGAGCTTTACGCCGATATCTTCTGCCGACTTATACATGAGCGGCCGAACGTAGATGTTCTCTTCGAACCGGTTACGCGCGCAGAGTTCGATCGTGATCTCGACGAGATCGTCGATCGAATGCGGCAGATCCATCATCAGGATCTTGGCCGAAGCGTGGAGGCGCTCGTAATGTTCGCGCAACTGCAAGAGATAGAGTTCGCGTTCGTCTGCGTTCCAATAGCCGCGGACGCCTTCGAAGCACCCCGTGCCGTAATTGAGGCCGTGCGTGAGAAGGCCCACGCGGGCATCGTCGTATTTTTTGAAATCGCCGCCGGCGAAAACGGTCGAATCGATCAAGCTCATGGCCGACGGAAAGTTCGCCTCGCGCACCCGGCAGGCATGCTCGCTCGGTGCGCCGATCTTTGCGGCGTGGCGCCGTGGTTCGAAATCTTCGTCCGATTTTTGCGGCTCGGCGTTACGTCGTTCGGGGGCCCGATCGCGCACGTGGGATTTTTTCGACGCGAATTCGTCGATCGCACGCGCTGGCTCGACGATGCGACCTTTGGTGAAATGCTCGCGCTCTGCGCGATCTTGCCTGGCCCCACCAGTAGCCAGCTCGGACTCTTGATCGGTTTTCGTCGAGCGGGCTCGCTCGGTGCGCTCGCGGCATGGCTCGGATTTACGGTGCCGTCCGCCGTTGTGATGACGGCGTTCGGTCTCTGGCTCCATGCGGCAGCGCTCGCACCGGGAAACGCCGACAGCGGGCCACTCCTACGCGGCATCATCGAGGGGCTTCTCGCTGCGGCGGCGGGCGTCGTCGCGCTCGCGGTCGTGCAGATGGCGCGAACGTTCGCCGCGACGCCGCTTACGCGCGGCGTCGCCCTCGGCGCGTTCGCACTCGCCCTCGTGCTCGATCGTGTGGCTCCGGGATTTGGCTGGATCCCCCTCACCCTCGGCGGCATCGTCGGTGGCCGCTTCGCGCGTGAGGGCGAGATGCCGCGCGGCTCCACACCGCTTGCGATCCCCCGCCGCGCGAGCATCATCGCAGGAGCCCTCTTCGCACTCGTCCTCGGGCTCTCGCCGATCCTCGCGAGCGGCGGCGGTCCGCTCGCGCTTTTCGCGCTCTGTTTTCGCGCGGGTGCGCTCGTCTTTGGCGGTGGGCACGCCGTCTTGCCGTTTCTAGCAAGTGCGATCGGCCCGCTCGTGAGCGAACGCGTCTTCTTCGCGGGATACGGCGCGGCGCAAGCGATGCCGGGGCCGCTTTCGACGTTTGCCGCCTTTCTCGGAGCGGTGAGTTCCGGTGGACCGAGCGGCATCCCAGGCGCGGCGATCGCCCTCGCGGGCATCTTCGCTCCGTCGTTCCTGTTGCTCGTCGCCGTCGTTCCGCTCTGGCGCGCCCTGCGCGATTTGCCGCACGCGGCGAGCGTCGTCGCGGGGCTCGGCGCGGCAGTCGTCGGCCTCCTCGGTGCCATCCTCGTCGACCCGATCGCCGTCTCCCTCGTACGCGATCCGCTCGGCATCACGCTCGCCATTGCGGCGTTCGGCGCGCTCGCGTTGACGCGCGTTCCCGCATGGGCCGTCGTGATCGCTTCGGCTTCCATCGCGGCCGGTCTCGCTCTCTTCGCACACGCCTAACGCGAGCGGGAAGCCGAGGCCGCGGTGCGGCAATACCCGTCATGCTCGAAGGTTCGCGTGCGTTCGACATGGCGTGGGGCGCAGTCACCGGAGGCCTGTGTTTTGCGATCGGCATCGCGATGATCGCCTGGTGGGTGCGCGCGCGCGCCACGGGCACGGCGTCGATCTTCGGCAACCACGTCGATCCTGGCCGTGGTTTGCATCTCGCGTGGGCCGCCTTCGCTCTCGCGATGGGCGGGACGAATATCGGCTGCCGCTTCATCGATCACAATCCGCTCGCGGCCGTGCACGAGGGCTTCTTCGTCCTCACGCTCATCGTGTACGCAATGCTCGCACCGCCCCTGATCGCACGCGCGATGCACCGTCGAGCCGGGAACTCGCGCACGAGCTTGAGCACCCGATAACGGACGCTCCTGCGTATGGTGTGGTGAAGCGGACGGTTCTCGTTGCGCTCGTCTGCGCGTCGCTTAGCGGTGGCGCTCTTTACGCGGCGCGCGCCGATATCGAGCTCCCGACAGAATGGCGACTCTCGGCCCCGACCGACCTCGTTGCGACGACGGGCACGCTCCCACAGGGCGCGGCCCGAACCGCCGACGGCAAACATCTCGTCGTCGTCGAAGACGGCCAAGCCGCACCCGCGGCGCGCGTCTTCGACGCGCGGACGTTGCTCGAAGAGCGATCGATCGCACTCGAGGGGGCATCGGGCGCGCCGCTCGCCGATGTGACGGGCACCGCTTTTTGGGTGAGTCTCGCCGCGAAAGATGCGATCGCGCACATCGATGCCGTCACGGGCGCGATCGATCGCACGATCGCGATACCGGGGCCGTTTTGGGCGGCGGCGATCGTCCGTTCACCCGACGGAAAAACGCTCGCCATCAGCGGCGATCTCGCCGGTGCGGTACGCTTCGTCGATCTTGCGAGCGGCACGGTGAGCGCACCCGTGGCCGTGGGTGCGCATCCGTTCGGGCTCGCCTATTCCGCCGACGGCAAAACACTTTTCGCAGCGAATTGGGGCGAAGCGTCGATTTCGACGATCGACGTGACTGCCGCAACCGTGCGTGCGACGATCGCGGTCGGGAAACATCCCGAAGCGCTCGCGCTCTCACGCGATGGTACACGACTGTACGTTTCGGAGACCGACGACGATTCGATCGGCATCGTCGATACGGCCACACGCGTACGCGCGAGCGGAATCGCCGTGAGCCCGTTCGCATCGATACCGTCAGGCCCGGTCGCCGGCATGTCACCGACGGCTCTCGCGATCTCGCGCGACGGCACGCGATTGTACGTCGCCGAATCCGCGATCAACGCGATCGGCGTCGTCGATCTCAACCCGACGCAACCGCATCTGCTCGGCGTGCTTCCGACGGGATGGTATCCTACCGCAATCGTCGTGGGCGCCGACGGCACGACGCTCGACGTCGTCAACGGAAAAGGCGAATCGTCGCGGCCCAATCCGCAGTTCAAGCCCTTCGCACGCGAGGACGGCGACGGCGGCTTCGTCGCGCGCGAGATGATCGGCTCGCTCCGGCGTATCGATGCGAGCGACGATGCGATCGCGAGAGCGGGCAATCATGTTATCGAGAACGGGCGCGAGGCCGTTTTTCCCGACCGGCGTTTTGGGTCGGGCAGCACCATCCCCGCCGTCGTCGTCGCTCGCGGACCCATCAAACACGTGATCTATGTCGTGAAAGAAAACCGGACGTTCGATCAGGTCCTCGGCGATGTTCCCGGGGCCAATGGCGATCCCAAACTCGTGCTCTTCGGAAAGAACGTCACGCCGAATCAGCACGCGATTGCGGAGCGTTTTGGCGTTCTCGACAACACCATGGCGGATGCGGAAGTGAGTGCCGACGGGCACAACTGGACGGTCGGTGCATTCGCGAACGATTATCTGGAACGGATGTGGCCCCCGCTCAACGGCGGTCGTCGCAAAACCTACGACTTCGAAGACGGAGCCAACGCGTCGACCCCGCACAACGGCTACCTCTGGAACGCGGCAAAACGCGCGGGCATCTCGTTTCGCAACTACGGCGAATTCACGACGGAGACGTCGATGAAGCCGGAGCCGCAGATCGTTTCACATATGAAAGATCTCGCCGAGATGACCGACCCCCATTATCCGGGATTCGATTTGGCCTTCAGCGATCTCGATCGATTCGCAGAGTGGAAGCGCGAGTTCGATGGATTCGTGCGCGAGAAGAATCTCCCGCAGCTCGAAATCATACGCTTTCCCAACGACCACACGGCGGGAACCAAGCCCGGCGCCCTGACACCGACGGCTTTCGTCGCGCAGAACGATCTCGCAGTCGGCAAACTCGTCGACGCCGTGTCGCACTCGCCGTATTGGAGCGACACGGCGATCTTCATCGTCGAAGATGACGCGCAGAACGGTGCCGATCACGTCGATGCCCAGCGCATATCGGCATTCGTGATCAGCGCCTATAGCGCGGGCGGCACCGTTCATCGGCGCCATTCGACCGCGGGCTTCCTACGCACGATCGAAACGATGCTCGATCTACCGCCGCTCTCGGTGTACGATGCGACGGCGGCGACGCTCGCTGACGCATTCGCGACAGGAAAGCCGGATCTTCGACCATTCACGGCACTTCCCGCACGCGTCGATCTTACTTCGACCAACCTGAAGACCGCGTATCGTGCACGCGAGAGCGCCGCGATGGATTTCTCGCGCGAGGATGCCGCACCCGAGGCCGCGCTCGACGACATCGTCGCGCACGCGGCCCGCGCGACGCCGGATGTCCGCGCTCGCTAGAGCACGACATCATGGCGATCGCCGTCGGGAGATTTAGAGCTTGTAATCGCTCTTGAGATCTTTCATCACTTGCGTGAGGACGGCGTGATAGTTCGCATCGGCCTTCGGTCCCAACGTGGCATCCTTATCGATGTCGTCCATGACGGCTACGTGGATGCCATGTGTCACGAGTGCGTCGAGCATGTACTCCACGTCGAATGATTTGTCGGGCGTCACGCCGAGCGTATAGAGTTCGGCCGAGAGCGCCTTACCGTCGGGCTGCGGGATTGAAGCCTTCGGCAACGGCACCTTGGCCGCCGTGACTTTGGCGACGGCATCGGTGACGACGAAATTGAACGTCTTGACGAACGAGGTGACGTTGTCCGCGCCGAACTGCTTCGTAAGCGAGCCGAGTTCGGCTTTGGTCAGGGGCCCTGCGAGATGGCCGACGAGTATCGTCGACTGGAAGCCGGTCTTATCGCTGCCGGCCGTAATCATGTCGACGGTCGTTTGGAGCGCCGGTGCACCCGCGTTGACGGCGGCGGTACCGAAGCGCGCGTGGTCGGCCGACGCCACCGGCACTGCAGCAACCGCGGGTGTCTTCTTTGCAAAGGAAGGCGTTGCCGACGCGAGGATCGCGGAACCCGCGACGAGCGCGACTGCGAGGTTACGAAGAGTCATCAAAAATCTCCAAGAGTTACGTAACGAAGAACGTGATCGACGTGCGGCGCGCCTCGCGTTCGGCGTAGTCGCGAAGCGTCTCGAGTTGTTTGCGAAACATGATGAGATCGAGCGTCGGCATCGCTCGCTTTAGGATATCACCGTACCAACCCGACGGGTAACGTACGAGGATTTTGGCTACGAGCCGCACGCCACGATCGCCCGCGCGTTCGATCGCATACGTGCCACAAAAATCACCCATGATGCGGGCGACGCGCCGAGAGCCCAGACGTACCGTCAGCGAACGACCGTGCTCGAAGCTCGCGATGCGAAAGATCGTCATCGCGATCATACCCGGCGCGAGCGTAACGAGCGCGCGGTTTCGCCGCGGGGGGCTACGCTTGCCGAAATTGTCGAGTAGGTCGTAACTATAGGGCGCGATGCGCAACTGCGCGAGCCAAGCATAGACGAGTTCCGGCGGTGCCGCGACGTCGACCGCGCGAAAGAACGTATCGTCTGCGACGAAACCGAGATCGTCGCAGGCGTAATGCCGCGCACACTCTTGCGGGGTCGCGCCCCAGATTCGCGGCGATTCCATTGCCTTCGTGATTTTGCTTCGAACGGCAAAGGCTCCCGTGCGGTCGAAAGAATAACGTATGCTCGTCGTCGACCACATCCGCCGTTCGTTCGGCTCTGCCGTTGCCGTCGCCGACGTCAGTTTCACGGTCGAACGTGGGAGTATTTTCGCGCTGCTGGGACCCAATGGCGCGGGCAAGACGACCACGATGCGGATGATTCTCGGCATCTACGTACCCGACGGCGGCTCGATTTCGTGGGCCGGCACCGTCGTCGATCGGCAAACGCGACGCCGCTTCGGCTATCTTCCCGAAGAGCGCGGCCTCTATGCGAAGATGAGCGTCCGCGATCAGATCGTCTACATGGGTCGCCTCCATGGCCTCGGTACCGCAGACGCGCGCAAACGTACGGATCGCTGGCTCGAGATCCTCGATATCGCCCACTACGCAACGCGCGCGTGCGGCGAACTTTCGAAAGGCAACCAACAGAAAGTGCAACTTGCGAGCGCGGTCTTGCACGAACCCGAGTTGCTCGTGCTCGACGAACCGTTCTCGGGACTCGATCCGATGAATGCCGAGACGATGATCGCATGCATCAAGACGCTTTCACAATCGGGCACGACGCTCGTTCTTTCCAGCCACCAACTCTACGCCATCGAATCGCTCTGTCGCGAGTTTTGCATCATCGGTGCGGGCGAGGTTCGCGCGTCGGGAACGCTCGCGCAGTTACGCTCGACGTTTTCGACACGGACCGTGCGCGTGAGCCCCGATCTCCCCGAGATCCGCGCGGTCTTCACGCGCGCGGGTGCGCCCGTTCCAATCGCGGGCGAACCAGGCGAACTCATCTACACGCTTCCGGCCACGACCGATTTCGGCGCGCTCCTGCGAGCGGCGGTCGCCGCGGGCCCTCTCGACTCGTTCGAGCGTCACGAGCCCACGCTCGGCGCGATCTATGTCGACGCGCTCGCGCGCGCGGGAGCGAACGCGTGAACGGTACCGCAAACGAACTCGGCATCGTCTTTAAGGCCGAGATTTTACGAAAACTTCGATCCCGTATCTTCTGGCTCGCAACGATCGGCGGCGCGTTCGGGATCGCGCTCGTCATTCAAGCGCCACTCTTCTTCTCCGGCGTCGTCGCGTCGTCGACGAGCAACATCGTTCTCGCGGGTCCGCAAGCTTTGCGCGCGCGAGCGACGACACTTATCGAGGCGCGACGGAACTACCACGTCGTCGCGAGCATCGCGACGTTGCCGCCGCACGTGACCGCGCGCTACCTCGACGCACACGACCATGCCGGCGCTGCGATCGCACTCTCCGCCCCCGCGAATAAACTCCGGCTCGACATCTACCCCCGCGACCTCTCCGCTTTCGACCGTGCCGAGTTTCGCGATCTCGCACCCCTCGCAGTCGCGCTACGAACCGGGCTCGAACCCGAGCAAATCGCACGCGCACTCAAGATCAAACGCACGCTGCATGCGATCGATACGAAGTTCGTCGATGGGCAAGCCGCGACGATCGCGCACGGCGTCGCGTTCGGCCTCGTCTTCATGCTCTACCTCGCGATCATTCTCGCGAGCCAATCCGTCATGGCGGCCGTCGCCGAAGAAAAGACCAGTCGCATCGCCGAGATCCTCGTCGCGACGATCGAACCCGCAAATCTTCTCGCGGGGAAAACCTTCGCCGCAGCCGCGATCGCGCTCGTCCAGATCGTACTCTGGATCGTCACGGCTGCTGCGTTTTTACCGAACATCGCAGCGACCCTCGGCGCGACGACACATCGTACGGTCGGCCACGCGAGCGATGCGAGCGCGATCCTCGGCACGATCGATCCATTCGAAATCGTCGCGTTCTTCGCGTTTTTCATCCTCGGCTATCTGCAATACGCGACGATTTACGCAGCCGCCGCATCCTTGATCTCGCGCACGGAAGATCTCGCGAGCGTCACGACGCCCGTGCTCATACCCGTCGTCGGCGCGTTCTTCGTCGCGCAATTCGCGCTGCTGCAACCGGAATCGCCGATCGTTGTCGCATGCGGCTTCATCCCGCTGCTCTCACCATTCGTAATGTTCACGCGCATCGCGATTTCGAGCGTGCCCTGGTGGCAAACGGCGCTCGCCCTGGGCATCGATCTCGTCACCGTTCTCGTCTGCTTTTGGGCCGCGGGGCGCGTGTATCGCGTTGGCATGTTGTTGTACGGCAAGCTACCGTCGCCCGCGCAGATTTTCGCGGCGCTACGGTCCTAACGCATCCGCGATCTCAGGCGGCCATACGACGGCAAAAGTTTCCAAGACGACGTGTGTGGATTCGTCGAAGACGAATTGGTTTGCGGCAGCCTCCGCTTCGAAAAACGCGCGGTGATCGCGACGCCAGGTTGCCAGCGTGAGGTCGCCCTCGCCTTCGATCTGCGCGTACGCCTCATCGACGTCGGCGAAGGCGCGCTCCTCGACTTTCGTCATGCGACAGACACAGGCAGCGACTTTTCGCGAATCGACGACGATGAAATAGTCGCCCGCGAGCGGATAGCGTTCGCCACCCGCACCGTACCAGCGCAAGAGCGACGTCGTGGCTCGCTTCGATCTCGTGATGACGAGCGCCGCGAGATCGTCCTGCATCTCGCGAGCGTTCCCAAATTCAACGAGCGAGCACGGCGTATCGAGCGCCATCCTCCACGCGACGAGAAACGCTTCCCACATCGTAGCGGTACTTTTGGAGTGAACGATCAGCGCGCTCATAGCGCTCTCCCGACCGCGAGCCCCGCGTATGCGAGCGCGATGCCGACCACGACGCTCGCACCGACGTAGGCCATCGCAGAAAACGCCCCTGGGGCGCCGAGGGCGAGCGCGTCGAGAGAGAATGTGGAAAACGTCGTGAATCCCCCGAGGATCCCCGTTGCGAAAAAGAGTCGCCACAACGGTGAAAGCCCGGCACGCGACTCGACGACACCGACCACCACGCCGATCGCGAGCGAGCCGACGACGTTGATACCGAACGTTGCGATCGGTGCCGCGCCCGCCCCCGCACGCGCGACGACGAGCGTGGTAACGAGGAGGCGCATGATGCCGCCGAGTGCGGCACCGAAGCCGACGACGACGATCGCGAGAAGTTCGCTCACGTACCGTCGTTTTGGCGCGACGGGCGCGGGCTCCGCTCGCGCCGAACCCGCGCTTGCGTGAGAAGGCTCGGGTTCGCGATCGCCGCCTACATCGCGATATTTTTTGCACTTGCGATCGCGCGTTGGCACCTCTGGACCTTCGGCACCGATACGGGAACGTTCGCGCAGGTGACGCTCGATGCGTTCGGCGGATTTCGCGACGGCCCCGAACGCGGTACGCATTTTCGCTTTCACTGGGCGCCGCTACTCGCCACGCTCGCGCCACTCGTCGCGATCACGCGATCGGGCCTCGCGCTCCAACTCGCACAGATCGTCCTCATCGGTGCGGCCGCCATTCCGCTTTACGGCATCGCGAGCGGCTACGTCGGATCGGCGCGCGCCGCGTGGTACGCATCACTCGCGCTGCTCTATCCGCCACTCGCGGCCGTCGGGTTCACCGAATTTCACGAGATCGCATTCTATCCCGTCCTCGCTCTCGGACTCATCTGGGCCGCAGAGCACGCACGGTGGCGCGCGTTTGCGATCCTCGCGCTCGCAAGTTCACTCGTTCGTGAAGAGGCCTGCATGGTGCTCGCGATCGTCGGCCTCGTCCTTGCAACGATCGGCTTCGTGCGTCGCCATGCCGCGCGAGCCGTCGGTGACGGGATGCTCGTCGGATATCCGCGCGAACCCGAGCGCCTCGCCGTCGCCGGCATCGGGCTCACGATCGTCAATCTTGCCGCGCTCGCGGTTTACTATCTCGTCGTGATCCCACGCGTCGGGCCGTGGCAACCGTCGCGCTTCTACGAATATTCCTTCGCGCACGGACCCGCGAGTCTGCTCGTCGCCCTCGTGATGCATCCCGCGTACCTCGGCACGTTCGTGACGCTCGGACGATTCACGTATGTGCTGGAAGCGCTCGTGCCGCTCGCGCTCCTGCCATTTTTTTCGCGCTGGACGATGCTCGCCGTTCCGGGCCTCGCACTGGTGTTGCTCTCGAGCGATCCCATCGCGTGGCGGATGGGTTCGCACTATGCGGCGATTTACGCGCCGTGGCTCCTCCTCGGCGCGGTCGCAGCGCTCGTCGGTTTCGAGCGCGCACGCATGACCGATCGCGCACGCGTCTTCGCTCGTGTCGCGACGGTGCTCTGCGCGGTCGTCCTCGTGACGCCGTTCAATCCGATGCACGTCGCGCACTATCTGCGCGCCGTCGCGCCGCACGATGATGCGGAGCGTGCGCTCGCGCTCGTTCCTCGCGATGCCGTCCTCGTCACGCACGATGAATGGTTCGTCCATGTCGCAGCCGATCGCCCACACGCATCGGTCTTCTTTTGCCCCGCGACGCAGTACGCGGTCTACCGCGACGATTATCCGAGCGGCTACTTCCACGATGAAATCGCTCCCGAAATCGCGCGCGAGCTCGCGACGCATCAAATGCGCGTGCTCGCAGCCTTCGACCACATCCGCGTCTACGCGCGAACGCCCGATTCCGGCGCATCACTCGAACGCTGCATTACGCCCGGCGATACGCGCTACACGACGTTACCGAAAGCTCTCCGCGACGCGAGATACGATGGCATGTTACTTACAATTTAATCAGTTCTGCTGTTCATGGTAGGGACGCGCTAACAATCGACGTATGAGGCGGCGGTAAACGCTACGGTAACATTCCGCGCGAGACCTCGGTCTCACGATACATCTTAACGTCCTTAAGACTTAGAAAGGCTTTTCGTGAGCGCTGATTTTCTAGACCGGTCGCATTCGGTCGCAAAACCGGGGTTTAGCCGCTGGCTCGTCCCGCCGGCCGCGTTGTGCATCCACCTTTCCATCGGTCAAGCGTACGCCTTCAGCGTTTTTAGCAAACCGATGTCGATGCTCATCGGGATCACGGATCCTGTTGCGGGCGATTGGAAAATTCCCAATATCGGCTGGATCTTCAGTCTCGCGATCGTCTTTCTCGGCCTCGCTGCCGCGTTTGGTGGCAAATGGGTCGAACGCGTCGGTCCGCGCAAATCGATGTTCGCAGCAGCCTTGCTCTTTAGCGGTGGTCTTCTCATCGCCGGCGCGGGCGTGGCGCTGCATCTTCTCCCGCTCGTGTTCTTGGGCTACGGCGTCGTCGGTGGCATGGGGCTCGGGATCGGGTATATCTCGCCTGTCTCGACGCTCATCAAGTGGTTCCCCGATCGCCCGGGTCTCGCGACGGGAACGGCAATAATGGGCTTCGGCGGCGGAGCGCTCATCGGCGCCCCGCTCGCCGTCGCACTCATCAAGCACTACTCGACGCCGACGTTTAACGGCGTGGCGCCGACGATGCTCACGATGGGCGTGATCTATCTCGCCTTCATGATGATTGGCGCGTTTATCGTTCGCGTCCCAGCCGAGGGCTGGGCCCCGGCCGGCTACGTACCCAAGACTTCGAACGCCCAGAAGATGATCACGACACGCGACGTGCTCGTCGCACAAGCCGTGACGACACCGCAATTCTGGTTGCTCTGGGTCGTTCTCTTCGCGAACGTTACCGCGGGTATCGGCGTCCTCGGCCAGGCGTCGCTCATGATCCAGGAGATGTTTCCGGGCAAATTCCCGCACGCGGATCCAGCCCAGATCAAAGCGTCGGCAGCCGTCGCCGCGGGATTCGTCGGGCTCTTGAGCATTTTCAATATGGGTGGGCGTATCTTCTGGGCGTCGATGTCGGACTTCTTAGGCCGCAAGACCACCTACGCGATTTTCTTCGCCCTGGGCATCGCACTCTACGCGTCCATCCCCTCACTCGGGAAGGCGGGAAATCTCCCGCTCTTCATCGCGTGTTACGCCGTCATCCTCAGCATGTATGGCGGAGGTTTCGCGACGATTCCGGCCTACCTGAAGGATCTTTTCGGAACGCTCAACGTCGGGGCGATCCACGGCCGCCTGCTCACCGCATGGTCGGCGGCGGGCGTCGCGGGCCCGGTGCTCGTGAATTATATTCGCGAATACCAAATCGGTCACGGCGTCGCCAAAGCCGATGCCTATTCGGTCACGATGTACATCATGGCGGGTCTGCTCGTCGTCGGATTCGTTTGCAACTTGCTCGTCACGCAACTCGGTGAGAAACACTACGTTGCCGTGGGTACGGGCGCATTTAAGGAAGCACGGTCGTAATCGTGGCAAAACCGCTACCGTCGTCGAGCAACGTCGTACCGCTGGTCCTCTCCTGGACCCTCGTTGGGATTCCACTCGTGTGGGGCATCTCGCTCACGCTCATCAACGCATCGAAACTCTTTAAGTAACGAACGAATACACCGCGGCCATGTACGGCGCCGTTCGGCGAGACTCTAGCGGGCGAGTGCCGTTCGTTTTGCCGCGACGAACGCGCGAACATCGTCGAGCGGTCGCGCGTTGAGGACCTCGGCGGGCGTGATCCACGCGCGCCGTGCTTGCCCGACTGAATACGCGGCGTTCGCGAGATCCGCCGCCGAATGCGCGTCGCTATCGAGGGCGAAGGTCACGCCGAACTCGCGCGCGCGGCGAGCGAGTGCGCTCGGTAGATCGAGGCGCCCGGGTTGGCCGTCGATCTCGAGTGCCGTTCCCGTCCGCGCCGCCGCCGCGAAGACCGCATCGTAATCGAATTCGTAGCCCGGAAATGATTCCACATTACGGCCCGTCGGATGACCGATAATCGTGACGTACGGGTTCTCGCACGCACGGATCAGGCGCGCCGTCATCGCATCACGCGAGATGTTCATCGCGTTATGCACGCTCGCGACGACGATATCGAGTTCGCGCAACGTCGCGTCGTCGAAATCGAGCGTGCCGTCGACTTTGATATCGACTTCGCTCGAGCAGAGCGTCACGATGCCGTGACGCTCGCCGATCTCGCGTGCACGCGCGGCCTGCGATCGCAACTCTGCGGGATCGAGTCCCATTTTCCCGCGGCCCCACGAATGATCGGAGATCGAATGATATGCGTACCCGCGCGCCGCTGCGGCCGCGATCATCGCTTCGAGCGAATCCGCACCATCGCTCCACGTGCAGTGCATGTGGAAGTCGCCGCGCAGATCCGCGACCGTCACGGGCACGGGCAAGGTGCCGGCGATCGCAGCTTCGAGTTCGCCCACGCCCAGCCGCATCTCGGGCGGAATGAACGGTAACCCGAGGGCCGCATACACATCCGTCTCCGTGCGACACGTCGTATTCGCACCCGTCGCGACGTGAAGAATGCCGTTCTCACTCACGCGCAAACCCTTGCGCACCGCATATTCGCGAAGCTGGATGTTGTGCTCGCGCGAACCCGTAAAGTGCTGAAGTAAATTACCGAAAACGTCGGCGGGAAGTACGCGCAGATCGATCTGTAATCCGCCCGCAAGCCAGATCGACGCTTTCGTAACGCCTTCGGCGAGTACGGCTTCGGCGCGTTCCCACTTCACAAAGCGCGCGATCACGTCGCCGGGTTCGGTCGAGGTGCAGACGATATCGATGTCGCCGACCGTTACTTCGGCACGGCGAACGCTGCCCGCAACCGTAAGATCGTGTGCGTTCCCAGCGGCCTCGAGGTACGCGATGATCTCGAGGGCGAGCGGCAGCGCGCGACCGAGCGGTGTCCGCGTACCGCGGCCTTTGAAGGCGAGGATGCCGCGCTTGATATTTTCGATCGACTTCTTCCCCAAACGTGCGACGCCGTCGAGCGTCCCCGCATCGACCGCGCGCTCGAGATCCGCGAGCGACGCGATGCCTCGGTCTTTGAAGAGCATCTGAGCGGTCTTCATGCCGATGCCTTGGACGCCGAGCACGTCGATGAGCGTCGTCGGGTATTTCGCCGCGAGCTCGTCACGATAGGCAATCGTGCCCGTCTCCAGGACTTCCGCTATGCGGGCGGCGATCGTTTTACCGATGCCGGGCAAGCCTTGAAGCTGGCCACTCGCGATCAACTGCGATGCAGGGGCGGCATTTTCGAGCGTTTCCGCCGCGCGTTCGTAGGCCATAAACTTGAAAAACGGCTCGCCCGCAAACTCCATGAGCGTGCGAATCTCTTTGAGCGTCCGGGCGATTTCGGCGTTCGATAGCGTGGCCACGAGAGGACGAACATTCGTCGAATCCGTACGAACGTCCCATGTTCCGCGTCGAGCGACTTTCATCGAACGTCTTCAACCTGCCCGTCGAAAAAATGCGTGCGGGTTACTATTCCGATACGTATTTTAACCGAGCGCGCGAAATTTTGGTGCGAGACGGACATCGCCCGAACGTGCGTATGCAAGTCTTCCAACGCAATCGCTCCGTGCTCTGCGGCATCGATGAGGCGATCGCGATCTTGCGCCTCTGTAGCGGCGCGTACGCCGAAGATGGCGCCTGGCGAGACGGCTGGGATGCACTCGATATTCGCGCGCTGCACGATGGTGACGAGATCGTGCCGTTCGAAACGATCCTTACGATCGAAGGCGACTACGCGCTCTTCGCACATCTCGAAACGACCTATCTCGGCGTCCTCTCACGGCGGACACGCATCGCGACGAACGCACGCGAGATCGTCGCCGCGGCAAACGGCAAAGACGTGCTTTTCTTTCCCGCACGCTTCGATCATCATCAGATGCAAACGGGAGATGGCTATGCCGCCTACATCTCGGGCGCCCTCGGCGTCTCGACCGACGCGAACGCGGAATGGTGGGGCTCGCGCGGCATGGGCACGGTCCCTCACGCGCTCATCGCGGCCTACGGCGGTGATACGGTGCTCGCGACGCAGAAATTCGCGCAGTATATCGATCCGGCCGTCAACGTGATCTCACTCGTCGATTTCGAGAACGATTGCGTCGCGACGAGTCTCGCGGTTGCGAAGGCGCTGGGTTCGCGCCTGTGGGGCGTGCGCCTCGATACGTCGGGAACGCTCGTCGATCGCTCCCTCTGGTCGCAGATGGGAACGTTCACACCGACCGGCGTCGTGCCCGAACTCGTGCGCAACGTTCGTGCGGCGCTCGACACGCATGGCTATCGCGACGTCAAGATCGTCGCGAGCGGTGGCTTCGATGCGCGCAAGATTCGGCTCTTCGAAGACGAGAACGTTCCCGTCGACGCGTACGCGGTCGGAAGCGCATTCTTCGAAGGCACCGGCCGGTTCGATTTCACGGCCGATATCGTTTCGATCGAGCGCGACGGTGCGTGGATCGAGTGCCATAAGGTCGGACGACCCGAGCGACCCAATCCCCGACTCACGCGCGTCCACTAGCATCTTCACACGCGCGCCCGCTCTGCGCGCGAGCGACGTACGCTTCGTTCGCGACGGAGCCGACCTCGTCGCACCGTTCTCGCTCACGATCGATGCCGGTGACGCACGCGACCTCGCGCAGCCGACCGGATTTTCGGCATCGCTCGCCGCGCGCGTGTGCGGCGCGATCGTGCGACCGACCAGCGGTACGATCTACGTCGGCGATTATGAAACGCGACTCCAGCCGCCACAGGCCAAACGGCGGGTCGGCTTCGTCGATGTCGCGGGCTTCGACGGCGACACGCACGCCTTCGCCTGCGAAGTCGCCTTCCACGCGCAGTGCTGGGGCATCACGCGCCACCTCGCAAGCGAACGTGCCGCGCGCGTGCTCGACGCGTTGTCGCGTGACGACGCGTACGCGCGCGCGATCGCACTCGCGCTCGTCGCCGATGTCGATCTCATCGTTCTCGATCAGCCCCCGGGCGATCTCGCCGTGCGCGTGCACGCGCTCGCGCCGACGGCGGCACTTCTCGCAACGCGGGTCGCGTGAACGAGCTCCACGCAACGATCGCGATCGTGCGGCGCCATATCGATCGACGCTTCGGTGTGGATTGGCTCATGCAATTCGCAATCGTCGGCGCGCTCGCCGCGATCTTCGCGCCGAATTTCGGTCATGCGGCGCTCTTCATGCTCGCGGCACTCGCGTCGGTGATGCCGATCGAAAACCAACACATCGCATCGCTACGTCGCCTGACGTTCTTCTCCGTGCCGCTCTTCGGGCGCCAACTCGCGCGCGCACACGCTGTCGCGCCCACAGTCGCCGCCCTCGCGCTGCCGTGCGGGTATGCGGCGGGCGCGGCGCTACGCGGCGTTCCCATCTCGCCCGAACGGTTCGCCGCGGCAATCTGCGTGGTGACGGTCGCGACGCTCGTCGCGCTTTCAGCCACGTTTCGCGACGGTCGCGATCGCACGCTCTACGTCGGCCTCGCGCTCGCTGCAAGCGTCGTGCTCGCCTACGTGGAGCTCGTGGCGGGTCCACACGCGATTGCGATCGTCGCCGCGCTCGCGCTCTTCATCGGGTTCTTCGCTCTACGCGCGTTCGGCGAAACACTCGCGCGTTACGACCCGCTTCCGACTACGGCGTGACGTCGAGCGTCATGATCCCGTCGTGACCGAAGGCGGTCGGGTGGTAGCCGACGAGACGCGGCGTGTGCGCGTACACGAAGGAGCGCACGTAAGTCACGATCGTCGGGACGTCGTCGTCGACGCGCTTTTGAAAACTCGCCGCGAGCGCGAGACGTTTGCGCGCATCGTAGGTCTGCGTGTAACGCGCGACCTCGGCATCGACGGTTGGATTGCAGTATTGCGATGAATTGAAACCCCTTGGTGCGCGATACGCGCATCCATAGCCGTCTCGAATATCCGCGAAGACACTGCCCGCGTACGAAAAGAGCGCGACGTCGAACTTGCTCGTTTGAAGGATGCCGCCTTCGGCCGCGGGTGCGAAAAATTGCGACGATGCGTACGATTTCGTCGCAAGCTCGACGCCGATCTTTTCCCAATATCCGCGTAGCAACTCCGCAGACTGTGCCGAGGGCGGATAGCCCGCGGGCAACGCTGCCGTCAGCGCGAGTCGCACGCCGTCTTTCGCGCGAACCCCGTCGGCCCCACGTACCCATCCCGCATCGTCGAGCAGCTTGTTCGCGGCGGCTGGGTCGTACGGAACGCGCGGCAGACCGATGTAGCCGTCGCTCGCCGGCGCGACGACGGATTCCGAGAGCGTGCCAATCCCGTAGGCGACTTTGTCAAAGAGAAATTTCCGATCGGTCGCGAGACGGAGCGCGCGCCGGACGGCGACGTCGTGGAGTGCCGGCGTTTGAAGATTGAGATAGGTTCCCGAGACGTAGAGCGACGGTGCCAGCGTAATAGCGATGTTCGGCAACGTCTTCACGCGCGCACCGAGCACGCCACCGATCTGCGCCCACAGGTCGATCTCGCCAGTCTGCAATTCCGTAAAGATCGTGTTGTCGACGTTGACGATTTTATAGACGATCTTGCGCAATTTCGGCATGCCGCGGAAGTAGAAAGGATTAGCCTCCATCTCGATGCGATCCGCGCGTTTGAAGCTCGTATAGCGAAACGGACCGATGCCGACGGGCAACGCATTATACGGCGCCTTATTGATGTTGGTATCGGGACCGACCACGTGCTTGGGAAGCAGACACCCGAGTTCCGCCGAGGTGAACGCGCGCGCGACGAATGGCGCGTACGGCTCTTTGAGGCGCACGACGATCGTGAACTTATCGGGCTCGCTGAAGCTCGCGATGTAATCGTAGGCGCTGCGGTCGGGAATGAGGTTGCTCTGATCGGCCACGACGCGAAGCGAATATGCGACGTCGTCGGCATCGAAGGGAACGCCATCACTCCAGCGCACGCCGTGCCGCAAACGATACGTCACGGTCTTCCCGTCGCGGCTGATGCCGCCGTTGGCTTGCGTCGGCGTCGCGACGATCAATTCGGGTTGCGCGATGCCGCGCCCGTCGATGTGCACGAGATGCGCCATCGTGAACTCGGAGATGTCGCGGATACTTCCGGCCGATCCGAGCAACGGATTGAGCGTCGCGATGTCGACGCCTTCCGTCCATCGCAAGACGTGCGGCTCGACCGCGCGAGCGGGCGCGGGCATAAAAACGGTCGCCGCACAAACGAAAGCGGCGAATGTTGAGGCCAGCCGACGCATCATGGGCGCTCGCTTTACGAGTTCGCCCCGCGATGCCTTCAGCCGTTCAGCTCGCGGTCAGACGAGCGAACCCGCCGTTGAAAGTTTCTCGACCATCGCCCGATTAAAAAGGGTCATGTCGCCGACGCCGCGAGTCGTAATCCAATGTCCGTCTTGCACGGTCGGCTGATCGCGGAAGAGGCCGCCTGCGTTGCGAATATCGTCCGAGATCGATGGCGAACCCGTCATCGTGCGACCGCGCGTCACTTGCGCCGAGATGAGCACGTGTGCGCCGTGCCCGATCGCGAACATCGGCTTTTTCGCGGTATCGAACTCTTTGACGAAGCGCTGCACTTCGCGATTGCCGCGCAGTTTATCCGGTGAATAGCCGCCGGGAATGAGCAGCCCGTCGAAATCCTCGGCCGTGCAATCGGCGACGACCTCTTCGGCTTTCGATCCCGCGCCATCGTCGAGCCCGCGTTTGCTGCGGATTTTGGCTTTGGCCTTATCGTCGATGCCGACGATCGTGACGATGGCGCCGGCTTCCTCGAGCACGCGGCGCGGCTCGACGAGCTCCGCTTCTTCAAATCCGTCGGCGATGAGTGCGGCAATACGCTTGCCGTCGATCCCTGATTGCATGGTGGCCGAAGTTCACGGGGTCGCGGGGGCTTTCCCGTTGGGAAGAGCCCCCGGACCGCATGCTAACGGCGCTCGAAGTTCGGAATCGGCGCGAGGAGTGGCTGCCGGGCGGAAAATGCGAGCGACATCTGGGGGCAAGTCGCCAGCGGCAACACCGGGGGTCGCGCAGCGATCTGCGCCGCGAACGCCGCGGCGAAGCTCGCGTATCCTACGTCGTTGGGATGGAAGCCGTCGGCGAGCGGGCCCGGGAAGAAACTCTGCTGCGCGTACGATCTCGGGTCACAGAGCAGATCGACCGTCGGGATGCCGCTCGCGGCTGCGGGCTGGTACACGTTGGTATCGATCCCGACCGAAACGGCTTGGAGAAGCGGTTTTGCCGGCGCGACCTGCGGGTTTTGCGCGATGGGAATGCCGGCGAAATTCGGTAAGTTGGCGACCACGATCACGGCACCCGGAGCCTTTGCGTGGATCGCATTTACGAGGTTGAGAAAATCGTTTCCGAACGCCTTAATCTGTGCCGCGAGAAACTGTTGGATGGCTGTATTCGAGGCGCCGCCAAGGCCGAGGCATACCGCTGCGTTGACGATCGCATTCGTGTCGTTGCCGCCGGCGAAGATCGTTACGAGCGTTTCATTGCCCGCGATGCTCGGCAGTTCGTTCGTGATGAAATCGCCCGGAATCACGTCGTTCCCAGTGCGCGGCATGCACGGAGCGGGCGATCCTTGGCTCCCGTAGAGATTGCCCGTCGCCGCAATATCGGGCCCGATAACAGCGCCCGAAATACCCCGATCGTTAAGCGTGACCACAGCGCCGTTCGCAGCGAGCGTCTTTGCGAGAACCGGCACGTAGCCCGTGCCGCCGGGACACGTTGGCACCGCTATGAACGGCGGATTCGCACATGGAACCGACGCGTTGTACCCAACGGCGTCGCTCGCACCGAGCGCGGTGTAGATGACCGGCGCCTTTGCTGAGGGCGAGGGGACGACTGCGTTATGCGAACATGCGGCAAGCGCGAGGACGGAGACGAGCATCGACGCCCGCAAGCCGCGGAACGAAACAGTACGATTCAAAGGGTCCCTCCAGTATGCTGGACCGCAACACGCAACAGATACGTGAGCTCGACTTCAAGTTTTCCGAGGTCGTCAAGGACGTCGTCTGCGAGCACCGCTTTAAGCGTCGGGTTCCGCACGAGCATGTCGCGTTCCGGCACGGCGTGACGCGGGTTAATCTCGCGCATGTAGATGCGAGCGTCTTTCCGGATCATGCCTTCGGGAAGGAAGTAGAGTGGGTCGAGCCCCTGCGCGTACACCTCG
>JANOMT010000006.1:0-240242 GCA_031420415.1 Vulcanimicrobiota bacterium
GGGGCCCTGGGGCGGGCGCTCGAGGGCGGGGGCACGACGGTCACGAGCGCCTAACGTGTCGCCGATGCGCGTTCTCGTGACCGGCGGCGCCGGCTATATCGGCGTCGTCTTGTGCCGCCAACTTATCGAAGCCGGCCACCAGCCCGTCGCTTTCGATCGCCTTTTCTGGGGGCGCAAGCCGCTCGCGGGGCTCGACGTGGAGATCGTCGCGGGCGATTTGCGCGATTTCGATGCGTCGGCGCTCGACGATATCGAGGCCGTCTGCCATCTCGCGGGACTCTCGAACGATCCGACGGCGGAATATAATACGGCGGCAAACTGGCAGATGAACGCGATTGCGACCGAACGTCTCGTGGCGGCCTGCGTCGCGCGCGGAATCGAACGTTTTACGTTCGCTTCGAGCGCGTCGATCTACGATAGCGAGGCGTCGTCGCAGCAGCTCGACCGATCGCCGATCATGTGCGACGAGACGACGGTCGTGCGGCCGCGTGGCGCGTACTCGATCTCGAAAAAATACGCCGAAGATGCGATCCTGCGCGCGGTGGACGACCGTTTCTCGCCCGTCATCTTTCGTCAGGGCACCGTGTATGGCTACAGTCCGCGCATGCGCTTCGACCTCGTTGTCAACACGTTCATCAAAGACGCGATCGTGCACCGACGCCTGTCCTTACACGGAGGCGGTTGGATGTGGCGACCGCTCGTCGACGTGGAAGATGTCGCGCGCGTGCACGTCCTCGCACTCGACGCACCCCTCGATCGCGTGCGCGGCCAGATCTTCAACGTCCTCGAAGAAAATTACCAGATCCGGCAACTCGCGATGCTCGTTGCGGGCTCGCTCGCGCTCGTCAAGCCGGCGCTAAGCGTCGAGCTCTCCGAGACGCCGCTTCCGGCGCTCGTGCGCAACTATCGTATGAGCAACGCGAAGCTCAGCACGGCACTGGATTTCACGCCGTCGCGCACCGTGCTCGAATCGATCCAACACATGGTGGAACGTCTGCCGCTCGACCGACTCGACGATTACGGCGATCCGCGCTACTACAACATTCGCTGGATGACGCTACTCGAAGAGCTGCATGCCGAGCAGCGTTCGTTCGCGTCCATCTACTAACGGGTCGGCACGTGCGCATCGACCAAACCACCATCCGCGAAATCCTCGCGCGCACCGATATCGGTACGTTCATCGGGACGTACGTGCAACTTCGCAAACGCGGCCGCGATCTCGTGGGGCTCTGTCCTTTTCACGGCGAGAAGTCGCCGTCGTTCCACGTCCATCCCGATAGCGGCTACTTCAAATGCTTCGGCTGCCAGAAGGGCGGCGACGTCATCAAGTTCGTGATGGAACTCGAAGGCCTGCCGTTCCCCGAAGCCGCGCGCGTCCTCGCGCGGCGTGCGGGCGTCGAACTCGCCGAAGAAGATCCCGCAGCCGCTCGCGTGCGCGGCGAGAAAGAGCAGATCCACGCCGTGAACGAACTCGCGGCATCGTTCTATCACCGCACGCTCCGTTTGGGAGCCGAGGCCGAAGTCGCGCGCGCGTACGTCGCAAAGCGCGGCTTACGCCAAGAGACGGTCGATGCGTTCAAGATCGGCTACGCACCCGATACCTGGAACGCGCTCGTGGCCGAACTGCAGAGCAATGGCATCGATCTCGCGATCGCGGAGAAAGCGTATCTCGTCAAAGCGCGCTCCGGCGGAAACGGTTACTACGATTTCTATCGCGGTCGCTTGATGATCCCGACGTATGCGACGACGGGAGAATGCATCGCCTTCGGTGGCCGGTCGCTCGATGGTCAAGAACCGAAGTATCTCAACACGGGCGCGACGCCCGTCTACACGAAAGGGCGCGGCCTCTACGCGCTCAATGTCGCGCGCCGCTCCGCGGTCGACCGCGAAGCGCTCATCGTCGTCGAAGGCTACCTCGATTGTATCGCGTTGCACGAAGCCGGGTTTACCAACGCCGTCGCTTCGCTCGGTACCGCGTTCACGCCCGAACAAGCCACGGAATTGCGCAAATATGCGGAGCGGATTTTCGTGTGCTTCGACGCAGATGCCGCGGGAAGCAACGCAACGGCGAAATCGATCGACACGCTCGGTGCCGCGGGCTGTACCGCATTCGTCGTGCAGCTTCCACCGGGCGAAGACCCCGACACGTTCGTGCGCGCAAACGGCGCGCCCGCGTTTGCGAAAAAGCTCGACGACGCGCTCCCGTGGATTCAGTTCAAGCTCGATCGCGAGATCGCGACGATTCTGATCAAACGCTTACCGCCCGCGCAAGCGGCGCAGACGGCAGAGACGCTCGTTTCCGCGTTGCCGCGCGTCGAGTGGGATAAGTGGCGCGTCTACGTCGCGGGCAAGCTCGGCCTCGCAATCGACGATCTGCGCGCCAACCGTTTCGTGAACAATCCCGCGAACTTCGCCCCGCGCATCGGCGGCGGGACGGGCATGGTACGTCACGTCGCGCCGACGGCCGAGCCGCCGTCGGTCGATCGTGAGATTCTCGCCGCGCTCGTCGACGAGCCCACGCTCGTTGCGGAGTTCGCGCCGCTCATCCCGAGCGAGGTCTTTACGGACGAGCGGTACCGTGAAATCTATCGCGCGCTCTGCGCGGCTGCAGCGTCGCTCGTGACCGCGAGCGACGTGTATGCGGTACTCGGCGACGACCGCGATGCCGTCGAGCGCGTCGTCGCATTGCAGAAAACGGATCGCTCGTCCCAGATTCGCTTCCCCGACTCGGCCGCACGGCGCGCGCACCTCGAACGCGTCGTCGAACGTCTCACGGAAGACGATCTCGAGCGCCGTTTTCGCGAACTCGACGCACGCATCGACGCGGCATTCGCATCGGGTGCGGCGATCTCGACCGAGGACCGCGACGAACACCGCAAACTCGCCATCGCGCGCGAAGCGCGCAAGAAGCGCCGCCTCTCGCCTCGCGGGTAAGAAGCGGTGCCGATCGACTGACCTAAAGGTTCGCAATCTCGACGAGCATGTCGCCGCAGTATTGCGATCACGCGCAAAGTTCAACGGCGTCTCGCTTGAAGAAGAAGTACGCCGCATTTTGACGGCATCGGTTGCAGCGCGGAAAGAAGCGTTGATGAAACGTGCAGCGGCCATTCGCGCGTCGATCGGTTCTGTCCCGGGGGATCCGGCCCTCGACAGTGCGGTGATCATTCGCGAAGAGCGCGATGCCTGGGGATAATGGTGCGACCCGAGCAGTTCTCGATGCGTCGATTGCCGTTCGTTGCGGCGCAAGGTTGTCGCCGGCGAGGTTCGTGCGGAGTTCGCAGTCGATACCCTCGATACGCTGCGAACGACGATCGCCGAAGGCCTGTTGGATTTGGCAATCGATGAAACGCTCGTATCGTCTGCGCTCACGTTGGCATTGACGCTCCCACAGAAGATTCCGGACTGCATGTATCTTGCGCTTGCCGGCGTGAAGGCATCGCTCTTGCGACGGCCGACGTGACGCTCGCGCGTCTCGCTCGTCAGCGCGGTACGGCCGTTCTCTTCGGCTGAACCTTTGGCGTGTAGGTGATCACGCGCAACTGTTGGAGACTCCATCGTGTCTTCAGACCGCTCGACGAAAGCCGTGGCCTAAGGCGCGGTGGAATTTCACGTCGGGTTGCAGAAGAGCGTAGGCTCGCGCCCGAGAGGCGCACGTCGAAAGGGGGTGAGGTCAAAACGTATGGCACGAAAAAAAGCGGCAAATAACGGCTCGAATGGCGAGGCGGCGGCACCGGCACTGCCACTCGAAGAGCAGATCAAGAAGCTCATCGAAAAAGGCAAGAAACGTCAATCGCTGACGTACGAAGAAATTAATGCCGTCTTCGATAATGTCGAGGAAGTCGATCCCGAGCGCATCGATATGCTTTTCGAAGAGATTGCGAATCTCGGTATCGAGGTCGTTGAAGAGCAAAAAGACGAGAAGCCCGAGGAAAAAGGAAGCGGTTCGGAAGCGGAAGTTCCCGCTGGCCTCTCCCTCGACGACCCCGTTCGGATGTACCTCAAAGAGATCGGCCGCGTGGCGCTCCTTTCGATGGACGAAGAGAAAACGCTCGCGATGTCGATTGAAGCGGGCGAACTCGAAGGCCAGAAAAACGGGCAGGCGCAGAGCCGTATCGTCGAAGCGGGCTTCGAATCCAAACGCAAGCTCACGGAAGCAAATCTCCGTCTCGTCGTTTCGATCGCGAAAAAGTACGTCGGCCGCGGCATGCTCTTCCTCGACCTCATTCAAGAAGGCAATCTCGGTCTTATCCGCGCCGTCGAAAAATTCGATTACCGCAAGGGCTACAAATTCTCGACGTATGCAACGTGGTGGATCCGTCAGGCGATAACGCGCGCGCTCGCAGATCAAGCCCGTACGATCCGCATCCCCGTGCACATGGTCGAGACGATCAATCGTCTCATCAAGATCTCACGCCAACTTCTCCAAGAACTCGGACGCGATCCGACGGTCGAAGAGATCGCGCACGAGATGGGTCTCACGCCCGAGAAGGTTCGCGAAGTCATCAAGATTTCACAAGAACCGATCTCGCTCGAGACGCCAATCGGCGAAGAAGAAGATTCGCATCTCGGCGACTTTATCGAGGATCAAGAGGCGATCGCACCCGCAGAAGCGGCCTCGGTCATGCTCCTCAAAGAGAAGATGGCGGATGTCCTCAAGAACTTAACCGAACGCGAGCGTAAAGTACTCGTGTTGCGGTTCGGTCTCGAAGACGGCCACCAACGCACACTCGAAGAAGTCGGCCAGGAGTTCGGCGTTACACGCGAACGTATTCGCCAAATCGAAGCGAAGGCTCTTCGTAAACTGCGTCATCCCTCGCGTGGCAAGGCCCTCAAGGATTACTGGTCGAGCGAATAGTGCGACCGGTCGATCTCGCGATCGAGGCAAAAGAAAAACGCCGCGTGCACGACCGTGCATGCGGCGTTCATCTTTTCCACGAATTACATCGACATCGGTTTCGGAGGATTGACCGCTTTGACGTCGGGATTCTTTTCCGCGAACGCGCCGCTGGGATTGGGGACGAGCCAGATGCCGAGATCCCAAATCGCAGGGAACGCGAAGACGAAGCGCACTTCGGAGATTTTCTTCGCAATGCCCGCTTTCACGAGCGCGGCTTTGGTCGGCATCGCGACGGTCGCGCCGCCCTTGGCCATCATTTTTGCGCCGGTGCCACCGTAGGTCGGCCCGGTCGCGGTCGCGAGCCCGTAATGCACGTGTTCGGGGAATTTCTGCCAACGCGCCGGGGTGACGCCGAAAAGTTCGGGCGGCGTCGTCGAGGTGGCCGCGACGGAAAAATCCGCGCCGATCAGCCGATTCTTCGCATCGTACCAAAGTTGGCTCGGATGCTCGGCATCGACGCTCGTCCATTTGCGATTCGCGTAGCTGATCGCGCCCGTCTCGTCCTCGTCCGTATAGCGAACGTAGCCCGCTTTCCGCGCGGCCTCGGGGGTCGCAAAACGCGCCGTAAGATCGGCGGTCGCTTTCTCGACAAACGGCTCTTCGGCGGCCGTCGGTTTCCCGGAAATCACCTTGGTCGCCGGTTTCATCGCACTCGGCGACATCATCGGAGTGGCGGGTTCGGCTGCGCGACCGAGGGTCGGCGCTAGAACGAAGACCGCAGATAGTAGCGTGAGAGTCATGCGTCGGATCATGCTCGCATCTGCCGCTTCGGTTCTCGCGCGTCCTCTTCGGCGTAAACCTACGGCGTGGCGCTCGGTGCCGGCGTTGGCGGCAGCGTCGGCTTTCCTCGCGGCAGCGGTTTCGCTCTCGTTGGCGCGGGGGTGTAGAGCGGCGGCGCGGTGAGTTCCGCGTGCGGCGTATCGTAATTGCTTACGAATGGCGGTGGTGTCGAGAGTACGACGTGACTGGGATCGCTCGCGTCGATCGTGGCGGCGGTTTGCGCGCGGAGCACGCTGCCGACGGGCAAGACGAGTTGCCGGCCGCGGCGGAAAACGCGATAGATGACGTGATACGGTATGAAGATATCCGCTACGGTATCCGTGGTCGAGCGTGTCGATTGTTGGCCCGACGTCAATTCGATGTTGAGATATTCGTGATATGCGCGCATCGGGAGCGGTGGCGCCCCACCGGCCAGTGCGATCGGATCGAGATGGATCTGGACCGCGCCATCGATATCGCCCGTTTGCGCGCGCTGCGTCGTGATGATCGCGAGCGTCGCGGGCGTTCCGGCCGGTGCCACGACCGTACCCGCCACGATCAGCGAATCCTTGAGGTGCATGTGGATCACCGACGCGGGCCGAGTCGAACCAGAATCGATCTTATCGTCGAGGACGAGTAGGAGCGTCGATCCATATGGAAGCGTCGCTCCTGTCGCGGCTGCGGCTGCGCTCGCTGTCGGCGCGGAGCGCGGCGCAACAGGCGGCGGGATGGCACGAGCGGCGGGAGCGATCGCCACGAGAGTCGCGGCGGCGAAAAGACCTGCAACGACTCCTCGGGCAAGGCGCATGCTCGCTACAAAGCCTTCTTGGCGTCGATGTCGAGCGCGACGGCGGCGGCTGCGGCTGCAGCTGCAGCTGCGGCTTTCTTGCCCTCTTCGATCAACGCTTTGACTTTCTGGCCGCCTTTTTGGCCGATTTGCTCGTAAAACGATGGGCCGTAGCGGTCGCGGGTCGCCTCGCCACCCTTCTTACCGCCTTTTTTCCCGATTTGTTCGTAGAATTCATGACCGTGCGCGAGCTTCGTCGCCTCGCCGCCCTTGCGACCGATCATTTCGTAGAATCCAGGGCCGTACTTTGCTTTGACGGTTTCTCCGCCTTTTTGTCCGGCTTCGCGAACGCTCATCCCAGTACCGGGCTTCCGTTTTGGTGTCGACATTTGAAGATCTACCTTCCGAGGAGCGCGCACCGAATCTACAGAGGGAGTCGGGTGAACGGCCTGCCATACGGCAACGTAACTCTACGACGGAAAGTTGGTCGCTCGCATCCGTGAAATACCTCGCGCTTTTTTCTCTGGTCGCCGTCGTGCTCTCGACCCCCGTCGTAGCGAGCGAAGAGAGCGATGCCGTCCGCGCGATCCAGATCGCCGAATCGCAGCGCAGGCTCGACCCGATCCTCGTGACCGATCTCGATGCGTCGCCCGCGCTCGCGGCGCGGGCGGCACTCGCGATCGGACGCGTGAAGAATAGCGACGGGGCGCTGCCGTTGCGCGCACACTTGAACTCGAGCGTCGCGGGCGTGCGCGCGATGGTCGCCTACGGGCTCGGCCTTCTCGCGGATCGCGCGTCGCTTCGCGAACTCATGGCTCTGGCGCGCAACGACGCGAATTCGGCGGTGCGCTACGCGGCGATCGACGCGGTCGGCCGCATCGTTCTCATCGACCCGCATCTCGTGACGGCTTCGCTTGCGAACGACGCGCTCATCGTCGCACGCGCCGATCCCGATCCGCTCGTGCGCGCGCACGCCATGGCCCAATTCGATGCGTTCCGCAGCACGCCATTCGCCAGCACGATCGCAGCTTCGCTCGAGCGCGCGCAAGATCGAGAACGCGATGAGACCGTACGCTGGCATACGGCGTGGGCGATCTTTCGCGGGTATGCTAGCGTCGTCGACGCGTCGTTTCTCAAGCGCGCGCTCCACGATCCAAACGAAACGGTACGCGTTGAAGCCGCACGAGCGTGGGGGCGTCGGAGCGATGCCGGTGCGTCGACGGCCGTTCGTACGGCACTCAACGATCCGTCGTGGCGCGTCCAACTCGAAGCGCGCGAAGCGATGCGGCGGCTCGCTCGACTCGCGCCAACCGAGCATCTCCTGACGACACCGCGGGGCGTGCGCCTTCCGAAAATTCCGGCACCGGCACCGGCATCCGTCGCGAACCTCGCGCCGCTCGTAACGAGCGCCCCGCGCGCCCCCGAAGCTGCGACGCTCGCGCTCGTGGCACCCGTTCTCCCTCTAGCCGCAAGCGATCTCGCGCGACCGCAACCGGGCGCGCACCCACGCGTGCTCGTGACGACGACCAAAGGCGACGTGATCGTGCGCCTCTTTCCCGAGTGGGCTCCGGGGACGGTTGCGAATTTTCTCAACCTCGCCGCGCGC
Source organism: Vulcanimicrobiota bacterium (assembly GCA_031420415.1). Lineage (GTDB taxonomy): Bacteria > Vulcanimicrobiota > Vulcanimicrobiia > Vulcanimicrobiales > Vulcanimicrobiaceae > JANYGA01. Next base: position 8,050 of record JANOMT010000006.1, read on the forward strand.
GGATACTTTAACGGGAACCGCTGGTTCCGCATCGTCCCCGATTTCGTCGTGCAGACGGGCGACCCGACCGATAACGGCGAGGGCGACGCGGGCTACACGATCGGTGCCGAGGAGAATCCGCTCGAGCAGCGCAGCGGCGTAATCGCTATGGGACTTAACTATACCGACGGCAGCGCGGTCCGCGATTCCGCGGGAACGCAGTTTTATATCACGCTCTCGCCGCAACTCCATCTCGATCGCGATTTCAGCGTTTTCGGCGAAGTCGCGGGCGGCTTCAACGTGCTCGCGCATCTCGTCGAAAGCGACCGGATCACGATGGTTACGCGGATATCCGACGGCTAGCGGCCGACGAGCGACCGTAAAACGAAAAACGCGTTCTCTTTGCGCTCGGTGATGCGGCGATAGAAATAGCCTGCCCAGTGCGTGCCGAACGGTATGTAGACGCGCACGTTGTAACCGTCGCGCACGAGTTGGAGCTGGAGATCGGGCCGTACGCCGTAGAGCAATTGGAACTCGAAGCGGTCTTTGCCGATCCCTCGTTCGCTCGCATACGCCTTCACGGCTGCGATCACGCGCTCGTCGTGCGTTGCAATCCCTGGATACACACCGCGCGAGAGCAGCGCCTCGGCCATGCGCAGATATGCTTTACGGATCATCGGCATCTCGGAAATCGCAACTATTTCGGGCTCGCTATACGCGCCCTTACAGAGCCGCACGCGCGCGCCGAGCGCGATCGCGCGTTCGACGTCGGCGGGAGATCGCTTGAGATACGCTTGGATGACGGGACCGACGTTGCGCACGCGAGCGTAGGTCCGTTCGAAGACGCGGAGGGTCGCCTCCGTAACGGCGGAGCCTTCCATATCGATCCGCACGAAAGGATCGGGCAGGGACGCCGCGCGCTCGACGATCGAGCTGAGATACGCGACGCAGAGATCTTCATCGACGAGCAGGCCGAGTGCCGTGAGCTTTACCGAGACGTTCGTGCGCACGGCAGCGCGCTCGATCGCTGCGAGCATCTCCAAATACGTATCGCGTGTATGCGCGGCCTCGGCGATCGTGGTGACGTCTTCACCGAGGAAATCGAGCGTAGCGGTCAAGCCTGAGGCGTTGAGTTCGCGTACGGCGGCGAGCGCCGAGACGATCGTTTCGCCTGCGACGAAGCGCTTCGCCAAGAAGAAAAATCGCGTCTGAAACGACGAGTCGGGGGCGAGGAGACGATCGATGACGGCCATCAAAATCACGGGATTCGAGCCGGAAGCGGTCCATCCTGGAAGCTCTTGGCCACTTGGCGTGCAAAGTAAATTTTACAGCCGGAGCGATCGCGGATGCGAGGCCGAGGCATCGGTTAGTCGAAATGATCTAGCGATGGAAGCTTCGCTCGCTGGTAGAACCTGCGCACGGAAACGCGTCCTCGTCGCCGATGACGATGGGGATTTTTGCGCTCTCCTCGTGGCCGTACTCCAGCCGCTCTGCGATCTCACGATCGTGCACGACGCGGAAACGGCGCTTCGCTACCTCGAGGGGGAGGAGCGCTACGACGCGATCGTCTCTGATTTCATGCTTCCCGGCATCACCGGGGTGGAACTCGTCGAGCGAATCCGTAGAGCGGAATCCGACGATCGTGTGCCGATCCTCATGATCAGCGGCCACGGCTCGCTCGGGATCGGCAAAGAAGCGGCGGCTGCCGGCGCAGACGCGTTTCTCGACAAGCCCTTCACCCTCGCGCAACTCCGCGGCGCCGTCGCCGCCCTGCTCGGACCCGCGCGCCGCTTCGCTTAGCGCCGCCCCACAGCGAGAAGCGTTCGCGCGATCTGCGGCGTACGAGGACGACGTGGCCGCAGCCGTCTTTCGCGTCGTACTCGTCGCGCTCTCCCTAGCGCTCGACGTCTTCGCCGTGAGCGTCGGCGTCGGTATTCGCGGCGTTTCGACGGGGGCGAAGGTGCGCATCGGGCTCGCGTTTGCCGGCGCCGAAGTCTCGATGAATCTCGTCGGCGTCGGTATCGGCGCCGCCGCGGGCCGCGCGATCGGCGACGTTGCTGGGTACATCGGCTTCGCCGCACTCGTCGGCGTCGGAATGTACATGATCGTCGAATCGATCCGCGCGGAAGAAGAGAACTTCGATCTCTCACACGGTTGGGGGCTTTTCGTGGCATCGCTTTCGATTAGTCTCGATTCGCTCGGCATCGGCTTCTCGATCATCTACATCGGCGTGCCGCTCGCGGTAACGCTGACGGCGATCGCGATCGCATCGCTCGGCTCGACGGCCTTGGGACTCGCGTTCGGCAATCGGTTCGGCCCGATCGTCGGCGAGCGCGCGGGTATCATCGCAGGCTTCGTGCTCATCACGACGGGCGCGTTGTTCGCCGTGCTGAAGTTCTTGCATATCGGCATATGAACGCGACGCAGCGCATGTGGCTCGGGACGCTCGCGTTCGCGGTCGTCTACACCGTCCTCGGTGCGATCCGCTATGCGACCTATCATGCGGGCTCCGATCTCGGGCTCTTCACGCAAAGTATCGCGACGTCGTTTTCGACCTTCGCGAATACACCCGAAGGTGGAAACCATTTCACCTATCATTTCTCACCGATTCTCATCGCGTGCGCACCGCTCTTACTCGCAACGCGTTCGCCGCTCGCGCTCGTCGCGTTGCAATCGATCGCGGGTGCGCTCGTCGCGCCACCACTCTTTTTTATCGCGCGGAAGCGGGTCGGCGACGGTCGTGCTCTCGCGGTCGCGGCGGTGGCACTCCTCTATCCGCCGCTCGCCGGCTTGACGTTCGCCGATTTTCACGAGAACGGGTTCGCGCCCGCCGCAACGCTCTGGCTCTTATGGGCCGTCGATGCGGGTCGCTTGCGTACGGCTACTTTCTTCGCATTCGTCGCGCTCTCCATCAAAGAAGATCAGGCGGTACTCCTCGCCGCGGCCGGCGTCTTTGGCGCGCTCGCATTTTGGCGCGACGGCGATCTGCGTCGCGCACGTTTCTGCGCGGTAGGGTCGCTCGCGTCCGTCGCGACGTTCGTCGTGTTCTTTACGATCGTGCGTTATGCGGCCGGCGCGACGGAACCGTGGGCCCCGACGCATTTTTACGCGTGGGGCCCGACGGAGGCCCGCGGCCAAGCGCCATGGTTTTCGATCGGTCGACCGGCGTACGTGCTCGAAGCGCTCGTCCCGCTCGCCTTCGCCGCGCTCGCGACGCCTGCGTTCGCGCTCGCCATTCCGGGACTTACCGAAGTGCTCGCGTCGCACGAATCGATCACCTACACGATGGGTCAGCACTACGCTGGCGTTTGGATCGGCTACGCCCTCTTCGCTTTCGCCTTGGGCATCGCACGCATCCACGCGTGGTCGCCCGTGCTCTCGCAGCGCCTGCTTCGGGTCTCGCTCGTGCTCTGCGCGCTGATCCTCGCCTTCGCAAGCCCGACGCATTGGGGCCACAATTTGCGCGCGCGAACCGCGCACGATGCGGCGCGCGATCGCGCGCTCGCGCGGCTCGATCCCGCAAGCGAGGTCGGCGTCTCCGACGCGCTCTTCGCGCATCTGGGCTTCGATCCAAAGGCCATGCTCGGCCTCGATCGTGCGCCCCGTTACGCACTCGTCGATACGCGCGATCGGTCATCTTACGTCGACGAACGGTGGGCGCCGATCGTAACGCGAGGCGTCGCAACCGGTGCGCTGCGCCTGCTGTGGTCCGAAGATGGTTTAGGACTTTATGAACGGCGCTCGACCGGGAACTGGGGCGGCTGATGGATGTCGCACGGGAACTTTTGGAACGCGCGTATGCGATTGGATCGCGCTCGATTGCGGTCGTGGGCACGAGTAAGAACGCCGGGAAATCCGTCGTCGTTGCCGCGCTCGCAAGCGCGTTCACGCGCGAGTGCGAGATCTTCGGCCTCGCTTCGATCGGACGCGACGGCGAAACGATCGATGCGCTCGTCGCGGCACCGAAGCCCCGGTTCTTTTTGCGCGAAGGGGCCGTCGTTGCGACTGCGACCGTGCTCCTTCCGCGCACGCCCGCGCTCGAAATCCTCGAAGTCACAGCCGAACGATGCGCGCTCGGCACGATCGCGTTCGCGCGCGTGCGCGCACCGGGATACGTCGAGATCGCGGGACCGCCGCAAGCATCGGCGGTGCGCCGGATCGTCGCACGGCTCGCGACGTACGCGCCGTTCGTCGTCGTCGATGGTGCCGTCGATCGTATCGCGGCTCTGCGCGGGGGCGACGACGCGATCGTGCTCGCCGTGGGTGCTGCGAGCGCGCCGACACTCGCACACGCCGTCGACGATATCGCGGCACTCGCCGCGCGGCTCGGGGTGCCGCGTCACGACGGCATCGGCGAAGCGATCGTCGTCGCGGGCGCGCTCACGGCGCGCGCGGCAGCCGAACACGCCCGCACCTTCGGTCGCGTACCGCTCGTCGTTGCCGATCCCACCCGGATCGCGTTTGGTGGCCGAACATTTCTCGAGTTGCGCGAGCATCTCGATCTGCGTTGCCAGCGATCGCTGCGGCCGATCGCGTGCACCGTCGCGCCGATCGGCCTCGGGCGCGTCTTCGAGCCGCGCGCTTTCGCGCGCGCCGTCGCAAAACGGACGGGCTTGCCAACGTACGATGTCTACGCGCAGGCCGTCGCGTGACCGGCCCTTGGGATGCAGCGACGGGCGACGCCATCGGCGCGACGTGGTTGCTCGCGGCGATCGCTCCTGCGGGCTCGTTCGGCCGTCGCGCGCGGGCACGCGAACGGCCATTTCTATGCGGCGACGAAAACGCCGCGCGCGAAGCGATCGCTCGTGTCGCGTCGCTCGCGGCGCAAACGTCGGCGGGCGATCTTGCGGCGATGCGCGCCGCGATCGCGCGCGCGCCCGATCTCACCGATATTTTCGTGCGCGCCACGGGCGGAGCATCGCTCGACGACGTGGATTTCTTCGAACTCGGTCGGCTCGCGCGCGCGCTCGATGACGTCGCGGCATTCGTCGCACGCGCGCCGTTCGCGGCGCCTGCCATCGCGGAGGTTCGCGTGGCGCTAGCGCCCGGAACGACGAACGGCTACGGCTTCTATCTCGCCGATGCGTTCGATGCGACGCTCGCCCGCGAACGCTCGCAGGCCGTTGCCGCAGTTGCCGCCTTCGATCTCGAACGCAGTCGGCTCGACGATCGCGTCGCCGCCTTCGCGGGCGTCGAGCGCGTCCGCGACGGTGAGTTCGTGTTGATGCGCGATGCGGTTGCGGGCACGCTTCCACCGGAAATTCGCGTGCTGCGCGAAGCGCCGACGTATTTCTTGTGCGAAGTCGCCCTCGACGATGGCGCGCGCGCGGCGCTGACGGCACGCGATGATGCAGACGTGCGCGTCGCGTCGGCGGAAGAAGCGGTGCGCGCGCGCCTGACGCGCGTCGTCGCCGATGCGGTCGCGGCATTTGGGGAGGCCTGCGACGCACTCGGTGACCTCGATGCGCTCGTCGCACGCGCGCAATTCGCCCACGCGCATGCGTGTGTCGTCCCCGAGATCGCGACCGACGGCGGGTTCGCGATCGTCGATGCCGCGTTCGCACCGCTACGCGAAACGCTCGCCGGACGCGGACGCGCGTACGCGCCGGTCTCGCTCGATCTCGACGGCATCGGCGTCGTCACGGGCCCCAACATGGGAGGCAAAACCGTCGCGCTGCGGACGCTCGGTTTCATCGCAGCCTGCGTCGCGCTCGGCGTACCGGTGCCGGCGCGTTCGGCACGCGTCGTGTTGGTCGACGAGATCGTGTGGCTCGGGATCGGGGCGAGCTCCGATGCCGACGACGGTCTCCTCTCATCGTTCGGTCGTGAAGTGATCGGTCTGCGATCGTTTCTCGCACGCGACGCGCGGCGCGCCATCGTCCTCGTCGATGAGTTCGCGCGGACGACGTCGCCGCGCGAAGGTCGCGCGCTCTCGATCGCACTGCTCGAACGCTTGCGCGAGCGCGGCGCATTCGGGCTCGCGGCGACGCATCTTGCGGGAATCGCGGGGGCTGCGAAGGTCGCGCACTTTGCCGTCGGCGGTTTACGCGCGTTGAACGAAAGTCTCGAACCGCTCGATCTCGATGCCGCGCTCGCGCGGATCGCACTCGCGATGGATTATCGCATTACGCGCGTCGACGAAGACGCCGTCTCGGCTTCCGACGCGTTGGAACTCGGCGCGGCGCTCGGCCTCGATGTGGCATTCGTCACGCGCGCGCGTGCGGCACTGGGCGACGCGCGGACTCCAGGCTAACCGCCGAGAATCTGGTCGCGATGGAGCCCCTCGTCATCACCGTTGCCGCCGTTGGCGCCGAACTGTCGCGCGAGCAGACGCCACATCTGCCGTTGACGCCGGAGGAGCTCGGTGAAACCGCGGCGCGTTGCCAAGCGGCAGGCGCCGCGATGATCCACGTGCACTGCCGCACGGATGCCGGTCGCAACACGGCAGACCCCGCGCGATTCGCTGCCGCGCGCGATGCGATCCGCGAGCGCAGCGATCTCATCGTCCAGTTTACGACCGGTGGCGCGATCGGGATGACGGCAGCGCAACGTGCCGCGCCGCTTGCGATGCGGCCCGAGATGGCGACGCTCACCTGCGGCACCGTAAACTTCGGCGATGAAATTTTCGAAAATAGCTTCCCGATCATGCGCGGCATCCTCGCCGAGATGGCGCGTTACGACGTGCGGCCCGAACTCGAGATCTTCGATGCGGGACATCTCGCAAATGCGAAGCGTCTCGCGGGCGAAGGCGTCCTCACGTTCCCACAGCACGTCGATTTCGTGCTCGGTGTTCCGGGCGCACTCGATGCCTCGGTTCGCAATCTCGTCTATCTCGTCGATACACTGCCGCCGGGATGTACGTGGTCGGTTGCGGGCATCGGTCGCGCGCAACTCGCGCTCGCGGCGGTCGCGATCGTTATGGGAGGCCACGTCCGCGTCGGTCTCGAGGACAACATCTACTTCGCAAAGGGACGCCTCGCCCGAAACGACGAGCTCGTCGCGCGCGTCGCCGCGCTCGCCGAAACGCTCGGCCGCCCCGTCGCGTCGCCGGCGGAGGCACGCGCGATCCTCGGGCTCGCACCGCGAATGCTAGCCACGCCTGTGGTGAGCTAGCCCGTGCTCTTCCTCGCCGAATGCGACGACGGCGTCGCTCGGTTGCAATACCGCGACCACAGGGGCGCGTGGTCGGCACGCCGTAACGGACGCACTTTCACCATCGCCCCCGGGGGCATCCGCACTGTTTAGCTACATCGTCCGTCGGACGCTTCAGGCCATCCCGCTGCTCTTGCTGATCTCCGTCATCCTGTATTGGATCCTCAGCAACGCCCCGGGCGGGCCGCTCGCGCCCTACCTGCAAAATCCGCATATCACCGCCGCCGACATCGCGCGGCTCAAGCACAATTTTGGGCTCGATCAGCCGTTGCCCGTGCGGTACGTGCGCTGGCTCGGCATGGTGTTACGGGGTGATTTCGGCTATTCGAATTCCAATAGCGAGAGCGTCGCCACGGCGATCATCGAGCGCATTCCGGCGACAGTCCTGCTGAGCGGAACCTCGCTCGTGCTCTCGCTCGTCATCGGTATTTCGATCGGTATCTTCGCCGCGATCAAGCCGTACTCGACGGTCGATTACATCGTGACGACGCTCGCGTTCTTCGGCCAATCGATGCCGGTCTTCTGGTTCGCGCTGATGTTGCAACTCGCGTTTGCGGTCGGCGGAATTACGGCATTCGGCTACCATTTCGCGTTGCCGTCGGCTGGAATCTCCTCAAGCGACGAATTCGATCTCGGCGATCGCATCGCACATCTCATCTTGCCGACGGTCGTCTTGAGTTTTCTCAATATCGCCGTTTGGAGTCGCTTTACACGAAGCTCGATGCTCGAAGTCGTGAAGACGGATTACATGCGTACGGCCGCAGCAAAAGGTCTCGACCGCTCGAAAATCATTCTGCGCCACGGCCTCAAGAACGCACTTATCCCCGTGGTCACGATCATCGCGCTCAGCCTGCCCGATCTCTTTTCGGGTGCCGTCGTGACGGAGACGATCTTCGCGTGGCCGGGCATGGGTCGCTTATTCTTTAGCGCGCTCGGACAGTTCGATTTTTCGCTGCTCATGGGCTACCTCGTGATCGTATCGTTCCTCGTCGTGTTCTTCAATTTGCTCGCCGACGTCGCGTACGCATACCTCGACCCGCGCGTGAAATACGACTAGGAGAAGATCATCGCTATTACGCTGGTTCCCGGCGCCATCGCCGTACCGAATGCCGACGACGATTTCGTTCTCGAACGCCGCGGCGTCTGGAAACGATTCCGCAAGCACAAGCTCGCGCTCGTTGGCGCATTCGTACTTCTCGCGGTCACGATCATCGCAGCGTTCGCAAAATTTCTCGCACCCGCCGATCCCAACTTCATCGATCAAGTCAACTGGTCGGGCTATCCGCTCGCACCGGGCGTCGCAGGCCACATTTTAGGCACCGATGAGAACGGCCGCGACCTGCTCTCGCGTCTGATGTATGGCGCTCAGATCTCGCTCATGATCGCGTTCTTCACCGTCTTTTTGCAACTCACGATCGGTACCGTAATCGGCGCGTTCGCCGGCTACTACGGCGGTCTCGTGGACTATATCCTGATGCGCATCACCGATGTCTTTCTCTCGATTCCGCTGCTGCCGTTGCTCCTCGTGCTTACGGCGATCGTGGCGGCGTCATCGAACAAGGCGTCGCTCGGGCTCGGGGTCATCGTCGTGATCATCGGCGGCCTCTCCTGGCCGGGCGTCGCGCGTCTCGTGCGCGCCTCATTCTTGAGTCTGCGCGAAAAAGAATTCTGCGAAGCGGCGCGTGCCGTCGGCAATCCCGATATCCGGATCATCTTTCGGCACCTCTTGCCCAATGCGATCGCGCCGATCATCGTCCAGGGCACGCTCTCGGTCGCGACGGTCATCATCGTCGAATCGACGCTCTCGTTTCTGGGATTCGGAATTCAGCCTCCGACGGCGTCGTGGGGTAATATGCTCGCCAACGCCGAGTCAAATATGGCGATCGCGCCGTGGGTCGCGATCTTCCCCGGGCTCTGCATTCTCGTTACCGTGCTCGCGATCAATTATCTCGGCGACGGCTTACGTGATGCGATCGACCCGAACATGAAGTGACGGCGAGCCCGATCTCATTGGGGCTTGCCTTTCCGACGTCGAGTCGGTATTATTCACCGGATGCCGCCTCGCAGCGGCATCGTTTCCCTCTCGTGCGCAAGTGGCGGAATTGGTAGACGCACTAGCTTGAGGGGCTAGCGCTCGCAAGGGCGTGCTGGTTCGAGTCCAGTCTCGCGCACCATACGATCGACCAACGAAACCAACATGGAGCGGCTGTTCGCAGCAGGCTCCGTTTTCGTTGCTCGGCGCACCCGCAATCTAGACATGGACCTCTCGGACGTGGCCCGTCTCGATTTCGTAGATGAAGCCACGGACGTGGTCGCGGTGCGGGAGAAACGGATGCGCGCGCACGCGTTCGACGGCGTCGCGGACCGCGCGATCGATATCGTCGAAGGCACCGAAGCCGTACGGCGGTGCGTGCCCGACCTCCGCGACGAGCGTTGCGTTGAGCGCCGCTTCGTCCGTGCCATGAAGACCGCACCCGGTGTGGTGCATGAGGACGATCTCGCGTGTCTGCATCGTGCGCTGTGAGAGCACGAGGGAGCGGAGCATGTCGTCGGTTGCGAGTCCACCGGCGTTGCGCAAGATGTGCGCCTGCCCCGAATCGAGGCCGAAGATGCGGAAAATATCGATTCGAGAGTCCATGCACGTGACGATCGCAACGTGCTCGGTTGGGATGACTTCACGGGGGCCTTCGAAATCGGCCTCGTGGAGGACTGCGTTTCGGACGAGGGCTTCGGTTGCGGTGCTCACGTGAGCTTTTTCTTTGCTATGCCGAGGCGGGCGCCCCTTGCGATGAACGATCGTCGTCTCGAACACGGGGTTTTCCCAGATTGGTGTGGCAACGTGGAAGAAACGTGCCCGAACGGGGCTGCGGGCCGAAACACCGGCGTCGAAGCATTGGTATGTCGGGCGATATCTGCCCGGGCCGTTCATGGAGCCAAGAGTTCGTATGTGGTTGACGCGATTTGCGATTTCCCGACCGGTCATCACGGCGATGGTTTTCATCGGGCTCGCGATCTACGGGCTCTTTTCGTATCTCTCACTCGGCGTCAACCTCTTCCCGAATGTCTCGTTCCCGATCGTCGCCATTCACGCGAGCTATCCCGGCGCTTCGCCCGCCGAGATGGAGAAGCTCGTCATCAAGCCGATCGAAGATCAGATCGACGGCATGGAGAATCTCGACCGTCTCTCCGCGACGGCGCAAGAAGGCACCGCGACCGTCATTGCCAAGTTCAAACTCGACAGCGACCTCAATTACGAGACGATCGACGTTCAGCGCCGCGTCGACACCGCACGCATCTACATGCCGAGCGATATCACGCCCCCCGAGGTTACGAAGTTCGGGACGGGAAGCGACCCGATCATCGAAGAGGCCGTCAGTTCGCAAAAACTCTCGGCGGCCGAACTTTCCGATCTCGTCACGAATCGCATCGTGCCCGAACTCAAAGCGGTCGCGGGCGTGCTCAGCGTCGATACCGCGGGCGATACCGCGCGCGAAATACACGTGTATCCCGATCAATCACGGCTGCTCGCAGCGAACGCCACACTCGCCGATCTGAGCTCGGTCCTCGAACGCAATAACGCCAATCTTCCGGGTGGTCGTATCGATTCGGCGTCGCAAGAGACGACGGTCTCCGTGCACGCCGACATTACGGCACCGCAGGATATTCTGCTCCTTCCCGTCGCCGTGCCCGGTGGCGCGCAGAAAACGTTGCGCGTCGGGGATCTCGCGCGCGTCGACGACGGCCACGTCGAGCAGCGCCGACCCACGCACTACAACGGCCACGCCTCGATCTTACTCGAGGTGCAACGCCAGATCGACGCCGATACGCTCAAGACGACCGAACTCACGCGCGCGGCGATCGCGAAACTCGCAGCCGAATTTCCCAACGTTACGTTCGGTGAGATCGACGCATCGGCGGATTATACGCGCGCCTCGGTCAACGGCGTGTTGCAGAGCCTGCTCGAAGGCATCGTGCTTACCGCGATCGTGATGCTACTTTTCTTGCACGCGTGGCGCAACGCCGTCGTCGTCATGATCGCGATTCCGACCTCGTTGCTCGCGACGTTCATCGTGATGAAGCTCATGGGCTTCACCGTCGATGTCATCTCGCTCATGGGCCTCGGGCTCACGATCGGTATCCTCGTCGACGACTCGATCGTCGTGCTCGAAAATATCACGCGTCATCGCGATATGGACGAGTCGCCGATGGACGCGGCAATCAACGGCCGCACCGAGATCGGCAACGCCGCAATCGCGATCACGCTCGTCGACGTCGTCGTATTTTTGCCGATTGCGTTTCTCTCCGGCATCGTCGGTAAGTACATGAAAGAGTTCGGCATCGTCATCGTCGTTGCGACGCTCTTTTCGTTGCTCGTCTCGTTCACTCTCACGCCGCTACTCGCGGGCCGTTGGTCGGTCAAAGAGCGCAGCGGTGCCGTGCCGTGGTGGGCGCGTGGCTTTCAAGGCGCCTTCGATACGCTCGGCCGTTGGTACGCGGAACGCGCGTTACCGTGGTGCCTGCGCAATCGCATCCTCGTGCCGCTCGTCTGCGTCGCGCTCATCATCGGCGCCGTCTCGCTCGTGCCGCTCGGCTTCATCGGCTCGGAGTTCATTCCGTCGTCGAATACGGGCGTGCTCAACGGGTCCGTGCAGTATCCCGTCGGGCAACCGCTTTCGACGACGGCAGCTGCGATCTCGCGCCTCGAAGGCCGTTTGCTCGCACTCGACGGCGTGAAATCCGTGCTCACGACGGTCGGCACGAAACGCTCCGGCATGGGCAATAATACCGGCGGCAATCTCGCGACGTTTACGGTGATTCTCGAAAAGTCGCGCCGCCGCGAGACGGATCGCGTGCTCGCCGAGGCGACGAAGCTCGGAAGTTTCGTTCCCGGTGGTGATTATCAGATCGCAAAAGAAGGCGGCGCCGGCGGCGGCGGGGCGGCGATCCAGTTTACGATGACGGGTCCCGATGCGGCGCTCGATGCGGGTGCGGCACAGATCGCGTCGCTCATTCGCAAGCAGCCCGGCGCCGTCAACGTTTCCGCGGGCGCCGATAGCCGGGGGCCGCGCCTCAACATCCATATCGATCCCGCACGCGCGGCCGTGCTCGGCATCGCGCCGGGCGATGCTGCGACGGCGGCGCGCATCGCGATCGGTGGCGTGATCTCGACGAAGGTTCGCTTGCAGAACGGGCTTACCGACGTGCGGCTCGAGTTGCCGCCGACGGAACGTAACGACATCGCGGTCATCCGCGCGGTGCGCGTGCGCGCGGCAGATGGCAGCATGGTTCCGCTCGGGCAAGTCGCCGATTTTTCGACGACGCGCGCGCCCACGAAGATCGAACGCCAATCGCGCAATCGCGTCGTGCGTGTGACCGCCGATGTCGATCCCAACGCCGGTGTGTCGCTCGGCAAGATCCTCGCGCCGATCCAAGCGAAGATATCCGAGCCCGGCTATCTTCCCGCAGGCGTCCACGCGCTCGCCGATGGCGATGCGGATCTTTATAACCAAACCTTTACGAGCATGGGCCTCGCGTTGCTCACGTCGTTCATACTCGTTTACATGCTCATGGTCGTGCTCTATGGATCGTTCGTCGAACCGTTCGTCGTGATGTTTGCGGTGCCGGTCTCGATCGTCGGCGCGCTCGGCGGCCTCGCGGTGCGCCATCAGACGCTCAATCTCTTCTCGCTCATCGCGATCGTCATGCTCTTCGGGCTCGTTTCCAAGAACGGCATCTTGCTCGTCGACTACGCGAACCAACAGCGCAAGAAATTTGGCCTCTCCGTTCAAGAAGCGATGCTCGCGGCTGCGAAGACGCGCTTCCGACCGATTCTCATGACGACGTTCGCGATGATCTTCGGCATGTTGCCACTCTCGCTCGGCATCACTGAGGGCGCCGAGGAACGCGCGTCGATGGGAACGGTCCTCATCGGCGGCCTCCTGAGTTCGTTGATCCTCACGCTCGCTCTCGTTCCCGTGATCTATACGTTCGTGATGGGCGGCGCGGAGAAACGCGAGAAGAAGCAGGCGAAGCGTGCGTCGCGCGACGGCGAACGCGGGCGTCCGGAGTTCGAACGCCCGATCGGCCTCGGCGCGCCGGGCGACTGAGCGGTCGTTTTCTGGGTAAAGATTGATTTCGGAAGCCCATTTACCAGACCACAAGGAAAATCCAGACATGCAATTTTCAATTATTCGTAAAACGACGGTCGGCGCGACGGCGCTCGGCACGTTGCTCGCCATCACGACGTTGCCCGCGTGGGCCTTATCCGTCACGGTCAACGGCCAGACCGCGACCTTCAACCCGCCGCCGATCGAACGCGCGGGGCGTGTCTTCGTACCCTTACGCGGCGTCTTCGAACGTTTGGGCGCAAGCGTCGTGTACCAGGGCGGCGTGATCAACGCGACGGGGAATAACCGCACGATCTCGCTGAGAATTGGTTCGACGACCGCCGCGATCAATGGCGAAGCGAAAACGATCGATGTCGCGCCGTTCATCATCGGTGCGAGTACGTACGTCCCACTTCGCTTCGTTTCCGAAGCGCTTGGCGCTGGCGTCAACTACGATTCGAGTAACGCGATCGTCGCACTCACCACGAGCGGAAACGTCGCCATCGCTCCAGCCGGCCCCGCTGCAACGAGCGCGCCTGCAGCCGCACCAGTTGGCAACATCCTCAAAGACTTCGAGCCCGGAAACGGTGCGGTCGTCACCTCGACGAAGCCGACGGTTTCTGCAAACTTCAATGCGAACGTCGATCCCAACAGCGTTCATTTGTTGCTCGACGGCCGCGATATCACGAGTGCGTCGACGACGTCGACGACGGGCTTCGTCTACGCACCGCCGTCACCATTGCAATCGATCAAGCACACGGCTTCGGCATCGGGCAAGCTCGCGAGTGGCGGAAGCTTCGCGCAGACGTGGTCGTTCACGACGGGCACCGAGACGCCACGGAATAGCTTGACGCTCTCGACGCCGATCGACGAAAGCACTGTCGGTCAAAACTTCGAAATCAAGGGAAAGACGTTGCCCAACGCCCGGATCCACATCAACGCGGGTGCGACGGCGAGCCTCGGTGGCGTTTTCGCCTTCGGTGCGGGAAATTACACGGGTGATACGATCGCCGATGGCAACGGTAACTTCTCACAAGCCGTCTCGTTGCAAACCGTCAGCGGCGCGACGATCGGTCTGACCGTTACCTCGACCGATACCGCGACCAAAGAGAGCGCCCAGAAGAAACTGCGACTGCGCGCCCAATAACGGCGGGGTGTCTCTCCAGCGCACCGCGTTCATTACTGCTGCGGCGCGAGGCCTCGCGCGCGGGATCGCTACCGATCTCGCGTGCGGCGGTTATCGCGTCGCTTTCACGTATCGTGGCGATGGAACGTCGCCCGAGGCGACGCTCGCGGCCATTCGCGCGCGTGGCGGTGACGCGCTCGCAATCGCAGCCGACCATGGCATTGCGGGGCAGACGGAGCGCGCGATCGCGGATGCGCGCGAAGTGCTCGGGCCGATCGACGTGCTGGTGCACGCGGTGGGGCCGATCGTCGTTAAGCGCTTCGCAAAATCGACGATGGGCGAATTCCGCGAGATGGTCGCGGGCAATCTCGAAAGCGCGGTGGAAGCGTCGTTTGCCGTTCTCCCCGCGATGCGCGAGCGCGGCTTCGGTCGACTCGTCTTTTTTGGGATGAACGGCACGCATATAACGCTTCCCGCGCGCAGCATGAGTCTCTACGGTGCGGCAAAGGCGGGCGTCGTGCAATTTGCGCGGACGCTCTCGCTGGAAGAAGCCGAACACGGGATTACGGTCAACATCATCGAGCCCGGAGACATCCGCGATAAGGACGTCGACCGCGAAGGCGCGCGCGCGATCCCTGCAAACAACCCGACGCGGCATGCGGGATCGTGGGAAGATATCGCTTACGCGGTGCGCTTTTTGGTTTCCGATCAGGCGAGTTTTGTGAACGGACAGACGATCGGGGTCAATGGAGGACTCGTGGAGCCGCACGAGTGACGGCGCTCCTGTGGGCCATTATCGCGTGCGTCGTGCTCGTACGTGGCATCGTCGCATTCAAGCTCCCGCTTACGGGCGATGAAGCCTATTATTGGGAGTGGAGTCGTCATCTCGCGTGGGGATACGTCGATCATCCGCCACTCGTAGCGTGGACGATTGCCGCGTTCACCGCATTCGGCCAGACGCCCGGGCTCGTGCGGTTGGGCTTCGTACTCTGCGGACTCATCGCATCGATTGCGATTGCGGGCTGTGCGACGGAGCTTACCGGAGATCGCCGCGCCGGTGCGATCGCCGCACTCGCGCTCGCGCTTACGCCCCTAGCATCGCTCGCATTCGGTTCGGCATCGCCCGACGGTCCGTATCTCATGTTCTGGTCGCTCGCGCTGTATTTCGGGGCGCGCGCGTTCAAGGGCGACGGACTGCGCGATTGGTCGTTGCTCGGCGTCGCGATCGCGGGCGTCTTGCTCTCGCGCGTGCTCGGCTACGCGCTGCCGTTCGGCATCTGCGCGTACGCGTTGCTGACGCCGAGCGTGCGTCACGTTTGGCGACGTGGTTTGCCGCTGGGGCTCGGCATTGCAGCCGCCCTGTACGCGCCCTTTCTCCTCTGGAACGCGCAACACGATTGGGTCACGCTCGGCTTCGCACTCGTGCATCGTCACGAGGAAGCGCATTCGTTCGATCTGCATCGCGTCGGTGTGCTCTTGCTCACGCAAGCCGCAGCCTATTCGCCGGGTATCTTTCTCGCGGTGCTCGTGCTCGCGTTTCGGCCGCGCAACGCCTATCTCGCGTGGACCGCGATCCCGCAACTCCTCATCGTGACGGGGCTCGCGTTCGTGGAGAAAGTCGAGATCCATTGGATTTTCGGAACGCTCGTCTCGCTCTCCGCGATGCTCGGCGTGGCGTACACGCAGATCTCGCATCGCATGAAGATCGTGTGGACGACGATCTGCGTCGTTCCCGGCGCGATTCTCGTGCCCGCGATCTTGGCGGTTTCGTTCGCACCGATTCCGATCTATAACGTCGTGCATCGCGAGACGGGAGCGCAACTGCGCAACGGCGGGCCATTCGAAATCATGACGTACGCGATGGTCGCGCGCGATGCCGCGCGCTTGGCGAAAGAACGCGACGCCGTCGTGATGACCGACGGATACGGGCTCTCGTCGGTGATGGATTTCGATGCGGGCATCGCGCCCGTCGTCATCGGCTACGATTGGCAAGGCCGCGAATCGCGCCAGTGGTATCCCGATGGCAATCGCCCGACACGCGCGCTCTTCGTCGATAAAGAACCGCTTTCGACGCGACCCGATATCGCGATACATTTGCGCCGCGCGTGTGCGCGCGTGGTCGATGGCGGCACGCATCCGTATAGCTTTGGCGGCACGACGCCGCGCGCGTATTACTTTACGTGGTGCGAGGGCCTCGGCAGCGACGGCCTCGCGATCCTCCGCTGGGAACGCGAGGCGCAAGCGAACGATGCTTGATTACATTCCGCTTTCGGCGTCGGCTGGGCGGCGGCTCGCAACGAACGAATTACGTTCGCTCGCAACGCAACGCATGCGCGACCTCGGGTACGCCTACGTGGGCAACGAGTTTTCGCCGCAATCGACGGGCCTGCGCTTCGACGTGATCGGCGTAGCGAAGTATACGCGGCAGGTGCGGATCTACGAAATCAAATCGTCGCGCGGCGATTTTCTCACCGATGCGAAATGGGAACGCTATCTGCCGTACTGCACGCACTTCAGTTTCGTCGCACCTGCCGGGGCGATCTTTCGCTTCGAACTCGATCGCGCGATCGGCCTCATCGAATACGGTGCGCCCGCATTCGAGCGCATGCGCCGCGCGCGCCGCTACGGTATGACGATCGTTCGCGAGGATTGCCTGCGTGCGACGCGACCCTCGCAACGGATCCGCGATCACGTCGGAGATGCCGAATGGATCGCGCTTTTGGAAACGCTCGCACTCGGTGCGCGAAACGACACGACGATCGCGCCGACGTTCGACGATGGGTCCGGCATCTGAAGCCGACGTTTTCTCGCGCGCTCGCGATGCTTGCGATTGCTGCGAGCATCACGGGCTGCAGCCGTGCGTCAACGTCGTCGCAGCCGCGCGTGCCGGCGGGATACTCAACGGACGCCGCGCCGCGTGCGACGCCCGTACCGCCGCCGATGTGGTCGCGGCGGCAACGCGACGAGGTCACCTCGAAGATGTCGGCGATCTTCACGGGCGATATTGCTGCTGGGATGGGCATCGTCGTCGTTGCGGCCGACGGTTCGCATCTCTTCGCGCGGCGGGCGCGCGTGGCGATGACGCCCGCTTCGACGCTCAAACTCGTCATCGCGGCGACGGCGCTCGATAGTTTAGGTCCGAAGCATCGCTTCGAGACGCGATTCGTCGGTACGTCGCCGCCCGATGCCGACGGCGTCTTGCACGGCGGGCTCTGGCTCGTCGGTGCGGGCGATCCGATGCTCGATTCGAAGAACGTGCGCGAAGGCGTCGGCGTGCTCGCGCGCAGCGGTATCAAACGCATCGACGGTCCGCTCGAGATCGACGATACGTCCTTTGCGGGACCCGAGCAAAACCCGCGTTGGGATCCCGACGACCTCACCTACGATTACGCAGCGGGCACGAATGCGATCGCTCTCGACGGCGGTGTGGTGGAGTTCGACGTGACGCCGGGCGCACCGGGGGGCGACGCACACGTTCGCCCGATCCCCGATAATCAAGCGATCGTTTTTTCCGGTGCGATCCGCACGAGCGGCTATGGTTCGAACACGTTCGTCACGATCGAACGCAAGCCACAACTCGACCGCGTCGTCGATGGCATGCCGAGTGAATACCTCCTCGACGGTCACATTGCGGCCGGCGAGACGCAGAAATATTATAAGCCCGTGCTCGGTATCACGCAGTATGCGGGCGGCGTGACCGCGGCCATGCTTGCCGAACGCAACATCGCCTTACCCGCGTCGTATCGCGCGGGCGCGGCTCCGGCAAACGCGACGCCGCTGTGGACGCATCGTTCGCCACCGCTCGATTTCATCGTGCGCGACATGCTCGTGCACTCCAATAACCACACGGCTGAGACGCTCTTGCGGATCGTGGGCGAACTCGCGCGCCATCCCGGCACCGACGACGCGGGCATCGCGTTCGAAAAACGCGAGCTCGCGCGCCTCGGCGTTCCCCGAGAGCGCATGCGCGTGTACGACGGAAGCGGTCTCGCGCCGGGCGATCGTATCATGCCGCTGACGCTCGCAGAGCTTATTGCCGCGCAGCTCCGCGGACCCAACGCCGACGTCTTCGTACGCGCGATGCCGCGCGTCGGGCTCGACGGTACCGTCAAGAACCATATCTTACATGCGGCGCTCGGTCGTACGCGCGCGAAGAGCGGTCACATCGAAAACGTCAACGGGCTCGCAGGCACCGTGCAGACGCGGTATCACGGCCGCGTCGCATTCGCTTTCGTTGTGAACGATCGCCGCGCCAACGCCGACGTCGTCACGATCGAAGAAGATCGCGCGCTCGACGCACTCGCGCAGTCGTAGAGCTTAAGCGATCGCCGTCATAATATTTTGCTAAGGCGATCTTAAGGCACCGCAAGCTACCATCGCGGCGGAGGTAATTTGTGCTTTTAAAACAGAGTTCGCGATTTTCGGCCGCGCTCGTTTCTTTTTGCTTTACGTGCACGTCGCTCGCGGGTGCCGCTCCGCCGTTCGCAAAAATTGCGATCGCGAACGGCGAAAAGACACGTATTCCGACGGGGCAAACGATCACGCCGACCGCGGTACCCGGGGCCGTGTTCCAACGGATGGCGAATCCGCAACTCCGTCCGGACGGTAACGCCGATGCGGATAGCGCGATGGCGACGGCGGTGAGTCCGGATCACAAAACGCTCGTTGTGCTCACGAGCGGCTTCAACGTTTCGGTCAACGACATCGCAGGCAACCCGCTGCGCTTTCCGGTGCTCAATCCCATCACGGGTTTACCGGATCCGACCGTCGTCGACCCCAACGTCGGTGGCACGGGCGGCTACAATCAGGCGGAATTCGCATTCGTGTACGACATTACGCGCGGCACGCCGGATCTCGTCCAACGCATTCCGATAACGGACACCTACAACGGGCTCGCGTGGGATCCCCACGGCGGTCGTTTCTACGTTTCCGGCGGCATCGACGATCGTATCCTCGTGTATAAGCTCGACCACGCGACGGATCAGTACTCCCCCGACGCCCCGTTCATCGTTCTCGGCCATAACTCGAACGACGCTGCCGCGATTCCAAAATACGACGGCGGCATACTCAAGAAAACGCCGGCCGGACGTGCCATCCCCGCGCTCGTGACGGGCGCCGTTGCGGCGGGTTTCGATTTGAGCCGCGACGGCAAGACGATCGTCGTTGCGAATTTCGAAAACGCGTCGGCAACTATCGCTGACACGACGACGCGCAAAGTCGTCGCCGAAGTTGCGTTCACGAAGCCCGGCTCGCCGAATCCCGTCGGCGAATTTCCCTTCTGGGTGACGGTCAAGAGCAACGACGATGGCGCGTACGAAAAAGCGTATGTGTCGAGCCAACGCGACGACCAAGTCGTGGTTATGAGCGGGACGGCGATCGAAAAGGTCATCGCCGTTCCCGCGGGTCCCAATAAGATGACGCTCTCGCGTAACGGCGAGACGCTCTACGTCGCGTGCGGTAACGACGATTCGGTCGCCGTCATCGATACCAAAAACGATCGTCTCGAAGGCGTTATCTCGCTCGCACGACCGGGCGATCGATTCAAAGGCGCGAATCCGAACTCGCTCGCGCTCTCGCCCAACGGCCGCATCCTGTACGTAACGCTCGGCGGCGAGAATGCCGTTGCCGTCGTGAACGTGCGCGAAGGCAACGTGATCGGTCGCATTCCGACCGGTTGGCTTCCGACCTCGGTGAGCGTTTCGAAAAATGGCGAGATGCTTTACGTCAGCAACGAAAAATCCAACAGCGGGCCCAACCCAGCACAAGTGTACTACTCGTACAACACGCCCTACGGCACCGCGCTCAACGCGCAGCTCGGCTTCCCCAACCAATACACGTGGGAGACCGAGAAAGCCGATCTGCTCTCGTTCCCCGTGCCCGAGCGTTCCGAACTCGCAGCGCTCTCGCGTCAGGTCGATGCGAACAACGGTTTCAACAACCGCGGCACCGACGCGACGATGGCGTTCCTTCGCTCGAAGATCAAGCACGTGCTCTACATCGTCAACGAGAACCGCACGTACGATCAAGTGCTCGGCGATCTCGGCACCGGCGCCAACGGCGATCCACGCCTGACGTTTTTCACCAAGGACATCGCGCCCAATCTTCACGCACTCGCGCGCGATTACGTGACGCTCGATAATTTCTACGACTCGAGCGAGTCCAGCGGCGTCGGTTGGAATTGGGTCATGCAGGGTCACACGAACGATTTTACCGAGAAGACGCAGACCGTCTCTTACGGTAATTCGGACGGCCAGGGCCTTACCTACGATTGGCAGGGTATCGTGGCCAACATGAACCTCGGTCTGCGACCTACCGGCGGCTCGTCGATCTTCGATACGCGCATCACGGGCATCATCGACCCCAGCGGCGCTTCGACGATCTTGCCCGGTATGAAAGATCCGGTCGCATCGGAAGGTGCGAACGATCTCCATCCGGGCGTCATCGGCGGTTACATTTGGGAAGCGGCCCTGCGCGCCGGTAAATCCGTGCGCAACTACGGTTGGCAGGACGATCTCACCTATTACTTCACGGGCCCACCGTTCGATCCGGCGCTCGCGCGGCACCCCTTCGAAAACCACGTGCTGCAAGCGCAGCCGTCGACGCCATCGATCCAACCGATCACCGATCGCTATTATCGCGCCTTCGATCAACGCTATCCCGACGTCTATCGCGTTGAAGAATGGAAGCGCGAGTTCGATGGATTCGTAAAGAACCGAAATTTCCCGGACCTCACCACGATGACGATCCCGCACGATCACTTCGGTAGCCTCGGCAGCGCGATCGAGGGTCTCAATACACCGGAACTCGAGATGGCCGATCACGATTATGCCGTCGGGCAAGTCGTCGACGCCATCAGCCATTCGCCGTACTGGCCATCGACCGCGATCGTCATGATCGAAGACGATCCGCAAGACGGCATGGATCACGTCGACGCGCATCGTTCGATCGCGCACGTCATCTCGGCGTACACGCGTCGCGGTGCGATCGACCACACGTTCTACACGACCGTCAACGCGTTACGGACCGTCGAAGAACTCGTGGGCGTGCCGCCGCTCGGCCTCAACGATGCCAACAGCCGACCGATGTCGACGGTCTTTACGAACGTCGCAAACGTCACACCGTACGAGCCGGTCATTCCGGGCATCCTTTGCACGCTCGCGGCGAAAGATCTCGTTCCGGCGTGCGCCGATCCGAACGCGGTAAGATCGCGGGCGGTACGGCTCCTGCACGATGCGTCGTGGTGGAATCGCGCGACGCATAACTTCAATACGCGCGAACCCGATCACATGAACGGCCGGCTCTTCAATCGCGTTTTACGCTACGGCATCACGGGCGAAGGTTCGATGCCGACGTCGGCACAGGTCGCGAAGGCCGAACCCAAGGACGACTGAACTCGGTTCGATCTCCGAAGAAACCATGCGAGCGCGCCGCGAGATCGGCGCGCTCGTTTTCTTTCGGTGTTGCGGCGCAACTCGTGGCTAGGATTCGTGAGACGCCCGCCCTAATCGCTGGCCATGCGGGTCGTCTTTGTGGATAACATTCTCATCGATCGCGCGGACGCCGAGAACGCAATCGAACTCCAGCCGCATCTTGGGCTCATCGGTCTCATCGCGGCCGTGCGGATCGCGGGCCACGATGGAGTGCTCTACGATCCGAAGATCGACATCGCTCGGAAGATCGCCCGGCTCGGCCCGGGTTTCTACGCGACGATCGCGGATCGGATCGCTTCACTCGAGCCCGACGTCGTCGGCTTCACGGCGCTCGGATGCAATTTCGCGAGCATCGTGAAGATCGCGGCGGCGCTTCGCGCGCTCCGTCCGCAGACCGCGATCGCGCTCGGCGGCCCGCACGCGAGTATTCTCGATCGCGCGATCCTCGAGCGCTATCCCGTATTCGATGCGATCGTGCGGGGCGAGGCCGATGCGACCATCGTCGCCTTCGTCGAAGCGCTCGGTGGCGGCGGCGCCCTGGCCGACGTCCGTGGGGTCTCCTATCGTACGGCGGGCGAGATCGTTCGCACGCCGGATGCGGAGGCGATTCTCGATCTCGACGCGCTGCCGTTTCCCGCGTACGACGCCTACCCGATTCGCGAACTCGGGCTCGCGGTGTTGCGCGTCGACGCAGGTCGCGGTTGTCCGTTCCATTGCTCGTTCTGTTCGACCGCGACATTCTTCGGGCGTCGCTATCGGCTCAAATCGAGCGCGCGTCTCGTCGCCGAGCTCGATCGGCTCGCGCACGAGTATGGCATACGCAGTTTCACACTCAATCACGATCTCTTCACGGTCAACGCGAAGAAAGTCCGCGAGTTCTGTGTGGCCGTCGCGGATCGCGGATATGCGTGGAGTTGTTCGGCGCGGATGGATTGCGTCGACGACGGGTTGCTCGCGGAGATGGCTGCGGCCGGTTGCGACGCGATCTACTACGGCGTCGAGACAGGGTCGCGACGCTTGCAACGAGTGGTCGAAAAGAATCTCGATCTCGAGCTCTACCATCCGCGCGTGGCGACATCGCTCGAACTCGGCATGCTCGTGACCGTTTCGTTCATCACCGGCTACCCGAACGAGACCCTCGCCGATCAAGACGAGACGCTCGCGCTTTGCGGCGAGAGCATCGAGCGGTACGGTCGCGAACTCGATATCCAGCTCCACATGCTCACGCCAGAACCGGGCACGGCGCTCTTCAACGAATTTCACGAACGGCTCGCGTACGACGGTCACATCACGGATTTTACGTTTCCCGCGATCGAAGCGGACGACGCATCCCTCGCGCGCGACGATCCCCAGAACTTCGTCTGCCATCACTACTACGCGAGCGGAATCGCGCGCGCGACCAACATCGCTGCGGTCGAGGGTTATAGCGGCCTCTACGCGCTCGATCGTTCGGTCCTTCGCGCGCTCGCGCGGGCGTACGACGGTTCGTTCGTCGAGCTCGTCCGCGCGTACGGTGCCTATCTGGGCGAGACGCGTTTACCACCGGGGCGGGCACTTACGGGCTTCGTCGATGCGCGATTCGGGGAGGCGCACCCACTCGCCGAAACGATCCGGTATATCGTCGCCGTATCCGAGCTCCGCGTGGAGACGCGGGCGTCGGCCTTCGCTCCAAGCGGCGATCGCGCGATCGCTCTCGCGCGCAACGTTCGGGCGCTCGGGTGCGTGCGCGAGGGTCGCGTGGCGATCGAGGCGCTCCGGGCCGGTTCTCACGCGAGCGAACTCGATGCGCTCCCGCGCGCACACCGTCTCCTGGTCGCGGCGACGGATGTGCTATCGTACCAAAGTTTTATCGTGGACGCGCTCGCGACGGAAGTCGTCGGCGCCCTCGCGACACCGACCGCGCTCGCAGCGTTACGACGGCGATTTGCGGCACGCGGCGCCGACATCGATGCGCTCGTGTCGACGCTCGCGCTTCTCGGCGCCGTCGTTTACGCGACCGAACCGGGTGAGCCGGATTTACGTCTTCGGCGGGCAGATGATGAAATTGAGGGGGACGCTCAGGCGCTCGGCGTCGGCGGACGTCCCAACGTGTAACTCGGCCTGGACCGCGCGCGCGATCCGATCGGGGTCGCGGCTGAGCGCGATTTCTTGCTGCTCTTGCGTCAGGCCGGCTTTGGTCATCGAAGCGCGCGCGCCGTCGGGCGACTTTCGGAACGCCTCGCTCTCTTCGAGATTCTGTGCGAGGTGCAAAAGATATTGAGCGAGCGAAGCCATACGTGTTCCTCCCGAGCGTTACGATGAATCGCCGTTTTTGTGCGTTACGGAAATCTCCCTTCGCGCGATTCGTTCGATCGCGTGCGAAT
This sequence comes from Vulcanimicrobiota bacterium, assembly GCA_031420415.1. Taxonomy (GTDB): domain Bacteria; phylum Vulcanimicrobiota; class Vulcanimicrobiia; order Vulcanimicrobiales; family Vulcanimicrobiaceae; genus JANYGA01. The sequence continues at coordinate 32,207 of JANOMT010000006.1, forward strand.
CGAAACTCGCACCGCGTGTCATCGCGCGTTCGAGATCGGCATCGCCGAGATGCTTGCCGAGCGCGGCGATGGTCCCTCGGTGGAGACGACGCACGAGTGGAGGAATGGGGGACGTAGCGTGCTCGGTCATGGAGCGTACGTAGCCCATGAGTTCTGCCGCTCCGATCGTATCGCCGAGTCGCTCGAGGGTCGCCGCCAAAATGACGGTCGCATGCGAAAGCGCCATCGGAATTCCCGCGTTGCTCAAGAGATGAAGTGATTCCAGCGCGTTCGCGCGGGCGTCCACGATACGGCCGTCGAGGAAGAGCGCGTGCGCGAGTTCGAAACGCAGCAATCCCGTACCGCGCGCATCGTCGAGATCCTCGCAGAGGAGGAGCGCGCGTGCGACGCGCTCCGCCGCTTCGGCGGGACGGCCGCTCGCGATGGCGATATGTGCGAGACCCCGTAACGCGACGCCCGCATCACGATAACGCAGCCGCGCCTCGAGATCCGCGAGCGCGCTTTCGAGATCGCGTGACGCTTCGTCGAGCGCGTCTTCACGACCGTAAACGATCGCGTACCCGCGCAGAGCGCGCGCCCGTGCGGTCGCCACACGATCGCCGTCGCTCGGCGCGCGCGCGATGCTCTCCGTCAGGCATGTCTCGGCTTCGGCGTAGCGACCCGCGTTGATGAGGCTCTGGCCCAAATATTCGAGCGCGCGCACAATCCCCGCGGTATCGTCGACCTCCCGATAGAGCGCGACGGCTCGTTCCGAAAACGGCACCGTTTGGACTGATGCGACGTCCACGCGAGCGGACTCGAGAAACACGCGGGCGCGTAACACGGCCGGACAACGTTCGGCGACGTTGCGCGCCGCATCGAGCCACGCCGCGCCTTCCGTGGGGCGGCGCGCGTGCCAGAAGAAGCCGAGCGCGACGACGATCTCCGCGCCGAGTGCGACGTCGCCGCCACGTTCGAGGCTCGCACGAAGGACGGCGCGGATGTTCTCGATCTCGCGTTCGATTTCGTCGAGCCACGCGCGTTCGCGCATATCGCCGAGCGCCCCGGCGGTGCGGCGAACGAACGCGAGCACCGTTTGCGCGAATCGACGTTCGATATCCGCGCGTTCGGACGATTCCGTAAGGCGTTCTCGCGCGTACTGATGCATCGATTCGAGGAAGCGAAAGCGCGTGCGATCCGCACCGTGTTCGGCGACCACCATCGACTTCGAAACGAGCGCTTCGAGGCGATCGACGATCTCGTACTCGTCGGGCTCGAAGTCGGCATCGATGGCGACGGCACCCTCGATCGTCCACCCGCCCGCGAAGACGGAAAGTCGCCGGAAGAGCGCGCGCTCGGGCACCGAGAGGAGGTCGTGGCTCCAGTCGATGAGCGAGAGTAACGTGCGCGTTCGATCGGGGCCGACGACGCGCGAACCGCGTAGCATTTGGAAGCGCTCGCCGATCCGTTCGAGCAGTTCTTTAGGCGTGAACGTCATGAGGCGTGGAGCGGCGAGTTCGAGTGCGAAGGGGAGGGCGTCGAGCTCGCGGCAGAGTGCGACGACATCGCCTGCGTTCTGCTCGGTCAACGCAAACGCACGATTGGCCGCGATGGCGCGATCCACGAGAAGCGCGACGGCGCTATACTCGTGCGCGCTCGCTGCCGTAACGGGCGCGTGGGCCAACGGGAGCGAGAGCGGTGGGAGCCCGAATTGCCATTCGCCCGTGATGCGAAGCCCCTCGCGGCTGGTCGCGATGATACGCAGCGCCGGGCATCCTTCGAGGAGGCGTTGGACGCACGCAATCACCGCGTCGATCACGTGTTCGCAGTTGTCGAAGATCGCGAGCGTGGGTTTCGTGCCGATCGCGGCAACGATGCTTGCGATGAGTGGATCCGTGCCGCTCGACCGCACGCCGAGGACCGACGCGAATTCGTCGACGACGAGTTCGGGCGATCCGAGCGTCGCGAGATCGACGAACCAGACGCCACCGGAGAAATCGTTGCGAAGCGAATCGCCGAGTTGAATCGCGGCGCGCGTCTTTCCGACGCCGCCGGGCCCCACGAGCGTCACGAGCCGATGCTCGGCGATCAACGCGCGCAATGCCGCGAGATCGTCCTCGCGACCGACGAAACTCGTGACCATCGCGGGAAGATTCGAACGTGCGATATCGTGCGTGCGCAAAGGCGGAAATTCCGCGGCGAGATCGGGCACGACGAGCGCGAAGAGACGCTCCGTCGACGCGAGATCTTTGATTTGAAATTCCCCGAGTTCTCGTAAGCTCGCATCCGTCGGAAGGTCGGCGCGTACGAGTTCGCCCGAGATTGCTGAAAGCAAAATCTGGCCGCCGTGTCCGGCGGCCGTAATGCGCGCGACGCGATTGACCGTCGGCCCGAAATAGTCGCCGTTACGTTCGTCGGCCGTTCCCGTATGGATGGCCATCCGAGTCGCGATGCCTCCGACGGCATCGAAGTCGGCGGCAGCGAGCGCGCGCTGCGCATCGAGCGCGCCGTCCACAGCGCTACGTACGTTCGCAAAGGCGACGCAGAAGGCGTCTCCGACGGTTTTAAAAACGAACCCGCCGTTGCGGGCCATAGCCGTGCCGACGATCGCATCGTGGCTCCGGAGCGCACCCGCCATCGCCTCGGGAAAACGTTCCCAGCGCTGCGTGCTGCCCTCGATATCGGTAAAGAGAAAACTGATGGTGCCCGACGGCGCTCGCGGTTGCGCGCGTGCTACCTCGTTAAGCGAAGCATCCATACTTCATACTTCGCTTCACGACGCGCTTTTCCACTACAAGGCGAAGGATCTATTCGCACGGCACTCGCGCGCCGCTCTCGCCGCGGAATCGAAGCCTCGCGCACCGAAGATCGACAAAACATGCGACCCGATGCTGCTCTTTTCGAACGCGTCCTCACGCGAGCGCTTGGCGCGGGCGACTACGCCGATGCGTTCTACGAGCGGCGTATCACGCGAACGTTCCGCCTGCAAGACGGCCGCATCCATGAAGCCGGCATCTCGGTGTCGTGCGGTGTCGGCATTCGCGTGCTCGTGGGCGAACGCGCCGGATACGCGTGTTCGGAGGATCTCTCCGAATCGTCGCTTCTGGAGACGGCGCGCGTCGCCGCGCTCATCGCGAAAGATCGTAACGCCGGCACCCGCTCGATCCATCTTCCGACGGATCCGATGCGAGCTGCGAGCGCATACGCTCGGGCCGAACCGGAACGCGCGCGTGCCGAATCCGCAACGTACGTCGATCTGCTCGCGCGAGCGGACGTCGCGGCGCGCGCCACCGATCCGCGAATTACGAGCGTTAACGCATTTTTTTCAAGCGAAGTTCAGGATGTCGCGATCGCAACGAGCGAGGGCCGCTACGTCGTCGATCGGCGACCGCTCGTGACCTTCGGCGTGCAATGCGTCGCGCAGGGGAAAGAGCGCGGGACGGGATTCTACGGCGACGGTCGCCGCGCGAGTATCGATTTTTTCCTCGACACACCCCCGGAATCGATCGCGCGTGAAGCGGCGCGTATCGCCTGCGTCAATAGCGATGCGATTGCGACGCCCGCGGGCGAGATGGAAGTCGTGGTGGGTGCCGGTAGCGGCGGCGTGTTGTTGCACGAAGCGGTCGGTCACGGGCTCGAAGGCGATTTCAACCGACAGGGGACGTCGCTCTATAGCGGTCGCATCGGCGAACGGGTTGCGAACGAGCTCGTCACGATTTACGACGACGGCGATCTCCCGGCCGAGCGCGGTAGCCTCTCGATCGACGATGAGGGGACGCCGGGCCAGCACAAGGTCCTCGTCGAAAATGGAATCCTGCGCGGCTACATGCACGACCATCTCAACGCCGGCTTGATGGGCACGACGTCGACGGGCAGCGGACGGCGCCAATCGTATCGCGTGATGCCGCAGCCACGCATGTGCAATACGTACATGCCCGATGGCACCTCGACGTACGACGAGATCGTCGGCTCGGTCAAACGCGGCATTTTCGCGACGTCGTTCGCCGGCGGTCAGGTCGAGATCAGCAAGGGTGATTTTGTCTTCATGCTCGCCGAAGGCTATCTCATCGAAGACGGCAAGCTCACGGCACCGATTCGCGGCGCGAGTCTCATCGGGAACGGACCCGACGTGATGAACCGCGTCACCGCCGTCGGCAACGACGGTCGTCTTGCGGGGCGTTACTACACGTGCGGCAAGGGCGGTCAGTACGTTCCCGTCGGCGTCGGCATGCCGACGGTGAAGATTTCGAGCGTGACCGTCGGAGGATCGTCGATTGGCAGCTGAGCTCGAACTCGCACGTCGCGTCGTCGCGCTCGCGACTGCCGCCGGCGCGACGGCGGCGGAGGCGACGTATACGGTCTCGGATCGCTTTAGTACCGAAGCACGTGATACCGAAGTCGTAAAACTCGAACAATCCGTCGGGCGCAGCGTCACGCTGCGCGTCTTCGTTGCCGGCGGTAAGGCGTCGCTCGGAACGAGCGATCTCTCGACCGATGGTCTGGAGCGATTCGTACGCGAAACCGTCGACGCCGCGCGGTTCGTCGCTCCCGATGCCCATGCGGGCCTGCCCGATCGCGATGCTACTCCGCTCGTGGCGGACGACGACGACGCGCTCGCGATGTACGCGGACGACGTGCGCGCGCGGGATCCCGAGAAGAAGATCGCAGACGCCCTCGCACTCGAGCGATTCGCACGCGTGGCCGATTCGCGGATCGTCAATTCCAGTGGCGCGCGCGTCGCCGACGCGACGTCGACCGTGGCGCTCGCGAACTCGAGCGGTTTCGCCGGTAGCTATCGCGCCTCGCAAGCGTCGATCGGTGTCGGTCCGATCGCCCGTGATGGTGAGATCAAGCGTACGGGCTCGTATGGTAGCGCGGCTCGCGGGTACGCGAGTCTCGAAGCCGTCGAGATCGTCGCGCTGAAGGCGGCGCAGCGCGCGGTCGCACTCATCGGTGCGAAAAAACCGCCGACGATGCGCGTCCCCGTCATCTTCGAACGTGACGTCGCCGCGCTCGTCCTCTCCGACCTCTTCGCCGCCGTCAGTGCCGCGAACGTCGCGATCGGCAACTCGTTTCTCGCGGATCGCATCGGCGAACGCATCGGCAGCGATCTCGTCACGATCGTCGACGACGGTCGCGTGCCCGGCGGGCTCGGGACGTCGCCCTTCGACGGCGAGGGCGTCGCGACGCGGCGCACCTCCGTCGTCGAGCGCGGGATCTTACGATCGTTTCTGTACGATACATACTACGCACGCAGGCTCGGTGCGGCGAGCACCGGCAACGCGTCGGGTGGCGGCATCGGGCCGAACAATTTTTATTTGCTGCCCGGTTTCGGCGATCTCGACGCACTCGTTGCCTCGACTGCGCGCGGGGTGCTCGTGCTCGATACGATCGGTTTCTCGACGGAATCCGTAACGGGAACGTACAGCCGCGGCGCGCGTGGCTTCCTCATCGAAAACGGCGAACTCGCGGGCGCGATCGACGAGTTTACGATCGCGGGCAACCTGTGCGAGATGCTCGGCGCGATCGATGCGGTCGCAGACGATCTCGTCTTCGATCAAGGTATCGTCGCGCCGTCGTTTCGCGTGGCGGAGATGACGGTGTCGGGGAGTTAGGGGTTTTCGTGATTTCGCGGCTCCGGGTCCGGGAGCGACGTAACGATAGCAGCGCAGTCATGCGGTAGCGGACGAAGGCGAATCATTCGTCATCACATGCCACGGCGTGCCGAGCGGCACGCAGCAAGTATTCCCTACTCGAGTTCGACGTCGAGAACGAGGGCGAGCGAATTGCCGATCGTGCCGTCGAACGGGGTGACGTGCATACCGAATCCGTGGCGATCGAGGGTGCCCGTCGCGCGATAGCGTGCGTGCGGTCCCGTGCGCACTGCCGTGACGTCGAGCGTGACGGGTTGTGCGACGCCGTGGACGGTGAGCGTGCCGTCTATTTTAAATCCTGACGGTGTCGCGGTGATGGCCGTACTCGCGAACGTCCACGTCTTGAATCGCGCGACGTCGAACCAATCGGGACCCTGGAGATCGTCGTCACGATCGCCATCACCCGTGGCGATGCGTCGCGGATCGAGCGTGGCTTCCACGCTCGTTGGAACGGTCGCATCGACGCCTGCGAACGTTGCGTGACCGGTGACGATCGGGATTTTACCGAGCACGTGCTGGACGAAGAGATGCGTTACGTCGAAACTTGCGAGTGAATGCGCGGGAACGATCGCGCGCGTGATGATTCGACTCGCGAGCGGAGCGGGTTCGGCTGCCAACATCGGCATCGGCACGAGCATCGCGAACGATGCGACGCATGCGAGTGTCGCGAACGTGCTCCGCATTAGTACGCAACCGTATATTGTACGCCCAGCACGTGTTTGGCCGTGGGGACGTGCGTGATGAGATCCTCGACCGTCAGCCGTGCGTTGCGCGTGACGCGATATCCGAGCAGCGGTACGACGTCGCGCGCGAAACCGTGCGTACCATCATGCGTGCCTTCGTACCGAAGCGAAGCGAAGAGTCGCCGCGTGAAGGCGTAGCGCACTTGCACGAGTCCAGCGCTGGAAAGACGCGACGCCCCGTCGACGCCGGTTTGCATGAGGCCCTGCGCTTCGAACTTGCCGACCGCATAGGTCGCGCCGTACCCGATGCGGCGAAAGCGATCGAGGCCGTCCGTCAGCGGCCGAGCGCCGGCGTAGGCGTAGGCGGAGAGCGAGAGCGGCCCGAAAATTTGGTGCGCGACGAGCATCGTGTCGATGCCGTGTGAGGCGATGCCGCTCTGCCGATCGTGTCCGCCGAGAGCGAGCAGGGCAACGCTCGTCCCGCGCCCGAGATTTCCGACGCGAATTTCGAAGCCCGTCTTCGCATCGAAGAACGTGAAGGGATTGGCTCCGATCTTCTGATCGAAAATCGCATAATGTGAGAGCGATTCTCGGAACGATTCGGGATCGATCGGTAATGGCAACGTGAACGCACCGGCACGTATCGTGATCGCAACGCTCGCATCGTCGGGAGTCGCGCGATAGCCGATCCATGCATCGCGCGTCGCACCCGGACGGCCGCCGTCGATTGCGTACTGCTCCAGGAAGTAGTTCGCGCGCCTTCCGATGCGACCGGCGAGGAACAGCTCGACTTCATCGAGCGTTGCCTTGGGAAGGCCCGAGATATCGGGTTCGCTCGTGTAGGCGGTATTGATTTTCACGGCGATAGGCAACGTCGCGCGCGGTCGCGCCCCGGGAATCGCGAACCCATTGGCTTCGAAAGCGGTGCCGAATTCCGTCAGTCGCGGAACGACGGAGTGACATTTTTGGCACGTCATTGCGTACTCGTGCGCGAAATATGGAATCGCATCGGCTTGGTGCGGCTTGGCGAGTACCACGAAGCAAACGATCGCGATCGCGACGATCCGCGTGCGAAAGGCGAAATAGTGGGAAGGCCGTGCGAAAGGCATCGCGAGCGCTCCGATCGAGGATGTGCTGTCGGGTTAATTAGGGAAGCCTAGTAATACTCCTCGCCAAGCCTCGCGCGAGGGGCGTCGGGGCGCCGAAACGTATCACGAAGGATGGCATCACCCGCGATCGGCTACACGCTCATCATGCGCTTGGAGATGCCCTCATCTCCCGGAGCGTTCGGGACCCTCGCCTCGGCGATCGGCGACGCCGGCGGGATCATCGACGCGGTCGATATGCGGTCGGTCGCAAAGAGCGTCGTCACGCGCGACGTCAGCGTCACGGTCGCATCGGATGCGGTTGCAAACGCCGTGCGCGCGTCGATCTTGCGGCTCGATACGGTGCGCTTGGTCAGCGTTTCGGATTCCACGTTTCTCGCGCATCTCGGCGGCAAGATCCGCATCCAACCGACGATCCCTGTGAAGACGCGAACCGACCTCTCCAAAGTGTATACGCCGGGTGTCGCGCGCGTCTCACTCGCGATCGCGAGCGATCCCGCGAAGGCATTTCAGTTAACCATCAAACGAAATACGGTCGCGGTCGTAACGGACGGGACGGCCGTACTCGGGCTCGGCGATATCGGGCCGCTCGCAGCCGCCCCCGTGATGGAGGGCAAGTGCATGCTCTTCAAACAGTTCGCCGACATCGATGCGTTTCCGATCTGCCTCGATACGAAAGACACCGACGAAATCGTCGAGACGATCGTGCGGATCGCACCGATTTTTGGCGGCATCAACCTCGAAGATATCTCGGCACCGCGTTGTTTCGAAATCGAGCGACGCCTGCAAGAACGGCTCGATATTCCCGTCATGCACGACGACCAACACGGGACGGCCATCGTCATCCTCGCCGCACTCATCAACGCGTGTCAGGTCGTCGGCAAAACGATGAGCGACCTCACGATCGTCGTCGCCGGCAGCGGAGCCGCAGGTACGGCAACGATGAAGATGCTCTTGTCGGCGGGCGTGCGCGATGTGATCCCCGTCGATCGATCGGGTGCGATCAATCGCGTCGATCACTATGACGACGCGCATTGGGCTTGGTTGGCCGCACATACCAACCGCGAGAATCGGCGCGGGTCGCTCGCCGAGATGCTCGTCGGAGCCGACGTCTTTATCGGCGTTTCGGCACCGAATATTCTGCGTCCCGAAGATCTCAAGAAAATGGCGCGCGATCCGATCGTCTTCGCGATGGCGAATCCGACGCCCGAGATCATGCCGGACGTCGCCGCCCCCTACGTCGCCGTTATGGCCACGGGGCGGAGCGATTTTCCCAATCAGGTCAACAATCTGCTCGCCTTCCCGGGTATTTTTCGCGGCGCGCTCGACTGCCGTGCGACCTCGATTAGCGATGGCATGAAGCTCGCCGCGGCGAAAGCCATCGCGGCGATTATTACCGACGGCGAACGGGGACCCGAATATGTGATCCCGAGCGTTTTCGATACGCGTGTGGTCGACGCGGTCGCGCGAGCGGTCTCGTCTGCTGCCGCTGAGGAAGGTCTCGCCAGGCGGCAACTCTCCGTTGCCGAAGGCGAGGACATCCCCACTCTTGCATGATGTCCACCCGGAATTGATGACGACACCTGATCCGCGAGCCCGCGTCCTTATTATTGAGGACGATCCTGATATTGCGTCGTTCGAGCAGACCATGCTCGTACGGGCCGGGTATCAGACGCGCATCGCTGCGACCGGAAAAGATGGCCTCGATCTCGTCGAGTCGTTCAAACCCGACGTCGTGTTGCTCGATATCGGGCTTCCCGACATGTCGGGGCTCGACGTCTGCACGACGATTGCAGAGACGGCGGATGCCTACATTCTCATGGTGAGCGGCCATTCGGGCGAAGACGTCAAGCTGACGGGGCTCGGTCTCGGCGCCGACGATTTCATCAGCAAGCCGTTTTCAGGGAACGAACTCGTGGCTCGTATCGGCTCGTTCTTGCGTCGGCGCGAACGCGCGCGCTTGCGCGATAACGACGGCCGCCTCCAACTCGGCGACGCGGCGCTCGTGCGCGATCTGCACACGCTCGAGAAAGAGAGCCGATCGGTGAGTCTCACCGCGCTCGAATTTCGTTTGCTCTGGTTTTTGGGAGAGGCCGACGGTCGACTCCTCACGCGCGCGCAGATCCTCGAACGCGTTTGGAACGACGTCTCGGGCGTGCCGACGCGCGTGGTCGATGTCCACGTGGCGGCACTCCGCAAAAAGCTCGGCGAAGTCGGTGCGGCGCTGCAAATATCTTCGGTTCGCGGCATCGGGTATCGCCTGGATACTCCGTGACCGGCCGCGACGCCGGAGCGTCGCTCGTCGACGTCGCTCTCGATCCACGTGATAAACGACCGCTCTACGTTCAACTCGCAGACGAACTAACCGCACGCATCGAACGCGGTGCGCTCGTCGAAGGCGAGCGATTACCCGGAATGCGCGTGTTTGCCGCACGGCTCGGCATCGCACTCGTCACCGTCTCGCAAGCCTACGACTCGCTCGTCTCGCGCGGCCGTGCGATCACGCGCGTCGGCAAAGGCACCTATATCGCGCGACCTCCGGCGCCGACCGAACCCTTCGCGCGACGCTGGGAACCCGATATCGGTGGATTCACGCGCGCCCGGATGGACGGCGTGCTCGATCGCCTCTCGCGTGCGGATGTGGAGGGTGCGATCAGTCTCGCGACGGGTCATCCCGCGCCGCAGACGTTTCCGATGCAAGAGTTCGCGCGTTGCATGCAACGTACGCTCGCCGACGATCCTGCGGAGATGATGCAGTATGCGTCGGGAAATGGCGACGCCGACTTGCGCGAAACGCTCGCCAAACAATTACGTGCGCGCGGCGTGCCCGCAACCTCCGACGATATCGTCGTTTGTTCGGGCGCACAACAAGCGGCGGATATCGTCGCGACGACGCTGCTCGAAACGCGCGCCGTCGTGGCTGCAGAATCGCCATCGTACGCGCCGACGCTCGGCATCTTCGACGCGCGCGGATCGACGTACGTCGAGATCGCCGCCGACGCAGGCGGCATTCGCGTCGACGACGTGGAGCGCGTCTTTGCCGAGTATCGACCGCGCCTCTTTTACGTCAACCCGTTCGCACAGAATCCCACGGGGGCGATCTTACCCGAACGTCGCGCGAAAGCGATCGTCGAGCTCGCTCGCCGTTACGACGTCGTCATCCTCGAAGATCAAACGGGTTGGGTTTTTACCTACGATGGCGAACCGCCCGCGCCACTGGCCGCGCACGACGTCGACGGCCGCGTGGTGCTCATCGAAAGTCTCTCGAAGACCGTCTTTCCGGCATTGCGTGTGGGCTACGTGTTCGCCCGTGGGAGTCTGCGCGCGCCGCTCGAGTCGGCGAAGATGCGTGCCGATTCGTTCACGTCCACACTCTCGCAGCGAGCGCTCTGGCGATTCATGGAATCGCCGGCATACGCCAAGCACTTGCGTTCGGCACGCGCGCTCTATCGCGCGCGCCGCGACGTTTTCGTCGATGCGTTGCAGAGCGCGCTACCGTGGGCGAACGTTGCCGTACCGGCAGCCGGCACGACCCTGTGGCTGCCGTTGCCCGCGCGCATTTCGACGCAAGCGGCTTTCGATGCGTGTGCGCGCGAAGGCGTGCTCGTCATGCCGGCCGATCCCTGGTATCCCACGCGCAACGGGCCCGCAGCGCTGCGCCTCGGCTTCGGCGATCTCGACGACGACACGATGCGCGACGCGGTCGCACGACTCGCGCGCGGGTTGCAACGCGTCGCGACCTGATTTGCGCGGAGAACAGGACCCGCGCGCGACTTCGTCTCACGTCGTGAGGATGGTGCCCTCCACACGTCTCGTCGCGCTTCTCGCCACCCTCGCGGTCGTCGCCGCGCAGACCGGTGCGCCGCTTGCGAAAGCGCCGTCACCCGTCGTTTTCGAAGCGCCCGCTACCGCTGCCGCGGGGCCGACCTCAATCGGCGATGCATTCGGTCGCGTGTTGCCGTCGGGTCGCATCATGCATCCCACGGGGCGAAGTGTCGTGACCGGCATGAACGCTCTCGGCGTCGCACTCTCGCCGAACGGCCGCTTCGCAATCGTCAGTAACGACGACGAACATCAAGCGAAGACGACGAGTGCGCTCGACGGTCTTTCGACGGGCGGTTATACCCTCGCGGTCGTCGATACGCAAACGATGGCCGTCGTTTCGCGCTACGGCGATCCGGAGGAGTCGTTCTTCGTCGGCGTGCTCGCCGTCCCCGATCCCGCCAATCTCGGGCACACGCTCGTTCTCGCTAGCGGAGGCGGAAGTAATGCCGTCTATGCATTCGATCTCGATAGCAAAGGCAATCTCACCCCCGATCCCCATCACCTCATCGCGATTCCGACGCCGAGCGACGAACGATTCGCCAATCGGGGACACGCGTTTCCGTCGACGATCGTCATCGAACCGGGTGGCCGACTCGTCGACGTCGTCGACAATCTCGCAAACGATGTCGTGCAGATCGATCTCGCGACACGAAGCGTCGTCGGAACGCCCACGCCCGTCGGGTTCTTCCCGCTCGCGGCCGCCGCCGTACCCGGCGGCTTGCTCGTCGCGAACGAGGGTCTTTCGCGCTACGGCGTATTGACGACACCCGCCACCGTCCCCGCATTCGGCACGCCGGCCGTCGATCTCGATCGCGCGTCGTCGATCTCCGTGATCGCACGCCAGGCCGATACATCACTCGTAAACGATTCTTCGGTTCCGCTCGATCGCGGGCCCAACGGTATTCGTGAGATCGGCGGCGTGCATCCCGCCGCGATCGTCGCGATGCACGCGAAACCATACGCGTTCGTCGCGATGAGTAACGTCGACCGAGTCGCGACGATACGGCTGGGAAAAGAACCGCGCGTCGTCGGCGGCACGGAGTTGCGACTCTTCGATCGCGGACCGTACGGCACGCAACCCGACGCGCTCGTCCTCTCGCGCGACGAACGGCGACTCTACGTCGCGCTCGCGGGCATCAACGCGATCGCCGTCCTCGATACGAGCGATCCGCTCCATCCGCATCGCATCGGGCTCATCCCGACGGGTTGGTTTCCCGCCGCGCTCGCACTCTCGAGAGATGGCACGAAGCTCTTCGTCGCAAATGCCAAAGGGCTCGGAAACGACCGTGGCTTCACGGGCGATCAGTCGCGCTTCGTCGACGCGCGCGGCCACATCGCGAGCGTGCTCGCCGATAGCAACGCGATGTGGTCGACGCTCGAACGAATCGATTTGGCGGGCGTCAATCTACGCGCGTCGACGACGCTCGCACTCTCGTATTTGCGCGCGATTCATCCACCGCGAACCAATCCGCTGGTTCCGCAGAACTTCGATGGCACGGGAAGTAACGCGATCAAACACGTCGTGCTCATCCTCGAAGAAAATAAGACGTACGACGCGATGCTCGGCGATCTCAAAGATGGCGCGGGCATGCCGTACGGCCCGGGCGATCCGAGTTACGTCGCTTTCGACGAATCGGTGACACCGAATCTCCACGCGCTCGCGCGCACGTTCGGCCTCGCGGGCAACATCTTCGCCGATGCCGAGGAGTCGGACGCGGGCCATCAATACGTCTCGGCCGGCATTACGAACGTGTATGCGGAAAAAACGCTTCTGGTCAAACGCGCTCGCCGCCCACTCGTCAATAAAAACGAGGATCCCGAAGATTATCCGCGCGCGGGGTATATCTTCAACTCGCTGGCCGCTCGCGGGAAGACCTATCGCGATTACGGCGATTACCTGCGCGTTTCGGGCTACGACGAAGGCGAAGCGAACGATCCCAAACTCGACGATCCGCGCTTCATCTCGCAAGACGATGTGACGGCGCCGACGCAGGGTCTCGGCGGGCTCTACACGCTCGACGTTCCCGTTCTCGCCGCGCTCGCGGGCCACGTCGATACGAATTATCCGGGTTGGAACTTGCGCATTCGCGACGTGCGTCGTGCCGCTGAATTCGTGCGTGATATGGATCCACTCGTGAAGGCGGATGCGATGCCGGCGTTCACGCACGTCTGGTTGCCGGCCGATCACGGCGGTTTTGGAAAGAACGTGCCGTCGTTGCCCGAGGAAGTTGCCGACGGCGATCGCGCGCTCGGCACGATCGTCGACTATCTCACGCACATCCCACAGTGGGAGTCGACTGCGATCTTCATCATGCCCGATGATTCGCAATCGTCGCGAGATCACGTCAACGTCCATCGCACCTATGCGATCGTCGTCTCACCCTACGCGAAACGACACCATCTCGGCGCACGCCATCTCTCGACCGTCAGTGTGTTAAAAACCGAAGAAGAGCTTTTGGGATTGCCCGCGCTTTCGCTCGGCGACGCGCTCGCGACCGATATGAGCGACTTTTTCACGAGCGTTCCCGATGCGACGCCGTTCGCGCGGACCATCGCTGCTACGCAATCCGCGAGTAAGGAAGGTCGGTCGATCGCGGCACTTCTCGCGCGGACGGACCAATCTTCCGCCGACGCCGACGGAGCGCGCGCCGCGAGCCTCGTCGATCTCTCGCGTCGCGCGGACGCACTCGCGCACCGACGAGCCAAGCTCGACCGCGAGCAGTACGTTCGCGACCAGCGCGCGCTGTTCGAACGAGCCCTCACCGTCGTGCGCTAAACGAAGTGTGCGGGGAACGGAGCGGCGAACGTTCCTCGGGTGACCACCGCAAGCCCGACCTTTCAAGCACCTTATGTCGCAAACGATGCCGCGACGCTACGCGGCGTGCTCGTGGTTCGCCCGACGGCGGCGCTCGCGGCCGTTCGACCCTTGCACGGCGAATCCAATGCGATCGTCGAACGCGCACACGAACAGTTCTCCGTCTTCATCACGCGTCTGGGCGCGCGCGGCATCAAGGTCGTCGAAGCCGAGCCATCGACGGGCACGTCTTCGAGTGCGTTCTGCGCCGACGGCGCCGTCGTGTTCCCCGATGGCGCGTTCGTGATGCGGCCGAGCGATCTCGGCCGCCGTGGTGAGATCGCGCTGCTCGAAACTGCGCTCGCGCTCGCAAACGTGCCGATCGTGGGCCGCATTGCAGCGCCCGGTTTGCTCGATGGTGGCGACGTGATCGTTGCGGGTGACACGCTCTTCATCGCGGTGACGACGCCGCGTCGTAACGAAGAGGGCATCGCTGCATCGCTACACGGGAATGCGCTCGGGCGCGAACAACTCGCCGTCTACGCACGCTCGAAAAATATGAACGTCGTTGAAATACCGGTTGCAGCCGAAGTGCGACGCCTCAAATCGGTCGCCTCGCTCATCGATGCACGAACGATGCTCTATGCGGCGAGTCTCGTCGATGGCGAGGCGTTTGCGGGCTTCGAACGCCTCATCGCACCGCGCGGCGAAGATTACGGCGCGGGCGTGCTCGCGCTCGGTGGTCGGCGCGTGCTTTCGAATCTGCGCTTCCGCGAAACGATTCCGATGTTACGTGCGGCGAAGTTTGCCGTCGATGCAATCGACGTGTGGGAATTCGGCAAGATCGGCGCGACGCCGTCGTCGATGGTTCTCGCGCTCAAGCGCGGTTAAACCGCGTGCGCATCGCCTGCCTCTCCGATATCCACGGCAATATCCGCGGGCTCGATGCGTGTCTTGCAGATTTGCGCGAGCAAGGCGGTGCCGATACGATCGTCGGTGTCGGCGATTATTGCATGGACGGGCCTCGGCCTCGGCACGTCGTCGAGCGCTTACGCGAAGTCGGAGCCACGTGTATCCGTGGGAACACCGATCGTTATATCGCCGAATCCGATACCACGGACGACGACGATGCCGAACGGGCGGTGCTCGCGTGGCAACGTGAAACGCTCGGCGTCGAAAACGTCGCATGGCTCGGGGCGCTGCCGTTCGTGACGCGTTTCGGCGAGGGTGCCGACGCGTTACTCGTCGTGCATGCGAATCCCACGAACGACGACGAACACGTCTGGCCGCAGGCGACGGACGCGCAACTCGAGCGACTCTTCGCGGCGACGCCGGAACGGACGATCGCCTTCGGTCACCTGCATCTCCCGTACGCGCGCATGTGGCGCGATCGACTCCTCATCAACGTGGCCTCGGCCGGCCTGCCCAAAGACGGCGATCCGCGCGCGAGCTACGCGATCCTCACGCAGCGCAGTAGCGGCTGGCAGGTCAAACATCGTCGCGTCGCCTTCGATGTGGACCGCGTCGTGCGCGATATCGAACGCAGTGGCATGCCGGAATCGAAGAAGCGTGTAAACGTTTTACGTCGCCACCGGTATAAGGAACTCGATGAACGGATCCCCTAAGGCACCCGCGCTCCGGATCGATCGCCTCCGCAAGACCTACGGCGATTTCACGGCGGTCGACGGCATCTCTCTCGAAGTCGCGCGCGGTGATTTTTTCGGGTTCCTCGGGCCCAATGGCGCGGGAAAGACGACGTCGATCAACGCGATCGTCGGGCTCGCGACGATCACCTCGGGTACGATCGAGATTTTCGGCTACGACATCGTGCGCGAGTGGCGCGCCGCGCGCGCGCTCGTCGGTCTCGCGCCGCAAGAATACAACTTCGATCGCTATCTCTCGATTCGCGACGTGCTGATCTACCAGGCCGGCTATTACGGCTTGCGTGGCCCAGCCGTACGCAAGCGTGCCGACGATCTGCTCGAGCGCTTCGCGCTTACGAGCAAGGCGAACGAGACGTTCGTACGCCTCTCGGGCGGCATGAAGCGGCGCCTCACGCTCGCACGCGCGCTCATCCACGAACCGCAGTTGCTCATCCTCGACGAACCGACCGCCGGGGTCGACGTGGAATTGCGCATCGAATTGTGGGATTTCTTGCGCGATCTCAACGCGGCGGGGACGACGATCATCCTTACGACGCATTACCTCGAAGAGGCCGAGGCCTTGTGCAAGAACATCGCGATCGTCGAAGGCGGTAAGCTCGTCGCGATGGAGTCGACGGCGAAGCTGCTCGCACGTCGCGGCACGACGACGCTCTCGGTCACCGTCGATCGTCCACTCGCGAGCGTTCCGGCCGCACTCATCGCACTCGGTGCGATCTACGACGCGCCGACGCGAACGCTCCGCCTCTCCAACGTTCCGCCCGATGCGATCGCCGCCACGCTCGGTGAACTCGGTGCCGCGGGTTACGCGATCGAAAACGTCGACTTCGCGCGCTCGAGTCTTCAGGACGTCTTCTTGGATCTGGTGAAACGCTAAGATGACCGACGCGTGGGGGTTTCGTAATCCCATCGGTCTCGCGACGCTCATCAAACGCGAGCTGGTGCGAACGTATAAGATTATCAACCAAGTCATCTGGCCACCGATCATCACGACGATTCTCTACGTACTCGTCTTCGGGCTCGGGCTCGGATCGCGCGTGCAAAACGTGCAGGGCGTGCCGTACGCGGCGTTCCTCATTCCCGGCCTCATCATGTTGCAGGTGATCGATCAAACCTACGGCGAGTCGTCGAGCTCGCTCTTTCAGGGTCGGTTCATGTATTCGATCCAGGAGCTGCTCGTCTCGCCGCTTTCGGCGTGCGAAATCGTCACGGGATTCATCGTCTCCTCGATCTTGCGCGCGCTCCTGATCGCGATGCTGATCATGGGCGTCGGCTTCGTGATGGTGCACACGTTTCCGCAGAACTGGGTGCTCTTTTTCGGGATGATCGTGCTCGTCTCCACACTTTTCGGCGCGATCGGAATCATCTTCGGTTTGCTTGCCGAGAAGTTCGATCACATCGCGGCCTTTACGACATTCGTGATCACGCCGCTCGTTTTCGTGGGCGGCGTTTTTACGTCGGCGCAATTCTTGCCTCCGCTGGTGCGCCGCGTCTCGCTCGTCAATCCGATGTTCTACATGATCGATGCGTTTCGGTTCGCGTTCACGGGGCGCAGTGACGTGCCGGTGCTCCTCTCGATCGGAATCGTCGTGACGCTCGCGGTCGTCTCGCTCGCAATCGCTCTGCGCATGACGGCGCTCGGATATAAATTGCGCGTCTGACCGTGTTTAGGGCAACGACCGCTGCGGAAGATAAACCCATGATGCGTTCGCAAGCGTTCGTCGCTTTTATCGTGCTGGCCATGCTCGGCGGAACGCCTGCGAACGCAGCGGATCGCCCACTGAGGCTCAGTATCGACGGCCGACCCGTTTCGCGCGATACCGCCGTCGGAAAGATGCGCGGAAACGTTGCTTATGCCGATTTGGTCGTGTTGGTTCGCGTCTTCGGAGGCTTGGTGTCGATCCGCGGAACCGGCATGACGGCGACGATCGGATCGCATTCCGCACGCTTTCACACCAACGAGACGAAGGCCAAGATCGACGGTATAAACATGACGATGCCGTCGGCTGCGTTCAAAGAGGACGGCGATCTCTACGTTCCGCTCGCGTTTTTCGTCAAGAACGTCGTGCCGGGAACGACGCTCCGTATCGATCGCGCGAACGGACGCGCCTCGCTTCACGCCCCGCCGCAGCCCTCGCCGTCGCCGTAACGCGGGTCGTCGACCTGGCAGCGCGAATCTTCGCCCGATGACGACCCGCTCGATTCTCCGGCTCGCCGCGCTCGTGGGCTTCGTGGCCCTCCCGCTTCCCGGACTTGCGGCGGATGCCCTCACGGGTCCGCGCGTCGGCGAGCCTGCGCCGGATTTTGCGATGACGACGATCGAGGGCAAGCGCGTCTCGCTCGCGACCTATGCGGGGAAGATTCTCGTCGTCAACGTTTGGGGTACGTGGTGCCCGCCGTGCCGTTCGGAAACGCCCGATCTCGTGCGAGCCGAGCGAGCCTTGCGCGCGCACGGCGTCGCGTTTCTCGGCGTCGATACGACGGAGCAAACGCCGATCGTTCGCGCATTCGCGAGCGCGCACGGGATCGTGTACCCACAGGCGATCGACCGCGACACGCGTTTCGCTCGCGCGTACGACGTCGCGTATTTCCCGAGCACGTACGTCATCGATGCACGCGGCATCTTGCGCGCGCGCTATATCGACGTCATGGGGACGGCGCAGATCGCGTCGCTCGTTTCCGCCGCGAGGGGTGGGCGCAACGCCGTCATCGACTCGCCACTCCAAGAGAAGATTTTTGCAACGCTCTCAGGTCCGACGTTCGAGATCGCCTCCGGTGCCGAACCCGCCGTCGTTCGCGCGACCGTCGCACGCATCGATACCGCACTCGTTCGCGCGCAACAACTGCTCGATGAGAGCGATCCGGCGCGCGGCGACGTCACCGATCTCATCGCGACGAAGGCGAGCGAAGCGACGCTCCGCGATCGTGCGATCGCCGCGCTCGCGGCGCTCCAAGTCGCAGATCCGAGCGTCCCGGCCGATGCCGTCCTCCTCGCGCGACTCCGTGGCGATGCGGCGCGCGATCGCGAGCATTTTAGCGACGCGATCGACGCTTACGATGCGGCGCTCGCGCTCGATGCGAAGAATGTGGAAGCGCTCGCGGGCCTCGCGTATGCGGCCAATCGACTCGAAAAATACGACGTCGCGATCGACGCCGATCGGCGTGTCGCAGAACTCGATCCGACCGACGTTGCCTCGCTCGTCGATCTCGCGCGCGCGCAGGCGAAGGCCGGACGCGATGCCGATGCGAGTGACACCTTCGAACGTGCGCATGCCGCATCGCGCGCGGCGATGGACGCGCATCCCGGCGACGCGAAAGCCATCCGCATTGCGGCGTGGGCACATCTTTACGCCGGACGCATCTATGCGAAAGCGGGCGATCCCAAACGCGCGCGTCGCGAATTCGAGCTCATGCTCGCGCTCTCGCAGCGCCTCCCCGTGCGTGATGAGCGGCACGACATGTATCTCGAAGAGGGCCAAGAGGCGATCGTCGCGCTCGGTCTCGCCGCGCCGAAATCCGGCGCGACCGTCTCACTCGCGCCGTGGACGGGCGCCGACCTTCCGGGCAGTATTCCTAACACGGCGAAATATCGACTCGTCGTCACGGGAATGGCGGGACGTTCGATCGCGCTCCACGCCTCGGATGTGCCGAAAGGCTGGGTCGCGTCGTTCTGCACCGATCGCGTTTGCGCGCCGTTCCGCACCACGGTTATCGTGCCGAACTCCGGCGTGAAGATCATCGAATTCCAGCTCGTGCCGCCGACCGATCGCGCATCGGTACCGCGCGTTCGTGTGACGTCGACCGACGGAGCCCACGCGTCCACGGCGACGACGTAAGCTAGGGCCGAGCCCCTTCGAGATGAAAAAACGGATTGTGCGCTTTCTCCTCGGCGACGGTCGTCGGGGGCCCGTGCCCGGGCAGTAGCACCGTCGCGTCGTCGAGTGAAAATATTTTCGTCGAGACGCTATCGAGAATATCGCGGTAACCGCTGCGCTCGCCAAAGCAACCGCCGACGCTCCCCGCAAAGAGCGTGTCGCCGGTAAAGAGCGTCGACTTGAAGAGAAAACAGGACGACCCGTCGGTGTGGCCCGGCGTGTGGAGCATCCGAATCGCAGCGTTATCGCCAAAAGGGAGTTCGTCGCCGTCGGCCACGGGAAGTGCGCGCGCGCCGAGGGTGCCGATCGCGTGCACGTCGGCGCGATGCATCACG
Organism: Vulcanimicrobiota bacterium; assembly: GCA_031420415.1. Taxonomy (GTDB): domain Bacteria; phylum Vulcanimicrobiota; class Vulcanimicrobiia; order Vulcanimicrobiales; family Vulcanimicrobiaceae; genus JANYGA01. The sequence goes on from JANOMT010000006.1 coordinate 52,119, forward strand.
ATCTGCGCGAGCGGAAAGGCACGTGCGATGTCGGCCGTGGCATCGCAATGATCGGCGTGTTCGTGCGTGATGAGAATGTAGCGGAGCGCGTACGGGCCCTCGGCAATCGCACGCAAGATCGTTTGCGGGAGGCCCGCAGGATCGATGAGCGCGGCCGTTTTGCCGTCTTCGAGAAAGAAGAGGTAGCCGTTGGAAGGATGCGGGTCGTGTGGATGGTGGCGCACATTACGCGGAAGCGCGACCGTCGGATGCCAGCGCGTTGCGGCAGCATCGGCGAATTTGCCGGGATCGAGCCCGACCACGCGGGCCACCGCACGCGCTTCGTCGTCGGTCGGTCGCACGTTGCCCGCATTCCACGCACGGAGCGAGGCGAGCGCGATGCCGGTCGCGTTCGCGATTTCGGCATCGGTCGTCTCCGTGCCACGCTTGGCTTTACGGAGAATGTCGGTGAAGTCGTCCTCGAGCATCACTCGTGGCTTACGCGGTGCAACCGGGGACCCTGCCACACCGGTCAAGCGACCCAGAATGGAACGCGTCATCATTATCGGTTCGGGCCCCGCCGGCCTCACCGCCGCAATCTACGCGGCGCGAGCCGCCCTCGACCCCGTCGTCTTCGCGGGCTACCAATACGGTGGCCAGTTGATGTACACGACGGAAGTCGAGAATTACCCGGGCTTCCCCGGCGGTGTCCTCGGGCCCGAGTTGATGGAGAGTTTCCGTACGCAAGCGGAACGCTTCGGTGCGAAAATTCACAACGAAGACGTCACCGCCGTCGATTTTTCGAAGCGCCCGTTCACCGTCTGGGCGGGTGAAGCGCGGTACGAAGCCGACACCGTCATCGTCGCCACCGGCGCGAGCGCACGCTGGCTCGACGTGCCGGGCGAAGCCAATCTGCGCGGTCGCGGCGTCTCGACGTGTGCGACGTGCGACGGCGCGTTTTTCAAAGAAAAGCATATCGTCGTGGTCGGCGGCGGGGATTCCGCGATGGAAGAAGCGCTCTTCCTCACGCGCTTCGGATCGCGCGTGACGGTCATCCATCGCCGCGATACGCTACGCGCGAGTAAGATCATGGCCGATCGCGCGCTCGCGCATCAAAAAATCGATTTCATCTGGAATTCGCACGTCGTCGGCTGCGTCGGCGAGTCGGCGCTCACGGCACTCGAACTCGAGAATCTCGTCACGGGCGAACGTACGACGTTCCCCGCCGACGCGGTCTTCATCGCGATCGGCCACGACCCGAACACGGCGATCTTCGCGGGTCAGCTCCAACTCGATGCGACGGGCTACATCGCCTCGACCGACGGCGTCCACACGAACGTGCCAGGCGTCTTCGTCGGCGGCGACGTTTACGACATCCGCTACAAACAGGCCATCACGGCCGCAGGGATGGGCTGTAAGGCATCGCTCGAAGCGGAAAAGTATCTCGAAGAACTCGATGCCGAACGCGAAGCAGGCGGCGCGCTCGCGATCGCCGCTTCGTAAAACCGCCTAGAAAACGGCGAGAATCTCATCCGTCGCGGGCATCCCGCGGCGGTAGTACGCGACCGTACCATCTTTGGCTATTCCGACGACGGTACGATTGATGAGTCGCAGCATGCCGAATCCCATCACGGCGTCGTAGGCGCTCGCGACGGCAAAGCCCGAGTCGACCAAAAGCGGCGCATCGAAGCCATTTTTTTCGGCGAAGGCTTTATGGCTCGACGCGCTTTGATTGTTGATCGCGTAAACCGTGACGCGCGCGGCGTCGTATCGGGCGCGGTCATCACGGACCGCGTTGAGCTGAATTTTTCAACCAGGTGTGCTGTCGAGTACGTAAAAAATGAGGACGACGGGCCCCTTGTTGAGCGCCGTCTCGAGCGAGTGCTCCTTACCGTTCTCATCGCGTAACGTAAAATCGGGAGCGCGGTCACCGACCTTGAGTTTCGGCATCGTTGTCCTCTCGTAATGCGAGCGCGAAGACGACCTCGTCGCTCGTGCTTGCCTTGAAGTAGTCGGCGTTTGCGATGAAACCCTTGCGCGTGAATCCGAGCCGCTCCACGAGTGCGATCGATCGCGCGTTACGCGAATCGATGAAGGCCTCGATCTCGCGGATGTTCGTCGTGCTGCGTAGCTCGCCGATCGCGGCGTGCGCGGCTTCCGTCGCAAAACCCGCGCCCCACGATTCGCGTCCGAGTGCGTATGCCAAAAGAGCGTGCGTACCGTCGCGATCGATCGAAATTTCGAGCGTCCCGATCACACGCCTCGGGTCGCAGCGCACGACGAGAGCCCAGTTCCACCAGCGCTCGCCTTCCGCGATCGGACCTCGTGCGACATGCGCGTAGCGGGCGGCGAGCGCATCGACCGATGCGTATGGTTCGGTCGGAATAAATCGATAGAGTTCCTCGTCGTCGAGCGTATCGAAGAGGTCGGGTGCGTGGCGCACACCGAGCGGTTCGAGGTAGAGACGCCCCGACTCGAGCGCCCGCGGGTGATGTGGGAGGGTCGACGCCGCCGGGCTACGCCGCCGCAATCGCGGCGCATGCGCCGTCGATCGTCGGGTACGTAAACGTGTACCCCGTCGCGAGCGTGCGCGTGGGCAAAACGCATTGGCCGTCGACGACGATGACCGCCCCCTCACCGAAGACGAGATTCATCGCAAATTCCGGAACGGGTAAGAATGCAGGCCGGTGAAGCGCTCTGGCGAGCGCCGACGTAAATTCTGCGTTGCGGACCGGAGTCGGTGCGGTCGCATCGAGGATGCCGTCGGCGCCGTCGATCGCATGAAGATAAATGCCGACCTGATCGTCGATGTGAATCCACGAGTACCATTGCCGGCCGCTCGCGACGATGCCGCCACCCCCGAGCTTGAAGATTGGCAAGAGCTTCGCGAGCGCGCCGCCGTCGCTTCCGAGCACGAGGCCCGTGCGAACCTTCGCAACGCGCATGCCGAGGGCGGCGGCGCGATCGGCTTCCTCTTCCCACGCGACGCAGACGCCTGCGAGAAAGTCGTTTCCGGGCCCACTCGTTTCATCGAACGTCGCGGTTTCGCTCGTACCATAATAGCCGACTGCGGAAGCCGAGACGTAAGCGGCCGGTTTGTTCGTAACTGAAGCGAGTTCGGTCATAAACGCGCGCACGGCATCGACGCGGCTCGTGCGGATCTTCTCTTTTACGCTCGCGGACCAACGCTGCGCGACGGGTTCGCCCGCGAGATTCACCACGACATCGGCGCCGTTGCAGGCGTTTGCAGCGAGTCGCGCGCTACGAAGCGATGCCGTCGTGACGACGTCGCCTCGCGCGCGTAGGGCCATGCCGAGATGGCGACCGATAAATCCGGAAGCGCCAAGAATCGTGATCTTCATCGATGCCTTAGACATCGATGAAGCACGAGAAAGTGGCGTCAGCTTGACGGGGCGGCTCAGAGAGCTGAAATTTGCGTCACGCGGATGGCGGCTGACGTATTGGGAACGGGCGAAGCCGTCATCGAGGGGCCGGCGTCATCATCGACGATCCCGGGGTCCCCATGGAGCCGCCGTTCGTCATCGAACCGTGCCCCTTTTTGTGGTGCTTGCCGATCATCGTCGAAGAACCCATCGCGCTCGAGCCCATCGCGCCGTTCGATCCGGACATGCCCTCGTGCATCGCGGCATGCATGCCCATCGTCGTGGCTTGACTCATGCACACGTACTTGCCGTGCTTGGTCTTCCCATAACGCGACGTCCCCGGCATGTGATAGACCTTCGAGCGCGTATTGGCCCACACAACGGTGTCGCCGGCAGAACATGACGGCATCGCCATCGACATCATCGACCTCGCAGCGAATACGGGCGCCGCTAAGGTGCTTGCGAAAACGGCCGCCGCTGCGGCAATAATTCGGATGTTTCTCATAAATATTCCCCTGTCGTTCGAGAGGGCCGTCGCGTCGAGGCGAGACCGGTACGGGGTGGCCTTACCCAAGGAGACGGTGCGTTCCCCACACGTTCGAACGATCTGCAGCAAAGTGCGAACGCCTCGAATGGTTCCCGCGTCGAATATCGTACCCGAGCGAAAGGACATTCGTGCCGAACTCGACACCGTATCGCCTCACATGCGCGTTCTCGTAATCGGAGCGGGTCCCGGCGGTTCCGCGGCCGCGATCGAACTCACGCGCGCGGGCGCCGACGTGCGCATCGTCGAGAAATCGGCGTTTCCGCGTGCGAAAACGTGTGGCGACGGGATCTCACCGCCGGGCGTTCGTGAAGCGCAAGCGCTCGGGCTCGCACTCGACGATAAAACGCCGCTCCGGCTCGGCGAAATCAGCACGCCGAGCGGTACGCGCTTCCGCGCGGGGTGGCGGCCCGAGACGCCGTGGGGCGCGATCGTCGAGCGACGCGAATTCGACGAGCGCCTACTCGCGATCGCCATTGCTGCGGGCGCGCGTTTCGAAGATCGCACGACCGCGCGCGACATCACGTTCGGCACGCGTGGACCCGCCGTGCGACTCGGTCACGACGTGACGGCGACGCACGAACTCTTCGATGCGATCGTGCTCGCCGAGGGTGCGACGGGTACGCTCGCGCCGAAGCTCGGGTTCGGTCGCCATCACTCGCGGCTCGTTGCGCTACGCGGATACACACGCGCGATCAAGCCGCTCGAGCCGCAATTCGGGCTGTACTTCGATCGCGACGTCTCGCCCGGATATGGCTGGATTTTCCCCGTCGACCGCGAGCGTGCGAACGTCGGCGTGCTCGTCGACGAACGCGCCGTGCGCGCGCGTGGCGGCGACCTGCGCGGCATCTTGCGCGACTGGACTGCGACGAGCGCGATCGCGCGCGAGACGATCGGTCCTAATCCGACGTACGAATCGCTGCGCGGCGGAGTGATTCCGACGGGTCGTCGCTCGCGTGTCCGCGGCGGCGTCTACCTCGTCGGCGACGCGGCGGGCGTTGCGGATCCGTTTTCGGCCGAGGGTATCTATCAGGCGATGGCCACGGGCCGAGCCGCGGCCGCTGCGCTCGTCGAACACGGGCCGGGCCGCGCGGCCGAGCGGGCGTATGCGCGGGCGCTGCGACCCTTCGATCGAAACGCCGCCGAGGCACGCCGCTTGCGAATGGGCTTCGGGCTCGTGATCGACGTGATGGGCGCTCGCGCCGTCAAAAGCCCGAAGCTCGCCTTCCACCTAAGCTCGAGCGGCTTTTTTATGAAGGACAGTCTGCCCGCATTTTTATTGGGAATCGCGCGGACGTGGTAGCACAAATCACCACGCGTGTCCGGTGCGTATGCGAGAGTAGAGCAAAAGGGGCGCGAAGTTGAGTTTTAAAAATCGGCTGGCCAAGATGATCGTCGATCCAGCCTTCCGCAATCCGGGGCTGATGAAGGTCATCTTCGCGATCGACGACGTCACCGGTGTCGACCTCGTGAAGACACTCGCGCCCTTCAAGCTCATGCCCGCATCGGCCGAACTCTTTCAGCGCAGCTTCGCGCACTTCGTTTCGGGTGAAGAGATCTCGCTCGCGTGCGCGACGCAACTCTCCGCGATCGCACCCGATCGCGCGTCGTCGGCATATCTGCTCGTTCAGGCTGGAGAAGAACAGACGCACCTCGATCACTTCCGCCACAAGCTCGACCAATTCGGGCTCGGCGAGGCGAAGCTCTCGAAATTCGTCGCGCCGTCGTTCAATCGTTTCGGTGAAGCGATCCAACGTCGTATCGATCGAGGTGATTACGTCGGCGCGCTCGTCGGCAACAACGTCGTCGTCGAGGGCCTCGCGATTTGCCTGCTCGAGATGGGCTGCAAAGATCTGCGCGCCAACTCGGACGAAGTCTCGAAGTTTCTGGATTTCGTACTCGAAGACGAACTCCATCACGTGCGTTTCGGCGAACGTCGCCTAAAAATTTGGAACGAACGCGGGCTCGTGCGCGAGCGCGATGTCGCGGACTTCTACGGTGAGATGTGGGCGAACGTCGTCGGCGTGGTAGCCGAAATTCCCGACGTGCTCGATTCGATGTCGATCGAACCCGCGGCGCTCTTGGCGGAAGCGAAGACGTTTTTTGAGGCTCGCTTCACGGCTGCGGGGCTTTCGATCGCGGCATAACCGGTTCGCGTGCGCGTGTTCTGGCTCGTCGTCTTTCTCGGCGTCGTCGTGTTGCTCGCGACGACTTTCGCACGCGGACACGAAAGCAAGCCGACGTCGTGAGATGCACTCCCGGCTACATCTTTTCGGCTGGGTGAGCTGACCGTCATTGCGGGCGCCGAAAGCGAATGAGGCATCGCTCTTATCCTAAGCGTCATCATGAGCGTGCTGCCAGACGTGAACGATTCGATTTTTGCGGGTATCCAGCGGAGTAGTTTTACCGCAAACTTACTTCGCTATAAGCGCTGCGTGCGTACTTTTGGTGTTCAACGCTTTACCGCGTAGTACAAGCATAGATACAGCATTGTCGCCGCAAATAGAATCACGACGGTACACACAACGACGTAAATAATAGTGTCGCTCATGAGCTGCTTTCCGTAGCATCTTCGGAGAGCGCGGTACGGATTCGCTTGAGGCCAAGCCTCGTGTAGAAGCACTCCTCGTCGAAGCGCTTCGCCTCTTGCCGCGCCTCTACGATCAGGTCGGCGTGATCACTCTGGGTACTCATGGGAATCAATCTCCTACGGATTTGATCGAGGCTCTCGTCGTATTATCTCAAGCTGAAGCGACACTCTTCGGACTAGTTCGGTCGAGCCATCATCTTCGTCAGGGCCATCCGCGGTGGTCGATTCCCAATCAACGAGTAGGCGTCGACGTCAGTCGCGATCTCGCGATGGATGTGTCTACGCGCTTCTTCGGATGATTCATAAGACGACCAGCCTCCGCTGATACTACACATTTAGAGCGACTCGCGTGCCTGTAGCATCGCTGTGGCGGGCGCCATCCGTGCGCCGACTTAGACTTCCTTACGGAGTGGAATGGCATCTCGCAACCGACACACTCGGAGGGTGTAGTTCGGGAGCGACGTCCGACGTCAGTGACGTGACAGCGGGATCGTTGCGTCGAATTCCGGTTCGGGTTTCGGCTTGGTGAGATAGAGGCCGACAGCGATGAGGACGATGCCGACGGCGAGGTAGAGTAAATCGAGTGCACTTTGCACCGGGCGATGTATCGCACTTTCGAAATAGCGCACGACGAGAATGAGGAAGATGACTTTCGCGAGCCGTTCTTTGAGATCGTCGAGGCTGCGAATGAGCAAGATTCGCTTAGCGACCTCGCTGCGCTCTGCCGCTTCGATCTTGCTGATAAAGAGCTCGTAGATCCCGAATGCAAAAATGAGCAGCACGAGTGCGAAGAGGAAACCGTCGACGAATTCCGCGACGCTCGTGATGATTCGGAGGTGAATCGCATCGTGGGCCGCGGCTCCGAGCGAACCGTCGGTATAGTGCGAGAGTTCGACGAAGAGTTGTCCGACATCGAGAATCGCGACGTAAAAGAGCGCAAAAGACCCAATGAGGCTCGCGATGACGGCTATCAGCGTCACGAAGCGGATGTTCCAGAGCACCGACTCGAAGCCGCGCTCCAACCTTTTCAAGAACATGGTTGGTGCAACTCTCGCGTGCGGTACGTCGACTCCTTGATCGTCATGTGTTGATTGCGGGTTTGTCGTGCGCGCCGAACGCGTGCTACAACGTGAGTGAGATGCACGATCCGCGCTTCCGGAGTTTCGGTTCGAACGCTCCGACCTGTGCTCTGCGCTCTACGTATACGTAAACGGGTTCGGAAACGGGAGTCCGTGTGGTCGGCCGCCTTTGATGACCTTGACCGGTTCGAGATAGCGGTCGCCCGAAAAATTGTGTTTGTTCGTGTCGACGAAGGTGGTCGGACCGTCGACGATGCGAAAAATCGCGATATCCGCGGGCGCACCGATCGCGAGCGTTCCGAGGCCCGGTACGCGATCGATGATCTTGCCCGGTACGTTCGTCGTTTTCGCGATGACCTCGCCGAGCGAGAAGCCGAGTGCGAGAAATTTCGAAGCGACGTTGGGGAAGAGCGGTCGCGACGGCGACTGAATGCTCGCGCTGTGGACGTCGCTCGAAATCGTGTCGGGTGTGAGGCCCGCTTCGATTGCCGGCTTCGCGATCGTGACGTCGAAGCTGCCGCCCCCGTGGCCGACGTCGAAGAGCACGCCACGTTTCTTCGCGCGTAGCGCCGCAGGCAAGAGTTTGCCATCCACGACGATGTTGTTCGCTCCGAAGGCGCCTGAATAACAGTGCGTGATGATGTCGCCCGGCCGCATCATGTCGAGAACATCGGCGAGCGGTGCATCGCAATTACCGATGTGCGCCATCACGCGTGCCCACGGCCCTGCGATCTCCGCGGCCTTGATCGCGCGGCGCAGCGGTTCGATACCGTTGTTGCCCACGACGTTCTTCGAGAGCCGGACTTTGACGCCGAGCACGACATCGCGATTTTCCGCCACCGTCTTCGCGCACTTCTCGACGTCGGCGTAATCGATGTTGAAGAGCTCGCCGATTTTGATCGGGTCGCCGGCGAGCCCGATCGAAGCGATGTGGACGAATGCGAAGTGACGCGTGCGCGCCTGCCCGATGACGAAGTGCCGAAAGCCCGAGAACGTCGATGAGCCCGCATCACCTGCGTCGACGCCGGTCGTCGTCATCGTCAGGTGCATCATCTCGTCGGCCGGCAGTCCGATGCCGGAGACCTGATGGTAGTAGTGGCAGTGCATGTCGACGAGTCCGGGCGTGACGAGATTGCCGCTCGCATCGATCGTTTGCACGCTCTTCACCACAGTGCCGGGTGCGAGTAGTGCGGCGATCTGACCATTCTTCATGGCGACGTCCCGTTTTGCGTCGAGCTTTTGCGACGGGTCGAGGACGGTGCCGCCGGTGACGACGAGATCGTAGACGATGTTCGGATCGTGCGGATCGAACGAGAGAAGCAATGGCGCGGGCAATGCCGCAGCGGCGGCCGCGCGCGGGGCTTCGGCTGCGATCAATGCGGCAGCGGCAGCGGCAGCGTTCGCTGCGAGAAAGTCCTTACGCGATACGGACACAAGCTACTCCTAAGAGCACGTGGTGATGGGCGAGAGATTAAACGCGAAGAATCGAATTCCGTTCGCCGATGCGTGCCCCGCCGTCGAACGAGGATCGAAGCATAAGCTCCGGCGTACGACAACCAAATGGCCCATCCGCTTTGCGTGGTGCGCGCGTGAGTGCGAGCGCCACCGTTCCCGCGCCCGCCCGTTTCAACATTCGCGGACTCTCCGTCGTTTCGTTCGCCCACGGGCTCAGCGACTTCTATTCCGGGATCGTGCCGTTCACGATATTTCTCGTGCTCTCGCGCGGCCACATATCGCCCGCGTTTCAAGGCGCGTTCGTGTTTCTTTGGTACCTCACGAGTTCGATCGTGCAGCCGTTTTTCGGCGCCTTCACCGACCGTCACGGGCGCTGGTAGTTCTTGCCGGCGTCGATCGCGCTGACGGTCGTCGCGATTTCATGCGCGGGTGCGGCACCGACGCTGCCGCTCCTCGCGCTCTGCATCGTCGTCGGCGGATTCGGTTCGGCACTCATGCATCCCGAAGCCGGGAAATACTCGGCGATGCTCAGCGGGCCGAGGCGTGCGAGCGGAATTTCGATCTTCCAGATCGGCGGCCAGGTCGGCTATTCGATCGGCCCCGCGGTCATCGCGCTGCTGTACGCGCGCGGCGGCACGAGCGGATCGCTCTGGCTGCTCGTGCCGGGACTCCTTGGCGTCGGCGGTCTCTTCACGGTGATGCGTCGCGTCGATCGCTCGGCCGCGCGCGATCACGCATCGCACGCACGCTCCGTAACCTCTGCGAGTCCTGACGTCGACCGCGTCGGCGTGTCGCTGCTTATTGCCGGCACGGCGCTGCGGCACTTCGTCTCGGCGGCGTTCATGACGTATCTGCCGAATTTGCTCGTCGGCCGCGGCGCGTCGATCCCTCAAGCGGGGCAAGTCGTTACGGCTTTTCTTCTGATCTCGGTGATCGGGTTGCTCGCGGGCGGCTCGCTCTCGGATCGCTTCGGCGCGATCCGCGTATCGATCGCGGCGCTCGTGGCTGCCGTGCCGTTACTCTTCGCGTTTTTCTTCACGCCGGTCGCGATCGCGGTGCCTGCCTTACTGCTCGCGAGCGTCTTGCTCGCGGTGCAGAACGCGCCGGGCGTGGCGATCGTGCAGACGATGTTACCGAAAAATCTCGGCATGGCGCTCGGCCTCATGAACGGCGTCGCCTTCGGCTTCGGGTCGGCCGCCGTCGCTGGAATCGGGCTCGTCGTTGCGGGTGCGGGTCCGGCCGTCGCGCTCGAATCGGTGAGTGCGGTGCCGCTGCTCGCCGCGCTCGCGTACGTCGCGGTCGCACGCCGCGCGGCGGTCGCGTCTTAATCTACGTGTAGATCAAAAACCGTTCGCGCAACTCTTCAAAGGCATGCGTCGCGGGTTCCCACGCGCGTAAGATCGCGTCGGCGTCGAGCCCGTCTAGCAGCCCGCGACGAAGCGTGTCCGTGCCCCAGTCGCGATCGAGCGACGCGGCGCTACGAATCGAGAGGGCGGCGGGTTCGATCTTACGCACCGCACACAGAATTTCGACCGCTGCCCGCACCGCGCGAAACGCGCGCGCATCGATGATCACGAGTTCCACGCCCGTGAGCGTCTTACCCGACCAAAAACCGGACATCGGCACCCAGGAGACCGCGCGGAAATGCACGCCCGGCAACGCACGATTGTTGAGTTCGTCTGAGAGCCTGAGGCCGTCGAGCTTGTAGGCGCCCGCATATTTAAACGGCTTCGTATAGCCCGTGCCGTTATTGACGCCCGCCGAATCGATGAGCCCCGTCGCGGGATAGACGAGCGTCGTATCCCATTCGGGAATGTTCGGTGAGGTCTGTACCCACGCGAGTTTGGTATCGGGCCAAAGCATCTCGCGCGTATAGCCCTTCATCGCGATCACGCGCAGGTTCGCGCCGATGCCGAAGTGCTCGTTGTAGAGTTTCGCGAGTTCGCCGATCGTCATGCCGTGCCGCACCGGAATGGGATAGAGGCCGATGAACGAGGCGAACTTCGGATCGAGGACGGGGCCTTCGACGATCGTGCCGCCGATGGGATTGGGGCGATCGAGCACCCACACGGTTTTGGAGAGCGCCTTCGCTGCCGTCAGTACGTAGGCGAGCGTCGAGATGTACGTATACGCGCGATCGCCGACGTCTTGAATATCGAAAAGGATGACGTCGATGCCCTCGAGCATCGCGGCACTCGGTCGACGTGTCGCGCCGTAGAGCGAGTAGACGGGAAGCGTACTGCGCTCGTCGACGTACGACGGCACGTAGGCACCGGCGGGTTGATCGCCGCGGAGGCCGTGTTCGGGTGAATAGATCGCTTTGAGCGCGATCTGCGGATTGCGCCGGATGGCATCGACCACCGTTTCGAGGCCCGACGTCACACCCGTTTGATTCGTGACGACGCCGACGCTTCGGCCGCGCAGATCGTGCCACGCGTCGTTCAAGAAGATCTCGTTGCCGAGCGTGACGGCCGCGCGCGGCATGGCGGCGGCGTTTGCCCCTCGCGGGCTCAAAGCGAGCGCGCTCGACACACCGGCGGCCGACGTCGTGAGTGCCGCCGTCCCACCGAGGAACGTGCGCCGATCGATCCCGGTCTTTCGCGCGTTCATCGGGCTACACGAACTCCGGCGTTACGTTCGACGGGATGAGCCCGGCTGTGGAAGCGCGCGTAAAGAGATCGCCGATTGCGGCCACGCCCGCATCGCCGAGATCCACGGAGTACTCGTTGACGTAGAGCGCGATATGCGCGCGCATCACCGCTTCGTCCATCTCGAAAGCGTGTTCGCGAACGTAGGGTGCGACTGCCGCGTCGTCCGCGCGGGCGAAGGCGAGGCTCGCCCGAATCGTGTCGTCGATCTTGCGCGCCACAGCGTCGGCTTGATCGCGTCGCACTAAAATCGCGCCGAGCGGAATGGGGTTGCCCGTCTCATGCTCCCACCACTGCCCGAGATCGGCGATGCACGCGAGGCCCGATGCCGCATAGGTGAACCGCGATTCGTGTATGATGAGTCCCGCGTCGACGTCGCCTTTCGCGACGGCATCGACGATGCGATCGAAGCGCATCGGCACCGCATCGACGCTACGACCGAGCGCGAGTCGTAACAAGAGATACGCCGTCGTGAGTGCGCCTGGAATCGCGATCTTCGCATCGCGCGGTAACGTCGCAAGCGTCGGCACGTTACCATCGGCATCGGGTTTCGCGATGAGAAGCGGCCCACACCCGCGCCCGAGTGCACCGCCCGCGCGGAGAATGCGATACGAGCCGAGCAGATACGGGATCGCGCCGTAACTCACTTTCGTCAGCTCGAAACGCGCGCCGCGCGCGGCTTCGTTGAGCGCTTCGACGTCGTCGAGCACGACGTTGACGGGCGGTGCGTCTGCGAGCAAGTGCTTCGTCCATGCGGCAAAGATGTACGTGTCGTTGGGGCACGGAGAGTACGCGAGGGAGAGCGTCGACATCATTCGTCTTTCCGGGAAGCGAGTCGTGCGAGAACGCGGTCGAGGGTGGCTGCCGTGGCACGCGCGCCGGCGGTGAAATCCCACTCGCTCGCCGCGCGGTCGCCGATATAGTTCGAGATCCCACGCACGCCGATTGCGGGTACGCCCGCAACCTCCGCCGCGCGTAAGACGGAGAAGCCCTCCATCGTTTCGACGTCGTGGCCGTATCGCGCGCGCAAACGTCGGCCCGTTGCATCGGTCGTCGTCACCGCCGCGACGGTGACGCCCGTAGCATGCGGCGCGATACCCGCGAGACGCGCGACGAGTGCGGCATCCGCGCTCGCGCGTTCCACGAGCGTTCCCTCCGGCAACGCGAGCACGCCACCACCCTCGAGGCCGAAATCGCCGAGTGCGTCGGCCGTGATGAGTCGCGCATCGCCGACCCGGGCAACGTCGCGATAAATGCCGCCGATTCCGGCGTTGATCACGGCCGCATACGGCGCCGACCCGAGTTGCCGAGCGACGCCGATCGCCGCTTCGACCGGACCGACACCACATGCGAAGATCTTCACGTTGGCGGGTGGCGTGAAGAAGCGAAGTTCGGCCGAGAGCGCGCAGACGACCAGGATCATCCGAGCGCGTTCCGCTTCACGTGCTAACGAATGCCGATGAATTTGTGCGTTTGCAAGCCGAGACGAAAACGATCGGGTCGGGCTTTTGCGGCATCGATGGCGAGCGCTACATTTGCGGGTTTGTTCCCCTCGGGCTGCAGAAACGTCGGCAACGGACGCGTGCCAAACGACGCGAGCCATTCGTCGGGCACGCGACCGTCGACGATGAGTTTGATCTCGTTTGCGCGCGCCGCCATTTCGGGCGTGAGCCGTTCTTTCGGCGAAACGGTAAGCCACACGTCGCTCGCTAAATCCACCGCGATGCTGCCGTTGGACTCGATGTGAACGCGGCGACCATCGGCGCGAAGCGCATCGATAAGGACCGAACTTTCGGCTTGCGCGAAAGGCTCACCGCCGGTAAGGATCACCATCGGACAATCGCCCCCGAGTTCGCGCACGCGCGCGACGATCGCTTCGACGGAAAGAAACGCTTTCGTCGCATAGTCGGTGTCGCAAAAGCGGCAGTTGAGATTGCACCCCGCGAGACGCACGAAGACAGCGGGCGTTCCGGTCCAGACACCCTCGCCTTGCACGCTGTAGAAGATCTCAGCGAGCGCTAGCATCGTCGCCTCGCACGATCGCACATGCGGTTTGTGTTTCCCAGACCACGATCTCGACGAGTTGCGGGAGATGCTCGGCGATCTCGTTCCAGACCCAGATTGCGATGCGTTCGGCCGTGGGGTTCTCGATGAGATCGTTGAGCGACGCGTGGTCGAGCCGATCGATGATGCGCGGGCGCACGACAGCTCCGATTTCGTCGAAATCGGCGACCATGCCGGTCGCGGGGCCTGTGGTTTGCGGCTCGCCTGCGACTGCGACATCGAGGCGATACGAGTGGCCGTGCAAGCTCGCGCACTTCCCGAGATGGAACGGTAAGATGTGGGCGGCTTCAAAACGGAATTGCTTGCGGATTTCGACGGTCACGACCGCTCGATCTTCGCCCTACACGCGCGCTGGCCCCGGGCGGGGCTCAGCCTGCGTTGACGCACTCGGTTGAAACCCAGTAGTGTTTGCCCGCACCGAAAGGCGAGTAGACGTCGATCGTCGTTTCGTAGAGCGTCAAGCCCACGTACGCGAGCGTGCCATCGCCGATCACATCGAAGCCATCGCCGATGCGCGCGGGGGGATAGGCCGTCCGTGTCGGCGCCGAGTTGCGATCCGGCCAGACGTAGAAAAACGCGGGCTCGCACACGACGATACCGCGGTGGACTTGCGTCTGCGTCGGACGCGCACTGGACCCGGCGGGCGAGCTCGAACTCGCGGCGCTCGGTGCGGGGGATGGAGTGGGTTTTGCAATCGCAGGCGCCGCGAAAGCGACCGCGAGCGCGCAGCCGACGACGAACGCCGCGACAGACGATGGCTTGCCGAGATGATTCATAACGCTCCTGTACCCACGATTTCCTAGAGGTCGCCCGACGGCCCCATCGCTTCGAGTCGCTTCTTCACGTCGCCAAGGAACGCGTTTGCGATCGTGCCGTCGATGACGCGGTGATCGAGTGAGAGGCAGACGTTCATCATCGAGCGGATCGCAATCGCGTCGTTGATGACGACCGGCCGTTTGACGACCGCTTCCATCGTGACGATACCGGCTTGGCCGCCGTTGATGATCGGTTTCGAGAGCACGGAACCGTTCGCGCCCGTGTTGTTGACGGTGAACGTCCCGCCGCCGAGTTCGTCTGGGCCGAGTTTGCCCGCACGCGCGCGGGCGATGATTTTGCCTGCGGCGCCGGCGAGCCCGCCGATCGAAAGCGAATCGGCATCGCGAATGACGGGAACCATCAGATTCGAATCGAGACCGACGGCGATGCCGATATTGATTTCGCAATGGACGACGATGCCGTCGTCGGTGAACTTCGCATTGAGCAGTGGATGAAGCTTTAGCGCTTGCACGACGGCGTACATGAAGAACGGCAAGAGCGTCAGTGCGTAGCCTTTATCGTTCTGGAAACGAGTCTTTGCAGCACCTCGCCACGCCCAAACGTTCGTGACGTCGACCTCGACCATCGTCCATGCGTGCGGCGCGTTTGCGAGCGACTCGACCATGCGCTTCGCGATGATCTTGCGCGCGGGTGAGAGCGGCACGAGCGTTCCCGGAATCGGCGAGCCATAGGTCGACGTGCCGCTCGGCGGTGCGACGGTCGTGGGGACCACGGCGCGCGCGATGTCGGGTTGCGGTGCCTGGACGATCGTCGCGGCAGCGAGGACGTCGTCGATCGTAACGCGACCGTTATGACCCGTGCCGCGCACCGACGACACATCGAGATCGTGAACGCGCGCGAGCTTGCGGACTGCGGGCGAAAAGCGGCGCAGCACGTCCGGATCGTTCGTGAAGCCATGCCGCGCGCCACCGTTCATCGATGTGCGCCCATTGCCGACGCTCGGAACGGTCGCGGACGTGACGCTTGCGATCTTCGCACCCGCAGGCGACGGCGCATCGCTCGGCGCGTGAGACGCACTTTCCGCCTGCGGTGCCGCAGGTGCACTCGCGCCGCTGGGAACCGCGCCGATTTCATCGATGATCGCGATCGGCGCGCCCGTGGCTACGGTTTCGCCTTCTTTGCAGATGATCTCGCGCAGGATGCCCGTGACGGGTGAGGGGACTTCGGCGTTGACTTTATCGGTCGAGACTTCGACGAACGCTTCGTATTTTTCGATCGAGTCACCGGGCTTCTTGAGCCACTGCGCGACCGTGCCCTCGGTGACGGTCTCACCGAGTTGCGGCATGGTAATCGTGGTCGCCATTACTTTAGAACCGAACCATTTCACGCATGGCTTCGGCCATGCGAGTCGTCGAGATCATGAACGCGGCTTCGAGGGGTGCCGCGTAGCCCATCGCGGGAACGTCGGGGCCGCAGAGACGCCGGATCGGCGCGTCGAGTTCGAAGAATGCATCCTCGGCGACCATCGCGGCGATCTCGGCCCCGACGCCGCCGAATTTATTATCCTCGTGAACGATCAAGAGCTTGTGCGTCTTGCGAACGCTCGCGAGGATCGTCGTGCGGTCCATAGGCCGGATCGAACGGAGATCGATCACCTCGACGGACATCCCATCCGCCGCGAGGGTCTTCGCGGCTTCGATCGCTTGATGAACGTAGAGCCCGTACGAGACGACGGTGAGCTTATCGCCGGGATGTTTGATATCGGCTTTGCCGATCGGGATCGTGTAATGGCCGGAAGGCACATCGCCCTTGACCATCCGATAGGTTTTCTTGTGCTCCAGAAAGAGCACGGGATCGGGATCGTCGATCGCGGCGTTGAGGAGGCCTTTGATATCGGCGGGAAACGACGGTGCGACGATCTTGAGCCCGGGCACGTGATAGAAGAGCGCTTCGATCGAGACCGAGTGCGAGAGCGCGCCGCGCACGCCGCCGCCGTAAGGCGTGCGGATCACGAGCGGACACGTATAGTCGCCGTTGCTGCGATAGCGCGTCTTTGCGGCTTCGCCGACGATCTGATTGAACGCGGGATAGATGAAGTCGGCGAATTGAATCTCGGCGATCGGTCGTAAGCCCTCCATCGCCATGCCGATCGCGACGCCCACGATCGAGGCTTCGGCGAGCGGCGTATCGATGATGCGCGACTCGCCGAACTCTTCGAGAAAGCCCTTGGTAATGAGGAAGACGTTGCCGCGTGCGCCGACGTCCTCACCGAGGATCACGGTGCGGTCGTCTGTTTTGAGTGCTTCGTAGAGTGTCGAACGAACGGCTTCGACGTTGTTCATCACGGTCGATTCGGTGGCTATTGCCATGGCTCGTACGCCCCTTCGTAAACGTGTTTATCGAATTCGGATGCGTCGGGATAGGGGAGTGCTTCGACACGGTCGGTTACGTCGTTGACGAGGGCGAGAACGTTTTTCTTCATCTGCGAGATCTCGTCGCTCGTCATGATCGCGTGCTCGGTGAGGAGCTTCTCGAAAATCGGTACCGGATCTAAATGGCGGTGCGATTCGATCTCGTCGCGCGAGCGATACGTGCGATCGTCGTCGTCGGTCGTGTGCGAGAGGAAGCGGTAACACATCGCCTCGACGAGCGTCGGTCCGCCGCCCGCGCGCGCGCGATCGAGCGCTTCTCTTACGACGGCGTACGTAGCGATCGCATCGGAGCCGTCCACGCGCACGCCCGGTAAACCGTAACCCGGTGCCTTATCGATGATGCGTTCGCAGGCCATCTGTTTGTTACGAGGTGTGGAGATGGCCCACTCGTTGTTCTCACAGAGAAAGACGATCGGTAAGCGATGCACGGCGGCGAAGTTGACGGCTTCGTGCCATTCGCCCGAACTGGTCGCGCCGTCGCCGAACGTACACAGCACCGCGCGCCCCGCTTCACCGCGCAATTTCATCGCGTAGGCCGCGCCGACAGCGTGCGGGCAATGCGCGGCGATAATCGAGCTGATCGAAAGAATGCCGAGCGCGTGATGCGAGTAGTGGTTGGGAAATTGGCGCCCGCCGGAGACGTCTTCACCGCGCGCGAACATCGAGAGCAATGCGTGGATCGGATCCATGCCCACGCCGAGGCACAAGCCGATGTCGCGATAGTACGGTACGAGAATATCGGTACCGCGCGCGAAAGCGATCGCGGCACCGGCGTGGATGCCTTCGTGGCCCTCGCTTCCCGTCGCGAACGGAATCTTGCCTTGACGATTGAGTTGGAAGCCACGATTATCGAGCATGCGCTGGAGCAGCATATTGTTGAGCATCCAGCGGAGCTGTTCGTCTGTAAGGCCGTGGCGCTCGAGCGCCGGTGTGGACATCGCTTTGGCCATTCAAGATTCTCCGTCGCTGAGTCGATAGTGATTGAGGCGAGAGGGTCATTCTCCTTTCAGGATGTGAAAACGCTCGCCGAGAGTGAAAGTGGGAGCGCCGCGGGAAGGACGGGCGATGCTCGACATGCATCCCGTCCCGCTTGAAGATCTCGTCCACGTCCGGCGCCACCTCCATCGACATCCCGAGCTCTCGATGGTCGAGCACGAAACGGCCGCGTTCATCGCGACCGAGCTACGCAAACTCGATCTCGATGCCATCAAGACCGGGGTCGGCGAAACGGGTGTCATGGCTACGCTCGTCGGCGGAAAGCCCGGGCCCGTCACGCTCCTGCGCGCGGATATGGACGCGTTGCCGATTACCGAACTCGTCGATGCGGCGTATGCGTCGCAGAACGCCGGCGTCATGCATGCATGCGGGCACGACGGTCACGTCGCGATCTTGCTCGCGGCGGCTAAGACGCTTGCGTCGCGCCGTGCGGAGATCCCGGGCACGATCGTCTTTTGCTTTCAACCGGGCGAAGAAGGCCACGCGGGCAACCAAAAGATGATCGACGACGGCGCGCTCGAGAACCCGCACGTCGATCGCACGTTCGCGCTCCATCTCTATACGGGGCTCGATGTCGGCAAGATCGGCGTTCGCGACGGCGCGTTTTTCGCATCTGCCGATGAGTATACGCTCGTCATTCGCGGGACGGGAGGCCATGGCGCGATGCCGCACCTCGCGCAAGATCCCGTCGTCGCGGGTGCCTACTTCATTACGATGCTCCAGACGATCGTGAGCCGTGAAATCGCCCCCAAAGACCCCGCCGTTTTCACGGTCGGCAAATTTGAAGCTGGCACGACGTTCAACGTCATTCCCGACGAAGCCAAATTGCTCGGTACCGTACGGTGCTTCGATCCCGAGATCCGCAAGTCGATGCCCGAACGTTTGGAGCGCATCATGAAGGGCCTCGGCGAAGCGATGCGCGTCGATTACGAACTCGATTATCACTGGTCGTATCCGCCGACCGTTAACGATCGCGCCATGAACGACGTCGTGCGTGAAGTCGGCCGTGCGACGCTCGGTGCGGAGAACGTCGTCGAACACGACATCGTGATGTGGGCGGAAGACATGTCGTTCATGCAAGAGCAGCGCCCCGGTGCCTACTTCATCGTGGGCGCGCGCGGCGACGAACGAACGGGCGTAGCGCACCACAACGCACGCTTCGACATCGACGAACGTAGCCTCGAAGTCGGCTACCGCATGATGGTCGCTCTCGCGTTGCGCGAGGCACCTGAAGGACGACCATAGTGCGATCGGGATCGTGCATTTCGCTTGGTGAAAAGAAACGAAACTTTTCTTTTTGGGAAATCGGTTTGAGCGGAGATTCGAGCGCACGATACCTGACAAACGGATAAAGGTTGGGTGGTTCGTTTAACCGATGGCTAGTCAGATTAGACAAATGGCGGATGACGCGGCATGTCTTAGGCCTTAAAGTATAAGCCCACGCTTCTCCGCGTGTTTAACTGCATAGCGTCTTTTCGAGGTTCGCGCCATCTCGCACGACAGCGCCGTTCCGATCTCGTACTCCGAGACTCCCTTTCCGCTCGAAGAGCACGACGCTTGCGGCGTTGGATTTCTCGCGGATCTCGGCGGGCCAGCGACCCACGAGGTTGTGAAACTCGCCCTCTCTGCCGCAGCTGCGATGATGCATCGCGGCGCGCGCGCGGCCGACGGCCGCACGGGTGATGGCGCGGGCATCCTTTGCGAGACCCCGCGGAAGCTGCTCGCGCTCGAGCTGAGCCGCGTCGATTTGCACGCGACCCAAAACCATCTCGCGGCGATCTGTTTCTTTTTGCCGCGCGAGCCCGATGCGGCCGCGTCGTGCCGCGCGGCCATCGAATCGCGCGTTCACGCACTCGATATCACGCCGCTCCGGTGGCGGACGCCCGTCACGCACGACGAGATCCTCGGCGCGCAGGCGCGGACGTCGCGGCCGGCTTTCGAGCAACTCATCGTCGATATGGGCCCGGGCAACGTTCGCGAACGGATGCGTACGGCCGCGCGCATGATCGAGAAAGCGCTACGCGAATTCGGTCCGAGCGCGGCGCTGTTGTCGTGTTCGGCAACGTCGGTCGTCTACAAGGCGCTTCTCTCCTCGGACGAACTCGGCGCGTACTTCGAAGATCTGCGCGATGAAAATTTTCTTTCGCGCTTCGCGCTCTTTCATCAGCGGTTTTCGACCAATAGCGCGCCGTCGTGGCGACTGGTGCAACCGTTCCGACACATCGCGCACAACGGCGAGATCAATACGATCACGGGCAATCGCGCCTGGCTCGAAGCACGCGGCATCAAAAGCACCCCGGGTTCGAGCGACTCGTACGATTTCAATACGGCCGTCGATACGATGGTCGGCGCGGGTTATCGCGTCGATGAGGGCGTCGATATGCTGCTCGCACCGGCAATCGACGAGAGCGACGCTCGTCTCAAGGCCTATTACGACGCGCACGTGCCGACGGTCGAACCGTGGGACGGACCTGCCGCAATCGTCTTCGCCGATGGCGATACGATCGGCGCCGCACTCGACCGTACGGGTCTGCGGCCGCTGCGTTGGTGCCGCACCGCGAGCAACAAAGTGCTCTGCGCGTCGGAAGCTGGCATCGTCGATTTTGGCGACGATCCCATCGTCGCACGTGGGCGCCTGGGCCCGGGCGGTCGCTTCATCGTTCGTTTCGCATCGGGCCAGGTCGTCGAGACGGATGCCTTCCGCGCCGAGCGCCGCGATCGCGCGGATTTCCGCGATGTCGTCAAGAGCTGGGCCTTTCCGCTGCACGAACGTGCTGAGGCGCCGGCCGCAACCAATATCAACGCGCAACTGCATCGCTTCGGGTGCACGCGCGAAGAACTCAAAGATGTCGTCGGCGTGCTCGCATCGGCGAACGAACCCACCTCGTCGATGGGCGATGATGCCGCGCTTGCGTTCTTCGAACGCCGCACGCCCGTCGCCGAATATTTACGCGAACGGTTCGCGCAGGTCACGAATCCACCGATCGATCCGCTTCGCGAGAAGCTCGTCTTCGATCTACGCGCGTGGGTCGGCTCGGGCGATATCAACGGTGATATTCCCGCGGCCGGATCGATCGTCGCGCTCGAAAGCGCGATTCTGTCGGAGCGCGATTTCGACGCGTTACGCTTCGATACGCGGCTGACGCAGCACGCGCTATCGCTCGAACTCGGCGAGCAGTCGTTGCGCGCGCGATTGATGACGATCTGCGATGAATCCGAGCGCGCGGTACGCTCGGGCGCATCGTTGCTCGTTCTCGACGATCGCAGCGATGTCGCGAGTGTCCCCGCGCTTCTCGTGGCGGGGGCGATCCATCAGCGTTTGGTGCAGAGCGGTCTGCGCATGCAAGCCTCGATCGCCGTCGCCGATGGCTACGCACGCGATGCTCATGCGATCGCGGCACTCATCGGCGTCGGGGCCAATGTCGTCACGCCGTGGCTCGGATTGCGTGCCGCGGGCGACGCGGGGCACGGCATGGCGTACCTTACGGGCCTGCGCGCGGGCCTGCTCAAGATATTGGCCAAGCTCGGCATCTGCACGTTGCGGTCGTACGTGGGCGCGCAGACCTTCGAATCGATCGGACTTCACGGCGAGATCGTCGATCTCTGTTTCCCCGGCATCAAGGCGCACGCGCCGGCCGTCCGTTTCGCGGATATCGAATCCGATATTCGCACGTGGTACGCAACCTCGCGCGACGGCGAGACGCCACTCCCCGATCGCGGATCGTTCCGTTTCCGTCGCGACGGCGTGCGTCACGCTTTCGATCCGGGCGTCATCAAGAATCTCCGCGCGACGGCGATGCGCGGCGATTACGAAGCCTTCGAGAAACTCTCCGACGCGATGGAAGCGCGCGAACCCGTCGCGTTGCGCGATCTTTTAATGACCGTACCTTTGCGGGAGCCGATCTCGCTCGACGAAGTCGAACCGATCTCCGAGATCGTAAAAAACTTTGCGACCGCGGCAATGTCGCTCGGCGCGATCGCGTCGGAAGTGCACGAAGTCATCGCGCGTGCTGCCAATCGCATCGGAGCCAAGAGCAATTCGGGTGAAGGCGGCGAGCACGCAGAACGGTACGATCGCGTCGTCGATCGAGGCCGCAGCAAGATCAAACAGGTTGCCTCAGGCCGCTTCGGTCTCGGCGTCACGTATCTCGCGAGCGCCGACGAAGTCGAGATCAAAATGGCGCAGGGCTCGAAACCAGGCGAAGGCGGCCAGATTCCCGGCCATAAGGTCAGCGCCGAGATCGCGATGCTTCGCGGCGCGCAGATCGGTCAGTCGCTCATCTCGCCGCCGCCGCATCACGACATCTATTCGATCGAAGATCTCGCGCAACTCATCTACGATTTGCGTCGTGCGGCACCGCACGCCCGCATCGCCGTCAAACTCGTCGCGCAGTCGGGCATCGGCTACGTTGCCAGCGGCGTCGCGAAGGCCGATGCCGACGCGATCCACATCAGCGGCCACGATGGTGGCACGGGCGCATCACCGCTCTCCTCGATCAAACACGCGGGGCTCCCGTGGGAGATCGGGCTCGTAGAAACACATCACGCCCTCGTCGCCAACGGCTTGCGTTCGCGTGTGAAATTACGCGTCGACGGTGGCTTCAAGAGCGGACGCGACGTCATCATGGCGACGCTGCTCGGCGCCGATGAATACGGCTTCGGTAGCGCGCTGCTCGTGGCGCTCGGTTGCATCTACGCCCGGCAGTGCCATAAGAATACGTGCCCGGTCGGTATCGCGACGCAAGATCCCGTACTGCGCAAAAAATTCGCGGGCACCGAAGACGAAGCGATCGCTTACCTCGAGTTCATCGCAAAAGACGTTCGCCGTCGCCTCGCTGCGATGGGTGCGCGCTCGCTCGACGAACTACGCGGCCGCAGCGATCTCGTGCGTCGCAAGCCGCTCGACGATACGCGATTACACGACGTCGATCTTTCGGAGATCCTCCGCCTTCCCGAGCGCCCGCAAGACGCCCGGAAACCCGTGCTCGAACCGACGCATCTCGACGATCTCGTTATGCGGCCATGGGCGAGTGCGCGTAAACCTTGGCACGCCACGCCGGAACTCGCGATCTCCCCGACCGATCGAGCCGTCGGCGCGCGTCTCGCACACGAATTCACGCAGCGGCGTATTGCTGGCCAAGAGACGGGCGAACTCGTCGTGCGCTATCACGGCTCGGCGGGCCAGAGTTTCGGCGCGTTCCTGACTTCGGGTATCACGCTCGATCTCGCGGGCGATGCGAACGACTACGTCGGCAAGAGCATCGAAGGCGGTCGCATCGTCGTCCGTGGGTTCGCGTCGACGC
The DNA here is from genome assembly GCA_031420415.1 of Vulcanimicrobiota bacterium. Classification (GTDB taxonomy): domain Bacteria; phylum Vulcanimicrobiota; class Vulcanimicrobiia; order Vulcanimicrobiales; family Vulcanimicrobiaceae; genus JANYGA01. The sequence continues at coordinate 75,369 of JANOMT010000006.1, forward strand.
ACGCGAGCGACGACGTTGCGGCGCCGACGGAACCGGTGGCTGGAAATGCGTGCTTCTACGGAGCGCGCGACGGTGAAGGCTTCGTCCGCGGCGCTGCGGGCGAGCGTTTCGGCGTGCGCAACAGCGGCTCGACGCTCGTCGTCGAGGGCGCGGGCGATCATGCCGCCGAGTATATGACCGCGGGCTTCATGGCGATCCTCGGCCCCGTCGGGAAAAACTTCGCGAGCGGTATGTCGGGCGGCGTCGTCTTCGTCGCGCTCCCGCATCGCTACGATCCGTCGTCGCACGACCTCGCAATGGGTCCGACCACCTGCGGCCTCACGGCCGCTCGCGCCGACGATCCCGACAGCGCGAAGTTACGCGCGGTTCTCGAACGCTATGCGGCGGCGACGGGCTCGACGCGCGCCGCGAAGCTCCTCGCCGATTGGCCCCGGGCGCTCGAACGGTTCGCGAAGCTCGCGCCGGTCGAACTTACCCCGGAGCCACTCCGTGAGGTGCTCCGCGAGAGCGGCGCTACTCTCGTGTCTTCGACATAGCTTCGGTCGCTGAATCGACGACTTTCTTCGATTGCTCGACCATTTTGAGCGCGGCGGCGCGGGTCTGCTCGGCCGACTCGCGCATCGCCTCGCTGCCCATCTTAATGACCTCACCGAGGTGACCGAGCGTCACCTGTGTTTGCTTTGCTGCGATCTCGCCCGATGCGGCGGCGTGCTTCGTGAGGGTCTCTTGCAGGGCGTGGGCGTCATCGAGAGATTTCTGCAACTGGGGTTTGACTTGCTCGGCGGCGGCCATCGTGGCATCGAGGACTTGTTTTTGCATCGCGCGTGCTTGCGCGAGCGCTTTTTCCATCGCGGAATTGAAGTTCATGCGGTGCTCTTTCCGGCGCCTACGCGCCCGTTTTCAGCGGCCTTCATCGACCGTCATCACCCAGCGGACCGCGCGGGCGTACTGTTCGAGTTCCCGCGTCGTGCGCTGGAGCCAGCCGAAAGTCTTGTCGTACACGGCCCGCTTCCCGCGAGCGTCATCGTGGTCTTTCACGAAGAGTCGCGCGGCTTCGAGCTGACGTTCGACACGCTCCCATTCCGTCCGCAACGTCATTTCCGACGCATCGGAGAGGCGGTCGATCAAAGGGGGAGCCGGACTTTCGGGATGCGACATCGCGTAATCGAGACGCGCGAGCGTATAGGCGCTCGTCGTCGTGATAAACGATCCCAGGAGTTGTACGAGTCGCACTTCCATACGAAGAGGCCGTTTCCATAGCCTCGCGATTCTCACCCACCGCGGGTTCTCGGCGTTCAGACTTCGCGATCCCGGCGTCAAAGAAAGCAATCATGCACGATACCGATCAACGCCGCTATGTCATCATTGGAAACGGCTTTGCCGGAACGACGTGTGCCGAACATCTGCGGAAAATTGACGCAAACGCGTCGATCGTGATGTTTGCCGACGAGCCGTATACGCTCTACAATCGGATCGCGCTGCCGCCGCTCCTGCGCAAGCAGGTCGCGCAGACGAAGGTCATCATTCGCGACCTCGCGTGGCACGAGAAGCATGCGATCGAACTGCATTTGAGCACGCGCGTCGATGCGATCGATGCCGAGGGCAAGACCGTCCACGCGAACGGCAAGGCGTATCCGTACGATGCGTTGCTCGTCGCGACGGGCGGCCGCCCCAATAAGAGCGATGCTCCGGGCTCCGCGGGCGCGCACAACCTGCTCAACTTCCAGTATATGGACGACACGCTCGAACTCTCGCATCAACTCGAAACGGCGAAATCCGCCGTCGCGGTCGGTGGGTCGTTCATCGCCTACGAACTCGCGGAAGCATTCGCATCGCGTGGCGTCGAGACGCATTGGCTCGTCCGCGGACCGCGCTTCTTGCGGCGCCTCCTCGATGAGGTTGCGGGTGAATTCGTCGACGAAGCCGCGCGCGCCGATGGCGTTCACGTTCATTATGAAGAAGAAGTGCGCGAGTACGTTCGCTCGAACGGCTCGATCACGAAAGTCATCACGAAGAACGGCACCGAGATCGCGACAGATCTCGTCGGCATCGGGCTCGGCCTCACGATGAATATCGAGATCGTGGCCGGCACGGGCGTAAAGACGAAGACCGGGATCGTTTGCGACGATCGGCTCGAGACGGACGTCAAGGGTATATTCGCGGGTGGCGACGTGGCCGAGTTCTACGATCCCATCGCCGAAATCAACTACCGGATGGGGACGTGGAATAATGCGGGCGCCCACGGGAAAGTCGCCGCGATCAACATGGCGGGTGGCGATTCACGGTACCACGACGTTCCCGAGTACTCGTCGAAAGTCTTCACCCAGCAGACGATCACGCAGTTCGGCATCAGCCCTGAGTACCGCGACGATCTCGAAACCGTCCGCCACATCGATCGCGATAAAAAGCACTACCGTGCGCTCTTCTTCTGGAAGAATCGTCTCGCGGGCTGCGTGATGATCGGTAAGGGCAACCGCGCCGGAAAACGCAAATATCTCGATGCCATCAAAGCCAAGACCGAATTCGCCCCGAGCGATCGCGAGTCGCTCCTGGCGTGGACGGCGGACTAACGGGCGACCCAAAAGTACACCAGGTGGTTTTCCTGGGCCGTGCGCCCGCGATCGAACACGAGGATCGTTCGCGTGGAATTCCACTTCGTGGAATCGGGGGGCCGATGACACGGAAATTGCATGAACGCAAGATGCTCGGCGTCAAAGTGTGCATCGTGCTTACTCTTGAAGTCACCGCGCTCGAGCGCGACCTCGCTACCGCGGTCGGTCAGCGCAACTGCATCACCGATCCGAGCGGCCTTTCCACCTACGAATGCGACGGCCTCACGGGCACGCGCATTCGGCCGCTCGCGGTCGTGTTGCCCGAGACGACCGAACAGGTCGCCGCTGCGGTTCGGGTCGCGCGCGCGTACGGTATGCCCGTCGTGCCACGCGGGGCGGGGACGGGGCTCTCGGGCGGCGCGTTGCCCGTCGAGGGCTGTTTGGTCGTCGTCCTCTCGCGCATGACGAAAATCCTTACCGTCGACCTCGAGAATAGGCGCATGCGCGTCCAGCCGGGCGTCATCAATCTCGACGTCACGAAGATGATCTCGCCGCATGGGTACTATTACGCGCCCGACCCGAGTTCGCAGAGCGTCTGTACGATCGGCGGGAACATCGCCGAGAATTCCGGTGGTGCACACTGTCTCAAATATGGCTTCACCGTCAATCACGTCGTCTCGGCGACGCTCGTACTGGCCGATGGGAGCATCGTTGAGATCGGCTCGGATGCGGTCGACCCGCTCGGCTACGATCTCATCGCAGCCGTCGTCGGAAGCGAAGGCATGGTCGGCATCGTCACCGAGGCCGTCGTGCGTATTCTGCGCGTTCCCGAACTCACGCGGACGTTTTTCGCAACATTCCCGTCGACCGACGAAGCGGGTGCCTGTGTCTCGGCGATCGTCGCGGCGGGGATCATTCCGGCCGCCGTCGAGATGATCGATTCGCTCGCGATCGAAGCGATCGTGAAGGCAACGGGCGTCGATTGGCCCCTCGACGTCGGTGCGGCTCTGCTGATGGACGTCGATGGCACGAAAGCCGAAGTGGAACACACGGCGGCCGCTGCCTTCGAAATCGCGCGCAGCGCCGGCGCCATCGAGATTCGCACGCCCAAGGACGCGGCTGAGCGGTTGCTTATGTGGAAGGGCCGCAAGAGCGCCTTCGCCGCCATGGGCCGGATCAGCCCGAATTATTACGTGCAAGACGGCGTGATCCCGCGTTCGAAAATTAGTGAGGTGCTGCGCGAAATTTCAGCGGCCGGTGCTACGCAGGGCTTACGCGTCGCAAACGTTTTTCATGCGGGCGACGGGAATCTGCATCCTTTGGTGCTGTACGATGCACGCGTGCCGGGTGAAGCGCATAGCGCCGAACTCGTCGCGGGGGAGATCCTTGCGATCTGCCTTCGCGCGGGTGGCTCGATCACGGGCGAACACGGCGTCGGTACCGACAAGGCGAAGTACATGGGCAAGATGTTCACCGACGACGATCTCGAATCGATGAACTTCGTTCGCTGCACGTTCGATCCGCAGCGCGCGTTCAACCCGGGCAAAGTCTTCCCGACGCCGCGGCTCTGCGGTGATATCCCCGGCCACTATCACGCGCACGCGACCGAGATCGCAGGCACGGCCGCGCGCGGATGACGGCGACGACGATCCGCGGGATCGCCGCAACGACGACGGTCGTGCCGTCGACCCTCGACGAAGCGCAAGCGCTCATGACCTCGGCCGACGCCGCGCATCTCACGATCGCATTCGTCGGCGGTGGCACGGAACTCAGCTTCGGGTATGCGCCGACGCGCGTCGACGTCTTGCTCGACACATCGAAGCTCGACCGTATCGTCGAGTATCAACCCGCCGACATGGTTGTCGAAGTCGAAGCGGGCGTGACGCTCGGGGCGCTCCAGGCGCATCTCGCACCGCACGGCCAACGGCTCGCCCTCGACGCACCGGAGCCCGAACGCGCGACCATCGGCGGCCTCGTTGCGACCAATGCTTTTGGCCCGTTGCGCACGCGATTCGGCAGCATGCGCGATCTCATCGTCGGCGTCTCGTTCATTCGCGCCGATGGGGCGCGCGTGCGCGGCGGCGGCAAAGTCGTCAAGAACGTCGCGGGTTTCGATTTACCGAAGCTCGCCGTCGGATCGCTCGGATCGCTCGGAATGATCGCGACGGTAACGTTGCGTCTTCACCCGGTTCCGCAAGCCGCGCTCGGCGTCGATGCAACGCTCTCGGCGGAGGACGTGGTGAACGTGGTGCGCGAAAGTTTTCGCCGGCAACTCGAACCCGCACTGCTCGTTGCGTCGCGTCTCGGCTCGGGTCAGTATCGCTTGACCGCCGTTTTCGAAGGCTTTGAGTCGGGTGCGCTCGAGCAGCGCGAGCGCTTCCTCGACCTGGGGCGTGTGTTCGATCCGTCGATTTCCGCGGGTGATGACGCGGTCGCGCGTGTCGCGGCGCTCGATCGCGACGCGCGTTGCACGGGCGATCTTCGCTTGCGCATCGCGTTGCCGCCCGCCGAATTCGTACGCGCCGAACGCGACATCGTCGCTCCGCTCCTGCGCGCGTTTGCGGACCTCGCGCCCGAAGGCACCGCAGGATCGAAGGCCATCGCCTATCCGTCGCTCGGAGTCGCATTTTTTGCAGGCTCGTTCTGGAACGCCGAAAGCGCGAGTCGCTCGGAGGACGCAAGCATGCACGTCGCGAGCGCGATCGTCGCCGCTCGACGCGTTGCCGAAGCACGCGGCGGCAATCTCGTCGTCACGCACTGCGATGATACGGTCGTGAACGAACGTGTCGACGTCTACGGGACACTCCCGCCGTCGTTTGCATTGATGCGTGGCCTCAAAGACCGCTTCGATCCCGAACATCGTCTCAACCCCGGTCGTTTTCTCGGAAAGTTGTAACGTCATCGATACCATCGAAACCCCCGCGACCGAACGGACCGCGGCGGATCTCATCAGCGATTGCGTCCACTGCGGGTTCTGTTTACCGTCTTGCCCGACGTACGTGTCGTGGGGGTTGGAAGCCGATTCGCCGCGCGGTCGCATCGATCTCATGAAAGGCTTGCAAGACGGCAAGCTCGAGCTCACCGAGAGCGTCGTCGCGCATTTCGATCAGTGCCTCGGTTGTATGGGTTGCGTGACCTCATGCCCTTCGGGCGTGCGCTACGACCTGCTGATCGAATCGACGCGTGCCAAAATCGAAGCCGCCTATCCGCGTGCGCCGGGTGATCGCGGTCTTCGCGAACTCGTTTTCGCGACGTTTCCCTACCCCGGGCGTCTCAAAGTGCTCGCGATTCCGCTCTTTCTCTACGCGAAGAGCGGCCTCCAAGCGCTAATGCGCAAGAGCGGATTGCTCAAACTCTTGCCGCCGCAATTGCAGCAGCTCGAGAAACTCTCGCCATCGCTCACGATGGAAGAGATTCGCGCGAAACTCCCGCCGTTCACGCCTGCGAAGGGCACACGTCGCGGCACGGTCGCGGTGATTGCGGGTTGCGTGCAACGCACGTTTTTTCCCAACGTCAACGCTGCCACGATCAACGTGCTGAGCGCCGAAGGCTTCGACGTGATCGTCCCGGGCGATCAAGGCTGTTGTGGCGCGCTCTCGATCCATAGCGGACGCGATACCGAAGCGCTAAATTTCGCCGAGAAGCTCGTACGAACGTTCGGCAATCTCGATGCGCTCGACGCGGTGATCATCAACGCGGCGGGGTGTGGTTCCACGCTCAAAGAGTACGGCGAATTGCTACACGGCGACGATCGTGCTCGCGCCTTTGCGGCAAAAGTGAAAGATATCAACGAATTTCTCGGTGGAGTCACGAGCGTCGCGCAGTATCGGCCCTTGCCCATGCGCGTCGCCTATCACGACGCCTGCCATCTCGCACATGCCCAAGGGATCCGCGAGCAACCGCGTCGATTACTCCGCAACATTCCCGGCCTCGAACTCGTCGAGATCCCGCAGGGCGAGCAATGTTGCGGCAGCGCAGGCGTCTACAATATCTTCCAGCCCGGTTCGGGAGCCGAGATCGGCGCGCGCAAAGTCGATAACGTTCTCTCGGTAGCACCCGACGTGCTCGCAAGTGCGAATCCGGGTTGCACGTTACAGATCGCGTCGATTCTGGCGGAGCGCGGGAAAACGATCCTCGCCGCGCATCCGATCGAAATTCTCGACGCGGCACTGCTTTAGGATCGACTAGGATCGACGCCTGGAACGCGGGCTTGCGCGCGGTGGAACGAGCCGTCGCCACGAAAACCGCTTCATGCTCATCTACGAGGATCTCGTTGCCGCATGGCGCCACGTGCGCGCGGCTGGCTTAGCGAGCGTGCGCGAGGTCGCGTGCGTCGGCGTGCCGCGGACGATGCTCGTCGCGGAGATCGTCGGGCCGCCGGGGGCCCGAACGATCGCACTCGCCGCGGGCGTTCATGGCGACGAACCCGCGGGACCGTGGGCGTTGCTTTCACTCGTGCGCGATGGGCTTCTCGATCGTCGTTTTGCGTATCGCATCTGGCCGTGCACGAATCCCTCGGGGTACGCCCGCAACACGCGCGAAAACGCCGAGGGTCACGATATCAATCGCAGCTTTCAAAAGGGCGGTACCACGCCGGAAGCGCGCGCGATGATCGCCGCGAATCGCAACCGCCGCTTCGCGCTCTCACTCGATTTGCACGAAGATTTCGAAGCCCGCGGATACTACTGCTACGAGCCCGTCGTCGCCGGAGAAGCGCCGTTCGGCGATGCGCTGGTGCGCGCGCTCGACGATGCGGAATTCCCCGTGGAAGAGTTCACAGAGGCTTTCGATCTCGGCTATCCCCCGGAAGCGCATCACCTGCGCGTGCTCTCACGCGGGCTTATTCGGAACGATCACGATGCCGAACGCGAATTCTTCGACGTCACGCCATACAGCATCCATGTCTTGCGCCGTGCGGCACGATACGCGCTAACGCTCGAATCGCCGCGGACGCAACCCTGGGAGGATCGGATCGCGATGCATCGCATCGCAGTTACGACGGTCATTGCGAGGTTCGCCGCTCACCCGAACGAAAATCTCGCGCAGCCGACGTTCTCCTGACAAGAAATTCCACAATCGAGGTCGAAGGGGACTACCATGGCAGAACGCGATCAACTCGAAGCCGACGTCCTCATCGTCGGTGGCGGCCCGGCCGGCCTTGCGGCGGCTATCAAACTGCGCCAGCTCGCGAAAGCAGCCGGACGGGACGACCTGGAGATATACCTCGTCGATAAGGGCCGCGAGATCGGCGCTCACGGTATCTCGGGCGCCGTTCTCGATCCCAAAGGCCTCGACGAGCTGATCCCCGATTGGCTCGAAACGGCGCCCGTGGAATCGGCCGTCACGTCCGATGCGATGTGGTATCTCAATCCCAATGGCAGCAAGCTCGCCGTGCCGGGATTCGCGATGCCACCGATGATGAAGAATCACGGCAAGTACGTCACGAGCCTACAGAAACTTACGAAGTGGCTCGGCGGCATTGCCGAAGAACACGGGGTTTCGCTCTTACCGGAGTTCGCGGGACAAGAATTGCTCTGGGACGGCAATCGTTGCATCGGCGTGCGCGTCGGCGATAAGGGCGTCGGACACGACGGCAAGCCCAAGTCGAATTACGAGCAAGGCCCCGATCTGCTCGCGAAAGTCGTCATCCTCTCCGAAGGGGTGCGTGGAACGCTCGCAAAGCAGGCGATCGCGAAGCTCGGTCTCGATGCCGATCGCGATCCGCAAGTCTATGCATGCGGCGTCAAGGAACTCTGGCAGTGCAAGCCCGGCACGGTGACGCCGGGAAGCGTGCTGCATACGTTCGGCCATCCGCTGCCGAACGAAACTTTCGGTGGCGCCTTCATCTACGGTATGCAAGACGACATCCTCGATATCGGGATGGTGACGGGTCTCGATTATGAAGATCCCACGACCGATCCGCACGATAATATGCAGCGCTACAAGCAGCATCCGGCGATCGCCGCGATGATCGACGGCGGTAAACTGCTTCGCTACGGTGCTAAAGCGATTCCCGAAGGCGGGCTCTACGCCATGCCCAAGCTCTATGCCGACGGCCTCATGCTGACGGGCGATTCGGGTGGATTCCTTAACGGCATGCGCCTCAAGGGCATCCATATGGCGATCAAGTCGGGCATCATGGCGGCGGAAACGGCATTCGATGCGATCGTCGCGGGGTCGTTCGGTGCCGAAACGTTATCGGCGTTCGACGCGAAATTCAAAGCGTCGTGGGCCTACGACGAGATGAAGATGTCGCGCAACTTCCATCAGGGCTTCAAGGGCGGTTTATTCGCCGGCATGATGAATGCGGGCATGTCGATGTATACCGGTGGCCGCGCCTTCGGTGTCATCGACAGACTCCACGGTGAAAACGGTTACGCGCAGATGAAGAAGCTCACGGAGCGCGCGCCCAAGGCACTCGAAGGCCGGGCGAAGATCGACAACGTCATTACGTTCGATAAGCTCACCGACGTCTTCAACAGCGGCACGATGCACGACGAAGATCAAGTGCCGCACCTTCACATCTCCGACACTTCCATCTGCGCGGATAAGTGCACGACCGAATTCGGAAATCCGTGCCAGTATTTCTGTCCGGCCAAGGTGTACGAGCCGCTCTTCAACGTGACGGGTACGAACGGCAGCACGAAAGTCGAAGGCCGCTTGCAGATCAACTTCTCGAATTGCGTTCACTGCAAGACCTGCGACATCATGGACCCCTACCAGATCATTACGTGGGTCCCGCCGCAGGGCGGTGAAGGCCCCGTCTACACAGGCATGTAGATCGTTCGAACGAGTGTCGTGGAAACACGGCGCTCGTCGTCGAATCGAACGCTATGATCGTCGTCATCGGGGCGGGGCTCATCGGTCTCGCTATCGCCTACGAACTTCGCTCGCGCGGCGCAGTCGTGCGCGTGATCGACGCGCGCGAACCCGGTGCTGCGGCGTCGTGGGCCGGCGCGGGTATGCTCGCACCCTATACGGAGCAGATCGCGCATCCGGCGTTCGAGGCGTTCTGCTCGGAGTCGCTCGCTCGCTATCCGGCGTTCGTCGCGGGCGTGCACGCGCGGGGCGGCGTCGATGCGCGGCTGCATCTCGACGGTATCGTGGAAGCCGCCTTCGACGATGCCGACGTTTCGCGATTGCGCGGCCATGTCGCCGATCGCGTCGCGCGCGGAATCGCGGCGCAGTGGCTCGAGCCACACGACGCGCATCGTCTCGAACCGGCGCTCCGCGCGAGCATCCGCGGCGCGGCGTTTTCGCCGAACGAAGGTCACGTCGATAACCGCCGACTCGGACGCGCATTACGCGCGGCGTGCAGTGCGCTCGGCGTTCGCGTCGACGCGTTCGCAGGCGATGTCGCCCTGGAAGCGGACGCGCGTCGCGTGCTCGGCGTGCGCGGCCCGCAAGGCTTTATCCCGGCCGATACCGTGATCAACGCCGGTGGCGCGTGGGCGGCAGATCTCGCGGGCGTTCCTGTGGCCGCGCGCGTTCCCGTATCGCCGATCAAAGGCCAGATGCTCGCCCTTGCGATCCCGCGCGATTTCGTCCGGCGCGTGCTGTGGGTACCGGGGGCTTACTGCGTGCCGCGCGACGACGGTCGGCTCCTTATCGGAGCGACGGTCGAACGCGCGGAGTTCGACGTCCGCGTCACCGCCCAGGGCTTGCGTTCGCTCCTGGATGCGGCGCTGAACGCGCTACCGGCACTCGGTGCGTTCGCGGTCGCGGAGACGTGGGCCGGCCTGCGTCCGGGAACGCCGGACGCCTTGCCGTATCTCGGCGCGACATCGCTCGGCGGCTACGTGCTCGCGACGGGACATTATCGCAACGGCATCTTGCTGACGCCCGCAACCGCGCATGCCATCGCGGATCTCGTCGAAGGCAAGGCCGGTGCGTCGACCGCACTCGCACCCTTCGCGATCGGTCGCGAGACACGCGCGGCCTGAGCGATGGTCGCGCGATGGTGCTCGCTTCCCGAACGCGAAGACCACACGCGTGAACGCCACCATCAACGGCAAACCGCAGAACCTCGAGGACGGCCAAACGCTCGAGGTGCTCTTACGATCGCTCGGTATCGATGCCGCGACCGGCATCGCCGTCGCCGTCAACGCGCGCGTCGTGCGTCGCGGTGCCTTCGCCGAGCACACGTTGCGCGACGGCGATACCGTCGAGATCATCCGCGCCGTCGCGGGCGGATAACGAGGAACCATGGACACCACACTTCGCATCGGCACCTACGAACTCGCTTCACGTCTCATCGTCGGCACGGGAAAATATCCGTCGCTCGATATCATGCAACAGGCGCATGAGGCGAGCGGCACGTCGATGATCACGGTCGCGATCCGGCGCATCAATCTCGACGATCCGACGGGCAAGACGATGCTCGATTACATCGATCGTACGAAGTACACGATTCTGCCGAATACCGCGGGTTGCTACACCGCCAAAGACGCGGTGCTCACCGCGCAACTCGCGCGCGAGCTTCTCGGCACGGATCTCATCAAACTCGAAGTCATCGGCGATCCGCACACGCTCTATCCCGACACCGTCGAAACGATCGCTGCGGCGAAAGAATTGGTCGCCGACGGCTTCACGGTCTTGCCGTATATCGTCGACGATCCCACGGCATGTAAACGTCTCGAAGACGTTGGATGCGCGGCGGTGATGCCACTGGGCGCACCGATCGGGAGCGGCCTTGGGATCTGCAATCCCTATTCGATCGCGATCATCAAAGAGCGCGCGACCGTACCCGTGATCGTCGATGCGGGCGTCGGCACGGCATCTGATGCGGCGATCGCGATGGAACTCGGCGTCGATGCGGTGCTGATGAATACGGGGATCGCGGCCGCGAGCGATCCCGTGATGATGGCGCACGCGATGCGCCTCGCCGTCGAGAGCGGTCGCCTCGCCTATCGCGCGGGCCGCATGGCGAAGCGGCTCTACGCGAACGCATCGAGCCCGATGCAGGGGCTCATCGCGACGGGGAAGCGCGCGTGAGCGATGCGATCCTTCCTGCGGAGATTTCGGTCACGCAACTCAAAGCGATGCATGAGGCCGGTCGTGCCTTCGTGCTCCTCGATGTCCGCGAACGCGACGAATGGGAGACGGCACGAATCATGTGGGCCAAACACGTTCCGATGGGCGACGTCCCCGTTCGGCTCAAAGAACTTCCCGTCGATGGTAACGTCATCGTCATGTGCCATAGCGGCTATCGGAGCGATCGCGTCGCGCAGTATTTACGCGAGCACGATTTTACGAGCGTCGCGAATCTCGCCGGCGGCATCGACGCCTGGTCTCGCGAGATCGATCCGGCGATTCCGACGTACTAACCGTCGCGCCGCGCGCGCAAGAACCAATGTACGATCGTCGCCGCATCTTCGGGCTCGTGCGCCCACGCGCCGACGTGCTCGCTCGCGTCGATCTCGTCGAGCGATTCGATGGTAAAGTCACGTAGCATCGCGCGGACTTCGCGTTCGGAGAGGAAGACGTGCGGCACGCCCGCTTCGGTGCCGGTATCGGGCGCAAACGTCGCCGCATCGATGCGCAGGCCCCGCCCGAAGCGCGGATCGCGCGTCGAGCCGAGCGTGGTGTAGAACGGCGCTCCATCGCGTAGACGACCGTGAATCGATGCGATCGACGTGGCGAGCCCGGCTGCGTTGCCGTGAAGCAATGCGTGCGTGCTCAGCGCGCCATCGCAGTCTGGTACGATCGAAGTCGTCGCGTAGGGCGAGCCCAGAGCCGTGAAGATACGGACCCTCGACGACGCGCCGTATCGCTGCGCCGCGGCCGCCGCACGCGTCACGTCGCCCTCACAGAGATCGATCGCGAGCCCGGCATCGAGCAACGGGGCGAGATTTCTGCCGCTCCCATACCCCACGACGAGGATGCGACGGGGCGCGGAAACGCGTGCGGCGAGGTCGCTCGCGAGCACGTGTGCCGAAGGCTCCGGAAGCGCACCCGGAGTAAGATCAAAAGTCACGTCATCGCTCTTGGAAACGGAGTTCACTTCGCATGTTGGAAACCGGCGCGTCGCTGCCTGCGGTGAATCTCGCCGACGATACCGGGACGGAACGGTCGACGCGAGATTTTCTCGGGCGTCCGCTCGTGCTCTACTTCTATCCCAAAGACGATACGCCGGGTTGCACGAACGAAGCGACGCAATTTCGCGATCTTTTCGAAAGCTTCGAAGCAAAAGACGCCGCGATCGTCGGTGTGAGTCGCGATTCGGTCGCCTCGCATCAGAAATTCAAAACGAAGTACGACATCCCGTTTCTCTTGCTCGCGGATGCCAAGAGCGAACTCTGTGAAGCATTCGGCGTGATCGTCGAAAAGAACATGTACGGAAAGAAGAGCATGGGCGTCGCTCGGGCGACGTTCCTTTTCGATAAGGCGGGAAAGCTCGTCTTGGTTTGGCCCAAGGTGAAGGTCGATGGCCACGCCGAGGACGTTTTGTCGAACCTGTAACGCCGGACCGTCTGCACCTTACCGTCGCGGGATCGAGTTGTTCGATTCCGCGACCGGGTCGTGCGTGCAGTTCGTATCTCCTCGAGTCGAGTGGCGGGGCGGTCGTCGCCGATCTCGGTACGGGTGCGCTTTCCAACATCATCCGTTCGCGCGCGGCCGAGAGCCTCGATGCCGTCATCATCAGCCATATGCATGCCGATCACTTTATCGATATCATCCCGATGCGATACGCGCTCAAATACGGCGATCGCACGAACGATCGTCGCGTCGCACTCTATCTCCCGCGAGATGGCGATACGCTCTTGCGCAATCTCGTCGGTGCCTTCGCTAACGAGTCTCACCACGACTTCATCGGCGAAGTCTTCGACGTGCGGACGTACGATCCGAACGAGACGCTGCGCATCGGCGAAATGGCGCTGCGCTTCGCGCCGACGAAACACTACGTTTCGACGTTCGCGATTCGCTGCGAGGCGGGCGACGCGAGTGTGACCTATAGCGCCGACACCGCGCCCGACGACGCCGTCGCGCGCCTCGCGTTCGAAACGAGCGCGTTCCTGTGCGAAGCGACGCTGACGACCGAAGCCGAAGCGGAATTGCCGCGCGGTCATCTTTCCGCCCGCGAGGCGGGGCAGCTGGCAGCGAGCGGTAACGTCGCGCGACTCGTGCTCACACACTATCCGGCGACAGCCGACGTCGCACGCTTGGCTAGCGATGCGCGCGGCGCGTTCGGCGGCCCGGTCGACGTCGCCGACGACGGGTACCGCCTCGCGATCTAGGACGCTAGTTGTCGGTCTTCGCCTCGCCGCGCGGCAGCGAAAACTGGACGAGTGATTTAACGGGTGCGAGGCCGCGATTGATGACGGCGTAGACCGTCACTTGCAGGTTGAGTTCTTCGAGTCGCGCTTTCGCTGCCATGACTTCACGACCGTTGCTTACGACGTCCTCGAGTAACAACACCCGCTGGCCTTCGACGTAGGGGCCCTCGACGTACTCATCGGTGAACGCGCCGTAGCCCTTGGGCTGCTTGCGCACGACGATCATCGGAATGTTCGTCATCTGCGACACGACGGTTGCGAGGATCGCGCCGCCGAGTTCCGTACCGGCGATGAGGTGTGGATTGAGTTCCGTAACGATCGGCGTAAAGAGTCGCGCGATGCGACGCAGGACGCTTGGATCCGAGAAGAGGCGAAATTTATCGATATAAAAATCGCTGCTATTGCCGCCGGCGAGGAGATACTCGCCGCGCGTGAGTGCGCGCTCCATGATCGTATTCACGAGCCACTTGATCTCGGGAATGCGACCCAGGCGGGAGCTTTCCGGTTCTAAATATCCCATGTATACGCGTTCCAAGACTCCGTGACGGGGTTGGGCGTGAAGTGTTTGAAATCGGGGTTGATCGGCTGGACCTGGCGCGGCCACCAGATCGTAATCTGCGGCTGATCGCGCGCGAGCTGCGCTTCGAGATTTGCATACGCGCGTCGTCGCGTCGTGCGATCGAAATGTGTGATCGCAGCCGTTTCGGCTGCATCCATTTGTGGCGTGCAGTAGTGCGTTTCGTTGTTCCCGTTCGGCGGTTGCGCGTTGCACATGAAAATCGACGACTGATCGGGATCGATGCCCGCAACCCAGCCGGTGACGGCGAGATCGAACTTGCCGTTCTGTAAGATACCGCCCTGGCCCATCGTCGCAAAGAGCAACGCGCCGAGGTACGTTTTGACATCGAGCTCGACGCCGATCTCGCGCAACATCGATTGAATCTGGACGATCGCCGAGCGACGTGTCGCGTTGGAGGTGTTGGTCACGATCTCGAGTGCGAGTTTCTGGCCGTTACGAACCATGATGCCGTCGGTGCCCGGCGCGTATCCGGCGGCCGCGAGCAGCGCCTTCGCCTTTGCGATATCGTGCGGATATTTGACGACGTTCGGTGCGTGCGCCCACATGAATGGCGGCAGATCTTGATCGGCGACGACGGCGGAGCCGAACGTTAGCGTGTCGACGAGTTTCTGACGATCGATGCCGTACGCGAGCGCTTGACGGACACGTACGTCGTCGAGGGGTTTGCGTTTGGTGTTGATCTGAATACGCAGATACTGATTTTGAACGGAAAGAATCGAGGTGATATCGGGGAGCGTTTTGAGATCTTTGTATTCTTGGGGCGAGGCTTGATACTGCCAATCGAGATCGTGCGTGCGGAGAAGGTTTAATTCCGTATTTTCATCGGGAACGAACTTGAGCGTGATCTGCGCGAGTTTCGGCTTGCCCAAGAAGTAGTCGTCGTTGCGGACGAGCGTCATGTGATCGCCGCGAATCCAGTCTTTGAATTTAAACGGTCCCGTCCCGATCGGCGATGAGTTGAAATCGGCGACATTGATGCTCTGTAACGGCCCGAGAATATGTTCGGGAACGATATTGAATGGATCGTCACTCTCGCCGAAGATCGTATCGACGACGGGTGCGAAGCGCTGCTTCATGTGGAAGACGACGGTCGCCGCATCTGGCGTGTCGACGGCGGAGACGAGGCTGTATCCCGTCTGCGTGATCACGTTGTTTTTCTTATTGAGAATCGCGCTCCACGTGAACTTGACGTCCTTGCTCGTGAAGGGTACTCCGTCGTGCCATTTCACGTTCGTGCGCAAGTGATACGTGATCGTGAGGCCGTCTTTACTGATGCCGCCATTCTCGAGCGTGGGTACGACGCGCGCGAGGATCGGGATCTGCTTCTTTCCCGTCTCGTCGACCGATACGAGAAGGTCGAACATGAGTCGCGCGATCATGCTTTCGGTCGTATTCGATGCGAGGAGCGGGTTGAGCGTATTGGGCGTCGTCTGCAGCCCGATACGTAAGACGTGTGGCTTCGTCCACGGATGACGGCCGTCGACGCCGCCGGTACCGGGATCTGAGCCCGCCGTGCCCACCTTGGTACAACCCGCAAGGACCGCGCCCGCAAGAATCGTCGTGGCGATGAATCGCGGGAAAGTGCGACGGAGTAGCCCGGTGCTCAACGGCGTCCGCGCGCGGACTTTTTCGCGGCCGGTTTTTTCGCGGCCACTTTCTTCACGGGCGCTTTTGCCTTCGCCGCGCGGGAGATCGGCTTCGCAGCTTTTTTCGCAACCGGCGCGCGTTTCGCGGCGGCGCGGGCGGGCTTTGCCGAAGCCTTTTTCGCGACGGGCTTTGGCGACGTTTTCTTCGCGGGCGTTACCGAACGCGCAGGCTTCTTCGCGACCGATTTGGCCGGTGCGGCTTTGCTCGGTTTCGCCACGGTCTTTGCGACCGGACGCGCCGGTTTCGCCGTCGCTTTCGCGACCGCCGATTTGGGTTTTGCCCGCGCCTTCGGTGCCGCTGATTTTGGCGCCGATTTTGCTTCGGCCGCTTTTACGGGTGCGGTCTTTGCGGTCTTCGACTTCACCGGTGCGATCTTCGTGGCGGCGGGCTTCGCAGCGGTAGATTTTATCGCTACCGGCTGCTTTGCTGCAACGGGCTTTACCGCAACGGCCTTCGGCGCAACGGCCTTCGTGGCGACCGGTTTCGGCGCAGCCGGTTTTGCGGGTGCCTCGATCGGTTCGGGCGCGGCAGTCGGCGCCGCAATTGCCGTCGCGGGTTTTGCTATCGCCTTCGACTTCGTTGCCGGGGCGACATCGGGCTTCGCAATGGCGACCGGATCGCTCGGTTTTGCATCGGGCGGCGAGGGAATCGTAGCTTCGCCGCTCGCAATCGGCGCACTTTCGACTGACGGCAAAACGGCCTCGACGACGGTAACAACTTTTTTCGGAGGCCGTTTCTTGGCGGGTGCACTCGTTGCCGGTGCGTTTGCCGATACGGCCACGGCCGCGGAAGCTTCGATCGGTTCGGCGATGGTGGTCGGCGCTTCGGAGATCTCCGTTTTCGAGGCCGCCTCGCCTCCAGTTGCATCGTCGTCATCGTCGGAATCGGCGTCGTCGTCGACAATGGGAGCGTTCATCGCGGCAGCAGCACGCGCCGCGACGCGTTCGGCCGGCGCGGCGAGGGCCTTCGAGTGTTCGCGCAAGATCTCGGCGGTCGCGCGCAGGGCGACGCGCGCGAGACGGCCACCGAGCGGGAAGGCGATTTCGTTGATCTCGGCTTCATCGAGAAGCGCGAGCACGATATCGAACGCGGAGCCCTGATCTTTCGGGCTGTGCGCGTCGGAACCGACGGCCACCATCACGCCGCGTTCTTTCGCCTTGCGCAACAGACGGAGATGAACGGCGCGATACTTCGAACGCTGCGCTTCGTCGTCGAGAAAGTACTTATAGAAATAGCGCGAGTTCACTTCGATCGCCATGTTGCGCTCGGCGCACGCAGCGAGAAAACGATCTTCGTAGGCTTCGAGGACGTCGTCGGCCGGCCAATGACCGAATTTTGCCGGGACGTAAAAATGGCCGACGATGTGCCCCGGTAATTTGTCGATTGCATCGAGCAACGTCGTCATGTAGATCTCCCACACGTTGTCGAGACCGACGACGTCGTAAAGATCTTTAAACTCGGGATTGTCGAAGGGCCACATCCAATTTTCGCCATGCGTCGGATGCGTGATCGGCAAGAAATGGACGGAGCGAATCATGCCGTCGGGTTTCATCGCATCGACGATATTCTGCGCATCGGGGCGGCATCGCGGATCGTTATCGATCTCCGCACCGATCGAGTAGCGCATCCCGCGACGCAGACCTTCGGAGACGACGGCGGCGTGGCCGAGCTCGACGCCCGCCGTCTCCGCGGCGCCGTAGAGATCGCCCGCCTGCGCGAGTTTGAGCGCGCGACGGACCAAATTTACGGCGGCGGGATCTTCGAACGTGAGATAATTCATGTGGTCGGCGACCATCACGAAGCGTGGCGAATTGCGGCGACACGCGTGGAAGAACCAGAGAAAAAGCATCCGCGCCGTGTACGGGATGGGGCGTTCCTCGGCAAAGGGCTTGTGCTCGCCCTTTGCGTGGCCGTGGATATCGGGCAACGCCGCGATACGCGGATCGGCTTTCGGTTTACGCTCCATGCGCGTGTCCCAAAGCGGTTGCGATCAGAATCTCGACCCCGGTCCGCATCGTCTCGAGCGAGAGCGATGGCGTCTTCGCGGCGCCGCGGGCGATCGCGAGTTCGTGAGAACACGGCAGGTGCAAAAATCCGGATAACATCGATGGACCCTTCAGCGCGAGCACTTCGTAAAATATCTGATTGCAGACGTACGTACCGGCGGTCTCCGAGACGTATCCCGGAATTCCGGCGGAATGCCATGCTGCGATGATTTCTTCAATCGGCAACTTCGCGAAGTGGGCCGCATCGCCATTTTGATGTATCAGTCCTTCACGAATCAGGTTGCCCGCATTGTCCGGGATATCGAACGAGAGAACGTTCACCGCCGTACGTTCGAGCGCGAGCGACGCGCGATCGGCCGCGAGGCCGGTGCAGAGAACGAGCGCGGGTGAACCCGCCTCCGCGATCGCAGCCTCGAGCGCCGCGACGACGGTCGTGGTGTCGACCGGCAAGACGCGGCCGAGGATTCGATGGTCCGCAATCGTCGCGCCGTCGAGTGCGTGTGCGAGGATCGCGCTCGGGTTGATCGCGTGGTCGCCGAATGGCTCGAATCCCGTGACGAGGACGGTCGGGGCAAAAAAAAGCCGGCTCGCGGCCGGCGGACTCTGGGTAGACATTACGTGCACGAACTAGGTTCGTGCACCTCCAATCATCGTCTGTTTCTGCGTGAATGAACTTCGTTGGGGAACATTGGAACTAACGATGATCACCTCCCTTTGCCCGTCTGTTATCCTTCATTCGTATATCTATGAAGGGACCGCGGGTATCATATGCAGCGAAGATTCTTCGTGCGGTGTCCGGCACCTCTCGACGATCGAAGCTTTCTTCACCAAGTACGCGGAGCGGCTACGAGCGACCGCCGGGAGCTACGGGTAGTTCGGGAGTGGTCACCCGCGAACCCGAGTAGCCTTCCATGGCGAGGATGCGTGCTTTGACCTCGACCCCGTAGACGTAATTGTGGAGCGCCCCGTTCGAGTCGACGACGCGGTGACACGGGAGAAAGAGCGCGATCGGATTCCGCGCCATCGCTTGACCGACGGCTCTCGCGGCGTTGGGAGCGCCAAGTTCGCGTGCGATCCAACCATAGGACCGAACTTCGCCCGGTGGGATTTCGGCGGCCTTGTACAGGGCCGATCGCTCGAAGGGGGTGAGCGCGGAGATATCGACGCGCTCGAGGTCGGCGCGCCACGTCGTAAAGAATGTTCGGATGGTGCTCGTCACCCATGTGGGCGGTTCGCAGATGCGAACCGGCCGACTCAGGCGATGCTCGATGATCGCGACGGCGGCGTCTTCGTCTTCACCACGCGCGATGCCGAGGAACGTAATGCCGGTTTCCCGCCACGCAACGTGGAGATCGCCGAGTGGAGAAGCGATGCGCGCCAGATGATCGGCAACGCCCGATCGATAGTGTTGCCGCATCGACTTGATATGGTCGAGAATTTTCGGGACGAGGTGTTCTGGCGGCTCGACGATCGGCAAACACGTCAGGCAGTATGCGACGCCCTCGTTTTGTTCGTAGGCGTTTTGGCAGGTCTTACAACGACGGAGATGTGCGAGAACGTGTTCGCTTTTCGGTTCGACGCCGCTGCGCATTTCGTCCCAGAGCATCTCGACATCGCTACACCGCATTGACAGAATCCTCGGCTGCAACGATCCGGCCCACTTGTGGACCGAGGATGCGTCGCAAGATTCGCACGGCTCGATGCACGTGCGATTTAACGGTCCCGATGGGCTGATCTAAGATTTCCGCAATCTCGGGGTGACTGCGGCCTTCGATGAACCGCAGCGTCGCGGCCGCTCGCAGATGCATCGGTAATTGCAACAGCGCTTGCTCGACGAGCTCGAGATCCGTTCCGCGTTCGACGACTGCCTCGGGTTGCTCGGGACCCTCCTGCGTGTTGTTGAGCAACGCATCGGGATCGGCGAGTGAATCGAGCGCGACGTTCGTCGGGCGTTTGGAGCGTAATCGGTTCCTCGTGACGTTTAACGTAATCGTATAGAGCCACGGTTGCAGGCGAAGTTCCCGGCGAGCATCGTCGGTCATCTTGCCGAGCGCACGAAACGCCCGAACGAAAGAATCTTGGACGATCTCTTCGGCGTCTTCGCGATTGCCCGTCATGCGTAGCGCGAAGCCATAAAGCCGACGTTGGTAATCGTCGACGATGAGTTCGAACCGTTCCGTCGACGGCGTCTCCGTGGAACGCGGCGGCACGAGCACGGCGGTAGCCGGCTTCCGCTCGGCGATCCTCGTTTGAGGGACCACGCGATACTCCTAAACTTTCTGGCGAACGTTTTCGGGTTCGGTACCGTTTCCTACGGTGCCTTGCCTGCGCTCTGGATAGCATGTGGCGTGTCGACACGGATCGTGCGCGCGTATGTGATGGTTACCGGGTCTTTCCCAGACCGATTCGATACGTTGCCGGTGATGGTGACCGTGGTGTCGAGCGAGAGTAGGAACGCCGTATCCAGATCGTAATACGCAGTGCCGCGCATGGCGATCGTTCCCACGAGCGTGAGGCCCGGGCGATCGGGGAGGCCGCCCTTCATCGGACCCGCCGATTCGAACCGAACGCCGATCGCTCGACGCGGACCGACGGTCGCGTCACCGATATGTTGGAGATATCCGTGCAACGACGAACCGGTAAATGGAGAGGGAAAATCAAAGGGAAGCGGGCCTTTGAGGTGTTGCAGATCGCCGAGCGTCGCGCGATCGAGTTGCGCCGAAAACGGTTGGTTGAGCACGGTCAGGTAGTCGGGGTCGTGATCGGCGTAGTCGAGCGTTTCGCCCGAGGGCATCACGTCGGCGACGTATTCGCCCGTCGCTTCGCTCTGAGCCGTGCCATCGCTGCGCGTGTACGCGACGTGTGCTTTAAAGCGCATCGTCTTACCGTGGCGGGAGACGCGCAGACTCTGCGTTCCGCTGTACGAGACCTCGCTACGGATATCGCCTGCGCCGATCGCAAAGCTATCCTTACCGGAGACGACGTAGGTTTGCTCCGCGGCGAGCGCTACATGAGGAAGCGAGACGAGGATCATCGTCAAGAGCGAGGCGACGAGCGGCGCGCGGTTCATGGTGACGGAACGATTCGCTTTCGACTGGTTATTTTGCAAGTAATGCGGCCGTGCGACAGGGTGTTTGGCGCGATTCAGCGGATGTAGCGGTCGTCCATGCTGTTTCTGCGCGCCATCGTGCTCGCCGTCGTGTTGACGCTCGTAAGTGATGGTATCTCCGGCGCGCGTGCTGCTGAAACGCAGATGCTCTCGGCGAAGCTCGAGCAGATCTATTTGACGGCCTTCGACGAGGCACTCAACCGCCACGCGAGCCGTCAACGCGACGGAACCACCTACGTTTCGACGGGCGACATCGAGGCGGAATGGTTGCGCGATGCGAGCGCCGTGATGGAGCCCTACATCGGCGAGGCGGCGGACGATCAACGCGTGGCCGAGGCGCTTCGCGGCGTGGTCGCGCGCGAGGCGCGCTACATCCTCATCGACCCGTACGCGAACGCGTTCTCCTCGGATTACAAGGTGGTCGAACGAAAATTCGAAGTCGACTCGCTCCTCTACCCGATTTGGTTTGCCGAAAAATACTGGCGTGTCACCGGTGATCGGTCGATCTTTACGCCCGAAGTGAATCGCGCGTTCGAACGCGTCCTCGCGACGTTTCGCGACGAACAGCATCACGACCGCCGGTCGCATTATCGGCACCCCGATCTCGTCAACAGCGGTAAGGGCAGCCCGGTGCGCGATACGGGAATGATTTGGACCGGCTTCCGCGCCTCAGACGACCCCGCGCGCTACCAATACAATATTCCCGATAATATGTTCGCCGTGGTCGTACTCCGACGTTTGGCCGCAATCGAAACCAAGGTCTATCACAATCGCAAGGACGCGGCCAACGCTTGGGGGCTCGCGAAACAGATCGATCACGGGATCCGGCGCTTCGGTACCTCGCATGTCAACGGACTCGGCGATATTTTCGCCTATGAAGTCGACGGCTACGGCCATGCAAACCTGATGGACGATGCGAATATTCCGTCGTTGCTTTCGATTCCATATCTCGGATACCGTCGCGCCGACGACCCCGTGTACCGCACGACACGGCGTTTCGTGCTCTCGAATCGCAATCCGTATTTTTTCGATGGAAAATATGCGAGTGGCGTGGGGAGTCCGCACACGCCGCACGGGTACGTTTGGCCACTCTCGCTCATCGTTCAAGCGCTCACGTCGGGCGATCCGGCGGAGATCCGGCGCACGATGGGCTTCATCGCAGCCTCCGATGTGGGCGATCATCGACTGCACGAATCTTTCAATGCGAATTGGCCCGAGGCGTTCACGCGCGACGACTTTGCGTGGCCGAACGCCCTCTACGGCGAACTGGTCAAACGCCAACGCTCGTCCGCTTCGACCGCCGCTGCGACCGCCGCCGCGCCGGCCGCTTCGATTGGAGCGAAATAGCGGTCGGAAGTCGTGCGTTCGATCGGCTCGGCTA
This sequence comes from Vulcanimicrobiota bacterium, assembly GCA_031420415.1. Lineage (GTDB taxonomy): Bacteria > Vulcanimicrobiota > Vulcanimicrobiia > Vulcanimicrobiales > Vulcanimicrobiaceae > JANYGA01. Next base: position 97,920 of record JANOMT010000006.1, read on the forward strand.
AAGCACTTTTGAGAGAAAGGCTTTCGTGCGCTCTGCTTGTGGCGCATCGAAGATCGCTTGCGGCGGCCCTTCCTCAACGATGAGGCCGCCATCCATGAAGACGACGTGCGTGCCGACTTCGCGCGCGAACCCCATCTCGTGCGTCACGCAGATCATCGTCGTGTGTTCGGTTGCGAGGGCCTTCATGACGGCGAGCACTTCGCCTGTGATCTCGGGATCGAGGGCGCTCGTCGCCTCATCGAAGAGCATCACCTTGGGTTCCATCGCGAGCGCCCGCGCGATCGCGACGCGTTGCTGCTGGCCGCCCGAAAGTTGCGCGGGGTAGCTCTGCGCTTTTTCACGCAGGCCGACTTTTTCGAGTAACGCGAGCGCGACGGTATTCGCGGCATCGGCGGAGAGACCGCGCACCTTTCGTGGCGCGAGCGTCACGTTCTCGAGTGCGGTCATGTGTGGGAAGAGATTGAACTGCTGGAAGACCATGCCCACGCGTCTGCGCAGATCGACGTCTTTGACGGCAGGATCGATGACCGAGAGCCCATCGATCACGACGTCGCCCGCGTCGATCGTCACGAGACGATTGATGCAGCGTAATACCGTCGATTTGCCGCTCCCCGACGGGCCGATGATGCAGCACACTTCGCCCGGGTCGACCGCGAGATTGATATCTTTGAGGACGACGTTGGTTCCGAAGGCTTTGCGCACTCCGGACATCGCGAGCATCGGCATAAGCTACAAACTCCTAGATGCGCTCGCGGCTCACGTGAGCCGCTTTTCGAGGCGCTGCGAGGCGAGCGAGATCGGATAGTTCACCGCGAAATATGCGACGAGCACCGTGAGGTAAACGGGTAAGGCGATATCGTTGTCACGTTCGACGTTTTGATGCGCCGTCTGCAAGAGATCCGTCACGTTGATGAGCGAAGAAAGCGAGCTCGATTCGACGATGAGCGCGAAGAGACCGACGAACGGCGGCAACATGCGGCGCAGGGCTTGCGGGATCACGACGAGAGCGAGAATGTGGACGCGCGAGAGGCCGAGCGCGCTTGCGGCCTCGGTCTGACCGCCGGAGATCGAGACGATCGCACCGCGCACGATCTCGCTCCCGAGCGCGCCCGCATAGAGGCAGAGCGCGGCGATGGCCGCGACATTTTGATTCGTCTTGAGTCCGAGTTGCGGCAGCCCGAAGAAGATGAAGTACATCAGCACGAGGAGCGGAATGCCGCGGAAGAACTCGATGACGGCAAGGATCGGAAGATCGATCGCGCGCGGGACTTGCGAGCGAACGATACCGAGCACGAATCCGATGGCGACCGCGAGGATCATCGCGGCAATCGAGACGAGGAACGTCGTTCCGAGACCGCGCGCGAGCGATGGGAGCGCGTGGAGATAGCTCGTCATCGCGGCATCAGCGTGCGAGCGCGAACTTACGCTCGAGCGCGCGAAAGAGCGCACCGAGGAGCGCGACACAGATGACGTAGACCACACCGACGGTGAGAAAAAGTTCGGCGCTCACGAGGATCGTCGCGATGATGTCGTTGGCTTCGCCGAAGATATCGAGCACGCCGATCGACGCAACGAGCGTCGTGTTCTTGAAGAGCGAGATGACGTTGTTGCCGAGCGCGGGCAGGCTGATGCGCACGGCCTGCGGCACGAGCACGCTGCGCAGTTCGTCGATACGCGAGAGCCCGAGGGCTTGAGCGGCTTCACGCTGACCCGCGGGCACGGCGCCAAGACCCGCGCGTAAGATTTCGATGTTGATCGCGCCCTGATGCAAGACGAGCCCGAGCGTCGCTGCGACGATCGAGGGTAGGATCAGGTGCGGCCCGATGCCCGGAATCTTGGGGATCGCGAAGGCGAGAAAGTAGATCTGCACGAGTGGCGGTGTATTGCGGAAAAATTCGGTGAACGCGGTTGCGGCGACGCGTGCCGCGCGCGACGTCGAGATGCGCATCGCGGCGCCGATCACGCCGACGGCGAGCGCTCCGATAACGCCGAAGAACGCGATCTCGAGCGTCAGAACGAAGCCGTGCGCGAGCTGCGGGGCAGCATCGCGCACGATCGAGAAGTTCAGGCCCGTTGCGAGAACGATGGTGCGTGCCCTCGATTAGGGCATGAACCGCGTCGCGTTGTTGTACAGCCATTTGTGATATTCACGTGCGAGGACGCCGTTTTTCGCAAACTTCGCAATTTCTTTGGAGATGAACGCGCACGGCGTCGCATCGCCCTTGCGGCACGCGGCCGCGATCGGAAAATCGTCGTGCGAGGCTCCGACGGCCTTATATTGCGGTTTCTGCGCCGTCAGGCCGACTAAGAGCGCCGTATCTTGAATGAACGCATCCGCGCGACCCTGATCGACGGCATCGAGGGCTTCGCTCGTTTGCGTGAGCTTGAGTAAATTCGCCTCGGGTACGAGCTTCGATATCCCGGCTTCGCCCGTGGAGCCCGGCACGACCACGACCGTCTTGCCTTTGAGATCGGCGATTTCGTTAATCGTCGAATTGTTACGTTTGACGAGAATCTGCCAGCCCGACTTCATGTAGGGCGCCGAGAAATCGATGACTTCCTTACGCTTGTCCGTCACGGTCACGGTCGAAAAGAGAAAATCGACTTTGTTCGTGTTGAGGAATTGGAAACGATTGGCGGAGACGACGGGCACGAATTCAATCGCGTCGGCCTTGCCCAAGAGATCTTTTGCGATGTCGTGCAAGAGATCGATCTCGAGGCCGACGTGATTTTCGCCATCGAGGAAACCGAATGGCGGATAATCGGCCTTCACGCCGACGATCATCTTGCCCCGAGCTTTGATCGCGGCGAGGGTATCCTCAGCTGAGGCTGGGCTCGGTGCGTAGAGCACCGATGCGATAACGGCCACCACGGCCGCGGCGACAATCCGGAAACGAAGGGTGAGATACATAGCAAACGCTCACAAGCCTTAAGGGAGTGATCTCAAAACCACGTTACGGCGCAGAGACCGGTTCCCCTCGAACGAGCGACACGGAGAACGTCTGCTCTTAAGCGACCGGCAACGAACGCCAACCGGGGTCTTTTGCGAAAAATCGTAAGGTAGCGGTTCCCGTGCAGAAAACGACGGCGTCGGGTCGGTGGTAGATCCGCCCATCGATATCGACGACAAATCGGCCCGCCATAAAGGCGCCGAGATTCGAGCGAATACTCCGATCGCGTTTATCTTGCGGGGCGCGCGAACCGAGGGAATGCGCGATCGCGAGAGCGAGAAGGCGGTCGACGCGCAGCGGCGTTCCAAGCGCGAAAACACTGCTTGCCGTTGCAGCGATCGTGGCGACGTCGATCGGGATGGGCACGCGGATCACGCGGGCGATTTTCGCGACGTGCCTTTCGGGTTCATCTCGCAGTATGCGCGCTTCGCAGCGCGAACGGATTGTGTGATGTCCGATCCTTCACCACGCCGTACGCGCCCGCCATCGACGCCGCCGCCTGGCGGATTACCGCTCATTCCGATTCTGATCGCCGTCGTCGTGCTCGGGTTCGTGATCGGGGCGGGACTCTCGCTCGTCGGGAAGCGCGTGCCCACACAAACCGTCGTCGTCCACGCGACCGCAACCGCAACCGCAACGGTGACGGAGTCGCCCACGACGCCGGCTCCGACCGAGCCACCCGCATCGCTCGCTCCGGCCGCTCCGAGATCCCCGGAGCCGACCGACGCGCCGACCGACGTTCCGTCGGCAACGCCCGCGCCGCCGAAAGCATCGCACGTGCCCGCAGCCGACGCATCGCCGCGAGCGACACCGCGAGCGACACCGCGCGCGACGGCGCGTGCGCGCGTGGCTTCCGTCGCGCCTTCCCCGGACTCGCCCGCCACGGCAGTACCCGCGACCGCCGCACCCGCGCGCGTTCCGAGCCGGGTCGTGGCCGTAACCGCTCCGCCGCAACTCGAGGCTCCCGCCTCGAGTGACGATACCGACTCGGAGTTTGCAAAGCTCGCGACCGGCGTCGTGCGCCAATACATCGCCGCAGTCGCGCGTGGCGACGATGCGACGGCGCGCGCCGCGTTCGGTTCCGATGCGCCGGCATCGCTTGCGGAGGCGGGTATCGTCAACGCTTCGACGCGTATCCAACACATCGAAGCGCGCAGTGCCGGCGATAACGTGACCGTCAACGTCGATCTGCGAACCGCGACCGGGCTCTATTTCGGCCAGTATACGGTGCATCGAACGTCGTCGGGTGCGGCGCTCATCGCCAATCACGCCATCAATAAGCTTTAGGAGCAAAACAATACGTGAACGACCGCACGCCGATCGATAGCCTGCTCGCGACGGGCGAGCGCATCGCGCCGCCCGCAAGCGTGGCCGCCTGGGCTCCGATTCCCGATCAAGACGCGTGGAATGCGAAGGCGCTGGAAGATCCGCTCGCGTTTTGGGCCGCTTGCGCGACACGGATCGTGTGGGAGAAATTACCCGACCGCACGCTCGATGGTGAGATCGGTGCGACGACGTGGTACCCCGGCGGAACGCTCAACGCGACGGTCTCGTGTCTCGATCGCCACGCGCACGCGAATTCGAGTGCCGTCGCGTATCGATATCTTCGCGAAGATGGGCTCGAGACGCGCGTGACGTATGTCGAGCTGCTCGCAGCGACGAACCGACTGGCAAACGCGCTTCGCGCAGATGGCGTCGTTTCGGGCGATCGCGTGTGTATCTACATGCCGCTCTCCGTTGAGGGCATCGTTGCGATGCTCGCGTGTGCGCGTATCGGCGCGATCCATAGCGTCATCTACGCGGGGCTCGGTGCGACGGCGCTGCGCGATCGGATCGAAGATGCCGGAGCGAAGGTGGTCATCGGTGCCGATCTCACGCATCGCCGCGGGAAGATGGTCGACTTACTCGGCATCCTCGATGACGCCGTCGCGAATCTGCCGAGCGTGCGGCGCGTCGTCGTTTGGCGGCGCGGCACGCCACTCAAGCGCATCGATCCGCGCGTGCGCGACTACGACGCGTACGTTGCGGGGCAGAGCGACGCGTGTGCGCCCGAGATCGTCGCATCCGATCATCCGCTCTTCATCCTCTACACGAGTGGCACGACGGGGAAGCCCAAGGGCGTCGTGATGACGCATGGCGGCTACCTCTCGGGCGCCACGGCGATGCTCGCCGATACGACCGGCATCACGCCGCACGACGTGTACTGGTGCACGAGCGACATCGGTTGGATCGTCGGGCACTCGCTCATCGTTTACGGCGCGCTCGCCAACGGCTTGATGAATATCATCCGCGAGGGCTCGCCCGATTATCCGACGACGGCCGCGGTCTACGAAACGATCGCGACGCATAAGATCACCAAGCTCTACACCGCGCCGACGCTCGCCCGCATGCTGATGCGCTTCGGCGACGAGTTGCCTGCGCGCTTCGACCTTTCGTCGTTGGACGAGATCCTCTGCGCGGGCGAACCGCTCAATCCGGAAGCATGGCGCTTCTTGCACGACGTCGTCGGGCGTGGTCACGCGGCCGTCTGCAACCAATGGTGGCAGACCGAACTCGCGAGCCCTGCGATCGGCTTCTTGCCCACTTCGGAGATCCGTCCCGATCGTAGCGGTAAACCATTCGGTCCGTTAGTGTTTTCGATTCGCGATGAGGCGGGTCGACCGGTCGAACCCGGCACGGGCGGATTGCTCGTCCTCGAAACACCGGTTCCATACATGTTCGCTGACGTGTGGAACGATCGCGCGAAATATCGCTCCTACTTCGATATGATTCCCGGTTGCTACACCGCAGGCGATGTCGCGACGATCGATGCCGACGGCAGCATCCTCGTGCTCGGTCGGGCCGACGACGTGCTCAGCGTGGCGGGCCATCGTATCGCGACGGCCGACGTCGAAAGCGCGCTCGTCTCACACCCCGCGTGCGGGGAAGCGGGCGTCGTCGGCAAACCAGATGCCATCAAAGGCGAAGTCATCAAGGCTTTCGTCGTCTTACGCATGGGTCACGTTGCGAGCGCCGAGCTCGAACGTGGGCTCACCGAGCACGTCCGATATCATCTCGGGCCGATCGGCACGCCGGCAGAGATCGAATTCGTTCTCAAACTTCCGAAAACGCGGAGTGGGAAGATCATGCGACGTTTGCTCAAGGCGCAAGAAGCTGGATTGTCGCTCGGCGACACGACGACGCTCGAAGACTAAGTGAGGGAGACCGAAGCAACATGAAAATGAAGTCGATTATGATGGCCGCGGCCGCATGCGTGCTCGTCGCAGGCGCCGTTCCGACCGGCGTGCACGCAGCCGATCGTACTCCGACGTACGCAGCGTACATCGTCGATCCGTCGGGTAAAGAGATGGGCACCGCGACGTTCGTCGCGATCGATACGGGTGGCGTACTCGTGCGTATCGATACCGTCGGCCTGACGCCGGGCAAACATGGGATGCATATTCACGAGACCGGGTCGTGCAACGCACTCGTCGACACGACGGGTAAATCGACGGCCTTCGGTGCGGCGGGCGGCCACTTCGATCCGCAAGGAACCACGCATCATGCCGGACCGGCGGGCGTCGGTCACTCGGGCGACTTGCCGAACATCACTGCGAGCGATACGGGCCATGCGCGCACGACATTCTTCACCGATCGTCTGAGCTTGAGAGAAGGCCCGACGAGCATCCTCGGTCGCGCGATCATCATCCACGCAAACGAAGATAACTACACGGACGAACCCGTCAACGGCGGCTCGGGCGCTCGCGTCGAGTGCGGCGAGATCGGGCCACTGCGCTCGTAATTGCAACACGTTGGTGCGCCGAGTGTGCGGCGCGCCACGGTACGACGGTGGGGAATCACACGTGGAGGTAGCGAGAGAGCACTTCGGTGTTGCCCTTGAGTTCGGCGGGCGTGCCTTCGAATTGGATCGCGCCTTGATCGATGACGTAACAGCGATCGGCGACGGCGAGTGCCGAATAGAAATTCTGCTCGACGAGCAAAATCGTCATGCCCTTCGCTTTGATCTCACGCACGATCGCTTCGACTTCTCGCACGATGAGCGGCGCGAGGCCCTCGGTCGGTTCGTCTAGCAAGAGCAACTTCGTATCTTGCACGAGCGCACGCGCGATTGCGAGCATCTGTTTCTCGCCGCCGGAAATCTCGTCGCCCTTATTTTTCTCGCGCTCTTTGAGTCGGGGAAAGTGGTCGTAGACATCTTGTAATGTCCAACCCGGACGCCGTGCGGTCACTTGAGCGAGCTTGATGTTTTCGTAGACGGAGAGGTTCGTGAAGATGCGTCGCTCTTCGGGCACGAGCGAGATGCCGGCGCGGGCGTTCTCCATCATCTCTTTGCCGGTTACGTCGACGCCATCGAAGGTGATCGTTCCACGTTTGGGCGGTACCCAGCCGACGATGCTTTTGAGCGTCGTCGTTTTTCCGACGCCGTTGCGTCCGAGAAGCGCGACCGTCTCGCCGCGGCGAATCTCTAAACTTAAGCCCTTGAGAATATGACTATCGCCGTAATACGTGTCGATGTTTTCGACGCGTAGCATCGTGTCGGTTGCCGTGGCGATCGCGCTCATACGTGCCCTTCCGTGTGGCCACCGAGATAGGCATCTTGCACGGACTTGTTCCCGCGAATCTCGGCGGGCGTGCCCTGCGCGAGAATCTTGCCTTGATGCAGGACCGTGATGGAATCCGAGATGCCCATGATCATATTCATATCGTGCTCGATGAGGAGTACGGTCATCTGCTTTGCGAGGCCGCGAATGAGGTGATCGGTCTTGGCGACCTCCTCGATCGACATCCCCGCGACGGGCTCGTCGAGCAAGAGAATTTGTGGCTTCGTCGCGAGCGCGACGGCAATATCGAGGCGTTTCTTATCGCCGTGCGAGAGATCGCCCGCACGCAGGTCGCTCATCGCGGTAAGATCGACGAGTTCGAGCGCTTCGCGCGCGATCGTATCGACGTTCGTGTTGCGCGCCGACGGCCGAAAAAGTTCGAGCTTGAAGAGGCCCTGCGTATGCGCGAGCGCGGCGATGCGGCAGTTTTGGAGGACGGTTTCGTCGGGATAGACGTTGGCGGTTTGGAACGCTTTCGCGATCCCACGCGCGACGCGGCGCGGGCCCGCGAGATGCGTGATCTTCTCACCGTGAAAGTAGATCTCGCCCTCGGTCGGATCGGCGATGCCGGAAAGCAAATTGAAGAACGTCGTCTTTCCCGCGCCATTCGGTCCGATCACGGCGCGAAGTTCGCCCGGTTGCACCGAGAAATCGATCTCGCTGTTGGCTGCGAAGGCACCGAAGCGCTTGCCGAGATTTTTGGTTTCGAGAATCGCCGACATCAGCGTGTCACCCCGCGTGGAACCGAAGCATCGGTCGCGGGTCCGGTTCGGACCGCCCCCGCGAGAATCTGTTGCGCCGGGCCCTTTCGCTTGCGTTGCAACGACCCCAGAATGCCGCCCGGTAAGAAAACGATGACGGCGACGAAGATGAGGCCTTCGATCAATCGCCATGCCTCCGTCTTCGCGCTGATGACGTTTTGGAGATACATGATGAGCCCGGTGCCGACCAAGGGACCGAAGAGCGTCTTGAGCCCGCCGACGACGGCGTAGATCACGAAGCTACCGCTCGTGTCGACGGCGAGCGAATCGGGATTCGTGGATCCTTCGTAGAGACCGCGTAGAGCTCCAGAGAGCCCCGCGAGCATGCCCGCAATCGTGAATGCGGCGAGTTTGTACTTGGCGGGATCGAAACCGACGAACATACTGCGCTCTTCGTTTTCGCGGATCGCGCCGAGCACTTCACCGAATTGCGATTTCGTGAGCGTGCGCATGAACGCGAGCACCAAGAACATCACGATCGCGGCGAAGGCGTACCAATAATGCACGTCGCTGAGATTGCCGAACGGCCCCAGATCGACTTGCGGAAACTGCGCTCCGAGATCGATCGAGGTGAATCCGAGCGGAACCGCGGGCGACGAGATGCCCTGTAAGCCGTCGTCGCCTTTCGTGAGATCGCGCCATTGAAAGATGATGAAGAAAAACATCTGCGCGATCGCGAGGGTCACGAGCCCGAAATAGATGCCGTAGAGCCGCACGACGAGCGCACCGATGCCAAGCGCCATCAGCGTCACGAGCGCGACCGAAAGCGCGATCGCGAGCCAAAAATTCGGATGGCTCGGGAAGAAACGCGAGACCGTGAGCAACGCCATGTACGAGCCGACGCCGTAGAATGCGGCTTGCCCGTAGGAGAGCAGGCCCGCGTAGCCGAGCAAGAGATTGAACCCCACCGTCGCGATCGCGACGATAAGAATCTGCGTCGCGAGCCCTGGATAGCCGCCGATCGGATGGATAACGAACGGGAAGACGATGAGGCCGAGTAACGTGAGGCCGTAGAACCGAAGATCGACCGTACTCATCCGCGAATCATTTCGCTCTCACCGAGCAAGCCCGATGGTTTGACGAGCAAGACGAGTGCCATCGCCACGTAGATGATGACATCGCTCGCCGCAGGCAACGCGAGCGTCGCGACGCTCTGCAATTCGCCGACGAGGAGACCGCCGAGGACGGCGCCCCAGAAGCTGCCGAGCCCGCCGATGACGACGACGACGAACGACGGAATGAGAAACGAAAATCCGGTATTGGGATCGACGCTATAGATCGGGCTCGCAGCCGCGCCAACGAGCCCCGCGAGGCTCGCGCCGAGTGCGAAGATGATCGTCGATGCGAGCTTGACGTTTCCGCCGAGTAACTGCACCATCGTGCGATCGCGAATTCCCGCGCGTACGATGAGCCCGTAGTCGGTCCGCTCGATGAAGACGTAGACGGCGACGATCAGCAGCACGATACCGATGGCTAAAAGTAGGCGGTAGGTCGGGTACTGCGTGAAGCCGAGATTGAACGATCCCGAAACGGCCGCGGGAATCGGAAACGATCGAGTCGTTCCACCGAAGATCAAACGCAACGTCTCTTGCACGACGATCGCGACGCCGAACGTAACGAGGATCTGCGACGTCGGTTCTTTCGAATAGAAGCGACGTAAGAGCACGCGATCGAAGACGATCGCGAAGAGTGCGACGGCAATCGGTGCCGCGATGAGTCCCGCAGCGAGCCCGAGTTTTTCTGCGACGATGAGGCCGACGTACGCGCCGATCGCGTAGAACGCGCCGTGAGCGAAATTAACGAGGCGTAGCATGCCGAAAACGATCGTGAGGCCGAGGGCGATCGCGACGTACACGAGACCGCGGATAAATCCGTCTAAGAGTTGGCCCGGAAGTTGCGCTAGAATTGCGTCGATGGTCGTATCCTCATTTTTGCGCGGTGGTTCGGCTTGTGAAAGGACCGGCTCCCACATCTGGAAGCCGGTCCTCTGCGAGTTTACGAAGGGTTGATTATGCGGATTCGATCTTGCACTTGCTGGATGCCGCCGGAATCGAAACCGACTCGCCGTCGTGCACTTCGAGTACTTTTGCGAATGCGTACGGGTTCGCGCGATCTTTGATGGGAACGCCTTCGAGGACGAGGCAGCTGTTCACGCCTTGATGATCCGAGGCGCGCCAGTATTCGGGCTCTTTGGTCGCGGTGAACTTATGATTTTCCATCTTTTCGATGAACTTCTTCGGATCGAGCGAGCCCGCGCGCTCGACGCCTTCTTTCCACTGGTAAATGTTCGTATACGCACATTCCGCGCCGTTGCTCGGCGGAGCGCCGTAACGCTTCACGAAAGCATCGACGAATTTTTTAGCGGCCGGATACTTCTCCGCGTGATACTGCCAGTAGAACGGCGCCGTCGTTACGACGTTTGCGAAGTTGTCCCCCGCGCCTTTGGCCATATACTCATCTGCGAGCGGAACGAGAATTTTCGTCGATTTCGTCAGGCCGAATTGTGCGGCTTGATTGACCGCATTGACCATGTCTTTACCGAACTCGGTGATGACGAGCACGTCGGGCTTTGCGGCCTGCGCCTGCGAGAGAGCCGACGAGAAGTCGGTCGTGCCGAGGGGCAGCAACACGTTTTTGATCGTCTTCGCGCCTTTGGGTTCGAGGACTTCGGTCAGACTCTCGTAGACCGAGTGACCCCACGTGTAATCGGCCGTGATGTGGAACCACTTGCCGGTGCCGTACTTCGAAAGGAGCGTCTTTGCCATCGAGTGCGCCGACATGTATGCGTTGTTATAGCGGCGGAAGGTGTGGTAATGACACGATTCGTCGGTCGTCGCATTCGAGTGCGTCAACGTCGCCATGAAGATAGTTTTCTTTTCTTGGCAGAGGCCCGAAACCGCGACCGCGGTCGCACTCGACGAGCCGCCCGTAATCATCACGGCGCCATCGCGCTCGATCATGCGTCGCGCGTTTTCCACGGCGACGGGTGCTTTCGTCTGATCGTCACCAACCGATGCCTCGATCTGCATGCCCATCACGCCGCCTTTGGCGTTGATTTCTTCAATTGCGAGTTTGTAGGCCCGGAGTTGATCCTGGCCTTGATCGGAGTAGGGGCCAGTTTGCGGAACGTCGAGACCGATAACGAGCTTTTTCATCGGCGCGGCAATCACGTTGACGGTCGAAAATGTGGCGGCTGCCGCGATGGCCGCGCCGCCGACGATGAACTGCCCACGGCTGGGCTTCGCTTGGTTGAATATCACCCGGGTCTCCTCAAGAAAAAACGATCGCGACAAGACGTGAAATCATCCCGCCAACTCACCCATTAAGGAAGCGTTGGTTTACCGATTGGAGCGCTTTCCCTTCCACGTCAAGTGAGCGGTGTCAAGAGAAATTTTTTCCCACGCTGGTCTTTCGACGCTCGGAGTCCGGGAGACGTCCGCGAGGCTCGCGCGCGACACGACGACAGAGCACGCCGGTCGATCATCTTATTCGAGCGAGGACGCGAGAAACAGCGGTCCTCGGTCGCGGGTTCCTTCGGCGGACTCAGCGGTTGCTTCGGTCAACAAGCGCCGCCGGGAGAAACGCGCCGGGTAGCGGGGGCGCGACCTTGGATCGTCGCACTGCCAACGACGGCTACACGATCTAAGATCTCCAAACGGACCATGACTTCATCAACTGACAAACGACGCTCTTCGCCCAGGTTCCGCTAGGAGACGTGGAGATCATCGCACAGGGTTGCCAGCCCGCATCGATCCCCACCGGCGATGCGATGGAAAGTCGGCTCGGATGTGCAAATCCAGCCGCGCGTGAGTTCCGGCGGGTTCGTGACGTCTTACCATCGACGAACCGTTCGTCGCGGGCGGGGCTGCTCCACGCCACCACGATCCGTAACGTAATCAAACTGCCGTTTATCGGCTGACTGCCCTTGATTGGAATGTTTTTCAGACACGTGAACACCTCCCACTCGCAGACCAACTCCTCGACCGTTGCGAAAAACTAGCGCGATGCACGCACCGAAAAACCGCTTTTTTGCCTGCGCGGCAACGGCGCTCGCGGTCGCGAGTTGTGCGCCGAGTGTTCCGAAGATCGGTCATCCGATACGCGTCGAGGCCTACTGCGGGTCGAAACAGGCGCGGATGACGGGCGTCGATAGCGTTATGACCTCAACGAACGACACGATTCTCGACGATCGACCGACCGACGCCGACGTGATGCGTGCCGTGCACGCAGGCGACGGCGTGGTCGCGCACTTTAAAGACCAGCCCCTGGCGCTACCCAAGAGCGCGTCGACGCTCGGTGAAACGGACGGCTTCGCGCGCGTTCGCGCGATCGCCGTCTCGCTCGCACCCGAAGGCGCGCTCACGCGCCATATCTACCTTCTCGTGCGCGACCACGGCGCGCAACGTTGGATCACGATGAACGCGTTCGACGTTCAGAACGTCTGCGTCGAAGGCAAGCGCCAGAACTAAGCTGAGGACGATCCGCCGATGCCGGCAAGACGACGGATGTCATCGCCGATCAGGAGCTCGACGAGGAGAGCGACGAGAAACGTCGCCAACTCCGCGACGCTAAGATCGTGGCCGGGATCCGCGATCGCGGGTAGGAGTAGAACCGTTGCGGCCATGATGAAGACGAAGCCGACGAGTGCGGAGACGATCCCGATACCGAGCGTGCGTCGATCGCGCAAACCCTTGCGCAGATCGGCGGCGAGTTCCAGCGGCGTTCGCGTACCGACGTTCCACACGATGAACGCGAGCGCGTCGAGAAGGATCGCCCCCGCGACGCGAATGGCGAGTTCGACGAAACCCTCTAGCGGGATGTGTCGCTTCCCGTAGCCTGCGTCTTGCCGGGGACCTCGTCGGGCCACTTCGCGATCTCGCCGAGTGCGGCCGATTTTACGACTTTGAGGCCGAGCATCGCGCACTTCATGCGCGCCGGGCTAATGCCGATGCCGACGTTTTCCAGGACGACATCTTGCGAGAGACGCGCTACGTCTTCGAGCTTCTCGCCTTTGAGCGATTCGGAGAGCATCGACGCCGACGCCTGACTGATCGCGCACCCTTTGCCGGAGAATTTGACGTCGCTCACGCGATGGTCGCTATCGATGCGTAGGTCGAATCGGATACGATCGCCGCAGAGCGGATTGAGATCCTCGGCCGTCGCATCGGGCGCGTCGAGTTCGCCGAAATTACGCGGATTGCGATAATGATCGAGGATGTATTCTTTGTAAAAATCTTCCATTAGAGCTTAAAGACCGTCGCAGCTTTCTCGAGACCGAAGATGAGCTGATCGACATCTTGCTCGGTATTGTAGAGATAGAACGACGCGCGCGCCGTCGCGGGCCAGCCCATCTTATCCATGAGCGGCATCGTACAATGATGCCCGGCGCGCACGCAGACGCCCTCGGTATCGAGGATCGAGGCCATGTCGTGCGCGTGGATATCGGCGAAATTGAATGAAATGACGCCCGATCGTTTCGTGCGATCGCTAGGACCGTAGATCGCAAGCCCGCGCGCGACGAGCGGCTCCATCGCATCGAGTGCGTAGGCAGTCAACGATCGCTCGTGAGCGGCGATCCAGTCCATACCGATCGTTTCGAGATAATCGACGGCAGCGCCGAGGCCGATGGCGTCGGCGATATTGCTCGTACCCGCTTCGAACTTCCACGGCAATTCGTTGAACGACGTCTTCGCATAACCGACTTCGCGAATCATATCGCCGCCGGTAAGGAACGGCGGCATCGCCTCCAACAACGCGCGCTTGCCATACAAGAAACCGATGCCCGTCGGGCCGCACATTTTATGGCCACTCGCGACGAAGAAGTCGACGTCGAGCGCGCGGACGTCGATCTTCATGTGCGGGACCGATTGCGATCCATCGACGAGCACGACCGCCCCGACGGCGTGTGCCGCATCGATGAGCATCTTCACGGGAGCGATCGTACCGAGCGTATTGGAGACATCTGAAAACGTGAGCAACTTGACGCCACGAAATTTTTCGTCGAGATCGTCTAGTTCGTGAACGCCTTCTGCGTCGACGGTGATGTAGCGCAACTCGGCGCCCGTCTTCGCGGCCAGTAATTGCCACGGGACGAGATTGGAATGATGCTCGAGCTCCGTCGTCAAGATGACGTCGCCCGGCTTCAGATTCGCCATGCCCCACGTGAAACTCACGAGATTGATCGCTTCGGTCGAATTGCGCGTCCAGATCACTTCGGCAGGTTCGGCTGCGTTGATGAAACGCGCAACTTTCGCTCGTGCGCCTTCGAATGCATCGGTCGCGCGCGTCGCGAGTTCGTATACGCCGCGATGAATGTTCGCGTTATCGTGCGTGTAGTAGTGGACGAGCGCGTCGATGACTGCCTGCGGCTTTTGCGAACTTGCGGCAGAGTCTAAGAACGCGATCCGTTTCCCGCGCGACGTGGTCTGCGCGAGAATCGGAAAGTCGGCGGCAATGGCGGCGGCGCGGGTGTCACGAGTGGCGATCATACGCTGTGTAGGACCACTTTCGAAGCGATTTTGTTTTCGAGTGCGGTGCGAATTTCGTCGCGCAGATCGCTTCGTGGAAAACGCGAAACGGCGGGCTCGAAGAAGCCGAGCGCGATCATTCGTTCTGCATCGGCGCGCGCGATGCCGCGGCTTTCCGCATAGAAGATTTCTTCCTCGGAGATCGCGCCGACCGTCGCGCCATGGAACGCTTTTACATCGTTCGCGGCGATTTCGAGCGCGGGCACGGAATCGATGTGTGCCTTTTCCGAGAGTAAAAGTGCGTCGTCGCGAAGCGATGCATCGGCACCGTGCGCGTCGGGGAGAATTTTAATGTTCCCGAGGTAGCGGCCTTGACCGCGATCGGTCCCGGCGCTTCGGACGATCGTTTCGGAGCGCGTGTCCGCTGCAGCGTGAACGGTTTCGGTCTCGATATCGATATGTTGATCGCCATCGGAGAAGAAGAGCGCGACGACGCCCGTGCGCGAGCCGCGACCGGCTTCGACCGAACGGAAGCGAGAGACGATGTGCTTGCCGCCGAGTTCGGCGAACGAAATATCGAGCTGGGCTTCTTCGCCGAGCACGGCACGACGCGTGAGGATTGCGCGCGTCTGCGGTGCGAGGCGCTGATCGATGGAATATGTGAGATGCGCGCGTTCGGCGAGTACGAACTCCGCGATCCCGCAAACGAGCGGCGCATTCGCAACTCCGACGAGACGCTCGATGACCGTTACTTGCGAGCCGGCACCGAGTGCGACGAGCGTATAGGGAAAGAGTGCGGTCTCGCGGGCTTCATAGCCGACGAGGAGCGGTTCCTCGATCACGACGCCCGCGGGAATGTCGATAAATACGCCGTGGTTCGTAAACGCGAGCGCGAGCGACGCAAACTTGTCATCGCGCGTATCGACGGCAGAACCGAATGCCTTTTCGAACGAGACGCGATGTCGTCCGCGTGCGACGGAAAACCGCTCGATCGTCACGCCTTTCGCGCGCGCGGCCGGCGAGAGTGTTTCGAGATCGAGATCGGCAGCCGGGCGCGTTTCGAACGACACGATCGTCGAGAGATCGAGTTTCGCGAGATCGTGCTTCCACGTGCGACCGCCGCGAATGGCCGACCGAACCGGCAGTTCCTCGAATCGCGCGAGCGCGTCGTAGCGCGCGGCTGCGGGAATCGAACCTTCGCCGTGATGTGCGATCAATGCAGCAAGCGCGTTCTTGGCGACGCCCGAAACGGCGACGTCCGTGTTACCCGACATTCGCAGCGACCTCTTCGCGAATTTTGTCGTAGCCTTCACGTTCGATGACGTTGGCGAGATCTGGTCCGCCTGATTTAACGACGCGCCCATCCATCATGATGTGTACGGCGTCGGCTTCGATGTACTGCAAGATGCGCGGATAGTGGGTGATGATGAGGAAGCCGATGTCTTTTCCCGCATCGCTCGCGCGCAACGCGTTGACCGACGCTCCGACGGCCTTGAGAGCGTCGACGTCGAGGCCTGAGTCGGTCTCGTCGAGGATCGCATATTTCGGTGCGAGCATCGCGAGCTGCAACATTTCGAGTCGCTTCTTTTCACCGCCGGAGAACCCGTCGTTGACGTAGCGCGAGAGAAAAGCAGCGTCCATGTCGAGGACGTCGAGCTTTTCGAAAATCATCGCGCGGAATTTGGAGGGCGTGAGGTCGTCGGGCTTGACCGCCTGCCGTGCCGTGCGAATGAAATTCGCGACCGAAACGCCGGGGATCGCCGCCGGATATTGAAATGAAAGGAAGAGTCCGGCCTTGGCCCGCTTGTCAGGCGCGACGCCGAGCATTTCTTCGCCGTCGACCGTGACGGAGCCGCCGGTAACGTTGTAGCTCGGATGACCCGCAATCGAAAACGCCAGCGTCGACTTCCCGCTCCCGTTGGGACCCATGAGCGCTTGCACGCTCCCAGGCGGCACGACTAAATCGATACCCTTGAGAATTTCGTTGCCATCGACGCTTGCGGTCAGGCCGGAAATGCGTAGTCCACGGTCGCTCATATCGCGCCGATGATACGGGAGATCGAGCGAGAAAGTCAAGGAAAGTATGGACTATCTTCGCTATTGATGCTATTGTCGCAGCAAGATCATGAACGACAGCAGATTCTTCCAAACAACGAAGGGCAAGATCGTAACGGAACTCCGGCGCCGCCATAGCGCCTCTGCTATCGATTTAGCTGTTTCGTTCGGGATTTCGACCAACGCCGTTCGTCAGCAACTTTTGACGCTCGAGCGCGACGGGTATGTGGTGGAACGATCCGTGCGGCGTGGCCCGACGAAGCCGACGCTGGAGTATTCCCTCGCGCCCGCCGCCGATGCCCTTTTCCCGCAACAGTATGACAAGATGCTCAACGCGGTTCTTACGGAGGTGCGCGCGTCGCTCGGCGTCTCCGCGCTCGAGACGGTTCTCGGCAAGCTCGGCGATCGGGCAGCTGCCAAATATCGGGCGAAGCTCACGGCGCCTGACATCCGTGGCCGCACGTTCGAACTCGCCGCACTCTTACGCGCGAATGGCGTCGAGGCCGATGTCGTCGAGACGCCGGGCGGTGGCATCGAGCTGCGCGAACATCACTGCCCGTACGGCCAAACCGTTGGTGAGCATCCCGAAGTCTGTGCGATCATTCACACGGTCTTGCACGATACGGTCTCGCCGCAAACGCGGCAGATCGAATCGATTGCAACCGGGGGCGACGCGTGCCGGTTCGAAATCGTAGCGGGCGTGACACATAACGTGGCCGATCCGGCCGAAAATTTGAAGGAGACATCGATCGCATGAATTTCGTGAAGTTTCAAGAGCTCGTCGAGAAGCGCCCGGGTTTCCGATCGATGGAAAATGCGATGGCGAGCGGCGAGTATTTCAGCGACTCGTGCGGCGACATGTATACGTATTTCTTAAAGGTCGGGCCGGATGAAAAAATCGTCGACGTGTCCTACTTTACGACGGGGTGTGGCTTCGGAACGGCGACGTGTAGCATCGTCGTAGAACTCTCGCTCGGGAAAACGCTCGATGCGGCGTACGCGATCAGCGATGCCGACATCGAAGCGCAACTCGATGGTTATCCCGAGAAGAAAAAGGACTATCCCGAACGCTCGCGCGTTGCGTTACAGACGGCAATCGACGATTTTCGTACGAAACGGGCCGCGGGCAAGATCACCGATGAGATGATGGCTGCGGCCGCTCGCGAAGCCGCCATTTCCACGACGGCCACGATGGCGGGCAACGGGAAGACGTCGCAAGATGATGGCAACGCGCCGACCGTCGCTGCCGATGAAGGCAAAGTTCTCATCAAGCTCCGTTAACGAGCGCATCGCTACGAGAGGCCGCTTCGTCGCCAAGGGCTTCGTGGCGAGGCGGCAAAGCTTTGGCTCGATGAATCGCTCACTTCACGTCACACCTTGGGCTATTGCCATTTTCGCATTGCTGTTAATGGGATCGCCGACCGGTGCCGCAACCTCCGGCCCGACCGGAGTTGCGACGACGAAGCACGTGGTGGCGGCTCGGGGCCGTTCGACCGTCGACGTCGCGATGACGACATCGCTCGGAACGATCGTCGTGCGTCTCGAGACCGCAAAAGCGCCGATTACCACAAAGAATTTCCTAAAATATGTCGATGCGAAGACCTACGACGATACAGAATTCTACCGGACGGTCTCCAAGAAAAACGAGCCGGCGGCGCCGTTCGAAGTGATCCAAGGCGGTCTCAATCCCAAAGCCGGTAATACGAACGCATCGATCTCGCTCGAACCCACCTCGAAAACACATCTGAGCAATACCGATGGTGCGATCGCGATGGCGCGTACGAACGAACCCAACTCAGCAACGACTGAGTTTTTTCTCGATCTCGGTGACGCGCGATATCTCAACGCGGGCGGCCCGCTCGGCCCCGGCTACGCCGTTTTCGGCCACGTCGTTCGCGGGATCGAAGTCGTGCGCAAAATTCACGACGCTACCTCACAGGGCGAGCAGTTGCTTCCCGCGGTTCGCATCGTGACCATGCGCCGCATTCCATCGTAAAACGTCCATTACGAAGCAGTAAAATATGGATTCGAAGCGCGTTCGCGACCGATCGTCGTCGCAGGCCCGTGGCCCGGGATGACGACGGTGGAATCGGCGTAGACGAAAAGCCTCTCGCGGACGCTGGCGACGATATCCTCCATGCTCGTGCCGCCAAGATCCCAGCGACCGATCGCGCCCGCAAAGAGCGTGTCGCCCGTGAGGAGCATCGTACGCGCGTCGGATACTGCGCCGCTCGTCGTTATGGCAAACGAAACGCTCCCCGGTGTATGTCCGGGCGTGTGTAACACATCGAGGCGGGCCGCTCCCGCCACGATGGCGTCACCGTCGGCGAGATCGCCATCGAGCGCAACGATGCGCGGGGGGCGCTGCGCGAGGAAGCGCGCCTGTTCGGCGAGCATCCCGTAGAGCGGGCGGTCCTCGGGATGCAAGAGCCCGATGCCGCCCGTGCGGTCGCGGAGATCGCCGAGCGCGCCGATATGGTCGATGTGCGCGTGCGTGTGCACGAGATGCGTCGCGCGCACGCCGAGCGCGGTGAGTCGCGCGACGATGCGATCGACGTCGTCGCCGCCATCGACGACGATCGCCTCGCCTGCATCGAGATCCGCGACGATCGTACACGTACACGCGAGCGCACCGACGACGAGATGTTCGATGACGACGCCGCGCCCGGTCGCTACGGGATCGTGCATTGGAAATCCCGATACGAGCCGTTGAAATAGCCGAGCGGCGAGCCATCGCGCGCCGCGCAAGCGAGCACGTTGCCGATGAAGATCGTATGCGTTCCGGCGGCGTGCTCGGCGGCGAGTTCGCAATCGAGGTACGCGAGCGCGTCATCGAAGACGGGTGAGCCCGAACGATCGATGCGATAGGCGATGTCGGCGAAGGGATCGTCGTTTGCGTGTGTCGCGAAACGCTCGGCGAGTTCGCGTTGATCGACCCGCAAAACGTTGACGCAAAAGTGTCCGGCTGCGGCGATAAGCGGATGGCTCCGCGCCTGACGGTTGACGCAGATGAGGATCATGGCCGGATCGGCGGAGACGCTCGCGAAGGCGTTAGCGGTAAAGCCTTTGGGCTTCCCATCGACGACCGTCGTCACGATCGTGACTCCGGTCGGCACACGACGCATGACGGCACGAAAATCGTTACTGGAAACGTCGCTCATTCGATGCGCGAGCCGATGCCGATGCCATTGCCGATCGGTACGATCGTCGCGTCGAGTTGCGGGTGGTTTAAGAAGATCTTGTTGAACTCGCGAATCGCCGTCGTCGCGGCGGAGTCACTCGCCTCGGGTTCGGCCGCCGATTTCCCAACCCACAAGAGCTTGTCGACGATGACGAGCCCCGAGCGTTTGAGGAGCGGCACGACGAGTTCGAGATACTCGGCGTATTCGGTCTTGACGGCATCGATAAAGACGATATCGAGATTGCGCACCGGAAAGGTCGGTAAGATCTCGAGCGCGGGTTGGTTCATGACTGAAACGTCGTCGAACTTACCGGCACGGCGCAAAAATTCGATCGCTACAACGGTCCGCTCGGTGTCGGGATCGATCGTCCAGATATGTCCGGCGGGCGGCATCGCGAGCGCCATCCACAGGGTCGAGTAGCCGTAGGCCGTTCCGATCTCGAGAATGCGGTTGGCCTGCATCGCGTGCACGAGCGTGGAGAGAAATCGCCCCGTCTCGCGATCGACCAGGGGAATCGCGTCGGAGCGCCCGTGCTGTTCGAGTTCGAGCAGCAGCGGCGCCGGATTGCGATGCAGCCGCTTGAGATAATCCAAGTCGTTCAAGATTGGATGGGTTTGTCGCTCCACTCCGCGGGGAACCTCTCCGAAATAGGTCGGCTTTCGGGGACAAGAGTGTTCTTAGGGCCGTCGAATGAGCATAGAGTTCGCGCACGTCAACCATCCGCGCAAATTTCAGAGGAGCAAGCAATGGCGACCTTAGCGCTAGAAGCGTACGCGCCCAAGAAGTGGAACCTTTCGGGTTTACAGGGCATTTCCGATAACACCCTCACCGTGCACTTCGGCCTGTATGAAGGCTATGTGAAAAACACGAATCTTCTCAACGAACAGATCAACGCAAAGATCAACGCGGGTCCCGTCGCCGGTGCAGATCCGGGCTTCGCCGAGATCACGCGTCGCCTCGGGTTTGAGTACAACGGCATGGTCCTCCACGAATATTACTTCGACAATATGATGTCCAACGCCGCAGCGGCACCAACGTCGGGCAAACTCCACGACGCGATTTGCGCGAGCTTCGGCGATTTCGAAACCTGGAAGAAAGATTTCGTCGCAGTCGGCGGGATGCGTGGCGTTGGCTGGGCACTCGCGCTGCAAGATCCCAAGAGCGGTCGCATTTCTAATCATTGGGTGACGCTACACGAAGACGGCAACGTTGCCGGCTTCAAGCCGATCGTCGTTATGGATGCGTGGGAGCACGCTTTCCTCCTCGACTACAAACCTGCGGAACGCTCGAAATACATCGAATCGTTCTTCGCGAACATCAACTGGAGCGCGGTTGAATCGCGCTTGATCACCCCGGCATAATCCTGTGAGTCGCCTCCGGTTATTTCCACTCAACGCCGTGCTCTTTCCGGGGGCGGCACTCAACCTTCACATCTTCGAGCCGCGGTACAAACAAATGGTTTCGGAGTGCCTGGAGGGCGGCGAAGCCTTCGGCGTCTGCCTCATTCGCGACGGCGATGAGGCGGGCGATCCCGACGTTATGCCCTATGAAGTCGGTACCACCGCAGAGATCGGCGACGTGACGCAACTCGAAAACGGTCGCTACTACATCAGCACCGTCGGGAAGCGTCGTTTTCGTGTCGAGCGGGTCGTCGCACGCGAACCATTTTTAGTCGTCGAGGTCTCTTATCTGCCCGAAGATGAAGTCGAAGACGTGCGGACGATCGAGGGTCTCGTCGGTGAAATTCGCGATGTCTTCAACGACTATCTCCGCATGCTCGTCGAATTCTCCGGGATGAAAGCCGACATCGAGTTCCCGGACGACCCAGTCGACGCGTCATTCTTAATCGGCGACGCTCTGCAAGTCGCTGACTCGATGAAGCAGCGACTGCTGGAACTCTCGAGTACCGAACAGCGCCTCACCGTCGAACTCGGCTTCTTGCGACGGCTTTTGCCACAACTGCGCTCGCTGCTCGAGCGCAAGCGCGAGTCACCTCAGATGCAAGCCAATGCGGCACCTGGCGGTACCTTCCGTGCGACCCAAGAAAAGTTCTTCGGTAAGCACTTCTCGCTAAACTAAGACGCCCGATTCGGCTGCCGTAACGACGTTACGCATGAGCGCAACGTTGGTTACCGGGCCAACGCCGCCCGGTACGGGCGTGATCTCCGACGCGACCGTTTTCGCGCTTTCAAAATCGACGTCGCCGCGCAACTTTCCGGCGACGACGGTCGTGCCGACATCGATGACGACGGCACCAGCCTTGAGCCACGACGCATCGACCGCATGCGGCTTTCCGATCGCGACGATCGCGACGTCGGCTGCGCGAACGCGCGAGCGGATATCGGGCGTCGCGCTATGGACGACGGTAATCGTTGCGTGTTGCGCGAGCGCGAGGAGCGCCACGGGCAAGCCGACGACGCTCGAACGCCCGACGACGGCCACGTCTTTTCCGCGTAGAGGCCACGCGCTACTACGCTCGAGCAAGAGCATGACGGCGGCGGGTGTTGCGGGTACGAAGCGCGTGCCCGTGGCGAATGCGAGGCGCCCCTGATTGAGGGGGTTCGTGCCGTCGACGTCTTTGCGCTCGGGAACGGCATCGGCCACGTCGCGAATCGAGAGATGGCGTGGCAACGGCTGTTGGAGGATCACGCCGTGGACGTCGTCGTCGGCCTCGAGGGCGATCAGATGCGCGCGTAGCGTCGCCACGTCGCACTGAGGGCTGAGATCGTCGACGCTAACGCTCACGCCGATCTTCGCACCGAGGGCGCGCATTCCGCGCACGTAAGCGAGGCTCGACTCGTCCTCACCGATCATCACCACGCGAAGATGCGGTAAAATTCCGCGCGCTGCGAGGGCGGTCGTGCGCGCGGTCAGTCCGTCGCGAAGCTCCGCTGCGAGTGCGCGACCGTCGAGAATCCGTGCGTCCATCGGCGCCTATGGTACGCGACACGGGTGAGTGGTTCCCGGGACCATGCACGGTCGATGATGCGCGTATGGGCGCCTCGCGCCTACGAGATGGCGGCCCGGATCGCCGCTGAGAGAACGGCGGGGTGTTCGATGTTCGGGCAGTGGCCGCAGCGCTCGATGACGAGCGTCGTAGCTTCGGGATAGACTTCCTGCGCGGCTTCGAGGCCTTTGACCGGTACGAAGCGATCCTCGCGGCCCCAGACCACGAGCGTCTGTCCGCGATAGCCTGCGAGCCGGTCGTGCAACGCGCGCATCCGGATGAATTGCGCCATCGCGTTTGCGTAGACGTCAGTAAACGATCGCAGCATCGCGGGGTCGCTCGCGAGCTCGACTGCGCGTTCGAAATAATCATCGGGAATCGTCGCCGCATCGTAGACGGCGTTGCGAAAGGTCCGTCGTACGAACTTCGGCGATGGCCGCATTTTGCGCATGAGCGACTGCACCGGACGCGAGCCCAGCATCTTAAGCACGAGCGCGGGCGTGCGAAGGAAGCCGGCGGGATCGACGAGCACGAGCGTCCCGATCCCGCTTGGGTGCTCGGCTGCGTAGATCGCCGCGACGAGTCCGCCGAGGGAATGTCCCACGAGCGTAACACGCGCTCCGGGGGCGTATGCGGCGATCGTCTCAGCGAGAATTCCGGCAAAAAAATCCAGTGTGTACGCGATGGCGGGCTTCGACGACGCGCCGAATCCGGGCAGATCGAAACCGACGATGCGATGCGTTAATTCGAATTCGGCTGCGACGAAATCCCATGCGGCTTGCGTCCAATGCCCCATGCCGTGCACGCAAACGATCGTCGGCGCGTCGGGGTCGATGCGTCCCGCCTCAAAGACGGCGACGGCGATGTCGCCGCGCAGGGAAAGCGTACTCGGCCGCCACGTGGCGCGATCCGGTGTGCGTGCGGGGGCAGCCTTCGGGGTCTGCGAAGTCAACGTAAATGCCTCGTCCTAGCCTCGGGTGGGCGATCTCGCTCATCGCGATCGTCGCCATTTTTTTGACTGTCAAATTCTATTTTGGCGTTGGGGGTACGGGGGCTGGCGGCGCCGGTGGTGGTCCTGGGATGCTCGCAGGTGCGCCCGCACAGAGCTATCCCGTCAAGACGCTCGGCGGCACGACTGATAGCATCGACCACTATCGTGGGCGCGTGGTGCTCGTGAACCTGTGGGCATCGTGGTGCGCGCCGTGCCGGAGCGAGACCCCCGCGCTCGAGCAGTTATACGAAGAAAATCGTGCAAAGGGGCTCGTCATCCTCGGAATCGATCAGGGGGAATCGGCTACTGCGGCATCCGCGTTCGCGCGGGAGATGAAGCTGAGCTACCCGATTCTCCTCGATGAAGATCAGCAATACGGTCGCGCCTACGCCGCGGTCGGTTTGCCGACAACGCTCGTGATCGACCGAACGGGCCATATCCTGCGCGGTATCGATGGCGAACTCTCGCTCGCGCAGATGCGCGACGCCGTCGGCCCCGCGCTCGCGGCAAAGGTGCGATGAATCCGCGCCTCGTCGGCGTGCTCGCGGCGCTCGCCAGCGTCGCCTGCGTCCTCGCGCAAGATGTCGCACCGCAATGGTCGGGCTTCCACACTTGGCAATACGCGGCGACGCTCGGCCTCGGAGCGATCGCGATTGGAAGCTACGCGCTCGCGGGGCGTCGCGGTGAAGACGGGACCATCGGTACGCGCCTCGTCGTCGCGATGGTTGGTGCGCTCGTCGTCATTTCGGCCGGCATCGCCTCCGGGCTCCTCGGACCCGACACGGAGATCGTCTCGCGTGCGCCCGGAACCGTCGCGCCGCTCGGCGACGTGGGGGCCGCGGCGTTCTTTCCGATCGCAGATGCGGCAGCGATCGCGCGCGGAGATGGCCACGTGCTCCTGCGGCGCCGTGGTGCGGATTCAATCGATATCCCGCCGGGCGAACGGCGCTTCGTTGGTGCGACCGTCGTGGAACTGGTTCCGCGAGCGGCGGCGTACGTCGAAGCGCGGACGACCACGGGCGATCACCTCACGATGACGCAGCCGACGAACCCCGCGTTCCTCTCACCCGTCTTGCTCTTCACGCAGCAGATCGCGCTTGCGGGGAAGATGTTACCCGCCGATGCTTTCGCGATCCCGGCCCTGCACCGGCAAGTAAAGGCGTTTTACTTCGCCAAAGGTGCGCCCGGAGCGACGGGCGCGGCGCACGGGCAACCCGCGGGTGCGGCTTCGGTGCTCTTCGCAGTCGATGACGACGACGGTCACCTCGTTCCCGGCGGCATCGGCTTTGCGCCGGCTGGCGAGAGCGTCGATCTCGGTGGTCTGAGACTCCGCGCGACGCTCGGAACGTATCCAACGCTCGCCATTTCAGCGGTGCCGCTGACGCCCGCATTACTGTTGGGCTGCACTCTCCTCGTCGCCGGTTTCGTATGGGCTTTTGGCCGCACGTCGAAAACGGTGAGCCAGCGCACGCCCGACCCGGCGGCATGGTCCTCCGTTGTGAATATCGAGTCCGACCACCCCTAGGGGTAGTGGTCTCCGAAGCTTTCGGCGTCAAACCGATGACGATAAGAAAGGATCTCTTTACAGTGCGGAAACCATCCGTGCCAAAAGTCCCGGTTTTATCGTCGAGTACGTCGGAGGACGTACCGTCGGGCCACGACGAAGGAAAAATTAACGCCGATTCCACGTTACTCTTTTGAGATAATGTGCGGTCTCGGTTGTCGCAAGGGCACTTGGCAATGAGGGAATCGTCCCCGACACAAGACGTTTGCCGTCGACTCGCTCTCTATGTAGATGCGAGACGCTGGGACATTGTCGCGACCGTGCTCGGCTCGAATGCGCCGCGGCTACTCGGGCCGAAAGCGGCCAGCACGTTCGTCCACACCTTTCTCGATCGGCTATCTCAAGAACTCGAGATCGGCGATCGCGACGCGATCGCCGTTTGGATCGACGCACGAGTGGCCGACAGCGACGCCGATGCATACGCGATGTTACTTCGTTCGGCGTGTTCGACGATAGCCCAAAAGTTCGTCGTCGAATGTGGCGACCCCGGCGACGTCCTAGGCTATTTTGAGTCACTCTCTTTGCGACTTTCCAAGCGGCTCGGTGTCGAAGAAATCGTCGAACGATCGCATACCTTCGATCCTTCGAAAATGAGCGATCGTAACGAGATCGTCTCCGCACTACTCGCGGTCATAGACGAACGCGATCCCGCGACATGCGAGCATTCTCGCGCCGTCGGCATGTGGTCGGGTCGTATCGCAAAGACGCTCGGGCTCTCCACCGACGAACAAAATTTCGCGGTTCTCGCGGGGACGTTGCACGACGTCGGCAAGATCACCACGCCGAGCGAAATTTTACGCAAGCCCGGCCCCCTCGTCGATGAGGAATGGCAGATGATGCGCACGCACGCACGCGTCGGAGCGAAGATTCTCGAGCGCATGCCCGCGCTGCACGACGTGGCACCGATCGTGCGTTGGCATCACGAACGGATCGACGGCGCGGGATATCCCGACGGGCTCGCGGGTGACGAAATTCCGTTCGTCGCGCGCATCGTCTGCGTCGCCGACTCGTTCCATGCGATGATCAGCAAACGCCCCTATCGCAAAGCGCTGCCGGTTTTGCTCGCTCTCGACGAGTTACGCGCCGGCGTCGGTACGCAATGGGATCGCAACGTGATCGAAGCGGTGTTGCAAATCGTGCAACCCGCAGGTTCCGTGCGCCGGATCGGCCTGCTGCGGAGCGCGTCGAGCGCCTAAAAGTCCGTGCCACTGTCGAAGCGGAAGCCTTCGATCTTCACGGCCGGAACGACCATGCGATAACCGTACCCCTCGGTACGCTCGGCCTCGCTAGCGAATTCGCAGTGGCGTAGCGCTTCGAGAATGCTTTGGTTGAAGCGCATGTTGCGCACGCCTGCGGTGATCCGGCCGTCTTCGATGAGGAACGTTCCGTCTCGCGTCATCCCGGTGACGATGGTCTTCCGTTCGTCGACGGGACGGATGTACCAGAAGCGGCTGACGAGCAGGCCGCGTTTGGTCTGCGCGATGAGGTCTTGCGTCGATCGCGACCCGGTCGAGACGACGACGCTTCGTGGCTCGGGTCCGCTGGCACTGGGAACCGCGAAACCGTGGCCGGTATTGGCGATGCCGAGTTTTCGCGCGTAACGTGCGTCGGTGACGACGTGGTTCGCCACGCCCGCCTCGAAAAGCGGGACGCGCGTGCGCGGCGCTCCCTCGAAATCGAAGGGTAGGTCGGCGAGGAAGGGATGCGTGTGGTCGTCCCACATGGTCACGTTCTCTCCCACGTACGTGCGGCCCAGGCCGTCTGCGAGAAACGACGCGCCATCGACGTAGGTCTGTGCGGAGAAATGATCGGTAAGGTACGAGAGCAATTCGCCGATCGCTGCGGGTTCGAGAATGACGGTCCAGGCGCCCGGGTCGACGGCGATCGGTGCGGTACCGACGCGCGTCTTCGCGACCGCGATCGCGCCCGCGGCCGCGCCGTCGAGGGCGGCCACGTCGTTTGCATAGCGTTCGGCGAATCCCGTCGCGTCGGCGGCGTTTGCTTTGACGTTGAGGCCGCACGCGGTGCCGTCGAATGAAAGCAACGTTCCCGTACTATTGGCGATCGTGATGCCGGTCTGCGACGTGGTGACGTAGCCTGCGGCCCATACCGATGCGGCCTCGGCTTCGGTGACGATCGCGGCGACCGTCGCGGCGCGCGCCGTCGGCGACGCAGCCGCGGTCGCTGCGACGAAGGCGCCGTGCGGGGCCGGGATCGGCGCGGTATGCAGGAGCGCGCGCGCGATGACGTCGGCTGGAGCGAACGCGGCGATCGCGCGCGCGCGTGCGACCGTTTGTGCGAGCGATGCCGAGCCCAGGTCGTTCGTGACCGCGACGCCCGTTCGGCCGTCGACGATCGTTCGCACGCGAACGGTCGTGTCGGCACTCGCGAGATTTTGGTGGACGGCGTTGTGTGTGAAGCGCGTCAAGCCGCTCGCGCTGCTCGTCACGATCGCCTCGCACGCATCGCCTCCGGCGAGATCGAGGATCGTGCGCGCGAGGGCTACGCGTTCGGACTCACGCATCGTAGCCGACCCCGACGCGCACGTTGCGAAAGCGTGCGGGCGACGCGGCTTGCGCGGTGCGCCCCGTCTGCATCGGCTCGCCTTTTCCGCAATTCGGTGTGCCCCAGGCGACCCACGAATGCTCGTCGGCCACGGCATCGCAGCTATTCCAAAACTGTGGCGTCACGCCGGCATACGTGGGATTTTTCACCATGCGTGTTTTCTTGCCGCCTTTGATTTCCCAGCCGATCTGACAGCCGAATTGGAAGTTGAGCCGATGATCGTCGATCGACCACGAGCGGTTGGATTCCATGTAGATGCCATCATCGACGCCATCGAAGAGCGCCTCGAAAGGAACGTCGCCCGGTAATAAATTGAGATTGCACATGCGAATCATCGGCACGTTGCGCCAATTCTCGGCGCGGA
Organism: Vulcanimicrobiota bacterium; assembly: GCA_031420415.1. Taxonomy (GTDB): domain Bacteria; phylum Vulcanimicrobiota; class Vulcanimicrobiia; order Vulcanimicrobiales; family Vulcanimicrobiaceae; genus JANYGA01. Next base: position 126,368 of record JANOMT010000006.1, read on the forward strand.
CGCAGGCGTTGGTGGCGCGACCGATCGTGCGCGCGGTATCGCGCGAGCTCTCGAATCCAACGAGCACGCCGTCGCGAACGATATCGTCGACGATGCTCTTGCTGCCTTCGTCGTCGTAGCCCACGGTCGCGAATCCGCGTGGCATCGTATTATCGATCACGATCGTAACGTGCGGCGAGCCGTATTGGAGATGTCCGAGTTCGGATGGGTCGAGAAAACTCGTCCCGGAGAAATTCGCTTCCCAGCCCATGATGCGATCGAGTTCGGCTGCGTGGCCGAGCGATTCGTGAATCTGTAACGAGACCTGCGAACCGCCCAAGATGATGTCGCGCACGCCGGCGGGGCACTGCGGTGCCGTCAAGAGTTGCGTCGCCTCCTCGCCGATGCGCGCCGCGTTCTCGAGCAATGCCGCTGCTTCGATGATTTCCCACCCGCCGCTTTGATAGAGCCCGATGTCGCCCGGATACGAGCGGTCTTGCGCGTCGTCGTCGCCGACCGCGAGCGCGGAGCAACCGCTGCCGCTTTGGACGATCGTCTGCTCGATGCGCGAGCCCGTCGTGCTGTAAAAGACTTTCTCGGTCTGCCAGAGATCGATCCACGCGCGTCCGACGCGCACGCTCGGCGTCGCGTGCAAGGCGCGCTCGACATCGAGTAAGAGCGCGACGCGTTCGCCGAGCGGCACGCTCGCGGGATCGCGTTCGACGGGCGTTCGAAACGTGTCGACGTAGCGTTCCGTCGGTGCTTGCGCGAAGCGATGCTTCGCAATCGCCGCACCGGCTCTCGCGATCGCGACGGCGAGGGCGGCCGTATCGTCGACGCCCGCATCGTCGAGCCGCGCGCTTGCGGCGAAGCCCCACGCACCGTCGACGAACGCGCGAATGCCATACCCGCAACTCCGCGCATCGGTGAGCGTCACGACGTCGCCGTTGCGGACTTCGGCGCGTTCGGTCCGACCGTCGTCGAATCGGATATCGGCGTAGCTCGCCCCGTGTGAGCTTGCGGCATCGAGTGCGCGGGCGGCGAGTGCATCGAACATCATTGGAGGCTCAATCCGTAGAGAACGACGCCAAGGCCTCCCGCGGCCGCAGTGGCCGCGAAATAGATGAGAAAGGTCGACGACGTTAGTGCCGCGATCGAGACGATCGCAATCGCTACTTCGAAGAGCGTCACGCCGCCCTCCATCACGTCGTGCGCGTGAGCGAAGCGTTCCGATCGTTCGACCGCGCTCTTCGCCTGCTCTTCTTCCAGCCGCGCCTTTTCGAGGATCGGCACCTTCTCGGTGTTCTCACGTTTTGCTACGGTGGCGAGTTTTGCATGGACGCTCGCGGACATCGTGGGATTGGCCTCTTCGAGCGCTTCGTACAGATGTTGTTTGATACTTTTGGATTCATAGAAGTTGTACGAATCCGCCGCCTCGGTTCGCAGAAAGATCGCTTGATTTTTGAGAGACATCGCTTCGGTGCCGCTCTTATTTGAAAGGAGCGAAGCGATCGCCGCAGTGACGGCGAGCAAGGCGGCGGCGAGCGGAACCCAACGTGCGTGTGGTTTAATCGCATGTTTCCCATCGCCGCCGCCGACGGCGTGTTCGTGCCGTTCGCTCGCTTCGGCAATCGCTTTGTGGGCGTCGAAATCATCGAGCATGGGGCGTCTCCAAAAATGGCTGCGTGGGAAAGCTTTGGGCGATACGTTCGGCGGTGCGTAGGCCCGCGAGCACGTCGGTCGTCGGAGCGACCGTCGTCGCTGCGGTTCGCGCCGGATCGTAAACGAACGCCGCGAGCGTGTAGCGGGCGAAGGTTCCGGCGGCGACGGCTCCATCGGGGTCGACGATGTAACTTCGCTCGTCGCTCGCGAAGACGAGAACGTATGCGCGGAGTTCGGCCGCTCGGCTCCGAGCGAACGCGACGGTCGCAGCATCGTCCTGCCCGGCGTGCCAGATGAAACAATCGATGCCTGCTAGGCGCGCCCCGACCAAGGCTCGCGGCGATGTGAGCGTTGCCGCATCGAGATTGGCAATACGAAGACCCGCAACGTCGATTATCGCGTCATGCCGTGCGACGACGGCAACGGTCATACCGCGTTCGCTCCGCTCCGTGGTCGCGGTGCCCCGAGCGATCAGCACGTCGGCATCGGCATCGGCGGCATGACCGACGTGCCGTTCGATCGTTGCTTCGTCGGACGCGCTGGTGAAGGCGACGCGAAGTCGCCGCGACGGTGGCGGCGCGAACGTCTCAATGATGGCCGGCGATACGGGCGCAAAGTTTCGACGAGCGGGTCGCGTTCGACCCCCGACGACGACGTTTCCTCGAACGATCGAGGGATGCGTTTCGTCGCCGCGCGCGATCGTCGCGCCGTCTGCATCGAAGATCGCGCTCTTGCCGCAGTACGCCACGCTCGCACGTTCGACGCCGACTTTATTTGCCGCAACGAACGGCACGCCGTTCTCTCTCGCGCGAATCGACGCGATGAAATCGGCTTGAATGTTCTCGAACGCCAGCGGATCGCGCCCACTCGTAACCCATGCCGTCGGCATCACCAAAAGTTCGGCACCGCGATCGCAGAGCGTCGCCGCAATCGTCGGGATCCGTCCGTCGGCGCAGATCAGGAGACCGAGATTTCCCAGTGGCGTCGCGATCGGTTCGAGCGTCTCACCCGCGGCGTACCAACGACGGTCGAAGTGCCATAAGAATTGCTTCGCTGCGTACCCGAGTTCGCGGCCATCGGGGCCGAGTACGATCGCGGCATTGTACGTGCGATCGCCCACGATTTTCGCGGCGCCATAGACGATCGTTGCCGCATGGCGACGCGCGCGTGCGGCGAGATCCGCGCGCGCATCGCTGAGTTGCTCGCTCGAAACGGGTTCCGAGCCGAGCACGTATCCAGGCACGCTCCCTTCGGGCAGCACGACGAGCTTCGCGCCGCCCGCGCATGCGTCGTCGACCGCAGCGAGGAGGTGCGGCCACGCACGAGCGAAGTCGTTTCGATCGTGTGCGACGACTTGCACGCATGCGACGGGTATTTCACGGGGATACATGTAAGTCGAAACTCCAACGACGCTGATCGCACGCCGAGCGAGGTTTTCTATGAAGCGAGTTATCGGGCTTGTTTTTATGTGCGCTGCCGCTTCCTGTATCGCGACAGAGGCACTGACCACCGCATCGACCGCCGCGCCTGCTCTCACAATTGGGTACGCGAAAAAAACGTCGGCGTCGGTCACGCTTTCGAACAAGGCCAAGGCCGCGGCGAAAGAAGCGGCGCGTCAAGAGAAGATGAAAACACTCGCACCCGGCGACGAGTATTTCGGGCCGCTCAAGCTGAGTTTCATCGGGATACGAAACACGTTGCGCGACGTCGGTTTGCGGTACGACGTCAATCACGATCTCGCGAAGCAGAGCTTCGCAACGGCGCAATTGACGGAACGTTCGATCCGCGATTGGCAGAAAAAATATCTGCACGATACTCAATTACCGCGTGCGGTCTTCTTGCTACAACGGTTATATACAAAAGTGCTTTCGCAAGAATCGCGCGATCGCGCGCGCTTGACGGCGATGTGGCTCGCAACGGATTTTCGCAGCTCGCCGCAGGCGAAACAGATGACGAAGACGCTCGCCTACGAGCATCTCGCGCCATTACCGCCGCCCACGCCCGAGCCCACGCCGACGCCGGCTCCCGAACCGCCGTATACGTCGATTTTCGGTAAGGCATATCCATCGGAATTCGCCGCGCCGACGTCCGCACCGGTCGCGCCGACCCCGAGGCCGATGCCGTCGCGGTGAGGCGGGGGCACATAAGCGACACGAGAATTCGAACGTGATCGCGAGGTTGATCTGTTGACTCCCGCGTTCAAGTCATGCCGCTGCGACTCGAAGGCGACGAATTAGTAACTGTTCTCTCGCAAAAATCGTCATCCGGGTGTTGCGGAGGCTCCGTACGCTTCGACGTTCGGGGGGAAGCGAAGACTGGGGGACGTCGAGCGGGCGACTTTCCCGAGATGACGACTTCCAGTTTCCCGACCGGACGCCCGCACCACATCTGGCCCCCCAAAGGAAGAAAACGCCCCCCGCGATTGCGGGAGGCGTTTTCTCTTTGGCCTAGAGGCCGGATTCGAACTCCGCTTAGAAGTGGAGGCCGAGTCCGCCGTAGAGGCTGTTGGAGTTGGCGTTGCCCGGAGCATTTTGCTTGCCCGTCAGATGGTTTCCGAGGAAGCCAAAGTCAAGGAAGAGCGGGGTTTTCGGGACGTTGATCGTGAGGCCCGCCGCGTATTTGAACTCGCGGTATTGGAGCTTCTGGCCAAAGCCATTTTGATCGATATAGTCGCCCGAGAGCTGCGGGTAGTACAGGGCGCTACCGTAGATCGAGATCGGCTGCGAGAATTCTGGCAGCTTTTCGAGACCGCCGCCGAAGCCGTTGAGACGCGGGTAACCGTAGTTACCGTAGCGCTGCATGTAGCTGCCGACGAGGAAGATCTTCGGATTTGCGACGCCGACGCCGAAGCGTCCGTCGATTTCTGTGTCACGTGCGTCGAACGACGGGACGAACGCTGAGCCTGAGCCGCCAAGCGGCGTAACGCAACCTTGATCGCCGATAGCGCCGAGCGGTGGCGCGACACTGCAAACCGGTGCTCCGGCGCCATTGAAGTTGCCGTCGGCTCCGGTGTTGCCATTCTGATCGAATCGCGTGCTGCCGCGATGCGGATAGCGGAACGAGCGATAGTCGGCTTCCGCCAAGAATGCGAGGTTGTTGACGTTGAATGTCACCCCTGCGCGGCCGGCTGCCGAAGCGCCGCCCTTGTTACCGGGGCTGAACTCGTTGTACACCTTGGGCGCGAAAAGCACGTCGGCTGCGATGAAGGCATCGAAAGCCTTCGTCGGAGTGGGTGTCGGCGCGAGGGTCGGTGCGGGGGTCGGTGCCAGTGTCTTGACGGGCGCCGGGGTTGCTGGGATCGGCGTTGCCGGGGGCGGCGTCGCGATCGGAGCGTTCAGGTAACGGACGACGACGAGGCGCTTATCGGCAACCCAGAGGACGTACGCGCCCATGCCTTCGCTGATAACGCGAAGCGGCACGACGAGCGAACCCTTGTAGATTTCGGGGGGAACGTCGAGCGGGCGTGCTTCGCCGTTGATCACGACTTCCGATTTTCCGACGGTGACTTGGACGTCGGCGCCGGGCTTAGAAACATCGACGGTTTTCGTCGAAGCGTTGTACGAGACGGTCGCACCCATCTGCTCGAACATCGAGCGCAATGGAACAAGGATCGTCTTCCCGCGCACTAGAGCGGCCAGGACGCGACCCTTTGTCAGGCGGTCGGGCTTCGAATAGACGTGCTGGTCATTGTACAAGATCGGGACTTCACCAGACGGCGGCGTGCCGAATGCAGGCGCTGGGGCCTGTGCGAGTGCGGGCGCGAGCGCCGACACCGAGAAGCTCACGATCCCGAACGCGATCGTCGCTAAACCGACGAGGTAGCGCGAAACGAGTCGTTTCACTAGTAATTGCCTCCTTGGAAAGTAAATGATTAGAGTAAACCGGGTCTGTTCCCATGAACTCGAAATGATGCTTACCCGTTGCATCACGGACCAAAACTTCGGCCCGAGGCATCTAAGTTTTCGTGTCCACATTGGAGCGTTACGATGCGATCGTTATCGGCGCGGGCGTCGCAGGGTTAACGGCAGCGGCCGCCCTAGCGCATCGTTCCGTATCTACATTACTCGTTGAACGTCATAATGTCCCGGGCGGATGCGCATCATTTTATCAACGAGACGGATATCGCTTCGATGTCGGTGCGACTCTTGTCGGCGGCTTCGGTCCGCGCGGCGTTCATCGATTGCTCAACGCCGAACTCGGAATCGATGTTACGCCCGAGCCTATCGAGCCATCGATGGTCGTGCATCTCCCCGATGTTTCGGTAACGCGTTACGGAGACAAACGCTGGCGCGGCGAGCGATTGCGGGTCTTCGGTCCGACAGCCGAACCGTTTTGGACCCGCCAAGAACGCATCGCCGATCTCGCCTACGACTTCTCCATGGGCTTTCCCGCGTTGCCAGTCGATGTCGCGTCGATCGGGGCGCTCGCTCGCGCATTCCGGCCGCGGCATCTGCCACTCCTGGCGACGCTGGGACGTACCGTTGCATCGATCATGCCCACGTCCGCAAGCGCGCGACTGCGCAGTTTTGTCGACGCGCAGCTCCTTATCACCGCGCAGACCAATGCTGCGGGTGCCGATCTCGCGTATGGCGCAACGGCGCTCGATCTCGCACGTGAAGGAACGTTTCATCTACCCGATGGGGTTTCGACAATTTCTGTCGCACTCGCGCGTGCGATCCGACGCGCCGGCTCGACGATTGTCTACAACCAAAGTGTTGTCGCGATCGAGACGCGACGCGGCCGCGTTTGTGGCGTACGTTTGAACGACGGCTCTCGGATCGCCACGTCGCGGGTGATCAGCGCTCTACCGATCGCGAACACGATCGAACTCTGCCCGGAAATCGACCACGCCTTCCGATCGCGGCTCGCCGTGCTCCCCGAGCGCTGGGGCGCTTTCATGCTCTACATCGGTCTCCCGCCTGCAACGGTGCCGCAGGATCTGCCGACGCACCATCAGCTCGTCGGCGCATACGACGAGCCGCCCGGCGAGGGAAATACATCGTTTCTGTCATTTTCCGGGAGTACCGAACTGCGCCGTGCTCGTAACGGCGGCCGAGCCGTGACGATCTCGACGCATACCGACGTGGCGCGCTGGGAACGCGCCGAGCGGGATGGTACGCTCGAGGCGCTGCGCGCCCGCTATACCCGTCGTCTCAAGGCCGCGCTCGACCGCGTCGTTCCTGGCGCATCGCATCGCGCAGTCGTGCTCGAGGCGGCGACGCCAATGACGTTCGCGCGCTACACGGGTCGCATGCGTGGACTCGTTGGCGGCCTACCGCAGACGCCAGCAAACGCGACACTCGGGGCGATCGGGCATCGAACTCCGGTCGCCGGGCTCTACCTTTGCGGCGATTCGACGTTCCCCGGTCAGTCGACCGTCGGCGCGACACTCAGCGGCGTCAACGCCGCTCGCGCGGCGACCGATCGCTTTAGCTAGGCGCGTTTTTCGTCGAGATTTTTGCGAAAGCGCGTCTTATCGATAATGTAGCGCTCGTGCATCCCTTCCGCAATCTTCTCTCGCTCGTCGAACGAAGAAAAAGCGAAGTTCACCCGGCGACCGTCGATCGCAATCACCTCGACTTCCGTGCGGATGATGAAGCCGACGGGCGTTGGCGCCAAATGCGTGAGATCGACGGACGCTCCGAGTGTGACTTCATCGGTCTCGAGGACTGGCGCGAGGCACTGCACGGCCGCATCTTCGATAAGCTGCAACAACATCGGTGTCGAAAGGACGTCGACCCCTTTGTTCCCGGCTTTCTCTGCCGTCATCCACTCTTCAACGCGCGTCTGACTCTGATATTTGCGACCGATGTCGATCTTGACGGCCATGGTGAGGTGCTTACGTCCGCGAAGGGTGTCGCTCCCGCTCGCTCGTCCGACACACGTGAATCATTTTGGGGATCGGCTGCGTACAAGGTCCGGAGGTTTCTCGTGAAGGGTGTTATGCAAGTTCGCACGGTCGCGTCGCTCGTCGCCATTGCCGTGGTCGTTGCCGGATGCGGCGGCGCTCAGAAAAAAGCGCCGCAGGGGCCTCCGCCACTCGCAGTCGACGTTTCGCGCGTCAGGCAGGCGACGATCGCGACGTCGATCACGCTCGACGGCCAGATCGCACCCCTCCAAGAATCGACATTGAGTACGCCCGAATCGGGAACGGTCGGTGCCGTGTATGTAAATGAAGGCGATCGCGTCGGCAAAGGCGAGCTTCTGGCGAAACTCGACGACGCGCAACTCCGCGCGCAACTCTCGGCTACGCTCGCAACCGTGCAACAATCGCAGGCCCGTCTGCAAGGATCCAACGTCGCCGCACCGATCGCATCGCAACAATATTCATCAGCGGTGACGAGCGCGCAACAAGCGGTCCAGCAGGCGAAGAATCGCGTCGCAACCGACGAAGCCGCACTCAAAAATGCAACGCTCGTGTACCAAAGTAATCAGCAACTCGTATCTCAGGGTTACGTCGCGCAGACCGCCATGGCGCAGGCACGCTCGAATTACGTGGCGGCGATGCAAGAGCTCAACAACGCTCGAGATGCCGTTCCCGCCGCGCAAGCGGCGCTGACGACGGCGCAGAGCAACACGGGCAATTCCGGCGTCGATCAAGCGACGATCGCGGCGAATAAAGCCGGGCTCGCTCAAGCGCAAGCCAACGTCACGCTCCTGCAAACGCAGATCGCGCAGACGTCGCTCTATGCGCCATTCGCCGGTGTCGTGACGCAGCGTCTCCTCGATCCCGGAGCGTTCGCGGGCCCGAACGCCCCGATCGTGCGACTCTCACAACTCGACACCGTTTACGTGAATGCAAACGTCCCGGACGAAGCGCTCGCCTTCGTTCATGCGGGAACACCCGTTCACTTCACCTCGCAAAGTTTGCCGGGTAAGCGTTTTAGCGGTGCCATCAGCGACGTCAACGCGACGCCGACGACGGGGACGCTTTCGTATCGCGCGCGTATCCGGCAGGCGAATCCCGACAACCTACTACGCGGCGGCATGCTCGTCTCGCTCGTCGTGCAGAAAGAACGTCATTCAAACACGACCGTCGTGCCGCGCACGGCGCTTTTTACGAGCGACTCGGGCTCCAACGTCTACACCGTCGTCGATGGGAAAGCAAAGCTGCTGCCGGTGACGGTTGGGCTCGAAACCGATACGCTCGCCGAAGTGCACGGACAGGGCGTCGCGCCCGGCACCGTCGTGATCACGACGCGCCCCGACGCCTTGCAAGACGGCAGTGGCGTCGCGGTCGCAGGCTTGCCCACGCACGCACCGGCGGCGAAATGATCGCAGCTCGTATCGCCCGTGCAGTTGCGATTGCGATCGCCGTCTGCACGGTCGTGCCAACCACCCCGATAGACGCGCAACCGAACGTCGCGCAAAAGAACATCGCGCCCGTACCGCTCGCACCGCAGCCGACGCCTTTTCCCATCAATACCCTCGCCCCGCTCACGGGTGAGACGACGTTGCCGTATCCCGCGTATGGCACGCCCGTTCCCGGCGTGAACGCCGGTACGCGCGCGGCCGATCTTCCGGCGACGATCTCGCTCCAAGGTGCGATCGCCGTCGGTTTCGCGCGTTCACCGCTGCTCGCATCCGCGCGTGCGGATGTCGGCGTTGCGAGCGCAGCCGCGCGACTTGCTGGTGCGGGGCTCTTGCCGTCGGTTGCGGGTTCGGCCTCGCTCGATCAAAGTCGGATCCAGGGTGGCGGATCATCGGGTTCGTTCTCGACCGGGGCGACGACGGGGAATGGCACGGGTACGAATGGCACCCCGATCGGCACCTCTCCATCGAACGCCGTTCGCGCATCGGGATCGACCAATGTGACGAGCGGGAATCTCGGCGTTTCACTCCGGCAACTGATTTTTGACGGAGGCCGTATCGCTGCGTCCGTGCGCGCCTCGCGGCGCAACGAGACGGCATTTGCCGATACGTACCGTCGCGAGTTGCAAACCGTCGCGTTCAACGTGGCCTCGACGTATTATTCGTACCTTTCGGCGCAACGCACGGTTCAAGTCGATCTCGAGATCGTACGCCAGGACCAGGTGCAAGAGGATCTCGTTCGCGCGCAAGTGCGCGCTGGGACCGAGGCGCGCGCGCAGATCGCGACGGCGCAATTACCGACCGCACAAGACCGCCTCGCGGTCGTACGCGCGCAAGGCGCGGAACTCTCCGCGGGCGCGGCGTTCGCAAATGCGATGGGTCTCGATGCGAACGTGCGCGTCCAACCCATCGACGACGCCCCGATCTTCACCAACACGCCCGTCTCGTCGATTTCGATTCCGAGTTACGACGACGCCGTGAAGCGGGCGCTAGCGCTGCGGCCCGACTACGATGCGGCGCTGCAGAGCATCGCGCAGGCGCAAGAGACGCTGCGCGGGGCGCGTCTAGGCCGGTCGCCGTCGTTATCGGGCAGCGCGTCGACGCAGGAGAGTTCGTCGGGAACCACGCTCGGCAATTTCCACAATTCGACGAGTGTCGGCGTGACGCTTACGATTCCGATCTTCGATCAAAATCTGACGGCCGACAACACCGCGCAGGCGCTCGCGAGCCTCGATCGCGCGAGCGCGCAACGTCAAAATACGGCGCTCAACGTTTCGCTCAATATCAAGCAGACGCTCGCGAACTTCGTGACGGCTTTCGCGGCCCTCGAGCAGACGCGTCAAGAGTACGCGACCGCGATCAGCAACGTTCGTTCGACGCAGGCGCAGTATCGCGCCGGTGTGACGACGTTGCCGTTATTGCTCAATGCGCAGACCCAACTCGCGCGTGCGCAGAGCGATCAGGTCACGACGGTCTACACCGTCCGGCAGGCCGAACAAGCCTATCTCTTCGCGATCGGCGCGAATTACGATACCGCAGCGGCCCTCGGGTCGCGTCGCATCGATCCGATTCCGATGAAGCCCGATCCCATTCCGCTGGTAAGGCCGAAGCCGTAAGGCGCGGGGGTTTCGCTCCGGCATCGCGTAGTCGTTCGTATGTCCGTTCTCGAAACGCCCGTATCGGTCGAAGATCCGATCAATGCCGCGATCCTACGCATCTCCGAGGATCGAATCGCGGGCTTCCTCCGCGATCCCCTCGCTGCGATTGCGGAGCAATCGGGCATCGATCTTCCGACAACGATCGAACGTATAAGGGCGATGCTCGCCTCGGGCACGATCCGGCGCGTGCGACAAACGTTGCTCGCGACCAACCTCGCACATGGCTCGCTCGTGGCTTGGCAGATTCCAGCCGAAAAGCTCGACGCGGCGTTCGAGTATATGTCGGAGGTCGATCCGTTTTCAGGGCACGTCGTGATCCGCACGGCGGACGCCGCCACGCCGGGATCGCAATATCGCCTCTGGACGACGCTCAAGGTGCCGCAGGGCTACGCGATTGCGAAGCATGCCGAATTTTTGCGCGAGCACGTCGGCGCGGACGCATTTCGCTTGATGCCAGCGGAGAAGCTCTTCGCGCTCGGCGTGGGCCACATTCGGCGGCGCGGCATGGAGGTCGGCTCGCGCGCGGACGTGCTCGCCGATACGATCCACACGAATATCGTCGAACTCTCGGAGCGTGACTGGCGCGTGCTCGTCACGCTCAAGCGCGAATTCGAAGTAGACGAACTCGTGCCGCACCTTTGGGAGGCGCGTGCGCGTGAAGCGGGCGTCTCGGTCGATGAGTTCTATGCCGTTGCGGAGTCGCTTGCGGAACGCCGCGTCATCGGCCGCTTCTCGACGTTCCTCGAACACGTCAAGGCGACGCCGGGCAACGAACGCGTCACGCGCTATAACGCGCTCTTTCATTGGCAAGTCCCGGTCGGTCGCGAGATCGAGGCGGGCCGCGAAGTGGGGCGCCATCACATCATGACGCACGCGTATTGGCGCGAGGGTGGGCCCGAGTTTCGCAACGTCAATATCATGGGCGTCGCACACGGGCTCGACAAGGACGTGCTCCTCGCGCACAAGGCCGCGATCGACGAACATTTGCGCGAAGCGGGGTTCGATGTCGGCTACACCAACGTGTTTTGGGGCGGCCGCAGTGAAATTAAGCCGTCGGAGATTTCGCCGTTCGCGTACGCGGAGTTTCACCGCGCGCGCGGAGTCGATCCCGAGACCTTGCGTTGATCATGTGCGCGAACGTGTTGCGTCGTGCGACGACGCTCGTTGCGGCGTGTTTAGCGATCGCGACGAATACGGCATGTACGCGCGTCGCGACGTCATCGAGCGAGGGCTCGGCCCCGCACGAGTCTCACGATCGACTCGTGTATGCGGAGGCCCAAGATGCAAAATCGCTTAATCCGCTGCTTTCGACGAGTGCGTCGTCGCTCGATCTGTCGATGTTTATCTACAGCTACGCGGTCCGGTACGACGATAAAGTCCGCCCCGTACCCGACGCTCTTCGCGAAATTCCGACGCAAGCGAATGGCGACGTCAGCAAAGATGGGCTCACGCTCAAGTACAAACTGCGGCCGAATATTCTCTTTCACGATGGCGTGAAATTGACGTGCGCGGACTTGCGCTTCACGTGGCACGTCGTCGTCAACCCGGCCAATAACGGGGTCACGCAGGACGGCTACCGCGATATCAAAGACATCGATTGTTCCGATCCGCTCGTCGCCGTGATCCATATGAAGAAGATCTACGCGCCGTTCTTGCAGCAACTCTGGGGCGTCAACGGCAACGCGCCGATCCTCCCCGAGCATTTGCTCGCGAAATATAACGATAGCAAAGGGTCGTTCAATACGGCACCGTACCAAGGGGCGCCGATCGGAAGTGGCCCGTACCGGTTCGTGAAATGGGATCGTGGGTCGCAGGTCGTGATGAAGGCGTTCGATCGCTACTTCCTCGGGAAGCCGAAGATCGGCGAAGTCGTCTTCAAATATATCCCGGATTCCAACACGCTCGTGGAACAAGTACGGACGCACGAAGTCGATATGGCGATCCACGTCGGTGCGAACTCGTGGCCGCAAATGCAGAATATCCCGGGCACGATTGCCGACGCACCTCCCGTGTACACGTACGATCACGTCGATTTCAATCTCCGCAAACCGCTCTTCGCCCACGATCTTGCGCTTCGACGCGCGCTCGCGACGGGCATCGACCGTCCCGGCCTTCTCGCCAAGATCGCACACGGTTTGGGCGATCTCACCGATACGGCGCTCTCGCCGAAAATATCGACCGGTTGGACGAAGGACACGGTGCACTATCCCTTCGACCTCGCGGGAGCACGCAAGATGCTCGATGGGGATGGTTGGAAGGTGGGCACAGGCGGTATCCGCGTTAAAAACGGGCTGCGCCTCGCATTCAATCTGCAAACGCAAACCGAAAGCGCATCGGGCAAAGCCTATCAGACACTCATTCAAAGCGAATGGCGCGATCTCGGCGCCGACGTTGGGATCAAGAATGCGCCGACCGCGCAGTTTTTCGATAATACGGCGAACGGCGTGCTTCAAGGCGGACACTACGATGTCGCAATCTTTGCGTGGAGCAGCGCGGCCGATCCCGATGACAGCGCGATCTACTCGCCGCGAAACTTCGCACCGCACGGCCAGAACGCGCTTTTCTGGGATGACGCGATCGCTGGAAAAGCGATGGACGACGAACTCGCGACGGTGGATCCCGTTCTTCGCCAGCGTGCGTTCGTCATCGAGCAACAGCAGTTCGCCTCGGACGTGCCCTCGATCGTGCTCTTCTATCGGCGCGAACCCGAGATCTATCCGACGCGATTAAAGGGGTACGTGGCCTCGCCTGTGATCTCGCCGTTTTGGGATCCCCAAAACTACTCGTTGTAGGGCACGCAGAGTGTCTGCTCGCCGGTTCGTGTTTTTATTCTGGAGGTTTCGTGAAGTGTCTCGCTTTGGTCGGTCTGCTCGCCGCGCTCCCGTCGCTCGCGGCAGCCGACGAACCGGCGCGCGTCAACGCGTACACGCAACCGCACGTTTTGCGTTATGCTGAAGCGGAAGATATCGCGAGCCTCAACCCCGCTCTCAACTCGCAAGCCGTTCTGTTGCACCTCAGCCAACTGACGGAAGCTTATCTCTTTCGCTTCGATCGGCGCAATCTCGCGGAGCCCGAACTCGCGACGATCGTGCCGAGTAAGAGCAACGGGGGTGTAAGCGCCGATGGCAAGACGATCACCTATCACCTTCGACATAACGTCAAGTGGTCGGACGGCGCGCCCTTCGATGGGAACGACGTTAGGTTTACCTTCGATGTCATGAACAACAAATCCAATAACGTCGGCTCGCGTGACGGGTTCGATTTCGTCGCAAAGGTCGACGTGCCCGATCCGTTTACAGTCGTCGTCCACCTCAATCGACCCTATTCACTCTTCATTCCGACCTATTTTGCGAGCGCCGGTGGCAACTCGTGTATCTTGCCCAAGCATCTTCTGGGATCGTTACCCAATATCAATACGGCACCGTATAATAATCTGCCGGTCGGCATCGGACCATTTCGCTATACGGCGTGGCATCGTGGTGAGAACGTCGAGATGGAGGCCAATCCGAATTACTGGCGCGGTCTGCCGAAATTGAAGAAGATCGTCTTCAAAATCGTCCCCGATCGCAATACCGTACTCACACAATTGCAAACGGGTGAGATCGATCTCTGGAACCCGTTTGGCGGCTCGTTTCTCGCCCGCGCTCAGGCCATGAAAGGCGTTGAGGTCGAGCGTCATCCGGTGTACGGCTATAACCACTGGGACTTCAATTTGACGCGCCCGGTCTTGCACGAACGCGTCGTACGCCAGGCGTTGCGACTCGCAACCGATCGCCAAACGCTTCGCGACAAGGTCTCGCACGGGGTTGGCATACTGCAAGAATCACTCTTGCCCGCGCCATATCCGGGCATCGCAAAATTGCCGCAGGTCGCATTCGATATCGCGAAAGCAAACGCGCTCCTCGATGGCGCGGGTTGGAAGCGTGGCGCCGATGGCATTCGCGCGAAAAATGGCGTGCGACTCTCGCTTGAATTCGCGTCGAGTTCGGGCTCGCCGGACGTCGATACGCAGCTCGAACTCGTCCGAACGGGTTGGACTCAAATCGGCGTCGAGATGATCGTCAAACGGTATCAATCATCACAACTCTTCGGGTCGTTTGGCGAAGGTGGTGTGCTCTATACGGGAAAGTTCGACGTGATCGGATACGGTACGCAATTCGGACCCATCGACGGGCTGTCGTATTACACGTGTAGTGCCGTCCCGCCGGCGGGCCAAAATGTGACGCACTATTGCAACAAGACGGTCGATGCGGTCTTGCACGATTTCAATACGCAGTATTCACCCGAAGGGCAAACGCGGGATCTTAATAGGGCAAACAAGATCCTCGTCGACGACGTTCCGACCATCCTCATCTACAGCCGCGAAGAGCTGTACGCATTCAATCGCGATCTCAAGAATTTCCATCCCAACAACGCGAGTTTCTTCGACGATATGATGAACGTGGATATCTGATGTACCGCAAACCGATCCGTGTATTCGCGCTGCTGGTCGCCTTCGCGAGTTTTGCCGGGTGCGCGAAAGTTGCGACGAGCTCCGATGGCGGAACCGCTGCCGCAACGGCTTCGGCGCGCCACGCCTACACGCACCCGCACGAATTTCGCTTCGCGGTCGGAGCCGATATCAAAGGCCTCAATCCGCTCACGGGCGCGAGCGTGTACGAAACGTATCTCGCGCAGTTGTGTATGGCGTGGCTCATCAAGACCGACGCCCACGGCGATGCGACGGTGCCCGAACTCATCACCGAGATTCCGAGCCTCACCAACGGCGGCATCAGCAAAGACGGCAAGATACTCACCTTTCACATCCGTCACGGCGTGAAATGGTCCGACGGCGCGCCCTTCGATGCCGACGACGTCGTTTTCTCGACGAATCAAGTCAACAATCCGAAGAACAACGTCATCAGTCGCGACGGGTGGGATCAGATCGTCAAAATCGACGAACCCGATAAATATACGGTCGTGTACCATCTCAAGGCACCGTACTCGTCCTTCGCGGTTACCTTCTTCAGCACGGCCGGCGCGAACCCGGCCGTGCTCCCGAAGCATCTCCTCGCGCAATATGCCGATCTCAACGACGTCCCGTATAACGCGCTACCCGTCGGGATCGGGCCGTTCAAATACGAATCGTGGAAGCGCGCCGACTCCGTGACGATGGTTCGCAATCCGCTCTATTTCCGCGGCGCGCCGAAACTCGACCGCGTCGTCTTTAAAATTATTCCCGATCGAAATACGACGTTGCAGCAGATGCGCACGCACGAGATCGATGCGTGGTTGCCGATCTCAGCGCATTTCTACCCGCAAGTCGCGGCGATTCCCGGCACGACGATGCTTTCGGATCCGAATTATACGTTCGATCATCTCGACTTCAATCTCGCACATCCCGTGGTGCGAGATATTGCCGTGCGGCGCGCGCTCCGGTATGCGGTCCCTCGCAAAGAGATCAACGACAAAGTGCAAAACGGACTCTACGTGCTCGGGGAATCGCCCGTCACGCCAGCGAGCCACTTTCATCTCGATCTGCCGCTCGTTCCCTACGATCTCGCGAAGGCAAATGCGTTGCTCGATGCGGCGGGCTGGAAGCGTGACAGTGATGGCGTGCGCGCGAAGGATGGGATACGGTTGCGTCTCGCGTTTGCGACCTCGGCGGGCAATCCCGATAACGATACGTCGATCGAATTGATCCGCGCTTCGTGGAAGCAGATCGGCGTCGAGATCGACGTGAAGCGGTACCTCGCATCGCAATATTTCGCGCCGTTCGCGGATGGCGGAATCATCTATGCGGGCAAATTCGACGTCGCGTACTTCGGATGGGGCTCCGATCCCAACGAAGATCAGTCTAATCTCTACGCATGTTATCGCTTTCCGCCCGACGGTCAAAACGATGTCCGCTGGTGCGATCGCGCGGCGACCGCCGCGATGGATCGTGCTAAGACCTCATACGATCAAGCCAAGCGAAAGATCGATCTCGATCTCGTGCAGCGCGCCGTTTACGATGCGGTTCCGACTATTGTCATAACGACGCGCAAAGAACTCATCGGGTTCAATGCCGATCTCAAAGGCTGGGAACCCAATCCCGTCGCGCCCTTCGATAACATGCTCAACGTCGATATTTAGGTTAAGGACACACCATGCGCGGATTTTTTACCGGAATCGTTTTTACGCTGGCAGTATTTGCAGGTGGGGCTGTCGTCGCTGTCTTCACGGGTGCCCTACCGCCGGGTGCCGATAACAAACCGCCCGCAATCGAAGAGGCTGCGGCGAATAAGTCGTTGCATGTGGCGATCGCGCGCGCGAGCCACGGGATGACGAATCCCATCGCGGACACCAACGAGAATCTCATCGCGGGCATCAAAACCTACGGCGCCAACTGCGCCGTTTGCCACGGCGCTGCCGATGCAAAATCGTCGACGCTCGCAAAAGGCTTTTACATCAAATCGCCGATGCTCGCGAAAGAGGGCGTGGAAGACGATCCCGACGGCGTGACGTTTTGGAAACTCAAGCACGGCATCCGCTTTTCTGCAATGCCGGCGTTCGGAGCGAATCTCTCTGACGACGAACTCTGGAAAGTCGCGCTCTTCCTCAAACATATGGATAAATTGCCGCCTGTCGCGGACGCGGAATGGAAGAAGCTTCCGAGCGTTGCGAACGACGCGCTTGCCGTGCACTGACGTCTCGGTGCGCAATGGTCCGTAGCTCGACGCTCGCGACGACCCACAGAATTACGCACGCGATCAAGCCGACCGCGCGGAGCGCACCCCAGACGGGATCCCGCTCGGCAATGCCGCTCGCGACTTGTTCGGCGTGCCAGACCACGGCCGCCGGCAATTTTGCCGCGACGGAAAAACCTGCGGGAAGAGCATCGGGCCAGATTGGTAAACGGTGTGTCACGGTGATGCGAGCGGCGACGACAACGAGCGCCACGATCGCGAGTGGAATGGCGTGGATTCGATCGAGTCTTCCGGGGGCGAGCGCGGCGAGCGCGCATGTCGCCGCCAGTGCGAGTGCGATCGCGGATGCCACGCCCTCCGGACGTTGCGCGAGGCCGAGCCAATCGACGGCGAGGGCGAGAGCGGCGCATGCCGACCATGCCCAGGCAGCGCCGCGCGCGCGCACGACGAGCACGATTGCGGGGACGAACGCGATCGCGTAATCGTGCGCGTGTGCGAAGGGGAGCGCGAGCGGAACGGCTGCAGACGCGAGCAAGAGCCGGTCGTTCGGCGCGTACCGATGTCGCGTGCATTGCACGGCGAGCACGACGATCACGATCGCCGCGAACGAGATCGCGAGCGCCGATGCGATTACCGGTGGCGCGCCAAGTGCGTAGGCCACGGCGCCGGGCGTCGTTTGTATGGCGATGAAGCGTTCGGCCGCACCGTGATCGCGGAGCACGCTCGCGTAGTGCGCGATGCCGCCGAGCCCACCGAGTGCGAGCGCGGAACCGCAAAATGCGACGAGGGCGGCGATCACGATCGCGATCCGTGCTCGTGTATCGCTCGCACGTGCGGCGAGGACGAAAGCGAGGTTCGGTTGCAGGCCCGCGACGAGGGCGAGGGCGGTTGCCGCGAGCGTGCCTCGCGGCCGTAGCGTCGCCGGAAAAGCGACGATCGCGGCGCAGGCGACGATGGCGACCTGGCCGAGGGCGATGCCACCCGTGAGCGGTGAAAAGGCCGCCGCAAAACATAACACCGCGAGCGTGGGAACGACGCGCAAACGCCCGACTCCCGCGATGAGGCCACCGAGTGCGAGCGTGGTAAAGCTCGCGCCGAGCACGACCGCCCAAACGAGCGATGCGCCGCGAAATGAAAGATTCCCGATCACCGACCAGAGCGGCAAGCCGTAGGGCGGGCCGACGAACGGCAAGAGTTCGTCGCGTGTCGCATCGACGCCGGGAATGAGGCGTTCGCCGCGCCATACGTCGCGCGAATACGGGTCGCCCTGATAACGCCACGTCTGTCCGCCCGCATAATACGCCTCGAAATCGCGTAGCGGTGGGCCCTGACTCGGGGTATGTTGCGCGACGAAGAGCGCGACGACGAACGCGCACGCCGCAGCGACGAGAAGGAGCGGTCGCATCGCGCTATCCGATCGCGTGTCCTGGAATGGCGACGCGCGTGAAGACCAGGCACGCGAGCAAGACTGCAAGGAGGCCGAAATACGCGACCGACATCGTGACGCGTTCGCGTGCGGTCACGGCAGCGAAACGCGGATCGAGCGTGCCGCGCCAAACCGCGATGATGCGCGGTAGACTGAAGAGCACGACCAAGAGTAGGATCGGGCTCCACCAGTGAAACGCGATCGCCGCGATGATGACGAACGCGAATCCGACGATCCAGAGTACGGGTGAGATCGCTCCCGTCATCCGTCCGCCGTCGAAGACACCGAGTGGGATCATATTAAAGAGGTTGAGGAAAAACGCGGTGTTGGCAGCCGCGTACCAAAACGGTTCGTTCGCGATCGCACCATAGGCGAAGCAGGCGAGCCCGCCGATCGTGCCGAGCAGCGGTCCGCCGAAGGCGATCACCGATTCTTGGTAGACGGTTTGAGCGCCACCGGCATTCCACGTCGTAAAGGCGCCGAGTCCCGGTACGAAGACCATCGCGGGCATTTTAAACCCGTAGCCGCGCACGAAGATGACGTGGCCGAGTTCGTGAATCGCGATGAGCAGGACGAAGACGATACCGAACTTCCAGCCGAAGAATGCGGCATAGAAGAAGATCGATGCGAGAAACGAGAAGCCCGTAAGCAGAAATTTACTGCCGAAGAGCAACCATTTGAGATTGAGAAGCGCGAAGAGCAAGCCTTTGAATTTCGCAAAGAAGAGCCCGATCCCGACGGCCGTTCCGCCTGCGGCTTGCCAGCGGCGTCCCGATGCGGGATGTTCGTCGGGGCGCTGCGCGAGGCGCGCAGCGGGGTCGCTCGGCTCGGTTGAGGGACGCTCCGGGTCGTTCGGATTCACAACCTCCGGCTTCGCGCTCCGATGATCGCGCTCCCTAACTTGCCGTCGGGTGAACTACGGCGGATCTATCTCCATTGGACGGGTGACGATTTTAAAACCACCTATCCCGCTTATCACTTCTGCGTCGCCCTTGGTGAAGACGCGCGTCCTCGCGTCGTCGCGACGCACGACCTGCGTGCGAACATGCGCGACGTTCGCGTTGGCGACGCGCCCTACGCGGCGCACACACGCGGCCGAAATTCGTACGCGATCGGGATCTCGGTTTGCGGGATGCGCCATGCGACGCCGCACGATTTCGGCTCGTTCGCCCTACGCGAAGATCTTCTCGGTGCGACCTGCGCGCTCGCAGCCGGGCTCGCACGCGCATACGCGATTTCGCCGCGTCGCGACGGCATCGCGACGCACGCTGAGGCCGCGCTCGAAGACGGCTACTTCGGTGCGGGGGAAGACGAGCGCTGGGATATCGCTCGATTGCATCCGCACGATCGCCCGCTCGTTCCCGACGACGCACGTCTGGTTGGCGATGAGCTCCGCGCGAGGATCGCGCGTGCGTGAACCACGCGAGCGCCTGCGTGGCGTCGCCATGTGGGCGCTCCTTTTGAGCGTGCTCGTCGTGTGGGCGCTCTTGGTGTGGCACCCGTGGATCGATTGGTTCGGACGTCCGAAGTAGACGCGGTGCCATACGACGTGCCTTAATAGCGGTATGCCCGCACGTATTCTTATTCTCGGCGGCGGATTCGCCGGACTCGCGACAGCGCGGAAACTCGAACGCATGCTTCGTCCGGGTGAAGCCGAGATGACGCTCATTAGCCGAGAAAATTTCACTCTTTTTACGCCGATGTTGCCGGAGATCGGTTCCGGGAATCTCGAAACGCGTCACGTCGTAACGCCCGTGCGCGCACAATTGCGTCGAACGTCGTTCGTGCTCGGCGACGTTCGGGCGATCGATCTCGAAGCGAAGCACGTAACCGTGGAACACACGATTATGGGCACGATGCGAACGCTTCCCTACGATCAGCTCGTCATCGGCCTCGGCTCGGTCACCTCAACCTTTGGTTTACCCGGCATCGCCGAACGTTCGATACCGTATAAAACGCTCGAGGATGCCGACCGCGTCCGCAATCACGTCATCGCCATGCTCGAGACCGCAGACGTCACGACGGATCCCGTTCTGCGTAAGCGCTACCTTACGTTCGTTTTCGTCGGAGGCGGATTCACGGGTGTCGAAGCGGCAGGCGAGATGGCGGATTTCTTTCATAGTACGAAGCGTTACTATCCCAATATCGACATTGCCGACATCGAAGTCGTGCTCGTGGAGGGGGGCAAGAAACTCTTGCCCGATCTGCAAGCCGGAATGGGTGAGTACAGCGAGGGGGCGCTGCGCAAACGCGGCATACGTGTGATGACGGAAACGATGGTTGCGGGAGCCGACGACGTCGGGTTGCAGATCAAGGATGGCCCGACCATTCCCACAGCGACGATCGTTTGGAGCGCGGGCGTTAAGCCGTCACCTGTGGTCTCCGACCTCTCGATCGCAACCGGTCGCGGTGGATCGATCATCGTCGCGAACGATCTGTCGGTACCGAACTTTCCCGGCGTGTGGGCGATCGGCGATTGCGCGGCCGTGCCGGACCCTGACGAACCGGGGAAATCGTATCCCGCGACCGCGCAACATGCAATTCGCGAAGGTCCGGTTCTCGCGGGAAACATCGTCGCGACGCTACGCGGCACCGAAACGAAACGCTTCCGATATCGTGCGATGGGCATGATGGCGTCGCTCGGCGCGCGCCGCGGGGTTGCCGGGCTTCAGGGCAAATTCCTCATCACAGGCTTCTTTGCGTGGCTCTTGTGGCGGACGTATTATCTCGCTCGCCTTCCGGGTCTCGATCGCCAACTGCGCGTCGCTTTCGACTGGACACTCGGTCTCTTTTTTCCGCGCGACATCGCCGAGTTACGCGTGTACTCGCACCTGGCGCAGAATCTTTCCGAGCGGGAGGCCGGCCTATCCCCGACGGAAGCTGCGCGCTAAAACGCGGACGGCGGTAGCTTATCGGGTGTTTTGGGACGTCTACGGGCACTCATAACGTGAATGGACCCTCGACGGCAACCGCGCCCATGACTCCGCTCCGATCGGCCCCAGGCCGGGCTGGCGCGCCTACGGCAAAACCTCCGCGCGACGTCTCCGAATATGGTACGCGCCGTCTCCTCATCGTGACGGGCGTGATGCTCGCCACACTCTTGCAGACCCTCGACGGCACGATCGTTAATGTCGCGCTGCCGACGATCCAAGGCAACCTCGGTGCCTCGATCGACGAAGCGACATGGGTCGTGACGGCCTACATCATCTCTGCAGTCGTCATCATTCCGATCACGCCGTATCTGATGAATCGCTTCGGTCGTAAACAATACTTCCTGACATCGATCGCGGGCTTCACGGTGGCATCGCTCGCCTGTGGACTCGCAACCTCGATCGATCAGCTCATCCTCTTCCGCGTGATTCAGGGACTTTTCGGCGGCGGATTACTCGCGACGTCGCAGGCGATCTTGCGCGATACGTTTCCGCCGAAACAGTTGAGTCTGAGCCAGGCGATTTACACGATCGCGGCCGTCGTCGGTCCGTCGCTTGGGCCGACGATCGGCGGGCTCCTCACCGATAACGTCTCGTGGCGCTGGGTCTTCGACGTCAACGTCGTGCCCGGCATCATCGCGATCGCACTCTTAGTCCCGCTCTTACGCAATCCGACACGCCAGAAAGTCGCGGGATTCGATAGCATCGGCCTCGCGTTGCTCACGATCGGTCTGGGCTCGTTTCAATACGTGTTGGACGAAGGCGAACGCAACAGTTGGTTCGAGGACGGCACGATCGTCGGCCTCTCCGTTGCCGCGGTCGTCGGGCTCGTCGCTTTCGTGATTTGGGAACTCAAAGGCACGGCCAATCCCATCGTCGATCTGCGCGTGCTCTCGAAGCGCGGTGTGGCGATCGGGTGTCTGGTCGCGATGGTCAATGCAGGCGTCGTTTTCGGTCAACTTTTTATGATGCCGCAATACCTCACGGGCGTGCTCGGATTCACCGCAACGCAAGACGGCTTGCTGCTCGCCGTGCGCGCGATTCCCGTCATGTTGCTCACGATTCCCGTCGGCGCGCTCGTAGGTTCGGGCAAGATCGATCCGCGGATCCTGATCGCGGCCGGGCTCCTTCTTGCGGGCATCGGCGTGATCGGCATGGGATTCGTGACGACGAGCAGCACGACGTTTACGACGCTCGTCCCGTATCTAATCGCAACGGGCTGCGGCATATCGCTCGTCTTCACACCGCTCATCGTCGCCGTGCTCGGCAGCGTCGCGCCGCAAGAGTCACCGAAGGCCGGAGCCTTCCTCGTGCTCTCGCTCAATTTAGGCGGCTCGATCTCGAGCGCGTCGCTCGTGACGTTGCTCGATCAACGCGAATCGTTTCATTCAACCATGCTGGGCGCTCAGACGACGATCTCGCATCCCGTCGTCGCGAACACGATCGCGCTAGGCGGCATCGATCGCGTCGCGGCACTCGTCGCCAAAGAGTCGGCGACCCTTTCGTATGCGGATACGTTCTTCGCAATAGGTGTCTTCGCGATCGTCTTCGCGGGGCTCGCATTTGCGTTACCGAAGCGCAAAAAGGCGAAGGCGTAGTCTACGATCGTCGGGCGACGACCGCGCTGCAGCTGCCAGCGCGGACGGACCAGCCGCATAACGCATCGCTGCCGAACCTGTAAGGATCTGCTTCGTTCGAACATCGAGCCGAACGGCAAGAGTCTCCGTCGCCATGATGGCGCTCCTCGTCGTACTCCAGTGGTGTTCCTTGCAAGTCGTAATCGAGGAAATTACGAGATTAGTAAAAACCGAGAATTCTCGTTTTGCCAACGATCAGACCGAGCGCGGCGTCGAGTTGCGGTTGCGTCGCGCTTGCGATTTCGCAGTAAAAGCGATAGGTGAAGGGTTCTTCAAGCGATGGTCGCGAGACGAGCGTGCGCAGATCGAGTCCGGCATCCGCGATCGCATCGAGCGCGTCGCGTAGCGAGCCGGCTTTATTCGCAAGCATCAGCGCGAGACAGGCCCGCGTCGGCGCGTTACGCGCGGCACCGTCGCGTTGCACGAGAAACATACGCGTGAAGTTGCCATCGACATCTTGAATCGCGGGCGCGAGTATGGCGGCATCGTACTTCACGGCGGCGAGTGCGGATGCGATCGCGCCGACGGTCGGATCGCCGAGCGTCACGATCTCGCGTACGGCACCCGCGGTATCGGCGACGATAATCGGATGCACGTGTGGATGCGCGCCGAGAAACGAACGGCACTGTTCGAGTGCGACGGGATGCGACCGGACCTCGCGTAATTTTGCGATCTCGGCACCCGGAAGCCCGATGAGATTTTGCACGACGCGATAGACGATCTCGTCGACGATCGAGAGTCGCGCGTCGGCCCATAAGAGATCGTAGATCCGTGGTACGGAACCGGAAATCGAGTTCTCGACCGGCATGAGTGCGTAGGTGACGTCGCCGCGTTGCACGGCGGCGATCGCATCGTCGAAGGTTCCGTAGCCGATCGTTTCGGCATCATCGACGAGCGTCTGCGCGGCATCGTCGCTAAAGGCGCCCGCCTCGCCTTGAAACGCGACACGCGTCATCGTTTAAACGGGTGCATTTGCGGCAGCACCGAGTCGCATGGCGGCCATGAACGTGCGGAAGACGACGCGGTAGTCGTCGTGCACGTAGCGCACGGTCCGGCCGCCGATACGGTCGATTCCGGGAATGAGCTCCGCGAAATCTGCCTGCTCGACTTTAACGAAATCGAGTTCGAGTGCGATCGGCGGCTCGAAGACGAACGGTTTCGCGCGCGCCAGATCTTCAATCGCCGAGGTCGCGCCCGCACGGATCCGACGTCGCGCTTCCGCCGGTGAGAGCGAATCGACGGCAAAATACCCGATCGCGTCTTTCGTGACGACGGTCGTTATCCACGGCAAATGCACGCGCGCTCCATCGCACGTCGCACGATCGCCCGTAATGAGGACGACGGGTACGCCGTACGTCCCGAGCACGGCGGCGTTGAGCAGCGTCTCGCTACACGCGATGCCGTTGACGCGGACGTTGTAGAGCGTGTCGGGGGAATACGTGTGCGCGAGCGTCGCGTTCGAATCGCCGATACCGCCATGATAGCCGGTAAAAAACGCGGCGGCGAAACTCGTATCGATGCCCTCGGTCATCGAGAACGGCTTACGATTGCCGTAGATCATCCGCGCGTCGTCGGGCAGATCGTCCCAGAGCACGTTGCGCATCGCCGAATGTGAGTCGTTGACGAGCGTTGCGGTCGCACCCGCGTCGCGCGCGCCGTCGATTGCGGCGCGCACTTCGAGCGACATGAGTTTGCGATAATACGGGTATTCCGTCGTATTCTTGGGATCGACTTGCGTCCACGAAGCGACGGCGGCGGTGCCTTCCATATCGGCGCTGATGTAGAGCTTCACGTTTATGCGCCGAGATTCGTAAGCGCTTGGCGTGCGTCGCCCGCGCGCTGATCGCTCGGCTTTACCTTGAGGAAGTGCTTGAACGCATCGATCGCTTCGGAGCGGCGACCGATGGCATTCGCAACGACGCCTTGATTGAAGAGCGCTTCGGGAAAATCGGGCCGTTTCGCAAGCACCGATTCGAGTTCGCGCAAGGCGATGAGATCGTCGCCTTTGCCGTGCAACGCCGTCGCGTAATCGGTACGCGTATCGGGATTGGCGGGATCGATCGCGAGAGCTCGCTTGTAATATTGGATCGCTTGCGCGTATTTCGCGGCATCGAAATAGAGGTTCGCGATGCTCACGAGCGCGGCGAGATCGTTCGGATTTTTCTGCAGCCGGCCGCGCAAATCGACGAGGAGTCGCATGACGGGCGCGGGTGGTCCGCCACCTGCGGCTTGCACGGGCGTTCCGCCGCCGACGCCGTTGGGACCGGCGGCGTTCGGATTCCCACCGCCCGATTGCGGCACGACGATCTCGCCCGGGGCCGCGTTCGGTAAGATCCCGCCGCCGCCGACCGGCGCACCGGTCAGGCCGGCGGAATCCGACGCGTTCGCAACGGGTGCCCCGATCGCGCGAATATTCGCATCACCCTGCTGTGCGGTCGGCCCGAACGTCGCGCCCGTGGTTCCGAGGCCGATCTTCAAAAAATAGCCGACGACGCCGAGAAATGCGAGCATCGTGACGACGAGAATCGGCAGATACGTTTTGAGTGGCAAGCCGCCTTTGGGTTGTCCGGGCACGACCGGGATGTTCTCGCGCCGACTTTGAAGGCCTACCCCGTGCTCCCCGACGTCAGCGATCTCCAGATGCTTTTCGCACAGCTCAATAGCGAGCATTTCGCGGGAGAAATCCCAACGCATCGCATCTCTTATAACGCGCGCTTCTCGAACCTCGCCGGACGCACGACGTACAAGCCGCCGACGATCGAACTCTCGCCACGGCATTTCGAAAAACATCCCGAGGCGCTACGCGAGACGCTCTTGCACGAGATGATCCACGCGTGGCTCTTCGCACGCGGCGAGAACCCCGGCCACACGGTTCGATTCAAGAAAAAGATGCGCGAACTCGGGCTCACGTCGATCTATCACGATATGGGTAGCGCATCGCCGCGCCGCGAGAGTACGAAGCGTTTCATCTTGCGCTGTGAGACGTGCAAGATGGAGGTCTTGCGGCGCAAGCGTCCGCCCGCGCTGGTGTCGTGCGGCCGGTGCAGCCGCCGCACCTACGATCCGCGATTTCAGATACGCGTGCTCGAGATCGTCGAGATGCGCGATGTCGCGGAGTTCCCGCAAGCCGCGAATCGTGCCAAAACGAGTACGTAGCGTTTCAAAAAAAACGAAACCCGACGATGTTGTGTCGTCGGGCTTCGCGAACGTTTCGGCTACGTGAATTCGAGCGTTTTGCTAACGTCGATTTTGTGCCGAAGCTAAGGGCTTGCGATAAATTCCATAGGGGTGTGCCGGATCGTATTTAGGAAACGCTGTAATATTGCCATTGTTATCCGCAACATAGAGATATGTGGCATCAACGGCGAGATTGTCATTGCGAGTATAGGGTCCAAATACGATTTGAGCGATAGGAACTGGTGCTCCGATTGCTGCGCTACTGGGTTGGTAAACGTTGATGACTTCGGTTGCATCGTAACTTTCGATATACGTGTAACCGCTTGCGCTATCACGTGCCATTGCTTGTGCATAAGCTGAATATGGGTATGTAAATGTTGCGGAAGCCGTGCCCGTGGAACCGACTGCAAATGTGTTTATGGTCGAATAGTTTTCGAGGTCATAAAGATTCGATCCCTCGTATAAAAGAGCCGTCGGGTTGAGGATGTTTGGCCCTGCGAGTGCTGATCCTGGAGTGAGGGTGTTGGCAGAGCTGTTGTATGCAAACTTATTGATCGCGCTAGATGTTGTTGCGTAAACGGTGTCCGATGCATCGACGGCTAAACCATTGCGACCACTAGTATAAAATCTATTTGCTGCAAGCGTTGGGGTTTCACCGGCAACAAGTGGAGCTTTATAGGCGTTGATGTTGTTACCGTAGCCGATAAATACGTCTCCTGCTGCGTCCACAGCAAAACCTTGCTGAGATCCATTGTTCATGGGTGCCGCGACTGGATTGACAATGACGCTGAGTGCCGGAATCGGCTTTTGGTAGTCTCCTTGAACGACGGTACCGGCCAAATATTCATTAACGGTATAGAGCCCATCAGCGTTTTGGATGTATGCCCATAGATTCCCATTTGGATCAATGGTTATGTAATAGATTGTATTAAGTCCGGCAATGCCGCCCTGCGGACGGGCCGGTGTGGCGAGCGGGCCAGGGGAGCCTGCTGGGCCGGGGCTTCCTGTTGAACCAGGCGCGCCCGTCGCTCCCGGTGAGCCGACGGGTCCAGGCGAGCCCCCGGGACCCATCGCGCCGACCGGTCCCGGGGAGCCGATACCGGCCGCTCCCGGGACGCCGATCGCACCCATCGCCCCATTTGAACCGTTGGACCCGGAGCAAGCGGTGAAAGCGCACGAAAGCGCGATTGCTCCAAAGAAATAAGGTCGTAAAGGAAAAGAAATAGCTGAACTCCCCTTAGATAGAAACGCTGAAACCCTGTAGGCTAATTCGGTGCGGTCCCACGCCTACTGAACCATCCGTCGAAATCTTTACGTTCGCGTCGTACCGTCCGGTGAGGTTCGGCCACGAAACTTCTTGTTTAGCATACCGAACGAACGTGACGAAACGAACCGGCACCACATTCCGCCGATCGAGATGAAGCACGTGTCGAGTTTCGTCAGCGGTGGTTGAGTGCGAGCGCGAGGCCAGCGAGGAAGATCGCGAACGCCAGCGTTGTGACCAGCGCCCGGCTGGAAAGGCGCCGCGCGATTTGTGGTCCGATCTGTCCGCCGAGCGTGCCGCCGACGGCGAGCGGTATGGCGACCTGCCAATCGATGTCGCCTTGGAGGGCATGTGCCGCGACACCGGCGGGTGACGTAAGCAAGATCGCGAGCGTCGAGGTCGCGCTGATAATGTGCGCCGGCATACCGAAAATGGAGATGAACGCGGCAAAGAATATGACGCCGCCGCCGATCCCGAAAAAGCTGGACATGAAGCCGAGGACAATGCCGATCGCGATTGCGGTTGGGGGATGGAAGCCGAACGTAAATCGCTCGCCGTATGCGTCGACGAGCGTGCGTTCGCGCATACCCGCAAACGTCGCGACGCGCGTTGTATTCGGTCGTGTGCGGCGCCGCAAAATATAGCCGAAAAACACGATTAAGAGCGCGCCGTATAACGCATCGAAACCGGTGGCCGGCGCGTGCCGTACGAGCAACGCACCCGCGATGCTACCCGGCAATCCGCCGATCCCGACGAGCACTGCCGTCGGAACATCGGCCCGTTTCTGCCGCGTATAGGCGATCGATCCGCTCACCGCATTTGCAACGACCATGACGAGCGACGCGCCGGCGGCTGCCGCCGGAAGCGTGCCGAAGGCGAGTCGTAGGAGCGGCACCGCGATAAATCCGCCGCCTAAGCCGACGATCGTGCCGAGGACCCCGGAAAATCCGCCGATCGCAAGGAGCAACGCGACGCGAACGAGCGCGTGACCGTCCACGTCGGCGCGTTACGGAGCTACTGCACGCGGCCGATGTAGCGACGATCGCGCGTATCGATGCGGATCATATCGCCGACGTTGACGAAGAGCGGCACGTTGACGCTCGCGCCCGTTTCGAGTTTCGCGGGTTTGCTCGTGCCCTGCGCGGTATCGCCTTTGAAGCCGGGATCGGTCTCTTCGACGCGCAGTTCGACGTGCGCGGGAAGGCTCACGCCGATCGCCACACCATCGTGCATCTGTACGTCGATCTTCATGCCGTCTTTGAGAAAATCGGCGGGATCACCGATCACGTCGCGCTGTAACGTGAAGTTCTCAAACGATTCGGCATCCATAAAATGATAGCCGTCGGCATCGTTATAGAGCATCTGCATCTCGCGATTATCGACCGTCGCGCGCTCGAGCTTTTCGCCCGCGCGAAAGGTCTTTTCGAGTGTGCGGCCGGTCTTGAGGTTCTTGAGCGTCGTGCGGACGAAGGCCGACCCTTTACCGGGTTTGACGTGCAAGAAATCGATGACCGTCCACAACTGACCCTCGATGAGAATGGTCACGCCGTTGCGGAAATCGTTCGATGAAATCATGACGACCCGTCAAATACGGCGATGCCCGGAAAACTTCATCTTTTGAGCAGTGTGAGGCGGTTCTCCGTGCCCAGGCGTAAGCGGCCGAGATTCTCGCGATGCTTCCACACGATGATCGCCGCCGAGCCGACCGCGAAAACGTAACCGCTATCGCCGTAGCGATCGCCCGTCAAGACGAGGATCGCGCCCGCGGCAACGGCACCGAGCATCGAGCCGAGGGAAGCGTATCCGGTCGGAAGCACGATCGCGAGCCACACGATCACGAAGGCGAGACCGCTCGACGGCGAGAGCGCCAGTGTCGCACCCAAAAACGTAGCCACGCCCTTACCGCCGCGGAAACGCAGAAACGGCGTGTAGCAGTGTCCGATGACGGCCGCGAGCCCCGCGAGCGGAACGAGCGCCCAGATCGGCCCCGACGCCGGATCGACATCGATGCGTACGCCGTACGACGCGATGTAGAGCGGCACGTGAAGCCAGAGATTCCATGCCACTGCGACGGCAACCGCGCCCTTGAGCGCATCGAGCACGAGGACGGCGAGCCCGGCTTTCGGGCCGAGCGTGCGCAATGCGTTTGCCGCGCCGATATTGCCGGAGCCGCTCGCGCGAATGTCGGTCTTAAAGAATACGCGCGAGATGACGAGACCAAAGGGAATCGCGCCGATTCCGAACGCCAAGAGCAAGTAGGGCCAACCGGCGGCCGTCCAGATGACTGGAAATGTGTACGGCGGTGGAACGCCGACCTCCGTCACTCTTTGATCGCTCCGTTATCGTCGTCCCGACGCGCACGGAATTCGAGCTTGAGCGGCACGCCTTCGAAATCGAAATTCGCGCGGATCGTATTTTCGATGAAGCGTTCGTAGCTCGAAGGCACGAGATCGGGATCGTTGACGTGAAAGATGAAGAGATGCGGGTGCGTCGTGACGTGTGCGGCGTAATAAACTCGGAGCGGCTTGCCCATGTGGCCGGGCGCGGGATGCGCGTAGACGGCATCGCGAATCACGGCGTTGAGTTGCGGAGTCGTGACGCGACGATCGAGATTCGTGCGGACTTTCATCACGAGCGGCATCAGGCTTCCTAAGCGCCGACCCGTCAACGCCGAGAGAAACGTCACCGGCGCGAACGACGCGAACGGCATTTCCTGATGGATGACGTCGATGAGTTCGTTCTGGCTGAAATCGCCGTCTTGCTGGAGCGCGAGATCCCACTTGTTCGCGACGATGACGAGCCCCTTACGCTCTTCGAGCGCCATGCCCGCCATGCGTCGATCTTGGTCCCGAATGCCGATCATCGAATCGATCACGAGGATCGCGATATCGCAGCGCGCGATCGCTTGCAGCGATCGTAAAGAGGCGTAGTATTCGATCGCGCCGTGATGTTTGGTTTTACGCCACACGCCCGCCGTATCGATGAGCCGGATCTTGTGCTCGTGAAACTGGAAAAACGTATCGATGGCGTCACGCGTCGTTCCGGGTATCTCGCTCACGATGGAACGATCCTCACCGAGCATGGCGTTGAGCAGCGACGATTTCCCGACGTTTGGCCGGCCGACGATCGCTAGGGCGAGTTCGGTATCGTCGATCGTTTCGAGGATATCATCGGGGAGCTTTTCGACGATCGCGTCGAGCAAATCGCCCGTGCCTTCGCCGTGCAGCGCCGAGACGAGGATCGGTTCGCCAAAGCCGAGTCGTGCGAACTCACCGGGAATTTGCAGTTTTACCCGATCCGATTCGGCCTTGTTCGCGCAGAGCACGACGGGGCGGCGCGTCTTACGCATGATGTGCACGACGTCGTCGTCGAGCGGCGAGAGCCCGGCCTTCCCATCGACGACGAAAACGATCACGTCGGCGTCATTCGCGGCGATCTCCGCTTGAGCGCGCGTCTGGCGCGCCATCTCGTCGCTCGAGATCGCATCGGGATCGATGCCCGCGGTATCGATCACGCTAAATGTGCGGTTGCGCCATTCGACGAGGGCGTAGAGGCGGTCGCGCGTCACGCCCGGCTCGTCGTCGACGATTGCCAAACGCTTCCCGACGAGTCGATTGAAGAGCGCGCTCTTGCCGACATTGGGGCGGCCGACGATCGCGACGGTCGCGGGGCGTACCTTCGCGATTGTTTCCATTTTCATACCATTCGCCGCACGGGTACGCGGAACCGCGTGACGAAGCTAAACGCACCATGATCGGCCGCTTCGTTCTCGTCCTTTTGGCGTGTGCGATTGCCGCAACAGCCGGTACCGCAAGCGCACAAACCGTGCTCGGCGGTGCGTACATTACGACCTTACCGAGCGGTGCGGATGTCTGGTTCGACGGGACCTACGTCGGCCATTCGCCGCTCGTCGTCGACGCGCTCGGGGCGGGTCGGCACGTTCTCACCATCACCAAACCCGGCTGGAGCACGGTCGAAAGCGCCGTCGTCGTCACGGGAGGAACGCTCGCGACCTCAAGCACGCGACTCGTTCCAGGGAACCACGGCGGCGGGTCGAGCGAGCAAGGAACGCTCGTCGTGCGCGGCGTGCCGCCCGGCGGGACGATCGCCGTCGACGGTGCGCCGCCGTCGGCGAGTAAAGAGCCGCGCGCGATGGCGGCGGGCTCGCATCAGGTCGTCGTCGCCGCGGCGGGCGCCCGGACGACACGAGCATTTACGATTTTCCCCGGCACGACGACGGATCTCTTGTTCGGCGCCCCAATACGTATCGAGCGTCGCTCGGCCGTCGTCGCGCTCGCCGAAGACTATCTGCCGACGAACGCGTTCGTCGTCTCGGGGAAGCGCATCGTCATCCACTATCTCAATCACGTCATCGTCGCGCATTTCGGCGAATTGCAGGTCTCGCTCGACGGTGCGGTCGTCGCGTTCGATAGCGCACCCGAGTCGATCGGCGGAAAACTCTATCTGCCGCTCGAGCTTTTGGAGAAGGTCACGGGAGACGTGTCGAAAGGCCGGTAGTTCATGGCGAGTATTTACATCGAAACGTACGGCTGTCAGATGAACGAAGCCGATTCGCAGTATATCGCGGATCGGGCCTTGGCATCGGGCTATACGGTGACGGACGATGCGGCCGCCGCGAACGTCGTGGTGATCAATACGTGTACCGTTCGCGACAACGCCGAGAAACGGGCCTACGGTCGAATGGCGCAATTCAAAAAGCTCAAGCTCGCCGATCCCGCTGTGAAGCTCGTCGTCTGCGGTTGTTTGGCCGAACAAGATCGCGACGTGATGACGGGCAAGGCGCCCTATATCGACGCCGTCTTCGGCACGCGCGATCTCGCGCGCCTCGGAGACACGCTCGCGACGTGGCGCCCGGATTTCGGAGACGACGAGATCGATCTCACGCAAGAGAACCTTCTGCTCGGAAAGCTCGGCGGGCACGGCGATTGCGTCGGGGATGCCTACGCGCACGTCCGCGCGTTCGTGAACGTGCAGCGCGGGTGTTCGTATTTCTGCACGTACTGCATCGTGCCGCACGTTCGCGGTCGCTTCGATAATCGCGCACTCGGCGATATCCTCGATGAATGTCGCGCCGCAATCGCGCGCGGTGCTCGCGAGATCACGCTCGTCGGTCAGACCGTCAACGCGTATAAAGAGCCTGCGAGCAATGCCGATTTTGCCGACTTGCTTACCATCGTTTCGGCGCTTCCCGGCATCGATCGGCTCACGTTCCTCACCTCACATCCCAAGGACTACACGCCGAAACTTGCGGCAACGATGGGCGCCTTGCCCAATCTCAACCCGCGCTTTCATCTACCCGTGCAGAGCGGTTCCGATCCCATCTTGCGGCGCATGAATCGCAAGTATACGGTCGCGCAATATCGCGAGAAGATCGCACTTTTTCGCACGACGTGTCCCGATTGGTCGCTCACAACCGATATCATCGTCGGGTTTCCCGGCGAAACCGACGACGATTTCGTGCAGACGCTCGCGCTCTGCGACGAGATGGCGTTCGCACAAGCGTTCATGTTCATCTATTCGCCGCGTCGCGGTACGCCCGCAGCGCTATGGGACCAGATCCCGGCCGAGGTCGGCGGTGAGCGATTACGCCGCCTCGCGGAGACGATCGACTGCGGCGTGCGCGCTTTTCACGCCCCGAAAATCGGCACGACGGTACGCGCGCTCGTGCAGGGTCCCTCACGCAAAGATCGCTCGAAACTCGCGGCAAAGACGATCGATAACGTTACCATCATCGCGCCCGCCGGAGCGCTCGGTGAGGCTGAGGTGCGGGAGCGACCGTGGCTCGATGTGCGCATCGATGAAGCGTTCACGTGGGGTTGCGCGGGGGAGGTCGTGCGTATTGCGGCGCGTTACGACGATGCGTCGCCGGTCGCCGTCGCGCGACCGACGATCGATCTCGTTTCGGCCCGCTGATACCGAGCGAGGCGTTGAGATCGCCGTACGTCACCATCGACGGAAAGGGCGCGAGATGAGCGGCCTCGCGTACTCGCCGATGCTCGAACAGTACTTCGCGATGAAATCGCGCCATCCCGAGGCGATCCTGCTCTCGCGCGTGGGCGACTTTTATGAAGCCTACGGCGACGATGCGAGTGCGATTGCCGTGTGCCTCGGTATCGCGCTCACCTCGAAAGAGGCGGGCTCGGGGCAGCGCGTCGCCATGGCGGGTTTTCCCCACCCGGCACTCGACGCCCAGCTCGCAAAGCTCGTCGCGCAGCATAAAATCGTCGCCCTCGCCGAACAACTCGAAATTCCGGTACCGAACAAACTCGTGCGCCGCGACGTCGTTCGGCTCGTCACACCGGGCACGCTCATCGAAGAGCATCTGTTGGATCGCACGAGCAACAATTATCTCTGTGCGCTCTCGCTCGCGGGCGATGCAATCGGGATCGCGTATGCGGATATCTCGACGGGCCGCGCTGCGGCGACCGCGTATTCAGGCGATGGCGGGCTCGAAGAAATGCTGGCCGAGCTCGTGCGCCTGGGCCCAGCCGAAATCGTCGCCGACGTGCCGCCGGAGATCCGTGCCGCGATCTCGCGCGAGTTGCCGCTCGTACGCGTCACGGCGCCGCCGCTCGCCGCCGTCGAACGTAGCGATCGCGCGAGCGTTGCCGGATTCTCACTCGATGAATCACTCGCGATGCATCGCTCGCTCGACGGGCTCGGGGCCTTCGTGCGTCGCGTCGGATTCACGGCGCCGGGCGGCCTCTTGCGCGCGCCGGATTTCTATCGTGCGCGGACGTTCGTCGCCCTCGATGCCAACACGCGCAAGCACCTCGATCTGATCCGCTCGCAAGGCCAGAACCCCAAAGCGACGTTGCTCGCGACGATCGATCGGAGCCGCACCGCGATGGGCTCGCGATTGCTCTCGCGTTGGATTCTCGCGCCGCTCGTCGATGCGAGCGCGATCGCCGAACGCGCCGATCGGGTCGCGGCGTTCGTTGCGGAATATCCCGCGCGTGCGACGGTGCAAGAGCTCCTCGGCGGGGCCTACGATCTCGAGCGCATCGTCCAGAAGGTTCGTTTTCGCCGCGCGTTGCCTCGCGATCTCGGGTCGTTGCGTCGTACGCTCGCGCTGCTCGAACCGTTGCGCGCCGCGCTGCCCACGGGCCTCGCAGAGCTGGGCGCGCGCATCGGCGATCATGCGGATCTCTACGCGCTTCTCGAGGGTCAGCTCTGCGAAGATTTGCCCGCGACGCTCGCCGAAGGCGGTGTGATCCGGCCCGACGCTTCGGCAGACGTTGCCGAGTGTATCGAGTTGCGGCACGACGGTCGCTCGCGTATCGCCGCACTCGAAGAACGCGAACGCGCGCGCACCGGCATCAAGAGTCTCAAAGTAAAATACGCGAGCGCCTTCGGCTACGCGATCGAGATTTCCAAAGGTCAACTCGGGAACGTGCCGACCGATTACGTTCGCAAACAAACGTTGACGAGCGGCGAGCGATTCGTTATTCCCGAACTCAAAGAACTCGAAATTGCGATTGCGAGCGCGCAGACGCGCCAGTATCGCCTCGAAGAGGCGCTCTACGAACGGCTCGTCGAGTCGGTCGCCGCGTGCGTGGAAACGTTGCTCGCAACGGCCGACGCGATCGCCGAACTCGATGTTGCCTGCGCGCTCGCGCATGTTGCGGGAGAACGCGGCTACGTGCGGCCGCAGTTCGTCGCGAACTCGACGATCGACGTCGTCGACGGCCGTCATCCCGTTATCGAAGCGCTCGCGGGCGACGCGTTCGTGCCGAACGACTTGCATCTCGCGGAACGCGGGGAACGCTTCATGTTGCTGACGGGCCCGAACATGGGCGGCAAGTCGACCTTCTTGCGTCAGGCAGCGCTCCTGGTGATCCTCGCGCAAATCGGCGCGTATGTGCCCGCGCGCTCGATGGCGCTCGGCATCGTCGATCGTATTTTCACGCGCATCGGTGCGGGCGACGATCTCGCCTCGGGCCACTCGACGTTCTACGTGGAGATGTCGGAAGCGTCGAATATCTTGCGGCGGTGCACGCGGCGCTCGCTTCTGCTCATCGACGAGGTCGGCCGCGGAACGGGGACGATCGACGGTCTCGCGATCGCGCAGGCGATTTGCGAATATCTGCTCGGTCTCGAGACGCAAGCTCCGATGGCGCTCTTCGCGACACACTTTCACGAACTCGTCGCGCTCGCCGATCGCTGGCCGCTCGTCGCGAACTATCACGTGACCGCGGTTGAAAATACGGCGCGCTCGGGCGTGCCGGTTTTCTCGCATCGGGTGCTCGCCGGGAGCACGTCGCGATCGTTCGGGATCGAAGTTGCGAAGATGGCGGGCCTGCCCGCAGGCGTGATCGCGCGCGCGAAAGAGATCGCGGGCGTGCTCGCCGATCGTCCGACGCTCGAAGCACAGGTACCCCTTCGCGCGCGCCTCGCGGCGAGCGACCGGCGCGAGGAGACGCAGCTCGCTCTCCAACTGGAGTGAGTGTAGGTGCCGATGGCATGTATCACAGGAGATCGCCCGTGAGGCGCGCAGTTGCGTCGATAGCGCTCGCGTCCGAGGAACCCGGTGAGATCCCGGGACGGTCGCGCCACGGTAAGCGGGGAGCCGCTCGTCGCCACTGCCGGAAACGGTGGGAAGGCCCGAGCACGATAGCATCGATCCGCAAGTCCGGATATTCGAGCGAGCGCATTTCTACCAACCACCTCGCGTAAAAGGTAATGGTCCCATCGTGTTCGCTCATCCACGCGCGTCTCGCGCGCTATTTCTCTTCGCTCTCGTCGCCTGCGCGACGTCCCTTTCGATCGGCCCTGCAAAGGCGGAACCCGCGCCGCTAGCATCCGCGCTTCCCGAGATCGGGCGCGTCGTTACGAGCGATCGGCGGTCGGCGCCGATCGGCGATTCGTCGCGGCCGACGTTCGTCGTCGATCGGTCTCAGATCGACGCCTACGGGGCCCGCACGGTCGCCGAGGCGCTCGTCGGCGTTCCTGGAGTCCAGCTTTTCGCCTACGGTCCCTTCGGCGCGCTCACGAATTACGGCATTCGAGGTGCGGGCAGCGAGAGCACGCTCGTGCTCGTCGACGGCATCGCGGTTACCGATCCGACGACGGGGACGGTGCAACTCGGGCAACTCTCGACCGTCGGCGTCGATCGTATCGAAATCGTCGAGAGCGGGTCGTCGACATTGTACGGCACGAGTGCCGTTGGTGGCGTCATCAACGTCGTGACGCTTGTGCCGCGCGGTGCGTACCTCGCTGCGTCGGCGGGATCGTTTGCGGATCGCGATCTGCGGGCGAGCGTCGGCACGGGTCGGGTCGGGCTCGCCTACGAACGGCACGTCGCAACCAACGCGTACGCATATCCCGCGCTGACCTATTCGCAATCGCCGTGTTCCTCGTACGCGACGGGACCGTGTGCCTTTCCGGCGGGCGTGCGCAGCAACAGCAACGGCGATGAGACGACGGTGCGGCTGAACGCCGACGTTCCGCTCGCGTCGAATCTGCGCGTGCGCGCGCGCATCGATGACGCCGTCACGCAATCGGGCTTTCCGGGTGGTCTGGATTTTCTCTCGACCACGGCAACGGGATCGTATGCGACGAAATCGGCACTCGTCGATCTCGAACGAACCTCGGCTCGCGACACGCTCACGGTAAGCCTCGGCGGTTCGCAAACGCGCTCGGCGTACGTCGATCTTCCCACAAATTACGGTGAGAGCGATGTCTACAGCGGTCGTACGCAGCTCTCGATTCGCGATGCGTTTTCGAGCGCGCGCACCGATGCCGTGATCGGCGTCGATCTCGCGCGCGAGTCGGGAAGTTTTTCGTTTCCGACCTCGCCTGATTTCGTATCGACGTCGCCGACGGCGCCGCCGATTCCGGCCTTCGGAATCGGCGCGACGCGGTCGCTCTCCGCTGCATACGTGCAACTCGGTGCGACGCTTCGCCCGGGCACGCATATTACCGCAGGCCTGCGGGCCGAAAACGACGCGCCGTTCGGCGCGGTGCTCGCGCCGTCGTTTGGTGGCGTGATCCGCACGGGTAAGGTGCGCATTGCGGGCGATATCGGAGAATCGTTTCGCGTGCCGACGCTCCAAGATCTCTACTATCCCGGAGGATCGAATCCAAATCTGCGCCCGGAAAAATCGAGTAACGCCGACGCGACGGTCGCCTTCGATACGCCAACGGCATCGTATTCCGTCGGTTACTTCGGCCGCAGTGGCTCGAACTTCATCGTCTACGATTCGGTCGCGAAAATGCCGGTCAATGCGCGCCGCGCGCAGACGGCGGGGCTCGTCTTCACCGCGACGAGTCGCGCGCTTGCGGGTGTCATCGTGGAAGCAAACTACACCGATCTCTATCGCGCGCTCGATCTGACGAGCGGCGCGCGCCTGCCACGCAATCCCGTCGGGCAAGCGTCGATCTCGCTGCGACATCCACTCGCCGCGCGCGACCGTGTCGGCTTCGACCTCCGTTACGGTATCGTCGGCTCCGGCGGCGACGATGCGGCCAATCGCACGGGGCCTGCGTCCGGCTCGTTCGATGCATATGACTCGCTCGACGCAAACCTCCACGTACGAGTCGCGCGCGATGCTGTCCTAACACTGCGCGGCGCGAACCTTGGCAACACGCATGCGGCGCCGATCTTCGGATATCCGCTACCCGGTCGACGCTTCGCAGTCGAACTGTCGACGCGCTAGCCGCTCCGAGGCGGGCGCTTCCCAGGGTCGCCCGAGGTCGCGCTCGCACAATTGGAGACGTATGTTTAGATCGATCATCTCTCGGCTCGTGGCAGCGAGCGCGTGTGCCATGTTGAGCTTCGCTGCGATCTCGGCACCCGCGGTCGCAGCGAGCGATACGGGCGAGATTTCGATCACCGTCGTCGATGCCGCAACCGCGCTTCCGATCGCCAACGCGCGCGCGATTCTCCTCGGGCCACAGACCGCGAGTAGCCTTACGACGCGAGCGGGGCTCATTCTTTATACCGATGTACCGACCGGCATCTATCGCGTCCGCGTCGTGCGCTCGGGATACGCCTCGGGCGCATCGAGTGAATTCGACGTCTTGCCCAATCGCGCGGTGACGGTTCGCGTCGAACTCGCCCTGACCAACCCGGGCGGCCTCAAAACGATCGGGAGCATCGTGGCGCGATCGAACGTTTCGGTCGCTTCGACCGATATCGCGGATAATAGTCCGATCCGTCGCCTCTCCGATTCGCTGACCGATGCCCTCGATAAGGTCGCGGGCGTTTCGGTCACGCAAGATGCGACCGATCCAAGCGGCGCGGTGACCGTCTCGCTCAACGGGCATGACGAATCGCAAACTGCGATCTCACTCGACGGCATCCCGCTCTCGGCCCCGGGCACGAGTGCGGATTTGCGCGCGATCGGGACGGATCTCTTTTCGGGTTCGAGTTCGTCCGCGCAGGCCGGTGCGGGTTCGCTCGGCGGCGGCGTAAATTTTCGCACGCTTCAACCGACGCAATCGCTTCAAATCAAAGCGAATGGGTCGACGGGTACCTTCGATCGGTCGAGCTATCAACTCGCCGCAACGGGAAGCGTCGGTCGGTTCGGGCTCGCGCTGCAACACACATCGCGCGGCGCGAATAGCCCGCTAACGTTTCAAACGTATCGCGACCAGAGTGGGCTCACGTACGCGCACGAAGGCGAGTCGCATAGCCTCGGCGATTTCGTGAAATTTCGCTATCGCCTTAACGACGAACGCACGGCGATCAGCGGTACGGCGCTATCGAATAATACCGACGCCTACGCGGTATGCGCGCGCTTCGTTACGCTCCTGCCGTGCGGCATCGGGCCGAACAATTTGAATTTCGGTCGTTTTGGATTCGCGTACGCGACGATTTCGTCGCTCGTCGGCACGGTCGCAACCACGCTCACCGGCTTCGAAAGTGGCGGCGTGCAGAATAACGACAACGCAAACCGTTACGTGTTCTTACCGCAGCCGGCGGATGGATCGCGCGCGTGCGGCAACGGCTTCGCTGGATTCGGCGCGGGACCGGCGATGTATACAGAACAGCTCTGTCCTTCGGTCGGCACGACCGATTCGCTGACGCGTGGCGTTTCCTCCAGCGCTTCGATTGGGTTGGGGCGGCACACGATCGCCTTGACGGGCAGCACGTCGACCGCGCTCAATACGAACGTGCCGAAGGTGGGCTCGCGTTTCGAACGCCGTTTCACGACCGCGATCACGTCGTCGACCTATCAGATCAACGACAGCTTTAAAGCGAACGATAAACTCACGATCGTGCCGCGACTCACCCTTGCGAACACGACGACGCTCGGCACGAGTCTGCTCGGAGGCATCGGCGGCTCGTGGCGGCCTACTTCAAGCGACACGTTCGGTGCGTCGGCGAACGTCGGAAGTTCGCAACCGAACATTCTCGTCAATCGCTCGTTCGGCGATCCCGTCAACGCGCGCTTCGATTGTGCGGCCGGGACCGCGATCGTGAGTGGGCCGGGCGACGCCAACGGCATCGCGCAATCGGCGGTGAGTCTCGACGCGACGTGGGCGCATCAGTTTCGGTCGGGTGCGACGTTCTCGCTCGATGCGTTCTCGCAAGTGCAGTCGGGCCAGATCATCAACGCGCTTATCGCCGAGCCCTCGGGATATTTCCCAAACGGCTACCTCACAACGCTCGGTAGCGCGTTCGCCGCCCAGAGCGTCTGCGGCATGGCGGCCGCAGCGCCGAAAGTTTACGTAAACGAAGCGATCGGCGGTACGCGCCGCGTGTATCAGGGCGTGACCGCAAGCGCGCGCATTGGGCTCGGCCGGTATTTCGTCGCGCTGCCGAACTATACGCTCAACGTCGCGAAACTTACGGCTGCGAGCGGGCGCCTGAACGATGGTCCCTCAACGACCGTGGTCGGCTCGCAGCTTCCCAATCGTCCGATCCACCGCGCGGGCGTCACGCTCGATGGCGTGTTGCCTCGCAGCGGAACCGAACTGCTCGCAAACGCCCAGTTCACCGGTGCGAATAACCAGCAAAATCTCGGGCCGCACATCGTCGTCTCCGCCGGCATCTCGCATGGGTTCGGACCCGGTCGGATGACGCTCTTTGAGAATAATATCTTCGGTACGTATGGCGGCACGTTCGCTACGGATGAAAACGCGGCACCGCTCCCGCTCTCGCAGGGCGCTGGAATCTTACGGACCGCGGCGACGCCGCTCACGCCGCGCACGCTCACGCTTTCGTATGCGATCTCGCTCGGCGGCCCCAAGCCCGGGACGGCACTCGCATCGGTCGCGACGGCCGCGCAGCGCCTGGCTCTTGCGGCGCCGCAACCGAGCGGTGCCACGCCCCCGTCTGCGAATCGCTTCATCCCCGTACCTCCGCCGCCGGGCGTCGATCCGCTCTCGCTCGCGACTGAGCGAACGTCGTGCGATGCCGATGCCCAAAAGAAGTCGGCGACGTTCCTCGAGGGCACCCGCGCGTACGTCGCGGCTTACGAAGCGAAGACGACGCTGCCGGAGATTGCAAATATCGACGTCATCGCGCACGTCGCAATCGTCGATCCAACAGTACCGTATTATCTTGAGTTGCGGCCGCGCCGTCCCGTCCTCGCGCCGAGTGCCGCTTCCAATGCTGGTCCCGAAGATATGCGTCCGGGTCGTGCCGGCGGACTCAAGGGATCCGGTACGCCCGGTGGTCCCGGCGGCGAAGGCGGCGGGACCGAGGGTGTGCCCACCGGTAGTCAAGTCGTGGTCGTCGTACCGAGTAACGCCGCCTCGGGCAACGCGAGTGCGCCGCGTACCGGCAACGGCGGTGGCATTGGCCGCACGCTCCGCGGCTTCGTCGGGTGCGCTTACGTGACCGCATATACGAGCACGGAAGCGAAGGCGAAAGGCATCGTGACCGAAGGCGGTCGTCCCGGATTCTTCTACGTTCCGAAAATTGGATTCGTTTTCGTGCGACCGCCGGAGTTGCCACAAGGCGGCGGCAGCCTCAAAGCAAGATCGTAACAGGGAAGCCTCGCAGCTTCGACGATCGCGATTCAAAATCAAGATGACCGCGAACACGACATCTTCGATAGCGACGACTATCTACAATAGCATGGCGGCATGATCGCAGCGATGCGCGAGCGCGCGCGACCACGCCTGGGTCGACGATCGAGACCCAGCCGACGCCGATCCCTCGCGCGCGTGCCGCGAACCAAAACGTATGCACGGCAAGGACGGTCGAGTACGCGAGCATTTCCGGCATCGAACGCCGCCCGAGCCCCTCGCCGCGCGTCGTAGCCGTATCGACGAAGATCGCGAGATGCACGGGTGCTTCGCGCAGGCCCGCTAGTTTGAGCGCGGTGTAGGTCGCGCGACGCGCGTTTGGATACGTCGCCTCGGCCTCGGCGTTGGCGCGTTCGTAATCGTCGATGACCGCGGTCCGACGTGCGGTGTCGCACACGGATACGAAACGGCTCGGCTGACTGTATCCGACCGGGGGTGCGTATGCGGTCAATGCGACGAGCTGTTCGAGGGCGCCGCTCGGAAGCGGACACGAGGAAAAACGGCGCACGTCACGGGGCCACGCGAAAAGCCGTTCGAGATCGTCGCAGAACGCACGATCGAACGACGGCGACGAGGAGACATCCGGCGACATAAATCGCCTGTTCTACCTCGGGCGAATGCATCTCTACCCTGCGGCGATGCGGTCCACTTCGTCGGCACGGCCATACATGACGCGCGCCGCATGGTCGGCGAAGACTCGTCCGGCGTATCGGAGGCGCAAGCGTCGTCCGACGCGCGCAAAGAGCGGAACGCCGACCGTACTTCGAAAAAGCCGACGACGAGTACGAGCTGGGGACCGCCGTGCTGTGGGAGTGTTTG
Organism: Vulcanimicrobiota bacterium; assembly: GCA_031420415.1. Taxonomy (GTDB): domain Bacteria; phylum Vulcanimicrobiota; class Vulcanimicrobiia; order Vulcanimicrobiales; family Vulcanimicrobiaceae; genus JANYGA01. The sequence continues at coordinate 168,900 of JANOMT010000006.1, forward strand.
CTACATATCGAGCGCGGCGAAGTCGTGACGTTGCTCGGTGCCAACGGCGCGGGAAAACCACGCTCATGCGCGCGATTTCGTGCATCGTGCGACAGCACGTCGAAGACGATAACGCTCGACGGCGTCGACATTGCGAAAGCTCCGTCGCATGATGTCGCGAACGTGGAGATTGCGCACATCCGCGAGGGCCGCAACCTCCGGCCCGAGATGACGGTGGAGGAGCATGATTCTCAGTGCCGAGCCGCGCCGCGCCCCAGCAGACGCTCGAAGAAGTGTACGCGTTTTTTCCGCGCGTGAAAGAGCGGCGCGAGCAGATCGCGGGCTCATGTCGCTACCCGAATTGCTGATGCTCGACAAGCCGTCGCTCGGGCTCGCGCCCATCATCGTCGGCGAGCTCTTCGAGAGCAGTCGCGCGACCAACGCGCGCGGAGTTGCTCGCAAGCGACGAGATTCAGAAAGCGTATCTGGGTCTGTAGCGCGCGGCTCGTGCGATCGTTACGGGTGCGCGCTCGCGCGACGATGCTCGGCACGCGCGAGGGCGGTTGCGAGCGCGGCTGCATCGCGCGCTTCGAGCGTCGTCGTCGTTACGCGGACACCGGGTGCGGCGGCACTGCGGTAGCGCGCACCCCCGTCGATCGTGTACCCTGCCGATTGCGCGGCTCCGACCGCAGCCGCTTCGTCGCGCACCGGAACCCACACCGTAAATCCCGAGCCTGCATCTCCGTGGAGTCCCACGTTGGCGAGTGCATCGATGAAGCCGGCTCGTCGCGTCGCATACGCACGCGTCGCCGCACGCAATCGTTTCGCCGTATCGGGATCGCGCAGCACGGCTGCCGCCGCATCTTGAAGCATGACGCTGACCCAACCGTAGCCGAGGCGTTGGCGCGCCTGCATGCGCGCGACGGTCAACGCGTCGCCGCAAAACGGTGCGACGCGGAGATCGGGGCCCAAGATTTTCGCAAACGAACGGACGTGCATCCAGCGCTTGCGTTTGACGACGAGCGTTTCGAGCGGAACGCCGCAAACGGCGCTGAGAAAATCATCTTCGATCACCAGGAGGTCGGGGTTGGCCGCGAGCGCGCTCCTGAGCTCGCGAACGCGTGTCGCATCGAACGAGACACCCGTGGGATTTTGCGCCCGCGGAACGACGACCAGCGCCTTCGCACCCGCGAGCACGGCCTCGCGCACGCCAACCGGGACGATTCCGCGTTCGTCGATCGGGACGCGTACGACGCGCAGATCGAGTGCGCGCGCGAGCTCGACGTATGGCGGATAGGTCGGATCTTCTAGCGCGATCGTATCGCCCGGTGAGAGGCTCGTCATGAGAGCATGCTCGATTGCATCCATGGCGCCGCTGGCGATACCGAGGTGCTCGGCAGGTACGCCGTCGCGTGTGAAAGCACGCTTCGCGCGTGAAAGCAGCGCCGCGCTATCGCGAATATCCGTGTAGAGCCGGCGCTCGACGAGCGCTGCGGTGAGTGCGGATCGCAACGACGGGAGAAAGGCCGGGTCGGGGTTGGCGACGGCCAGATTGCGGCCACGCGAGGGTTCGCAATCGGATTCCGTCGCGCTCTCGAAGGCGACTTTGGCGACGACGATCGACCCACCGCGCCGCTTGCCGACGATACGCCCCCGCCTACGGAGCAGAGCGAACGCGGCGCTGACGGTCGTCGGGCTCACGCCGAGCTGGCTTGCGAGACCGCGGATCGTCGGAAGGGCCTGGTCGCTCGCGAAACGGCCGCCATCGATTGCGCGTTCGACGCTCTCCGCGATGGTGCTGGCACTCGTCCCGGTGATGTTACATTGTGCGGGCATAATTTCAATTTGTACTGTAACATAATGAATACTTCGTGACAAGGGTCGCGTTGCGATTGCCGTCAAGTCGCCGCTCTCGGCTGCGGGGTCGAGCCATACGCCTTAGGATCCGATGAGAATCGCGAGCGTGCGGGTGTGCTCACAGTTGGTTCTCAGGTTCCGTCGCTAAGGTCGTGCCTACGATGCAAGCACAAGCGATTTCTCACGAACACGCGCGCATTCTCATCGTCGACGACGAGCGCAACATCCGCGAACTCCTCGAGATCGGGCTCGCCGACGAGGGCTACGACGTTCGCTCGGCGCCCGACGGGCAAGTCGGCCTTGCGATCGCGCGTGACTGGCGCCCGGACGCGATCGTCCTCGACGTGATGCTGCCCAAAGTCGACGGCATCGCGCTCCTGCCGATGTTCCGTAAGCTCACCGAGGCACCGATCGTGATGCTTTCGGCAAAATCAGAGACCGTCGACAAAGTGGCGGGTCTCCAGGGCGGGGCCGACGACTACGTCGCAAAACCGTTCGAAATGGCCGAACTTACGGCGCGGCTCGAAGTCGCCTTGCGCCGACCACGCCTCGCCCAACCTCAAGCGCTCCGGTTCGCCGACCTCGAAGTCGATCTCGAAACGCGGATTGCGAAGCGCGGCACGAAGCGGATCGGCCTCTCCGCTCGCGAGTACGATCTCCTCGTGACACTCGTTCGGAACCCCAATCGCGTGTTCAGTCGCGATCAGTTACTCGATCGCGTGTGGGGCACGGAACGGTTCGTGGGCCCGGGTGCCGTCGAAACGTACATTTCCTACCTGCGCGCGAAGATCGATCACGGGTTTCCCAAGCGGCTCATTCACACGCATCGCGGGGTCGGCTACTCTTTGCGCGAAGAATAAATCGTGTTTCGCACGCTCGCCACGCGTCTGACCGCAACGTACGTTTTCGCAGCGTTCGTGCTCGTCATCATCGTCGGCGCGGCAGTGACGGGGTTCGCGCTTTCGATGTTCGGCATCACGGCGCGCTCGGATGCGAACGTTCTCGCACGTGAAGTGCCGGATGAAGTGCGACTGCAAGTTGCGCGCGCCGGATCGTTGCAGGCGGCCGCGAGCGGAATCGTCCTCCACCTCTCGCGGCCGGGCATGCACGTCGCACTCTTTCGAAAAGACGGCGACCATACGGTCTTGCTCGCAGCTGGCGTGCCGGGTCGCATCGACGGTCGACCAAACGTCATCATCTTCGTACCGACGGAGCACGCGCGTCTGCCGCCGCGCGATCCACAACTGCCGGATACACGCCGCTTCGAACGGATGCGGCCCTACCCGTTCGGGCTCAATCTCGTGCTCAAACTCGAACCGCTCAACGTCGAAATTCCCGGCGGTCGCGTGACGATCTTTCCCGATCCCGAACCGCTCGCGCGTACGATCGATGCGTTCTGGCTTGCGATGTTGCCGATCGGTATCGGCGTGATCGTGCTCGCGTGGGTGCTCGGACGATTCATCACGATGCAAGCGCTCCGGCCGCTCATCGAAACGACGGCATCGCTCAATCGTTTCGGTGCGGGCGATTTCACGCCGCATGCGATCGTCACGAACGATCGAAGCGAGATCGGCGAACTCGTCAAAGCCTATAACGCGGCAGTCGCGCAGGTGAGCCTCGCGTTCGAAGAGCGCACGACGGCGGAGCGGAATATGCGCCAATTCATCGCCGATGCGGGGCACGAGTTACGCACGCCGCTCACCGTGATCATGGGCTTCATCGACGTGTTACGCCGTCGCTCGCAGCACGATGGCGCGGGACTGCCGCAGAAAATTTTCGAAACGATGTTGTTCGAGAGTCGCCGCATGAAAACGCTTATCGATAAACTCATCGTGCTCGCGCGACTCGAAAACGTCGGCTTCGACGAACTCGAGACGGTCGATCTCGCCGACCTCGCCGAGCGTGTCGTGGCCGCGCTGCAGGGGATCGGCGATCGACCGCGCCTCACCCTCGCGATCGAAGAAGGCGCCGTCGTTCGCGGCTACGAGGCCGAGCTTCACGACGCGCTGAGCAACCTCGTCGAGAATGCGATCAAATACGCACCGGAATCGAGTGCGCTCGTTCGCGTGCGCTGCGATGGCGACGATGCCGTCGTCGACGTCGTCGATCGCGGCCAAGGCATCGATCCCGCCGACCTCCCGCACGTTTTCGATCGCTTCTTTCGCGGTCGCGATCGCGGCGAGACGGAAGGTTTCGGTCTCGGTCTCGCGATCGCCAAACGCGCAGTCGAACGTGCGGGCGGCGAGATCTCCGTCGCCAGTGTACCCGGAGGCGGCGCGCATTTTACGATTCGTATCCCCGCAGCACACGCGCGACCGCCGGTGGCGCTCGTCGTCTCGCTCTAGGGCGAGAGGGCCCGCCGCGTTTTGCAGAAAGCGGAACGGATGCAGATTCGTACCCTCGATGAAGAGTTCGCGCTCGCGCGTCTCGACGCGCGTGCGGCCGTTCCGGATTGGATCGGCGGCCGCGATCTCATCGCCGTCGTGCGCACGCGCGACGAACTCTCGATCGTCTGCCGCAGCGACGCGGTCCCGAGCGACGTCGCGAACGTCCAGCGCGGCTTTCGCGGTCTCGCCGTCGTGGGAACGCTCGATTTCGGCATGACGGGCGTGATCTCGGGGCTCACCCGGCCGCTCGCCGACGCGGGCATCCCGATCTTTAGCATCTCGACCTTCGATACCGACTACATGCTCGTTCGCAGCGACCGGTTGGAGGCTGCGAAGGCGGCGCTCGTCGACGCGGGTTACGACGTCATTCCGTGATCCGTCGGCTCGACGAAAGTACCGTCGGCCAGATCGCCGCGGGCGAAGTCGTCGAGCGCCCGATCAGCGTGGTGAAGGAACTCGTCGAAAATGCGCTCGATGCGGGGGCCACGCGCGTCGCCGTCACGGTCGCTCGCGGCGGTCTCGAAGCGATCGAAGTCGCCGACGACGGAGCGGGCATCGCGCCGCATGAGATGGGGCTTGCATTCGCGCGCCACGCGACGAGTAAATTGCGCCAAGCGACCGATCTCGAGCGCGTTGCGACGCTCGGGTTCCGCGGCGAAGGGCTCGCGAGTATCGCGGCAGTCGCACGCGTACGTTTGATTTCGCGAACGCCGGAACTGGAGATCGGATACGCGGTCGACGCGCACGATCTCGACGTCGGCGAACCCGAGCCCATCGCCGCGCCGAAGGGTACGCGGATCGTCGTACGCGATCTCTTCGCAAACGTGCCCGTTCGACGCGAATACGTGCGTTCGCCGTCGGCTGAATTCACGCGGATCTCGACCTTTCTCGCCACGATCGCGCTCGCATATCCCGACGTCACGTTCTCGCTCACACACGACGGAAAACCAACGTTCGTCTTTCCCGGTAGCACGGGCATGGAGCAACGTCTCGCGCACGTCTTCGGCGCGATCCCCGCACGCGCGCTCGTCGCTCTGCGCGACGACGAGATGGCCGCGATCGACGTGCGCGGCGCGCGCGTGCGCGGGTACGTAAGTGCGCCCGGCACGGATCGCGGCGATCGCCGCATGCAACTGCTCTTCATCAACGGCCGACTCTTGCGATCGACCTTGCTCGCGGGTGCGTGGACGGCGGGATACGCGACGTTCGCGCTCGCACATCGCCAGCCGTTCGGCGTGCTCTTCGTCGACGTCGCCCCCGATCGTGTCGATCCCAACGTGCATCCGACCAAGAGCGACGTGCGCTTGCGCCATCCGGAATCCGTGCACGATGCCGTCAAAGGCACGATCGTCGCGACGCTCGCGTACGATGCCGCCGGTCGCATGCGCGACGCCCTTGCGATCGCACCCGCCGGTATCTCCGCATATCGCGATCCGAGCGACGTTGCTTCAGCGGCGCCGTTCGTCGCGCAACCCTTCGCGTGGGCGACGCCTACCGACTCCGTCGTGCGCGGATTGGAATTACGCATTCTCGCGCAACTCGACGACACGTTCGTGCTCGCAACCGACGGCCGTGCGCTCGTGCTCGTCGATCAACACGCCGCGCACGAACGCGTCGCCTTTGAAGCGATCGCCGCACGCGCGAAACGTGGCGATGCCGCGAGCGAGCCGCTGTTGCTCCCGTATACGATCGAACTCGATACGGAAGCAGCGTTGCGTTTCGAACGCTCGCGCGCCGCGCTTGCCGAAGCAGGCCTCGATGCGGAGCCCTTTGGCGAGCGTACGTATCGTATCGTCGCGACGCCGGCAGGCTACGGCGCGCGCGCCTTCGATGTGCGTGGGTACATCGACGATCTCGGCGACGACGTCCCGGGTCTCGACGCGCGCGAACGCGTCTGGGCCTCGCTTGCGTGTCACAGCGTCGCGCGTGCGGGCGAAGCGTTGGAACATGCCGAGATGTCTGCGTTGCTCGCGCGCCTCGTGCGCTGCGAAAATCCGATGCATTGCCCGCACGGGCGGCCGACGATCGTGCGCATCGAAGCGAGCGCGATCGCGCGCATGTTCAAACGCACCTAACGCGTGGATGCCTCGCGCAACGTGCTCTTCCTTGGGGGCCCGACGTGTTCGGGGAAATCGGAGCTTGCGATTGCCCTCGCCGAGCGCTTCGATGCCGAGATCGTTGGTGCGGATTCGCGTCAGATCTACCGCGATATGCCGATCGGCACGGCGGCGCCGACGCACGCACAACGTGCGTGCGTGCCGCATCATCTCGTTGCGTTCCTCGATCCGATGGAGCGCTATAACGCGGCGCGATACGCACGCGATGCGACGGCTGCGGTTACGGCGATCGTGGCGCGCGGTCGGCGCGCGATCGTTTGCGGAGGTACGGGTTTCTATTTGCGCGCGCTCGCGGGCGACGTGACGCTCGCAGCCGAGCGCGACGACGACGTGCGCGCGCGCTTGGCACGCGAAGCGTGCGTTCATCCGCCAGAGGTCTTGTACGATTGGCTCGCCGCTCTCGACCCGCAGCGTGCGCGCGCGCTCGCCCCGAGCGATGCGTATCGCATCGTCCGCGCCCTCGAGATCGCACTCACGCGAAAATCGCCGATCGCGCGCGATGCGAACCCACAACCGCCGACGCTGCGCGCGCGCGGTTTCGTCCCGGTCAAAATCGTGCTCGACGTCCCGACGACCGAACTCGAAGCGCGGATCGACGCGCGCACGGATGTGATGCTCGCGAGCGGCATCGTGGAAGAAGCCGAACGCATCGGCGCGTCGGCCGTGGCAGCCGACGCCGTCGGGTATCCGCAAGTCTTCGCGTACCTCGCGGGATTTTCGTCGCAGCGCGAGCTGCGCGCATCGCTCGCGCGCGCGACGCGGCGCTACGCGAAGCGCCAACGCACCTGGTTTCGCAGCGAAGTGGGCGTCCGTTACGCAGCACCCGGCGACATCGCGAGCATCGTGCAAGGCGACCTCGGCTGGTAAGCCGTCGCAGGACGCATCGCGCAGGGCCGGAACGCGAAGATAATGGCCACTCCATCCGGTAGCGCTTTCGCTGGTTCCCGCGCGAATCTCCAAGACGCCTATCTCGCCGACGTCAAAGCGACCGGCACATCCGTCACCGTCTATCTCGTAAACGGCTTCCAACTACGCGGGCTCGTGAAGGGCTACGACGCCTTCACGATCGTGCTCGAATACGAACATCGGATGCACCTCATCTACAAGCACGCGGTTTCGACGATCTCGCCGCAGGCGGCGGTGAATTTGCCCGATCTCGCGCCGTGATGCTCGCACCCGCGCGCGAGGGCCTAAAAATGCACGGCGCGCAGAATACGTTCGTCCTCGTCGATGCGCGCGAGCGTGCATATGCGGACTACGCGGCGTTGGCTCGAATCGTGTGCGCGCCCGGCGGCGGCTTCGAGGGGGCCGACGGGTTACTCGTCGTCGGTGAAGCGGCAGACGCGCTCGCGGAGATGCGTATCTTCAATGCCGATGGGAGCGAGCCCGAGATGTGTGGGAACGGCGTGCGTTGCGTCGCGCGCTATCTCGTCGATCGAGGCGCGGCTCAGAGGTTTACGATCGCCACGCTCGCGGGCCCGATTGCAACGGAGATCGTCGCGCGCGATCCGTTCGAAGCGCGGATCGATGTCGGTCCCGTGATGTTTCCGTACGATGCGCGCCTCGAAACGATCGATGCGCTCGGAACGACGTGGTTCTTCGTTGCGGTATCGCTCGGAAATCCGCACGCGGTCGTCTTCGTCGATGACGTCGCGGCAGTCGACCTCGAAGCACTCGGTCGCGCCTTCAACGCGCACGCGCGTTTTCCGCAAGGGGTGAATCTGCACGTCGCGCGGATCGTTCCGACCGAAGGCGCGACGCTCGAGGTCCGTCATTACGAACGCGGCGTCGGGCTCACGCAAGCCTGTGGGACAGGAGCCGTCGCGAGCGCTGCCGTCGCGATCGCGACGCGCGGTTTCACATCGCCCGTGACCGTCCGCGTGCCCGGTGGTACGCTTCGCGTCGCGTGGCGCGCGGGCGCGAGCGCGCAACTGACGGGGCCTGCGGAGCCGCTCTTCACGCGTAGGTTACCGCAGTGAGTCGTCGCTTCAAGACGCGCGGAGCGCGAAACGCCGCCGCCGCCGAACGCGCCGCACGCGTCGCCCCGAAATCGATCGGCCTCGCCTACGCAGACGACCTCGGTCGCATCTATTTCGACGATGAAGTCACACCGCTCGCCGATGGCGGCGACGTGCGCGTGCCGCGACGCGACGAACTCATCCTCGCGCCGCCGGGCACGCTCCCGACGATGCTGCCCGGTCGTGCACCATTACTTGAGGACTTTACGGTTCCCGATCGCCGCGTGACGCTCGGCGCGCTCTTGCCCGCAGGATATACGCGGCTCTTACTGCCGGCGTTTCGCACGGGGCCGAATGCGCCGACGTTGCCGCTTTTCGGTTACACCTATGCGTGCGTCGTCGATGACGAACTCTACGTCGCAGCGATGCAGACCGACGCGAGCGACGACTGGACGCCCCGAACGTTCGCTGCGGGCGAACTCGAAGCGATCGTCGATGCGCGGCGCGAGCGCGATCCCGGCAACGGTGTCCTCGCGCAACTCGCGACGTGCTCGCTTTCGTACGCGTGCTTCACGGCGCAGAACGTCTTCCTCGAACGCGGTGAAGCGGCACTCCCCGTCTCCCCGAAATGTAACGCGCGGTGTATCGGCTGCATCTCCGAACAAGCTGCCGATGCCGGCATCCCCTCGCCGCAAACGCGCGTGCGCGATGAAACGAATGCAGAAGAACTGAGCCGCATCGCGATCGCGCATCTCGAAGCCGTTCCCGATGGCATCGTCTCGTTCGGTCAGGGATGCGAGGGCGAACCGCTTCTCCGCGCGACGACGATCGCGCGCGCGATCGAACGCATTCGTGCCGCGACCCGGGCGGGCACGATCAACATCAATACCAACGGCAGCATGCCGCAGAGCCTGCAGATGCTCGTCGATGCAGGGCTCGACGCGGTGCGCGTGAGCCTCAACTCATTCCGGCCGCACACCTACGCCGCGTACTATCGGCCGATCGGGTACGATCTCGACGACGTTTTTGCAAGCGCACGGCTCGGCGTCGCCGCGAAGTTGCGCGTCTCGCTTAACTTGCTCACGCACCCTGGGGTTACCGACGACGCGCGCGAGGTTGAGGCCGCAGATGCGTTCTTGGCCGAGGTTCCGGTGACGATGGTGCAGACGCGGACGCTCAACATCGATCCCGATCGATATTTCGCGGTCGTCGGTCGCCCCGAGACGGCACCGCTCGGTATGCGCACGGCGCTCCATCGCATCGGCCTACGCGGCGCGAGCGTCGGAAACTTCACCCACGCGCATTAAAACGTTAGGGCGCCATGCGCGGGGGGCGGAAGGGCCGCAACACTCCCGTCGGGTTTCGAGACGAAGACCGCCGACGCGAGCCCGATGAAGAGCCCGGTGCTCACGACACCGTGAATTTCGCGTAGGATCCGATCGAGTATTTGGGCTGAGGCAATCGCACCGAAACCACAATCGAGGATCGCGTTGCCGTTATCGCTCACGAACGCGCGACCGTCGTAACCGGATCGGCGGAGGATCACGTTGGCACCGAGCGCTTCGATCTCGCGTGCGACGAAGGCCGTCGAGAACGGCACGACTTCGACGGGAAGCGGGAACCTGCCGAGGCGATCGACGCATTTTCGATCCGTCGCGATCACGACGAACGTCCGCGCCGAAAGTGCGACCGCCTTCTCGCGAAAGAGTGCGCCACCGCCGCCTTTGACGAGCGACCACTGCGGGTCGATCTCGTCGGTTCCGTCGATAGCGATATCGATCGGTTCGTCACCGAAGGCGACGAGCGGAATCTTCGCGTCGCGACACAAACGCTCGGTCTCGTGCGAGGTCGCGACCGCGCGGATACGCGCGCCGCCGGCGACGAGTTCACCGACACGTTCGATTGCGTAGCGCATCGTCGAGCCACTGCCGAGTCCGATACAGCCATCCGTCGTCACGTACGCGTCGACGGCGTGAAGTGCGACGGCGCGCTTGGCATGTTCTTCGTCGGTTCCGTGCATGTACGGCGCTTACGCCGCGACGCGACGATCGTCCGCTCGTCATGAGAACGCCCGAAATGGAAGGTCGTTGTCCGAACCCGAAGTTAGCGACTCATGGACAAGCTTACGTCAGAGGCCTGGGGTGCCGTCTCGCCGAGCGAGCCGCGCTGGCCCGCATCACTTTCCATCGTGTTTATCGCCGCGCTCAATTTCCTCTTACCGGGAAAATTTACGCTCGGACCGCCGTGGTTCGTGCCGTTGCTCGAAATGTTGCTCGTGATCCCACTCTCGCTCGCCGCACCGCGGCGTCGGCCGAAGGAGCGACGTTGGGAGCAAGTCGTCGGAACGATGTTGATCGCGATTGCCAATATCGCGAACGTGACCTCGCTCTTCTTGCTCGTGCACCAACTCATTTTTAATGGGAAGGATATCACCGGTAAGGAATTGCTCTATTCGTCGGTTGCGATCTGGCTGACGAACGTCGTCGTCTTCGCGCTGTGGTACTGGGAGATCGATCGCGGTGGCCCCGATGACCGGATGCGCGACGATCACGCGCAACCCGATTTTCTCTTTCCCCAAATGGTGACGCCCGCGTGCTCGAACGCGAAGTGGACGCCAACGTATTTCGATTATCTCTATGTGGCGTTCACCAACGCCACGGCGTTTAGTCCGACGGATACGATGCCGCTTACCGCAGCGGCGAAGATGTTGATGCTCGTGCAGTCGCTCGCATCGCTCGCCACGATTGCGATCGTCGCCTCGCGAGCGATCAATATCTTGGGGTGAGGCCGTCCAATGCGAGGTTGAGTTCGAGGACGTTGACGTGCGGTTCGCCGAGTATTCCGAATTCGCGTCCTCGCACGAGCGCCGCGATGAGCGCGTCGACCTTCGAAAGAGTCGAATGGCGAAGACTCGCGATGCGCTGTGCCTGATAGGCTGCAGCCTCGGGTGAAATATCCGGATCGATGCCGCTCGCGCTCGAAGTTACGAGATCCATCGGTAGCGGGCGCGTCGTATTCGGATTGGCTTTTCGTAGGGCGGAGATGGTCGCTTTCGTCGTGTCGATCAATTTCTTCGAGGTCGGGCCGAGATTCGTGCCGCCGGTCGCGGTGGGATCGTAGCCGATCTTGCCTGCAGCTGACGGTCGACCGGTAAAATATTGCGGCTTCGTCCAGAGCTGGCCGATGATATCGGAACCGACGATTTTACCGCCGACCGTGACGAGCGAACCGTTCGCCTGATGCGGGAAGACGATGCTCGCGATACCCGTCATCGCGAGCGGATAAACGATTCCGAGGAGTAGGACCGTGACGATCGTGTAGATCGCCGAGGTCGCGAGGTGCGAGAGTGTCGTTTCGCGCTTCGTCGACGTCGGAAGGGGTTGCGGAATGGATGCGGATTTCATGTTTTCCTCGGAAGCTACGTGAGGTGGAGTGCGGAGAGGATCACGTCGATGATCTTGATACCGGCGAAAGGAATGGTGATGCCGCCAAGGCCGTAGAGTAAGACGTTGTCGCGGAGCACCACATTGGCGCCACGCGGTTTGTACGGTACGCCGCGTAGCGCGAGCGGGATGAGCGCGATGATGATGAGGGCGTTAAAGATCACGGCGGAGAGAATCGCGCTCTGCGGCGTCGCGAGATGCATCACGTTGAGCGCTTGCATCGCGGGATACGTCGTGACGAACATCGCCGGAAGGATCGCGAAATATTTCGCGACGTCGTTTGCAATCGAGAAGGTCGTGAGCGCACCACGCGTCATGAGGAGCTGCTTGCCGACTTCGACGACTTCGATAAGTTTGGTCGGATCCGAATCGAGATCGACCATGTTTCCCGCTTCTTTTGCGGCTTGGGTGCCGGAGTTCATCGCGACGCCGACGTCGGCTTGGGCGAGCGCCGGTGCGTCGTTGGTGCCGTCGCCCGTCATCGCGACGAGTCGTCCGGAACTCTGCTCGCGCTTGATGAGCGCCATCTTCGTTTCCGGCGTGGCCTCGGCGAGGAAATCGTCGACGCCCGCTTCGCGCGCGATCGCGCTCGCCGTGAGTGGATTATCGCCCGTGACCATGATCGTACGAATGCCCATCGCGCGCAGGCGATCGAAACGCGCTTTCATATTGGGCTTAAGGATATCTTTAAGATAGATAACGCCGAGGATCTTGCCGTCTTCGGCAAGCAAGAGCGGCGTGCCGCCGGCGCGCGCGATGCGCTCGACGTCGGGTGCGAGTTCGGAGCCGCCGGGATCCCCGCCACGTTCGCGCACCCACGCACGCACGGCATCGGGCGCGCCTTTACGGATCGCGCGGCCGCCTCGAAAATCCAGGCCGCTCATTCGCGTGTATGCGGAGAAGGGCACGAAGGTCGCGTCGGCCGGTGCCTTGCCGTCGTTTCCGGGCGCGGTCGCGACGTCGGGTTCGGCGAGCGCGACGATCGAGCGTCCTTCGGGTGTTTCATCCGCGAGCGACGAGTAGTACGCGGCGAGCGATGCCGCCGTGCGTTCGACACCGGGTGCGAGGACGATCTCCGTCGCCTGACGATTACCGAGCGTGATCGTGCCCGTCTTATCGAGCAAGAGCGTATCGACGTCGCCCGCCGCTTCGACGGCGCGACCGCTCATCGCGAGAACGTTGCGTTGCAGCACGCGATCCATCCCCGCGATGCCGATGGCCGAGAGCAGGCCGCCGATCGTCGTCGGAATGAGACAGACCAGGAGCGCGACGAGCACCGTAACGCTCTGGACGGTCCCGGCGTAAATCGAGAACGGCCCGAGCGTTGCGACCGCGATGACGAAGATCATCGTCAAGCCCGAAAGCAAGATCGAGAGCGCGATCTCGTTCGGTGTTTTCTGTCGCGCCGCGCCTTCGACGAGGGAGATCATGCGATCGAGAAACGATTCGCCGGGATTCGATCCGATGCGCACGACGATGTAATCCGAAAGCACGCGCGTACCGCCCGTGACCGCGCTGCGATCGCCGCCGGATTCGCGAATGACGGGCGCGGATTCACCCGTAATCGCCGATTCATCCACGGAGGCCGCGCCCTCGATCACCTCGCCGTCGCCGGCGATGACTTCGTTCGGCTCGACGCGGATGAGATCGCCTTTGCGCAACTCGTTCGCGTTGACGTCCACGAGCTGCCCGTCGACGACCTTACGCGCTTTCGTATCGCTCTTGGTACGGCGTAGGAAATCGGCTTGCGCTTTACCGCGACCTTCGGCGACGGCTTCGGCGAAGTTCGCGAAGATGACGGTAAACCAGAGCCACAAAGCGATCGCGAGATCGAAGCCCGCATCTTTACCGCCGCGTGCGAAGAGATCGCGGAGCCAGAAGAGTGAGACGACGAGCGCGCTCACTTCCACGATAAACATGACGGGGTTGCGCGCCTGCCAACGCGGATCGAGTTTCGCAAACGAATCCACGATCGCACGTGTGATGATCGCGCGGTCGAAAAGCGAGCGATCTCTCATAGCGTTTTTCCTTGCAGCATTTGGAGATGTTCCACGATCGGGCCGAGCGCATCGGCGGGAACGAAGGTGAGCAAGCCGACGATCACGATCACGCCGAGCAACAACACGATGAAGATCGGTGAATACGTGGTGAACGTTCCGACGGTTTCGGGAACGCTCGTCTTTCCGGCGAGACTCCCCGCGAGGACGACGGCGGGAATGATGAAGAGGAAGCGACCGGCGAGCATCGCGATACCGAGCGCGATATTGTAGTATTGGTTGCCGCCAAGGCCCGCGAAAGCGCTCCCGTTATTCTCCGTGGCCGACGAGAACGCGTAGAGTACCTCGGAGAATCCGTGCGCGCCCGCGTTACCGAGCGTCGCGACACCGGCGGGCAGCACGATCGATGTCGCGGTTCCGATCAACCCGAAGATGGGAAGGACGAGCACGCCGAGGATCGCGAGCTGGACCTCGCGGCGTTCGATCTTCTTCCCGAGAAACTCGGGCGTTCGCCCGACCATGAGGCCCGCGATGAAGACCGTGAGCACGACGAAGATCAGCATGCCGTACAGCCCCGTACCGATTCCACCGAAGACGATTTCACCGAGTTGCATGTCGAGCAACGGCACGAGTCCGCCGAGCGGCGTCCACGAATCGTGCGTGGAGTTGACGGCACCCGTCGACGTGTCGGTCGAGATCGTGCCGAAGAGCGTCGAAGCCGCGATACCGAATCGCGTCTCTTTGCCCTCCATATTCGCACCGGCCACGCCGAGCTGGTGCACGATCGGGTTCCCCGCGCTCTCAGCCGTAAACGCACTCGTAAATCCGACGAAGAAGAGGACGCTCATCGCAGCGAAAAGCGCCCATCCTTGACGCTGGTCCCTGGCGAAGCGGCCGTACGTATACGTGAGAGCCGACGAGATGAGAAACATCGCGAGCATTTCGAGGAGGTTGCTGAATCCGGTCGGATTTTCGTTCGGCGACGCCGAGTTCGCATTGACGAAGCCACCGCCGTTGGTGCCGAGTTCCTTGATCGCTTCTTGCGACGCCATCGGACCCTGCGTGATCGCTTGCTTCATGCCTTCGATCGATCGCGCGTCGGTGTAGGCGTGAAAATTTTGCGGGACGCCCTGGAAGACGAGCACGAGCCCGAAGACGACGGAGAACGGCACGAGGACGTAGAGTAACGCGCGCGTCATGTCGACCCAAAAATTTCCGAGGGTCGTGCGATCGGTCCGCGTCACGCCACGGATCACGGCGATCGCGACTGCGAGACCGGCGGCCGCCGAAACGAAATTATGCCAGCCCAGACCCGCCATCTGTGAGAGATAGCTCATCGTGCTCTCTCCCGAATAGAACTGCCAGTTCGTATTGGTTAAGAAGCTTACCGCCACGTTCCACGCGTTGTCGGGCGTGAGGTTGTCGAACCCTTGCGGATTGAGCGGCAGATATTTTTGCGTGCGTAGGAGCGTGTAGAGATACGCGAGCCCGACGGCGCTAAATGCGAAAAGTGCGAGCAGGTACGACGTCGCAGACATCTCGCGTTTTGGGTCGATTCGCAAGACGCGGTAGAAACCGGACTCGACGCCTGCGAAGACGGCTGAGAGCATCGTACGTTCGCCCGAGAAAACGCGCGCGAGATAGATCCCGAGCGGTTTGGTCAGTGCGACGACGAGCGCGAAAAAAAGTGCGGCTTGAAGCCACCCAAAAACGGTCATGGCGCTCGGCTCCTAAAACTTGTCGGGTCGGAGCATCGCGTAGGTCAGATACGCGAGCGTTGCGGCGGCCAGCACGAGGCCGAGCACGTTGTCGAACATCGCCGTCAGATACGATCGCACGCGCGAACGTATGCATCGAACATGGCGAACGCTACGAACGTGAGCACGAGTAACGAGCCCTCGAGGAGTAACATCATGCGGAAAACATAGTGGTTTGGGCAGGGTGCCGGGAGCCGTCGTCCGGATGATCCGAACGGACGTTCGTGCTGCGGCGGAGGCGCAACGGTTCTCGCGTAGGATGCGTTTATCTACCGTGTGCCACGAATCGACAAACCGCTGCGAGGTGTCGAAGTCGGTCTCGCGTGGTAAGTGATATCCGATAACGTATTTGGAGGCTATATATTCTTATGAAATTCATCGCCACGGCGGCTGCGGCTGTCCTCATCGGTCTTTCCCCTCTCGCGGCGTCGGCCGCCATTTCGGTCGGCACGCAGCTGACCGGGTCGATGGATCGATCGCTAAGTTCGAACCATGCAACGGTCGGCGAGCCGTTCACGCTGAGCGGCGTTCGCTCGAGCGATAACAACATTACGGGCGCGAAGGTCTACGGCCACGTTACCGACGTGCAAAAAGCTGGCCAGGGCACGCCTGGGAAGATCTCGCTTGCGTACGATCGTCTCGTAACGCGTAGTGGCACTTCGTATGCGATCAGCGGTAACACGGTCAGCGCGGCGGTCGCGACGAAAAGCAATGCCGTGAAAGAGATCGGCGGAGCCGTCGTCGGCAATATCATCGGCAACTATGTCGGCAAACACGTTGGCGGCCTCGGGGCCTCCCTCGGCGGCATCGCGGGCGCGGCCGGCGGCTATCTTGCGGCGAAAAACAACCGGCAAAACGTCGAGATCGCCCCAAACGCGGCAGTAACCCTTCAGATCGCACGAGCTCGTCAACAAGCGACACGCTAACACCTTAGCGGGAACGTACGAAGAATGGACCTCGAACGCGGGGTCCATTTTTCGTTTCTAATCGAGAGGTGCGAGGACCAGGAGTTGTTTCGCGCCTGCATCGAGTAAGCGACGTGCGAAGGGGATGCCACGCGGCGGCCAGCGCGGCTTGTTCCGCGCTCCCTCGAGGGCGATCGTCGTCGCCCCCTGCCGGACGGTGGCTTCATACAAGACTTTCGCTGCATCGGGACCGGTAACGGTCTCAAACCGCGCACGCACGCGGCGCGAGGCTTCGATCAGTGACGAGACCACGCGTTGATCGGCGGCTCCAGCGTTTTTCGCGACGTGTATGACCGAGAGATCGATCTCGAGTCGAAGCGCGATGCGCGCGCAGCGTTCGATGAGATCGATATCGCGCTCGCGGGCTTTGACCCCGAGTGCGAGCCGTGAAAACGGTGTGGGACGTTTTGCGGTTCCGCGCGCGTGGACGACCTCGCGTAGCGCGAGCTCGCGAAGAGCCGCGAGGTTCTCCGTGCGAAAAAAGTGCGCGAGCGCGTCTTCGATCTTTTCAGGTTTGTAGATCTTCCCCGCACGCAGGCGCTCCCGGAGTGTCTCGGGCGTGGTGTCGACGAGAATCGCATCGTCCGCAAGCTCGAGGATCTCGTCGGGAACCGTCTCTCGCACACGCTGGCCCGTGAGCCGAAAGACGGCGTCACTGAGTCCTTCGAGATGCTGGATATTCAGCGTCGTCATCACGGAGATGCCCGCGCGGAGTACCTGGAGCACGTCGTCGTAACGCTTGCGGTGGGCGTCGCATACGGCGTTGGTGTGCGCGAGTTCGTCGATGAGCGCGACGGCGGGTTTTCGCGCGAGAAGCGCGTCGAGATCGAGTTCGCTCGAAACGACGCCGTCGCAATTGGCGATGCGGCGCTCGATAATCTCTAATCCTACAGCCTTGCGATCGGTGTCGGCGCGGCCGTGCGTTTCGACGAACGCACCGACGACGTCGACGCCGCTCTCTCGTAACTGATGGGCGCGATCGAGCATCGCGTAGGTTTTGCCGCTGCCGGCTGCCGCGCCGAGATAGATCGTGAGCCGACCATACCCGATGCGCATGCGATCGGCCGTCGTCTTCGCGTAGCGCGAAAATGTGAGTTCGCGTTCGGCCGCCGCCACGTAGGTGGTCGGATCGACGATGAACACGTCGCGCTCCAGAGGCTGCGAGACGATGCGATAAGCGAGCGGCCCCATCGGAACGGTCACGATCGTCGCTTTGAGCGAACCGAAACGCGGCTTTGCGTTATCGAAATCGTGCAGGGGTACGACGCGTGCGTCGAGTTCGTTCGAGATCGTTTCGACGGCGTCGATATCGCGCTCGCCGACGAGGGCAACGTCGAGGGCGAGGTCGAGCGCGTGTGCGACGCTCGCCGCCTTACGCAGGAAGATCGCGGGATCGCCATCGCCCGTGGCGAGCGCGAGGGCAGTCGACGCTCGGCGCGGCGTGACGGCGGGTTCGGTGAGATCGTCGACGGTACGCAACATCATCTCGCGCAAAAACCGTAACGTCTGCGGCCGATAGATGCCCGCCCGCGCGCGATCGATATCGGCGTCGCGCACGACGTTCCCGGCGAGGAGCCGCGCTTCGAGTTGTTCTGGCGAGAC
This sequence comes from Vulcanimicrobiota bacterium, assembly GCA_031420415.1. Lineage (GTDB taxonomy): Bacteria > Vulcanimicrobiota > Vulcanimicrobiia > Vulcanimicrobiales > Vulcanimicrobiaceae > JANYGA01. The sequence goes on from JANOMT010000006.1 coordinate 186,962, forward strand.
GTCGAGGGCGATCACGGCGTCGGCCGCACGTAGGAACGTCAGCGGCACGATCTCGCGGATCGGGAATCCGATGAGGCCTTCGGCGGTGGCTGCAACCGTCTCCACGTGCGCGATATTGAGCGCACCCGTAACTGCGATTCCGGCTTCGCGCAGTGCGAGGGCGTCTTGCCATCGCTTGCGATGGACGCCGCCCTCGAGGTTGTCGTGGGCGAGTTCGTCGAGGACGATCGCTGCGGGCCGGAGCGCGATCGCGGCGGCAAAATCGAAATCTTCAAACGTCGTATCCCCGACGCGAATGGTACGCGCCGGGACGCGGGGTAAGCGTGCGGCGAGGCGATCGAGATCGGGGCGGCCCTTGGTTTCGACCCAACCGATCATGACGTGCATGCCCGCTTCGTGCATGGCGATCGCATCGTCCAGGAGGCGACGCGTCTTACCGGCGCCCGGAGCGCTTGCGAGATAGACGGTCAGTTTTGGACCCGTCCCGATATCCTTGAGCAAGGCCTCGGCCTTGGCACGGCTCGCACCAGGATCGGGTCGCTCGGGACGATCGTTCACGAGCCGAACGGTTCTCAACCGTCCTCGGCGCGACCCGCCAAGATGAGCGCACATGCTCCGCGAACGACGCGAAGATGCCCGTGCGTTGGATCCGCCCGCTCTGTATCGTCGCGCTCGTCGTTGCGTGGGTTATCGATCTCTTTACGCCACAGCTCTTCGTGGTCGCGATCCTCTTCAACGCGCCGATCGCACTTTCGAGCCTCGCGCTCGACTCGCGTTTCACGCGCTTTCTCGTCGCTCTCGCCTTCGTCGCAAACGTCATTGCGGGCTATGTGAACGGCGTCCATGACGGGTATCACTGGGATACCGTCGCGATTGCGGATCGTGCGATCAGCGCGTGTTCGTTTCTCTTGGTCGGGTCCTTGAGTATCGCAACGCAACGGTCGGCGAAGCGCGCGGGAGAATTGCTCGCGCGTCAGGATCGCATCGCACGAGAAGGCGGCGTTCGGCGAGCGATCGAGGCCGTTCGCGGCTCGGTAAATACCGAGCTCATTCGTCGCGCGCTCGTCCGCGAAGCGCTGTCGCCGCTGGGTGCCGATTCGGCAATTTTCTTTGCATTCGACCCCACACTCGATACGCCGACGACGTATCGCGTCACGCGCGCACGACCGACGGAGATCGAGGTCTCGAGCGATCGACCCAACGCGGCCATTCTCTCTTTTTTGCATCGCGTCGCGGAGCGTGGCGAGCGGATCGTACCGATTGCCGAGACGGATGCACTCGGCCGGCTCTTGCTCGCGACACTCGGTGCACCGCACGCGATTGCAGCCTGTGCGATCGAACACGAAACGACTTTCGGTGCGCTCGTGCTCTTGCGCAACGACGTTCCCTTCGAGACGCACTTCGATGAAGGGCTCGCGGCTTACGTCGATCAAGGTGCGATCGCGCTCGCGCAAGCCAAGCTTTTCGTGAGGTTGGCCGAGCGAAACGAGGAGCTCGCCGTTGCCAACGGGGCCTTGCGCGAACGTGGCGACGTGATCCGCGATATCGTCTACGCGCTCTCGCACGATTTACGCACGCCGCTCGCAGCCGCGAGAATGACGATGATGCAGGCACGGAACGGAGCCTTCGGTGCCCTCCCCGCGGCTTACGAACAGATCCTGGATCGCTCGATTGCCTCAAACGACGAACTCGAACGTTTGGCGGAAACGCTGCTGCTGGTTTCCCGTTACGAGTCGGGCGAAGCGAGTTCGCGCCGCGAACGTGTCGCACTTGCCGAAATCGTGCGCGACGTCGCGCGCGAACTCGCGCCGCTCTCGGAGCATAAGGGTGTCCGTGTCACGCTCGATCTCGACGATGCGATCGAGGTCGACGGCGACGATCGGGAAGTGCGGCGCGCGTTCGTGAATCTACTCGCAAATGCCATCGCATGGACGCCGCGCGCGCGCTCGATTGCGATCTCGCTCCGCGCGCGCGGAGATCGCGCGGAGGTCCGCTTCGACGACGAAGGCTATGGCGTGCCGCAAGCCGCTGTCGCCACGCTCTTCGAACGCGTGAGCGCCACGCCCGCCCGTCGCGGTGCGGGATCGGGGTTGGGGCTCTATCTCGTGCGGCGGATTGCGGAGGCACATGCCGGCAGCGTGGGCTACGCGCCGCGTCTCGAAGGTGGAAGTACCTTTTCCTTCGCGTTACCGCTGGCCGCACACGCGGTGCTGCAGTGAGCGATGCGCGCACCGTCGTGCTCGTGGAAGATCACGCACTCACGCGTGCGGGCTTGCGCGCCGCCCTCGATGGCGAAGCAGATCTGCGGGTCGTCGCGGAGGCCGACGACGGGCCGATGGGGCTGGTCGCAATCGAGACGCATCGCCCCAACGTCGCGGTCATCGATATCGGCTTGCCCGGGATGGACGGCATCGAACTCGTGCGCCGCGCGCGGATCGTCGCTCCACAGACGCGGATCGCGATTCTCACCGTGCACGATCTCGAAACGGAGATTCTTGCGGCACTGACGGCCGGCGCGGATGCGTATTCGCTCAAAACGTCGCCGCCCGATCGCATCGTGGCGGCGATTCGCACGGCGGCGGAAGGCGGTGCCTATTTCGATCCGCAGATCGCACGCGTCGTGCTCTCGAACGTTGGATCGACGCGCCTCGCAAGCGAAGCTGAATCGCCGCTCACGCCACGCGAGACCGACGTCTTGCGGTTGATCGCAAGCGGCACGGGAAATGCGGAGATCGCGAAATCGTTGCATATCGGTCTCGGCACCGTAAAGGGCCACATACGCGATATCCTCGAGAAGCTGGCGGCCGCGGATCGCACGCAAGCGGCCGTCCTCGCGCTTCGTCGTGGGCTGATCTAGGGGCGGTCGGCCACAAAAACCGGTGGGCTCACGCGGGTGCTTTCGTACCGATCAACGCCGTGCGAGTATCGTCGCGCGCATCGCGTTTGACCATGAGGATGATGCTATCGCCGGCGCGTAAGAGCGTATCGCCGTTGGGGATGACGATCTCTTCACCCGTGCGATCGACGGCGACGACGATCGACGAGCGCGGGAAATCGATATCGACGACGCGTTTGCCGTCGCTGACCGAGCCTTTGGGAATCGTCAATTTTACGAGTTCGAGATCGCCATCGCGCAATTTCGTGATGATCGAAAAATCGGAGGAATTGACGTGCGCGTTGATCGCATCGAGGATGACTTCGGTCGACGAGATGAGCGTGATCGGCCGGTCGCCACCGATGGATTCGAAGATGAGTCGATTGCGCGGGTTGTTGACGCGCGCGATGCAGCGTGCGACCGAGTGCCGCTTCGCGATGAGGCAGACGACGAGGTTGTCTTCATCGTCGCCGGTATCGGCTACGACGACGTCGGCGCGCTTGAGCCCGGCCTGCTCGAGGACGAGGGGATCGCAGCCATCGCCGACCATCGTGACGTCGGTTTCGAGGAGGTTCGCCATGAGTTGCGCTTTTTTTGGATTTTTTTCGATCACGACGACTTCGTGATTTTGCGAGAGCAACGCTCGCGCGAGATACGTTCCGACCTTGCCACCGCCGACGACTAAGACGAACATCGCTTACGCCGACAGCACGACGGGCACGTCGATCGGCGTCGCCGCGAATTTTGCGACGAACTCCGAGAGCGCTTCGGGCGCGACGATTGCGTTGATTTCATCGCCCGCCGAGAGCACGTCTTCGGGCGCAGCGACGAACACGAGCGCGCCGCGTCGAACGGCTGCGACGCGGATGAGTCCGGGTTTCTCGATCTCGGAAATCCGCATGCCTGCATCGCCCGTCTGCAACGAAACCGCAAGCGATGAGACCTTCCCAAAATCGAACGAGGGCACGGAGTCGTAGGGCATGTGCATGAGCTTGTCGCGCACGATCTTCGCGCCGATCGTCGTCGGGCAGACGGTTTCGATACCGAGTTCACGATAGAGCGAGCCGCGCGGCGGATCGTAGATGCGCGCGACGATCTTCTTAATGCCGAACATGCGTTGCGCGATGAGCGCGGCCATAACGTTGCGATTATCGCCGTCGGTCACGGCGACGAAGCCGTCGGCGCTCTCGGCCCCCGCGCGACGCAAAACGTCGTTGTCGATTCCGGTGCCGACCTCGACGCGGCCGGCGAAGTGATTACCCAGACGCTTGAATGCGGCGGGGTTCTCATCGACGACCGTCACGTCTTGCGATTCGGCTGTGAGGAGCTTTGCGAGCGTCGAGCCGACGCGTCCGCAACCGACGATAAGATATTTCATATGTCGTCGCGACATTTCGGACGCCCCCTGGGGCGAACCTGGGCGGTATCGAATCGCCAGAAAGGGTTCGGAACGGACCTTCAGAATCGTCCGGAGTCCTAGAGATCGGGATGTAGCTCAGCTTGGTAGAGCGCTGCGTTCGGGACGCAGAGGCCACAGGTTCAAATCCTGCCATCCCGACCACTCCCCCTGCAGTCCCCGCGCCGACCGACGCGGGGTCTTTCGTAGAAAGCCCAGGGTGTTCTCTCGTTTCAATCCGGCGGCTAAGCGTGTGTTGCGCGCGGCCGAGCAGGCATGCCGAAACCACAATCATTATTATGTTGGGGTCGGGCATCTGCTACTCGCTTTGGTCGAGGAACACGATCCGGGCGTCGAGACGCGGCTTGCGAAAGCAGGCACGCATCCCGCGGAGATCCTGCGCGACGTGCGTCGTGCGCTCGGTACGGGCGACGATCGTCTGTGGGACGGCATTCTCATCACCCCCCGCCTTCGCGAAGTCGTCGGGCTCGCGGAAGCAGCGATTGCCGCAGAAGACGAGATCGAACCGGGCCATCTCATCGATGCGATCGTCGCCCAGGGCGGGGGCCTCGCGGCTGAGATCCTCGAGCGCTACAAAGGAAACATCGAGATGACGCCTCGGGTACGCGGGTAAATCGTGGAACATATCAGCCATTTCATTCTCGACCTCATCGGCCGCCTCGGCTACATGGGCGTCTTCGTCGTCATGACGCTCGGCAACATGGGGCTTCCCGTGGGTACCGAGATCGTGATGCCGGCTGCCGGAGCTCTGGCCGCGTCCAAGGGCAATATGACGTGGTTCGGCGCGGGGCTGGCGGGCACGCTCGGCGAGATCGTCGGCGGGTCGATTCTGTACGCGATCGGTTACGCGGGCGGGCGACCTTTCGTCGTTCGCTATGGCAAATACGTCAAGCTCAGCGAGAAGAAGCTCGACCAATTCCACGGGTTCTACACGCGCAAGGGGAATATCGTCGTCTTCGTCTGCCGTTTCTTACCGTTCGTGCGCGGCGTTTCGGCGCTCCCGGCAGGCGTCTCGAAGATGCAGAAGCGGTATTTCCTGACGTATACGGCGCTCGGCTCCGCGATTTTCTGTTTCGGTCTGGCCTATCTCGGCAGTATACTCGGACAACACATCGATGAACTCACTCCGCAAATCCACAAGTTCTCACTCGGAATCGTCGTCGGTCTCGTCGTTGCCGTCGTGGCCTTCGTGGTGTTCCGCATCACGCGCAAGCCAAACGTCGCCTAACGCGGCCTCGGGCTTCGCCGTGCGAGCGATCGACGCGGAGGGCCCGTAAAACGCAGACGCCCGCACCGCCCCAACTGCGACACCTCGAAGATACGCTCGGGCAATTGCCGGACGCGCCGGGCGTCTACACGATGCTCGGCGAGAATGCGCGCATTCTCTACATCGGAAAAGCAGTCTCGCTGCGCAGTCGCGTTCGATCGTATTTCCAGGATTCGGCCGCGCATGCGTATCGCACGACCAAGATGGTCGAACGCGTCGTCGACGTGCGCTGGATCGTCGTCAAAAACGAGATCGAGGCGCTCATCCTCGAGGCAAACCTCATCAAGCGGCACCAGCCGCCGTTCAACGTCAGGTTGCGCGACGACAAGCGCTTCCCGTATTTGAAGGTGACGAACGAAGCGTATCCGCGCGTGCAATTTACGCGCTCGGTTCGAGACGACGGCGCGCGCTATTTCGGGCCGTACACGAACGCGCACGGCCTGCGCGAACTCATCAATCTCGTGCGCGTGGCTTTTCCATTGCGTACGTGCCGCGAGCCGATCGACGGAAAACGCAAGCGCCCGTGTCTGCAATATCACATCAAGCGTTGCCTCGCACCATGCGTCGGCTATCAGAGTGAGCCCGAATACGACGAACTCGTGGACGAGGTCGTGCTGTTTCTCGAAGGCCAACAAGATCGGCTTCTCGAGCGACTCTATGCCGAGATGGAACAAGCCGCCGATCGCATGAATTATGAGGCCGCTGGGCGCGTGCGCGATCGCATCGTGACGCTGCGGCGCGTGACGGAAAAACAGAACGTCGTGTGGCGCACGCGGATCGATATGGATCTCATCGCGAGCGCGCGCGCGCAGGGCCATGCGTGTATGCAAGTCTTTTTGGTGCGCGGCGGCAAGCTCATCGGCCAGGAGCACTTCATCCTCGATGGCGTGACCGATCAACCCGACGAAGAACTCTACGCGAATTTCTTCGCGCAATTCTATACGGCGCGCGCGGGCCAGATCGGCGGTGCGATCGGCGATGGCTTCTCGCCGCTCGCGCTGCGCGAAGCGCGTGGCAACGAGGTTCCCGTCGCGGTAAAAGCGCGCGCGCGCCGCCCGCCATCGCAAGCGACGATTCCCAAAGAAGTGCTCGTGGAAGCGCTCCCCGGCGATCTACCGCTTTTGGAATCGTGGCTCTCGGAACTTAAAACGCAGCGCGTTCGCGTGCTGCGCGCGCAGCGCGGGCCGCGTGCGGAATACATGCGCCTCGTCCACGAAAACGCGGAGCAGAATCTCAAAGCGTTTCTCGCACATCAAGAAGTGCAAGAGACGGCCTCGGCACGCTCGCTCATCGAACTTGCGGCAGCACTCGATCTTCCCGACATGCCGCATCGCATCGAATGTTACGACATCTCCAATATCCAGGGGACCAATCCGACATCGTCGATGGTCGTTTTCCACGAGGGCCGTGCCAAGAAAAGCGAGTACCGACGCTTCAAGATTCGCTACGATCAAGGATCGAACGATTTCGCGATGATGCAGGAGACGCTGCGTCGTCGACTGCGCTATCTTCGCGCGGATACGAATGCGCCAGGCGAAGACGATGCCGAGAGCATCGTCGAGACTGGTGATGAAAAATCGATCGAAGCGCAACTGCGGAAGAAAGAGAAATTTCACCATCGACCCGATCTCTTGCTCATCGATGGCGGCAAGGGGCAACTCAACGCCGTGGTCGAGATCTTGCAAGAACTCGATCTGTGGGGTATTCCGATCGCCGGTCTTGCGAAAGAACACGAGTGGCTCTTCGTACCGGGGCAAGCGGAACCGATCGTCTTGCCGCCGGGGTCGCCCGCGTTGCATCTCGTGATGCGCATTCGCGACGAAGCGCATCGCTTCGCCGTGGAGTACCATCGCATACGGCGTGGAAAAGCCATGACGCAATCCGCGCTCGATGCGCTCGCGGGCGTGGGCCCGACACGTCGCAAGCGATTGCTCGTCGCATTCGGCAGCGTGAGCGCGATCAAGCGGGCGAGCGTCGATGAAATTGCGGCCGTCAAGGGCATGACGCCGGCACTTGCGTCGTCGGTGAAATCCGCGCTCAACGCGTAGCCGCAGAGAGGCCGCGCCTCGCGGATCGCAGTAAGATTAAAAAATGGGTGGCTTTCTCTTACGACTTATCGTCAACGCCTTCGCGCTCGTGGTGGTCGCGTATCTCTTGCCCGGCGTTCACGTTGCGAGCGTAACGGCGGCGCTCGTCTCGGCGCTGATCTTGGGCGTCGTCAACGCACTCTTGCGGCCGATTCTCGTGATCCTCACGCTCCCCGTCGTGCTCTTAACGCTCGGCCTCTTCACGCTCGTGATCAACGCGTTTACGTTCTATCTCGTGGCGCATCTCAAGCTCGGTCTGACCGTCGACGGTTTTGGGTCGGCTTTTCTCGGCGCGCTCGTGCTCACCATCGTGTCGTATCTTCTTTCGTCGCTGGTACGCGCCGGCGAAAAGACGCGCTGATGACCGAGCGGCTCAAGATCCTCGTTACGAACGACGACGGGGTCGCGAGCCCCGGGATCAGCGTGCTCGCCGATGCGCTATGTGCGCTCGGCGATGTCACCGTCGTCGCGCCCGATCGGGACAATAGCGGGGTCGGCCACTCGATTTCGATTCACCACCCCGTGCGCGTGCATCCGGTCCACGATCGTGCGATGCCGACGTTTGCGTGTTCGGGGACGCCCGCCGACTGCGTCGTGGTCGGGGCTTTCGATCTGTGCGGTGGCATGCCGTCGCTCGTCGTAAGCGGCATCAACCGCGGCGCGAATGCGGGCGACGATATCAATTACTCCGGTACCGTAGCAGCGGCGACCGAGGGCCTCATCATCGGCATTCCCGCAATCGCCGTCTCGCTCGCGACGACATGGCCCGAACCCGCGCACGTGCAGCACTGGGAAACGGCTGCGATAATCGCCGTCGATCTCGCGCGCGACGTGCTAGCGAACGGATTACCGCGCCTGACGTTGCTCAACCTCAACGTACCCAACCTCGCCGCGCGCGAGGTTCGCGGCGTACGCTACGTGCGTCAGGGACGCAAAGCGTATCGCAATCGGCTCGATAAACGCAGCGATCCGCGCGGTTCGACATACTTCTGGCTTTGGGGCACGTTCGACGACACCGATATCGTCGACGGGACCGATCTCGCCACGATTCGCGACGGGTATGCGAGCGTCACGCCGATCACGATCGATCGCACCGATCACGACGAACTCGGCCGACGCTTCCGGTCGGACGCCGCGTCGCTTACGTAAGGCGTTCGGTCGCGAGATCGAGATCGTACTGCACGCGGCGGTAGATCTCGTCAGGAATCTCGCCCACTTCGCGCAAGCGTGTGATCTCGCGGCGTTCGGCTTCGAGCGCTTCTGCCTGTATGCGATGATCGAACGCGACGGAATCGGGAGCGGCCGTGCCGTCGAGATGGCCCGAGAGATGCGCGATCCGATACTCGTATTCGCCGAGAAGACGACCCTCGACTTCCCACTCAGCTGTGGAACCGAAGTGCGGCTCGAGCTCGCGCATGCGCGTGATGCCCGCACGTAGCGCTAGTACGCGTACCTCGATCTCGCGTGCGTCGAGGTTGTCGTCACCCTCGATCTTAAACCAGCGTAGGATCGGGATGAGCGAGAGTCCCTGAAAGACGAGCGTCACGAAGATCACGCAGAACGTAATGAGGACGATCTCGTCGCGACCGGGAAAGTGCGCTCCCGCATTCGTAAGCGTCGGAATCGCGAGCGCGCCCGCGAGCGAGACGATCCCGCGCATGCCGCTCCAGCCGATGACGAAAATGAATTTCGCGTCGGGCGTTCCCTCGCGCGCCGCGATGCCGCGAAAAATCCAGCGCGGCACGTACGTTGCGGGGAAGACCCACGCCACGCGCACGACGATCACGAGTGCGCTAATTGCGAGCCCGACTCCGAGTCCGCGCGCCGCGAAGGTCGGATCGTGCACGATCTCGCGCAGTTGCAATCCGATGAGTAAGAAGACGAGACCGTTGAGTAGGAAAATCAGCAGCTCCCACACGTTCGCGGCCACGAGGCGACCTTCGGGATCGTAGATGCGATGCGATTGGCGGCTGACATAGATTCCCGCAGCGACCGTCGCGAGTACACCCGATCCGTGGACGGTTTCGGCTGCGAGATAGACGGCGTATGGCGCGATGAGTTGGAGCGCGTTTTCGATCAGCGGATCGCTGATATCGTGCTTGCGGAGCTTGACGGTGAGTTCGACGAGCGTCGCGGCGATCGCGAGACCGATCGCGATTCCGCCGAGCGAGACTGCAACGAATGCGACGCTCGCATTCGCAAGTGAGAACGTGCCCGTGAGTGCGGCAATGATGGCGAAGCGATAGATGACGAGTGCCGTCGCATCGTTGACGAGGCCCTCGCCGTCGATGATCGCAGCGATGCGTCGCGGCACCGAGAAGCGTTCGAAGACCGCGGATGCCGCGACGGCATCAGGCGGCGAGACGATCGCACCGAGCACGAACGCGCTCGTCCACGGAAAATTTGGCAACAGTGCGTGTGCGACGATCGCAACGGCGCCGGTCGTGGCGACGACGAGCCCGATCGCGAGCAATCCGATCGGTCGCGCGTTTTCGCGGAAGGTTTTCCAATCGGTCAGCCAGCCACCCGAGTACAAAAGAGGCGGCAAAAAAATCAGGAAGACGTACTCGGGATCGAGATGCAACGGCGGCAGATTCGGAATGAACGCGAGCAACGAGCCGCCGACTACGAACGCGATCGGGTACGGCAGCGCGAATCGCTTTGCGATCACGGCGACGACGACGATCGCCGTGAGCAACACGAAGATCAACGTGGAGGCATGCACGTATCCGTGCGTTCGCGCGCGTGCTCGTCCGCTCCGGTTCCCACGGCAGGCCGACTGAAGGCGGCACTCGCTGCCACGCCGATCTCGGTCGAATTCTGCGAGCAACTTCGATGCGACGGCGTGGGATTGCGGATGCAGATTTCGTCACGCGGCTCGGGCACGTCCGCCGCGTCCGCCTTGCATAACGTCGCCGATTACAACCGAAAGAAGCCGCGGGTAATGCTGGGTGACCGTGCGATCGTCGGCAGGGCCGATATACCCAATGAACGCGTGGGTCAGATCCGCGGCTGCAGCGAGGTCGTGGGTAAGGGCCGTCGCGCTAAGATTTTTTGAAAGCAGGTGATACGAGCGCCCGGCGCGCAGGGCCGCGAGGCGATCGTCTCGCCCATTGTTGCGCTGGAGTTCCGGCCTCGTGCTTGGCGCTCTTGGGTGAGGGGACGGTTCTGGGTCACCTTTTCGTTGAGGCCGTTTTGTGGTATGATGACGTGCCGGTCGTGACAGCCGGTGCGAACGACACCATGGGGCTGAGCAGCTTCGACGGGTTAGTCCGCGGTCATCGTAAGCAGGCGGAGTTGCGAGCCCTCCTAAAACGATCGCAAAGCGTTTACACGCAAACAACAACTACGCACTCGCTGCCTAATTTAGGTTAGCGACGGAGTCACGAGAGGGTAGCCGGATCCGTCTCGTCTCCGTCAACAAATCCGGCTAGGGCGTGGAGGCGGCTCTCCATAGCGTCCGAGATTATGGAGCTGCTGTCATCGAAAGTTCGGCTTCGAAGCGCTCGGTGACTTAAGACAACCTCGAAGATGAGCCTGGAGAAAGCGCTGGTTCGGCGATTCGGACTCGGGGGGCAGTTCCCCGACAGCTCCACCAAACTTATGCACTCTCCCAATAAAGCCCTAAATCAGGGAGTTAATGGGGAGAGTGCACTTTTATTTTCGACTTATTGGGAAGAGCGATTTGTCTGCGTAAGGCGTAACATGCACGTTGCATCGGAATATTTATAATATTATGCGCTCCCCAAAAAGTGAAAATTCTTTTGGTAGCGCTGATTTTCGTGATCGTCATCGGCGTTGGTGTCAGTCATCAAGGATTTCCAAAAATCGCCGATTGCGAGATTGAACGGGTCTACCAGCGCGTTACATCCCCGGATAAATACTGGGAAGCTCGCGTCGCCGATCATATTTGCGAAGGCGCCTTTGCGTCCACGACGGTAGCACTTTATGTCGTCGAAATTGTTTCAAAAACGAACGCTGCGGACCGGCACGTGATTTTTAGCTCCGACGACTGTTGCTACAAAGATCACATCCCTGCAGTAGCCTTGCGGAATCGTAAAAGTCTTCAGAATACGATAAAACAAAGCCCGCTTATTGGCTTACAAGAAATTTCATCCGTAGGCATTGCTATCTCCGATAAATACAAAAACAAAAATAAACGGTCATCTTAACCATAAAATACGACAAAATTATCAAGGAAACTGATTAATCCGAGATCACGATAGAATATGTCTTTTTTGCCATGTCAAGCTTTACATCGAGCGATAAAAAGGGTTAGATCGAGATGTCATGTCACGAACCAACCATCAACCCGAAGCCAGCAAATTAGACGAACGAAAATTTTCGAGATTGCTTGATCTCGAATGTCGTTTGTCAAGCCAAAAGTTAGCGCTTCGACGATATATGGAAGGCAGTCCCGAACATCCCCGCTATCTGCTTCCTTGAAAAGAACATCGCGAAGACGCTGATGGATTTTATCTCACTTGGGAGACGCGCTAAGAAGGCCCGCCGACTCGGCGAGCCTTCTTTTTTGTTTCAAGCTACCAACTCCGAAAGAATGCACTTCACGGTAGGCTGTAATAATGTCTCTTTGCCAAGTCGCATCTAAACTCAGGGCTACACGTCAGATCGCGAGCCTTGACGTTGCGCGCTTCTGGGTAAGTGAATGGGCATGACGGCGCCCGACGGCTACGTGCGCGTCCGGGGCGCGCGCGAGCACAATCTCAAAAATGTCGATCTCGAGATCCCGCGTGGAGCGCTCGTCGTGTTCACGGGTGTATCGGGGTCGGGCAAATCTTCGCTAGCATTTAGCACGCTCTACGCCGAGGCACAGCGCCGCTATCTCGAATCGGTGTCGCCATACGCGCGGCGCCTCTTCCATCAGATGCCCGTGCCGGAAGTCGACGCGATCGACGGTCTGCCGCCCGCGGTCGCCCTCCAGCAACAGCGCGGTTCGCCCACGACCCGCTCGTCAGTCGGTAGCGTCACGACGCTCTCGAATCTCGCGCGTATGCTGTACTCCCGTGCTGGAACATATCCGCCGGGCCAACCGCATCTCGCCGCAGAGGCGTTCTCGCCCAATACGCCCGAGGGGGCATGCCCGCAATGTCATGGTTTGGGGCGCACGATCGAAGCGACCGAAGCGTCGATGGTGCCCGACCCGTCCTTGACGATTCGCGAACGTGCGATTGCGGCATGGCCGCCGGCGTGGCATGGCCAGAATTTACGCGACATCTCGGTAACGCTCGGCTATGACGTCGACGTGCCATGGCGCGATCTTCCAAAAAAGGACCGCGACTGGTTACTCTTTACTGAAGAAACGCCGACCGTGCCCGTTTACGCCGGGTACACACCCGCGCAGACGCAACGGGCGCTCAAACGCCGAGAAGAGCCGAGCTATCAAGGGACGTTCTCGGGCGCGCGTCGATACGTGTTGCAAACGTATGCGCGCACGGAAAGCGATCTGATGAAGAAACGCGTCGCGCGGTATTTGGTGGTGCGCGATTGTCCGCTCTGCGGCGGAAAGCGCCTCCGGCGCGAATCGCTTTCGGTGCATTTTGCAGGACGCGACTTCGCTACGTTGACCCGCTTGCCGCTCGGCAAGCTCGCGACATTGATGGCAACGTATGCGCGTGGCAACGCGCACGATGGCGACGCAGCGGAGGCTCGCGCACATCCGGAGACCGCGATCGTCACGCAACGCATCGCAAACGATCTCGCTCGGCGACTCGCCGTGTTGATCGATCTCGGACTCGGGTATCTCACCCTGGAACGCAGCACACCAACGCTGTCGCCTGGCGAATTGCAACGCCTGCGGTTGGCGACGCAGGTACGGTCGAATCTTTTCGGCGTCGTGTACGTGCTCGACGAGCCGTCGGCTGGCTTGCACCCCGCCGATACCGAGGCCTTACTACGGGCGTTAGACGGACTCAAGGCCGCGGGGAATTCGCTCTTCGTCGTCGAGCACGAACCGAGCGTTATCCGTCACGCGGATTGGATCGTCGACGTCGGACCGGGCGCAGGCGAAGCGGGCGGTCGCATTCTCTATAGCGGAGCACTGCCCGGACTCGCGAACATCGCACACTCGCCAACGGCGCGGCATCTATTCGAAACGCGCGCGCCGGTGCGGACCGAACGCCGTATACCAGCGCAATGGCTGCGCCTTCGCGGCGTGACGCGCAACAACGTGCGTGCGCTCGACATCGACGTGCCACTCGGCGCGCTCGTCACGGTCACCGGCATCTCGGGTTCCGGCAAATCGAGTTTGATCGGCCAAGCGCTCGTCGATCTCGTCTCGGCGCACCTTGGCGCCCCGGTCGCGCGCGACGTCGAGAATCCGACCGAATCGCTGGAAGCCGAACCGACGACCGAGACCGATGGACGTATCGAAGGCGGTACGGGATCGATCAAGCGGCTCGTACGCGTCGATCAAAAACCCATCGGTCGAACGCCGCGTTCGAATCTCGCCACGTATACGGGTTTTTTCGACGCGGTGCGCAAGCTCTTCGCTGCTACGCCGCAAGCGCGCAAACGTCATTACGATGCGGGTCGCTTTTCGTTCAACGTCGCCAAAGGCCGCTGCCCGACATGCAGCGGCGAAGGTTTCGTGATGGTCGAATTGCTTTTTCTGCCGAGTGTTTATGCCCCGTGTCCGACGTGCGGCGGGTCGCGCTACAATGCCGAAACGTTGGAGATCACCTATCGCGACAAATCGATCGCGGACGTGCTCGCGTTGACGGTCGATGCGGCGTGGGCATTTTTCAACGACGAGCCATCGGTATGTCGATCGCTTGAGGTTCTGCGTCAGGTCGGTCTCGGTTATCTGCGGCTGGGACAACCCGCGACTGAGTTTTCCGGTGGCGAAGCGCAGCGCATCAAGCTCGCGACAGAATTACAACGAACGCATCGCGGCGATACGCTTTACGTGCTCGACGAACCGACGACGGGCTTGCATCCCGCCGACGTCGACGTCTTGCTCGCACAGCTCGACGTGCTCGTGCGCGCGGGTAATTCCGTGCTCGTGGTAGAGCACGACATGCGCCTCGTCGCCGAGAGTGATTGGGTGATCGACGTCGGTCCGGGCGCGGGAGACGAAGGCGGCCGAATCGTCGCCTCCGGTACGCCGAACGAAGTCGCATGCAACGCTCAAAGCCGTACGGCACCGTACCTTGCGCCGTATGTTCGAGAGGTCGGTTCGTAAGCGGGTTTTGGTTTCGGGCGCCAGCACATGCGGCACGGATTACGGCGCAATGCTTCCGGTTCGCATAGGCACGATCGATCGCAAAACGATTCTGAGCATCGTTGTCGACCTCGTCGCCGGTTGCGGCGGCGGTGAGAATCGCGACGCGAGCTTTCGAATTCCCAACGTACCTCCAATCACTCGCAACGTCGGAAATAGCGCGACGGACTCCAACGACAACACGACGCACGTCGAAACATTCGTGATAAAGTTCGAGGGCGTGGTTCGCGGCCACGAACTCTGTAACGCTCTTTGGGACGCTCGACTCGTACGGATCCAACAATCGCTCTTGCGATTATTTTTTAATGAAGTATCGTCCGTATGGCCTCACTTTCCGAAACGCTCCGAAACGACGCCCAAGTTTTTTTAATCGCTAACCCTCGGTTCGATAATGCCTAATAGGCACGGGCAATCACGCGGTTTGTCTCCCTCGCGATTCGCGCGTCGTGGAACCAACAGGTGCCGCGCCGCATTATGCGCCGCAACTGTTCGTTTATGGGAGAATCTAGTGAAAATCGAGAGTTCGATAGCGTCGCGGCGCAACGTTTTGATGGGAGTTGGTGGGCTCGCGGCCGTTCTTGGAATGGCGGAGACGGCGGGAGCGACAGAGCCCGCCGCGCGCGTCGTAGCCGCATCGGATGCTACCGTCGGAAAGACGATCGCGACCGCTGACGGAACGCGAATTTTCTATAAAGATTGGGGATCGGGGAAACCGATCGTCTTCTCCCACGGTTGGCCGCTCACGGCGGACGCATGGGATAGTCAGATGTTGTTTCTCGGTCTCAAAGGCTTTCGCGTGATCGCTCATGACCGTCGTGGTCACGGTCGCTCGGAGCAGACGTGGACCGGGAACGATATGGACACGTATGCCGACGATCTTGCGGCGCTCATGGAAGCCCTCGATCTCAAAGACGTGATGCTCGTCGGGCACTCAACTGGTGGCGGCGAAGTGGCGCGATATATCGGTCGCCACGGGACGAAGCGCGTTTCGAAGGCCGTTTTGATCGGGTCCGTCACGCCCATCATGCTCAAAACCGCGGCTAATCCCGGCGGTTTGGCAATTGGCGTTTTCGACGATATTCGTAAGAATGTCGTTGCGGATCGAGCGGAGTTTTACAAACAACTCGCGGTCCCGTTTTACAACTATAATAAACCCGGAGCGAAGATGTCCCAGGGCGTGATCGACTCGTTTTTCCGACAGGGAATGCTCGGTGGCATCAAGGGCCAGTACGATTGCATCAAGCAATTCTCCGAGACCGATTTCACGGGCGATCTCAAGAAGATGACGATACCGACCCTGATCCTTCACGGCGACGGCGACCAGATCGTTCCGATTGCAGATTCGGCGTTGCTCGCTGCGAAAATAGCGCCCCGCGCGACGCTGAAAATCTATCCGGGTGCTCCGCACGGCATGTGCACGGTCGAAGCCGAAAAAGTAAATGCCGATCTATTAGCCTTCCGTAACGCTTAGACCGACTGGCGCGCATGAGAGAAGCCGTGGCGTAACCCACGGCTTCCAAGTGTTGTGCGGGATGCGCGCTAACGGAAAACGTCCGTCGGCGTTAGGCTCACCGTGTGGTGGCTAGAGTTGTGGCGCTTCCCGAATCTCGATTGGGTGGATCTGCTACGGTCAATCCGTCCCTCCTTAAACTTTTTGGGGCCCAGTCTGTCTGCAGACACCCGAAGTCTACGCCCAATTTTTAAACAAGTAAAGTCCATATTGTCAATAAGCTCACGAAGATATGTTTTATCGCGATTTGCGAGCCCTCATTGCACGGGTGTGGGCGCGACCTCACATGCGACCTTTGGAAACCACGGCGAATACCATCGTGTCCCGACCAATGTCCATACTGCTCTCGCGGCCTTTCCGGCGCGCGTAATCCACGGAGAATGCTTTCACGATGGCCCAAGACCAAACTAGCGCGGCTCCCCTGTTCGAACCGCTGCATCTCGGCGCGATTGCCGCGAAGAATCGCATTTTTATGGCGCCGCTCACGCGCAGCCGTGCCGACCACGATGGCGACGTTCCGAACGCGATGAACGCCCGCTACTACGCCGAGCGTGCGAGCGCGGGCCTCATTATTGCCGAAGCGACGCAGATCTCTCAGCAAGGCAAAGGCTACGCCTATACGCCTGGCATTTATTCCGATGCGCAGATTGCGGGCTGGAAACTCGTCACCGATGCAGTGCACGCGGCGGGCGGCAAGATCGTTTTGCAGCTCTGGCACGTTGGCCGCATCTCGCATTCATCGCTCCAGCCCGGCGGCGAGCTTCCCGTGGCACCCTCGGCGGTTGCATTTAGCTCGAAGACGTACAACGACACCGGCTTCGTCGACTGTCCAACGCCGCGTGCGCTTCGCGCGGACGAGCTTCCGGGGATCGTCGACGATTTCCGCAAGGGTGCGAAAAACGCGATTGCCGCGGGGTTCGATGGCGTCGAGGTACATTCGGCAAATGGTTATCTACTCGATCAATTTCTCAAAAATAAGTCGAACACGCGTACCGACGACTATGGTGGCTCGATCGAGAATCGCGTCCGCTTTCCACTCGAAGTCGTGGCCGGCGTATGTGAGGCGATTGGAAACGATCGCGTTGGAATTCGCATCGCACCGGAAACGCATTTTGGCGACGTCGGCGATAGCAATCCGGCCGCGCTCTTCGATTATTACGTCGACCGTCTCAACGAGCTAAAGCTCGCATACGTCCACGTGATCGAAGGAGAAACGGGCGGTTCACGCGATCTCGGCGGCGTCGATTACGTCGCACTTCGTAAACGTATCGCCACCACCTATATCGGAAACAACGGCTACACGCGCGAGATGGCGATCGATGCGATCGCGGCAGGCCGCGTCGATGCCGTTGCCTTCGGTGTTTTGTTTCTCGCGAATCCCGACCTCGTCGAACGATTCCGCACCGGTGCCGAGCTCAACAAACCCGATCCGGAGACGTTCTACGGCGGCGACGAGCATGGGTACACCGATTACCCGACGCTCGAAGTCGCGGCGAGAAGTTCGCGCTAGGTCGTCTCGATTGCGGCGAGCGGTGAAAATGCGGCACGGAGCGCGCGCAATTTTGCGACGTACCGTGCCGTCATCCCGTTCTCATGCGCGAGCACGATCCCACGATCCATATCGGCGAGACCCTTCGATTTCCCAGCGCCGTGCATCTCGACGAGGCCGAGGTTGAACTCGGCAACGCCGAGGGTCGGGCGGCCTTTGAGGGCCGCGCGGTAATCACGCGTCGCCGTCACGAGATCGCCGTGAAGGAAGGCGCGATTGCCGGCGAGCACGAGGGCGGCACTCGGATCGCCAGCCATGCCGACGGGTTCGGGTAATCCCGTATCCTCGGCGCGTGCGCCGGTATACGACGAGAGCGTTGCGAGCGCGATTGCGGCTACAACGACCGCACCGGAGCGACGTGCGTGGCGGCGAAGCTGGCGATAAGCATCCATATCCGTATTCGAGACCGACCGAACGCTTGCGGTTCCGCAAATCGCACACCGACGCAACGGGAGACCATCATCGAACAAACCAGCATCGCCCTCATCGGGCGCTATTACGCTGCCTTCAACGCGGGCGACATGACGGCGTTCGTCTCACTCGTAGCCGACGGCGTCGTCCACGATATCAACGAAGGTAAGCGTGAAGTCGGGCGCACGGCGTTTGCCGCCTTTATGACACGTATGAATGCAAGCTACGCCGAACGACTCACCGACATCGTCGTCATGGCGACTGCCGACGGCACGCGGGCCGCTGCCGAATTCGTCGTCCACGGCGCCTATCTCAAGAGCGATCTCGGCCTCCCCGAGGCGCGTGGACAGAGCTACGTTTTGCCTGCCGGCGCCTTCTTCGAAATTCGCGATGGTGCGATCGCTCGCATCACCAATTACTACAGTCTCGCGCAGTGGGTCGCTCAGGTCGGGGGCGCGTGAGCGCGGATGCGATCGACGTCCGACGCTTCGTCGGCGTAGAAATTGCCGCACATCTCGATGCGCTCGCGACGCTACGCATCGAGATATTCCGCGCCTTCCCATATCTCTACGACGGCGACCGCTCTTACGAAGAGCGGTACCTTCGTACCTACGTCCGAGCCCGGGGAAGCATCGCGCTGATCGCCTTCGCACCCGACGGGTGCGTGGTTGGCGCATCGACGGGCGCGCCACTCGTTGCCGAGCCTCATGAAACGAGCGCGCCGTTCGAAGCTACGGGTGAAGCGATCGAGCGCATTTTTTATTGCGGCGAATCACTCGTGCGCCCGGCGTATCGCGGACGCGGTATCTACCGACGTTTTCTCGAGCAGCGCGAAACGTTCGCACGCGAAACGGGCTTTGCCGTTTGCGCGTTTTGTGCGGTCGACCGGCCGGCCGATCATCCAGCGCGACCGCACGATTACGAACCCCTCGATACGATCTGGGAAGCCTTTGGGTATCGCAAACGATCCGATCTCGTCGCGCGCTACGCTTGGAAAGATTGCGGTGACGTGCACGAAAGCGAAAAGCCGATGATTTTTTGGACGAAAGAACTCGCGCGCGCTTGAAAACATTGCCGCAACCATTTCGTCTCGCTGCCGCGCAGTACGATATCGCGTTTCTCGACGATTATGCCGCGTACGAGAGAAAAATCGACGCCTGGTTTGCCGAAGCCGCCGCAAATAACGCGCGCTTTCTCGTCTTTCCCGAATATTTCAGCATGGAATTGGCCTCGCTCTTCGGTCCTGAAATTTATGGCTCGCTCGAGCGACAGCTCGACGCCATGCAAGAACTCGTTCCGCAGTTCGTTGCGACGTTCGCCGAGCGTGCGAAGCGCCACGCGTGCTACGTGGTCGCCGGCACCATTCCCGTACGACATGCGAACGGATTCCGCAATCGATCGTATTTCTTCCGACCCGACGGTACGCACGATCATCAAGATAAGTTGCAGATGACGCGATTCGAGAACGAGCGTTGGGGCATCTCCGGCGGCGACATCGCGCGGGTCTTCGAAACCGAATTTGGGGCTGTCGGCATCGCGATCTGTTACGACGGCGAATTTCCGGCGATCGCGCGGGCCCAAGTCGAGGCGGGGGCGACGCTCATCGTCGTTCCGAGTTGCACCGATACGCTCGCGGGCTATCACCGCGTACGCATCGGCGCGCGCGCGCGGGCGCTAGAAAATCAATGCTACGTGGTGCAGGCATCGACCGTCGGGCTCGCGCCGTGGTCGGAGGCCGTCGACATCAACGTCGGTGCGGCCGGAATCTTCACGCCAGTAGATTACGGCTATCCAGATGATGGGATTCTCGCGACGGGCGACCTCGATCGCCCTGGGTGGGTTTACGGCGATCTCGATTGTTCGACGATCGCGCGCGTCCGGCAAGAAGGTCAAGTCTTTAACTATCGTGATTGGCCGCGACAGTTTACCTTTGGATTGTAGGTTTGTCGGCTCCGGACACCCGCTCCGGGGGAGACTTCTTCCGGTCCGAATCCGATGCCATACGTCGCATGTGTGACGTCTTGGCGAAGTGGCTACCGCTTATGAGGAGGAACGATCGCCGTTTCCGCGCGGGAACGGTCGCTTGCCAAAGCGCAATGTGGGTTGATGCTTCCGCTCGATTTTCTGCGCCCAAGCGACGATACCGACCCCGCCGAAACGCGCGAGTGGCTCGACGCACTTCGCGGCGTGATCGCTACCGCGGGCCCGGAGCGAGCGCGGTTCTTGCTCCGTTCGCTCGATCTCGATGCCGAACGCCTCGGGCTCGATCCCTCGAATGTACCCTCAGCGTATCGCAATACGATTCCGCTCGAACGACAGGGACCGTATCCCGGCGACGTGGCGATGGAGAAACGCATCGCGTCCCTCGTACGCTGGAATGCACTCGCGATGGTCGTGCGGGCGAACGCCGCCTATGGGGATCTCGGTGGCCATATCGCGAGCTACGCGTCGGCAGCTGAAATCTTCGAAACGGGCTTCAATCATTTCTTCCGCGCATCGTATGGCGAACGGCCGGGAGATCTCGTCTTTTTTCAACCGCATTCGGCGCCGGGTGTGTACGCGCGTGCCTTTCTCGAAGGTCGCTTCGACGAAGCGAAGCTCGCGAATTTTCGACGTGAGCTTGGCGGCGAAGGCCTCTCCTCGTATCCGCATCCGTGGCTCATGCCGGATTTCTGGCAATTTCCGACGGGCTCGATGGGCATCGGCCCGATCAACGCGATCTATCACGCGCGCTTCATGCGCTACCTCGGCCATCGCGGGCTCGCCGATACGTCGGAGCGCCATGTGTGGGGCGTTTTCGGCGATGGCGAGATGGACGAGCCCGAATCGATCGGCGGGCTCACGCTCGCCGCACGCGAGCGGCTCGATAATCTCACGTTCGTGATCAACTGCAATTTACAACGCCTCGACGGCCCCGTGCGTGGAAACGGCCGCATTATCGAGGAGCTCGAATCGCTCTTCGCAGGCGCGGGTTGGAACGTCATCAAGGTGCTCTGGGGCTCGCAGTGGGACGCGCTCTTCGCGCGCGATACGGAAAACGTCTTGCTCCGCAGATTTGCCGAGACGGTCGACGGCGCGTATCAAACGCTCGGCGCGAACGACGGCTCGTACAATCGCGAACACTTCTTCGACCGAGATCCCGAACTCGCGGCGTTGACGCGGAGCATGAGCGCGGCGGATATCGAAGCGCTCGATCGCGGCGGTCACGACGTGCGGAAATTGCATGCGGCATTCGCTGCGGCACGCGCGCATCGCGAGCGTCCGACCGTCGTTCTCGTGAAAACGAAGAAGGGCTACGGCATCGCACGCGCCGAGTCGTCGATGACGGCGCACCAACACAAGAAGCTCGATCTCGAAGGTTTGCGCGATATGCGCGATCGCTTCGCATTACCGCTCTCCGACGACGATCTCGCCGAGATGCGTTTCTTTCGGCCCGCGCCCGAAAGCGCCGAATCGCGCTATCTGCACGCGCGACGCGAGGAACTCGGCGGCTATCTCCCCACGAGACGATCGACGGCCGCGCCACTTGCGATTCCGCCGATCGCATCGTATGCCGCATTCGCACTTGCCGGGAGCACGAGCCCGATGTCGACGACGATGGCATTCGTGCGCATGCTGACGGGGCTCATTCGCGATCCGGCGCTCGGGAAATTCGTCGTGCCGATCGTCGCGGATGAAGCGCGCACATTCGGGATGGATAATCTCTTCCGACAAGTCGGTATCTACGCGCCCTTCGGTCAACTCTACGAACCGCAAGATGCCGAGTCGATGCTCTACTATCGCGAAGCGACTGACGGCCAACTGCTCGAGGAAGGCATCACGGAAGCCGGAGCACTCTCGTCGTGGGTTGCTGCTGCGACGTCGTATAGCGTGCACGGCGTTGCGACGTTGCCGTTCTACATCTACTACTCGATGTTCGGGTTCCAGCGCGTCGGCGATCTCATTTGGGCCGCCGCCGACCAGCGTTCGCGCGGATTCCTGATCGGGGCGACCGCGGGGCGAACGACCCTCGGTGGCGAGGGATTGCAGCACCAAGATGGATCGAGCCACGTCGTCGCGGCGACGGTGCCGAATTGCCGCGCGTACGATCCCGCGTACGCCTACGAGCTGGCGGTCATCGTCGACTGCGGCGCGCGCGCGATGGGCGAGCGAGGCGAAGACGTTTTTTACTACATTACCGTAGCGAATGAGAATTTCGTCCAGCCCGCGATGCCGACGGGCATCGAAGACGATATCGTGTGCGGCCTCTATCGCGTGGCAGGCATCGGTGAGGGGGACGTGCGGGTGCGACTCGTTGGTTCGGGTCCGATCCTGCGCGAAGCGCTGGCGGCGGGCGAACTCCTCGCGCGCGAGTTCGGTATCGCGAGCGACGTCTTTAGCGCGACGAGTTATACCGAACTCGATCGCGACGCACGCGCCTGCGATCGCTGGAACGCCCGCCATCCGCTCGCCGAGCCGCGCGTCCCGCACGTGCGTGCGCTCTTGGGTGGCGAAGCGCCTGTGATCGCTGCAAGCGACTACGTGCGCGCCTACGTCGCGCCGCTCGCACTCCATCTCGATGCGCCGTTCGTGGCACTGGGAACCGATGGTTTCGGGAGAAGCGACACGCGAGCGGACTTGCGCGCGTTCTTCGAAGTCGATGGGAATGCCATCGCATACGCGGCGCTCGCCGCGCTCGCGCGCGGTGGGACGGTCACACGCGAAGCGCTTGCCGATGCCGCGACGCGCCTCGGTATCGACGTTGCGGCCGAGCCGTCGTGGACGCGCTGACGCTCCGCGTTTTTAGGGCCGCAAGATTTCGCGATCGGTGTTGGCTTCGCGAGCGTGTAGACGCGCGACATCGGTATGGCGACGCGCGAGGGCGACGTTTCGGTTGAGGGTACCTTTGGCGGTGAGCTCGCCCGCTGCAACCGACGGAGCTTCGCGCGCGATGAGCGCGCGAGCGATGCGCGAATTGCGACCTTTCGCCCGCGATGCGATCGTTGCGAGCCCGCGAACGATTGCGGCACGCGTCTCCGCGTTACTCAGAACACCGGATGCGAGGAAGAGGATCGCACCGACGTCATCGGCATCGTCGCCCGTGAGTAAGACGTCGGCGAGAAGCGGCGATGCGGCATCGAGCATGGCATCGCGTAGCGCTGCAGCACGTACCCACACACCGCTCGAAAGTTTAAAATTGTCGGCAATACGACCCGCAAACGTAAAGCCGCGATCGACCTCGTTCTCGTCGACGAACGTGGCGCTATCCCCCGAGCGAAAGTAGCCCTCTTCATCGAATGCCGCGCGGGTTGCGGCGGAATCGCACGCGTAGCCCGGTGTGACGTTTGGGCCGCGTACGCGAAGCTCGTCACGGCCGTCGACGCGTGCGAGTTTGATCTCGACGCCCGGAAGCGGAACGCCGATCGCGCGAGCAACTAAGCCGCGTTCGTGAACGCACGTGGCACCAGGCGCGGTCTCGGTGAGGCCCCACCCGCCGGTAAGCGGAACGCGCCGTGAGCTTTCGCGCGTGCATTGCTGCGCGAATCGCGATAAGACCGATTCCGGCAGGGCCGCTGCCGCACTGAACGCGAGTTGCAAGCGTGAGAAGAAATGTGCGCGGAGCGTGGCGTCGCTTTCGAGGGCACCGACGAGCATCGCATACCCGCGCGGGACATTAAAGTACATGGTCGGCGCGATGGCACGTAAATTCGCAAGCGTGCGGGAAAGCTGCGTCTCGGTCGGTGCGCCGTCGTCGATATAGAGCGTTCCGCCGCGATGGACAACGAAATTCACGACCTTATTGCCACCAAACGAATGCGTCCATGGCAGCCAGTCGCAGAGCACCGGCGGCTCCGAATCGAAATACGGCCACACCTGCGCGAAACCGACTTGATTCGAGACGATCATGCCGTGCGTCGTGATCACGCCTTTGGGCGCGTTCGTCGTTCCGCTCGTAAAGAGAATTTTCGCAACCGTCGTGGCATCGACTGCGCGTGCGGCCTCCTCGACGATCGAGGTCGGCGTCGTTTCGAGAGCAGTAACGTCGCGGATGATATCGAGATTCGGAAATCGCGTTGCGAGGTGCGCGGCGACACGATCGTCTTCGGCAAACGCGCAAGCCGGTTGCAGACGTGCGATGATCTCGGCGATCGCGTCGACGTGTGGATCGCCGAGATCGCGCAGGCGTGCGGGCGCAAGCGGAATCGTCGGCACACCGATCTCTTGTGCGGCGAAACTCAGAAGAGCGTGCACGATCGAGTTGCGGGCAACGATGAGTAGCGGTCGATCGCGCGCGACTCCACGATCGTGCAGTCCTTGAGCGATTCGGCGCGCCCGCGTCAGCGCTTCGGCATACGAGAGTTCGCTCCACGCGACCGCACGAACATCGTCGCGACGTTCGGCGAGCAACGTTCGCGCCGGATACTCGCGCGCGCCGTTCCAGAGCGCGGCGTTCGCCGACGGTGCGAACGCGCGCAATGGCTCGCGCGAACGAATGATGCGCGTCCCGTCGGCGCGTACCTCGAGGTCGACGCATTGCGGCGCGAAGAGCGGGTTCGGGTTCACGTGCGGCGGCACGTTTCACTTTGGAAGGTCTTCCAAACGTCGCCGTCCGGTCGTTGATATTCGCGGCGAAACGCGTTTGCGCCGAGTGTCGCATCGGCCATGCGCACGGGCGCGCGCCGATCGCCGCTTGGAAGGGTCCCATCGAAGATCCACGTGTTCGCGAGCCACGGGGTCGCGACACCGCGATACGCGTTGCCCTGCGTCAGCGTCGTCCAGCGTGCGGTTGCCGGATCGAACGGGTAGGTTTCGTCGATATTGAGGGGTTTCTTCGCGATGACGAGCTCGGTCCGCAACTTCACGATGTCGCCCGACGGCTTGCGAACGAGGGCCGCGGTGTCGTCCTGCCAGCCCGAACCCGCTTCGTGTTGGTGCGTCCGCGCATCGCGTGGCCCCGGATCGACTGCGTTCCGGTGAACGTCCACGTCCGGCCCGTCGGCGGAAGTGCAGTCGAGGCCATACCTTCGAGGTGCCGAGTGACCCCGTCGAGGTCTGCACGTCGTTTTCGAGCACGACCGGCCGCGAGGGTCGTGGCGATTGCGGCAACGCACGCGCCGACCTGATCCAACCTTACCAGTGCTGCCATGCTGTGCGGTCTCTTAGGCGTCGGGATTGAAGAAACCGACTACAGGTCGACGCCATGATCGCGAGCGTAGGCGCGCAGCGGTCCCGCAATCGTCTCGCCCGCGGGCAACTGCCAGCCTGGAAGCGGCAACGCGAGCGGTTTCTCCCCTTTTGCCGTGCCCGCGAACGGATCGTCGCCTGGCGGGAAACGTACGGGCCATGGGACCGACTCGCGCTCGTAGGTGCCATCGGAGAAGCGAACGTTGCAGATCACGTAATAATAATCAAAGGCATCGGCGGTCCACGATTTCACGGGATCGCAGAGGCCGCGATGCGACCGATCGCCCGTCCCGAAATCGCTCGCGCTAAAGCCGTGATGGACGGGTGCTGCAAGCGGCGCCGCCGCGACGACGAGCGGGTCGCTACCACGGCGATCGGAAGCGATCGCGTCGCCGAGCGAACGTTCGATCTTCGCGATCTGCGCTTCGTCGAAACGCGGCTCTTTCGGCACATCCGGTGGTGCGTGTGGCACGGTTTTGGCAAGTTCGTGCGGTACCGTACGAACGTGCGGGATCGGACGTTGCGGCACGAGGTGCTGCGGTGCGAACGCGACGCGCGGCCGCGCGATCGTCGGCACCACGATGCGTGGAACGATGAGTTTCGGGGCGGGACGTTCGAGCGGTTGCGGCGTTGGCGTCGGACGCGGGCGCGGTCGTTCGATGCGTAAATGCGCGACCGTCACGATTTCGCGCGGCGTCGCGATCGGGCGCGGCACGATGCTCCGCGGGTCGAACCGCACAAAGAGGACGAACGCGATGATGTGAACGAGGATCGAGAGCGCGATGGCGACGCGGCGACGGATACGCAAACCGGGAATTGTGGCGCTCACCCGAAGGGTCCGGCGTGCCACACGACATCGCTCTCATCACGCACCTCGGCGACGGCATCGTTCAGATTCGTTTGCCGATGGCCGACAATCCGCTGCGTTACGTCAACGGCTACCTGCTCGAAGACGACGATGGCTACACGCTCGTCGATTGCGGCTGGAAAGCAGATGACGTGCTCGCGGCTCTTCACGAAGCGCTCGGGCTCTGCGGCATCGCGTTCGGCGATATCGCGCGCGTTGCGATCACGCACGCACATTTCGATCATTACGGTCTCGCCGGTACGTTGCAACGCGCGGGCTTGCCGCAGCTGCTCATGCATCGTCTCGACTGGCATTTCGCCCAACTCTTGCTGAGCGATCACGTGCTGGTGGATCGTGCGGCCGATGATTGGATCGCGCGCAACGGGCTCGTGCTCGACGATTCGCTCGATGAAGACGTGCATTATCGGCGGACCGAACTCGCAACGCCGACGCGCGAGCTCGAAGACGGCGATCGCATCGGTCGTCTGCACGCCGTTTGGACGCCGGGCCACACGCCGGGTCATCTCTGCTTCCTGGATAGGCGGAGCGGCAAGTTGCTCGTGGGCGATCATATCCTCGATCCGATCACGCCGCACGTCGGCGTGTGGGGCGATCGCGGCGACGATCCCCTGGGTGCCTACGTCGAGAGTTTGAAAAAGGTTGCGATGCTGGCAACTTCGGGTGCGTTGCCCGCACATGGCGAACCATTCGAGCACCTCGCGCGACGGACCGACGAACTGCTCGCACACGAAGCCGAGCGCGAGGCGCACGTGATCGCCGCACTCGCATGCGGCGCGACGAACGCGACGGCAGTCGCGCGAGCCTTGCCCTGGACGCGACGCAATCGCCATTTCGACGAACTCGAGCCTGCTCACCAGCAGTTCGCCGTCGCCGAAACGCTCGCCCATCTCGAACATCTGCGCGCGCGAGCGCGCGCCGTTCGCGATCATGCGACGGAGCCGTATGTTTACGCGCTCCTGTAGGCGCGCGCGAGTCGGCGCGTCGATCATGGCGGCGTTTGCGTTCGCCGCAGTGATCGCGAGTCCGGGTCGCGCTGCAGCGCAGTCGATCCCCACGCCGAGCGCGTCGGCCTCGGGGTCGCCGCCGACGCCCGCGCCCACATCGCCAGGTGTGCTCGAAGCGAGCCCGTCTCCGCAAGCGAGCGCAGCTGCGACGCCACCACCTCCTCCGCCACCGCCACCGCCGCCGACGCTCGTTCCTCGGCCGATTCGGCTCGATCGTGCGCGGGTCGGGATCGTGCCCGGTGGCTCGCTCGCGATCAACGTTACCGGCGGCACGGGCTCGCTCGTCGCGCGCAGTTCGAGTCCGAGTGTCGATGCGTCCTACGACGCGAACGCGCATCGGTTGCTCTTGCGTGCGCTCACTCCGGGTACGGCGACCGTCTCAGTCGTCGATGGCGTCGGCGATGCTACGAGCGTCGATGTGCTGGTCGCGCCACCTGCGGGCTTCGTGCCCACGAATGTGACGGTGAATCTCGGCGGCGATGTGTCGCCCGCCTACGCGATCGCGCGGGCGAACGACGAGATCGCGCGTCAGGCGCAATTACAACCGAAAACGACGATCGACGTCCACGGCATCGCGATTCCGGCAACGATCCATCCGGGCGATCGCGTCGACGTTGTAGCGCGTGTGCGCATCGATGGTGGCGGCGTTTTCGTCGATGCGCTCGGAACGACGACCGTGCATCTGCGCGTCGACGCGTATCCGCGCATCGATCCGTCGCTCCTTCTGTACAGCGACGATCCCGAACGGCTCGATGCGGCAGCGGATGGCGTCGTCTATCGCGCCACGATCGATGCCGCCCATCCCGCGCGCGCGTACGTGTACCACGTCTCCGATACGCCCGCGCGTCGCCTGTATCTCGTGCTGCAGAGCTCGACCTCACCCGCGCGCGTGCAACTCCTCGGCTATGCGGCAGGGCCGGAGAACGCGTTTAGCTTCGTCGGCCATCGCTCGACGGTGCAATATTTGCTCGAACGTGGCGCGCAAGAGAGCGTCGTCCTCGACGTGGCTCCCGAAGCGCCGCTCGTCATCCCACTCGGCGTTCGGGCTATGCGCGCGGGTGATCTCGTCGCCGCGATCTTCGACGTGCGCCTCGCGCAGGGCGATGTGATGATCGCGAGCGTCGTCGCGGTCAGTGGCGACCGCAGTCCGCTCGAAATGCTCGATACGCCCGAGCTAGCCGGTGACGGTCACGGACGGCGGGGCGAGTTCTCGCTCGCCGATGTTCCGCCGCTAGCGCTGACGTACGGCGTGGGCTCGCCCGATACGCTACCCTTTACGGTCGGTGAGCCGACGATTGCAAACGTGCGTCCCAACGGCCGCGCGCTCGGCGGCGATTACGGCGTTCTACGTGGGGTTGCTCTGCAGCTGAACAATCCGACGACGGCACCCGCGACGGTCTATTTTTACGAGACGCCAGCAGGGGGAAATGCCACGACCACCATGTGGTTCACGGGCGACCCCGCGCCGACGGAAATCCCGTGCATTCACGGCGGCCCGAATCGCTACGCGATCAAATCGTTCGTACTGGCCCCAAGCGAGACGCGCGTGGTGACGGGTGAATTTATGACCGACGGGACGTCGTATTTCCCGTTGCTTTTTGGGTTGACCGCCACGCCCCCGTCGCCGCCACCAGGACCGTATAGCCCCGATGCGTGCACGCCGAAAGCGCCGCCGCTCGCACCGGCAACGCCCACGTAATGTTCGCTTTTCCGCGCATCAACAACGTGATTTTCAATGGAAACGAGCCGGTCAATTACGCGATCGCGCTCGGCACGCTCGCGGCGCTGATCATCGTCATCGTGCTCGCATCCCGTTACGGGCCGATCGTTTCGGGCTTGCGACGTAAGCGCGACGAGTCGCTCGCGAGCGAGGTCGATCTCTACCTCTTGCGTCAGATCGAGCGCACGTTCGTTCCACTCGCGTACGTCGGGGCACTCTTCATCGCGCTTTCGACGCTCCATCTCGATGGCGCGGAACGCAATGTGCTGCGCGCCATCTCGGTCGTGGTCGGCGCGTGGGCGTTCGTACGGATCGGGCTCGGCGTCTTCCGCCTCGGGCTCGTGGGATACATCGCGCGCAATGGCTCGTCGGCCGTAAACGTGCGCTCTTTCGCTCCATTCGTCAGCGTGCTGGCCTGGGGTTTTGCGATCGTCTTCGTCCTCGACGACCTCGGGTTTCACGTCTCGGCAATCGTCGCGGGTCTCGGCATCGGCGGCGCGGCGGTCGCCCTCGCCGCGCAATCGTTGCTCAAGGATTGGTTCGGTTATATCGCGATCGTCTCGGACCGCCCATTCGAGATCGGCCAATTCATCCAAGTCGGAACGGATTACATCGGTACGGTCGACGCGATCGGCGTGCGCTCGATTCGCATCCGAAGCCTGTCGGGAGAAGAAGTCACGATCCCGAACAACGACGTCGCAACCGCGCGTTTGCGCAACTACACGCGCATGAAAGAACGCCGGATCCTTTTTACCTTCATGGTTTCGCATGCCACACCGCAGGCGCAACTCGAAGCGATTCCGGCGCTCGTCGAGGCCGCGATCGAAGCGCGAGACCGCGTGCGTTTCGATCGCGCGCATTTGCTCTCGATCGCGGACGCGGGCTTCATGTACGAGAGTGTGTACTACGTGTTATCGGCGGAATACAACGTGTATATGGATGTCCAGAACGCGATCAATCTCGCAATCGTCGCCGCCCTACGTGCGGAGCGCATCGAACTCGCGGGTCCCCCGCTCACCGTCAACGTCACGTCCGCACCCGCCGCTAACCCGAGCTGAGGTCGGGCGACCGTTTTGCCGGAACGTCGCCGCTTCGTGAAGACCGCGTCGTAGAAGTCGCGCGAACGTGCGAGCGAGCTGACCTCAATCGAGATATGATCGATCATCGGTCGGCTCGCAATGTACGTCGCTTAATCCGCAACTTTGAGGACGAGTTTACCGAAGTTTTCGCCGCGAAAGAGCTTGAGCAACGTCTCGGGGAACGTCTCGAGACCGTCGACGACGTCTTCCTTGCTCTTGAGTTTGCCCTCGGCCATCCAGCCCGCAATCTCTTTGACCGCGATGCCATAGCGCGCGGCGTAATCGAAGACGATCATGCCCGTCATCGTGCCGCGATTGACCAGCAACGAGAGATAATTGCTCGGGCCTTTGACGGGCGTCGTGTTGTTGTATTGTGAGATCGCACCGCAGAT
This sequence comes from Vulcanimicrobiota bacterium, assembly GCA_031420415.1. Taxonomy (GTDB): domain Bacteria; phylum Vulcanimicrobiota; class Vulcanimicrobiia; order Vulcanimicrobiales; family Vulcanimicrobiaceae; genus JANYGA01. The sequence goes on from JANOMT010000006.1 coordinate 217,545, forward strand.
GACGATACGGCCGTGCATCGCGAGACGCGCGAGCGCTGCGTCGAGCGTTTCGCCGCCGACATTATCGAAGTAGACATCGATGCCTTTGGGACACGCTTTACCGAGCGCCGCGTTCAAGTCTTCGCTTTTGTAATCGATCGCGGCATCGAAGCCGAGTTCGTCGATGAGGTATTTGCATTTCTCGGCACCGCCCGCGATGCCGACGACACGCGCGCCTTTAATCTTCGCGATCTGGCCGACGGTCGTGCCGACGGCGCCCGCCGCGCCTGAAACGACGACCGTCTCACCCGGCTGTGGTTTCCCGATATCGAGCAGCCCGAAATACGCCGTCATCCCCGTCATCCCGAGCGCGCCGAGATAGCGCGGCAGCGGCGCGAGACGCGCGTCGACTTTCGTGAGATCTTTACCGGACAGCTTCGCGAATTGCTGGACGTTGAGCATCCCGACGACGTTGTCGCCGATTGCGAAGTTCTCGTCCTTGCTCGCAACCACGCGACCCACGCCGCCCGCGCGCATGACGTCGCCGAGTTTGACGGGCGGAAGGTACGATTTGCCGTCGTTCATCCAACCGCGCATCGCGGGATCGAGCGAGAGGTACTGGATGGCGACGAGGACGTCGCCCGGGCCGATGTCGCCGAGATCCGCGTCGACGGTCTCGAAGTCGCTGCGTTTGGGCATGCCGATCGGGCGTGCCACGAGTTTGATTTGGCGGTTCGCCGTTGCATTCATCATCCGTGTGGCCTTCGTCTGGCAAGGGTGGTGGCCTCCGACGCGAACGTGCGCTCCGATGACGACGCTCGATTCGTATGCCGTAGCTGTACGCCCGCACTTCCCCGCACTCCGTCGGACGATCGCCGGCCACTCGGTCGCGTACTTCGATGGCCCCGGTGGGACGCAAATTCCGCAGAGCGTCGCCGATGCCGTCTCGGACTACCTGCTGGGGCACAATGCAAACGACGGCTGGGCGTATCCAACGAGTGTCGAGACGGACGAGATCTTGTCACGCTCGCGCGCGACGGTCGCGGAATTTCTCGGTGCCACGACCGATGAGGTCGTTTTCGGCGCGAATATGACGACGTTGACGTTCCATCTCGCGCGTGCCCTCGGGCGGTCGCTCGCGCCGGGCGACGAAGTCATCGTGTCCGATCTCGATCATCACGCGAACGTCGATCCGTGGGTCGCCCTCGCGCGCGATTACGGTGCGGTCATCCGGCGCATTCCGCTACGCGATCGCACGCCCGAACTCGATCTCGATGCCTACCGCGCGATGCTCTCACCGAAGACGAAGATCGTTGCGGTCGGTCTCTCATCGAACGCCTTCGGGACGATCAATCCCGTGGCGGCGATGGTGGCAGACGCTCACCGCGTCGGTGCCGTTGCCTTCGTCGATGCGGTTCACGCAGCCGCGCATGGCGTGCTCGACGTGCGCGCGCTCGATGCGGATCTTCTCGTATTCTCCGCCTATAAAGTCTACGGTCCGCACGTGGGTATCGCATTCGTGCGCGACGCGTTGCTCGAACGTCTCGATGTGCCCAAACTCGCGCCGCAATCGTCGCTCGGTTCGAAGCGCGCCGAGAGTGGCACGATCAATTTTGAGGGCATCGCGGGCGCGGCCGCCGCGCTCGATTTCATTGCGGGACTCGATGCCGAGACGGCGTCGCCTCTGCGCGAACGCTTGACGCGCGTGATGCGTGGTCTCGCGCGCGAGGAGCAAACGACGTTCAGAGCGCTCCTTACCGGCCTGCGCGCGATCGCCGGCGTGACGCTCTACGAGCCGCCGACAGGCGTGCCGCGTCACCCGACGGTCGCCTTCACGGTCGAGGGCGTCGATGCGGAAACCGTTTCGCGCACGCTCGGGGCGAATCACGGCGTCTTCGTCTCTCACGGTAATTTCTATGCGAGCACGGCCGTCGCTCAGGTCGCACCGCGCGTCGCGGACGACGGTGGCGTGGTCCGTGCGGGCATCGCGATGTATACTTCGCACGACGACGTCGCACGGCTCGTTGCGGGCGTCGCCGAGCTCATCTAGGGCGCAACGATGTTTCCCGTCTCTTCGCGCGGCGGCCGAAACATGGCGGGCGCCGAGCGCGTGAGACCCGCGATCCAATCTCGGGCGGTCTCGGGTCGACCGGGCCCCCACACCAGCAGCATCGCCATGATGCCGTAGATCGGTAAGTGTCCGATGAGCTCGGTCGCATTGAAGACGCTTAAGGTAAGATTGAACGGCAACCACGCGACGAGAATGATCTCGCGTGGAAAGATACCGAGCGCGATCCAGAGTCCGATCATGAGTTCGACGGTCGCCGCGAAAAGCACGAAGATCTCGTCGGGTAGCGCGATGCCGAATGCGTGCGTGAAATTGAGGGGATACCTTTTGAGAAAATCGAGTGCGAGCGGTAGATTTGCGAATTTTTCCGTGAACGCGACGATCGTGAGGCTCAGACCGAGCCCGACACGCAACGGCACGATCGCGTAGCGTGCGAGTGCCTCGGAGGGTTCGAGTTTGGGAAAAAGCACGCGATCGATCGCGATCGGTCCTCGGCCCGCCAGGAAAAAGAAGCCCGCGATTCCGAGAAACGTCGCGTTTTCGAGCGTGACTTCCGGGCCGACCAAGAAGAACCCGGAGGCCCATACCAGCGCGAGCACGACCGCGCTAAAACGCGTCAACGCGCCATAAAAAAAGGCGAGCGCGACGAACGTTTCGAGGATGCCGACCACGTAGGCGGCAAAGCCGTGCAGTGGTGCGTTCGGCGAGAGATAGAGCGTGTGGGTCCCGTCGACGAGCAGCGGCACCGCGGCGTGCACGCCGACGATGAATGGCATGATGCCGTAGAAAACGCGCAAGCGATCGGAGGTCGCGCCGAATGCCTCCGGGCCCGGCATGAAATCGCGCCCTTTTCTGGCGCGCCACAGCAGCCAGCCGCCGATCGTCATGGCAATCGCGAGCCCCGCAAACGCGAGCGGGAGCGGTGTGAAGAAAAGGTCCCAGCGCAACGGGTGGCCGCCGGCATCGAAAAACCATTTCTCGTGCGCGTCGGCGCCGCGAGTCGCGAGCGCCATGGCAATTGCGCCGAAGACGATTGCGGCATGCGCGCGACCGATCACGAAGCCGGGTTTCCCCGTTTGAGAATGAGTGTGGCGAGTGGCGGAATGGTCAGCATGATGCTGTACGGTTTATCGTGCGCGCCAAACGGTTCCGCTTCGAGTCGACCGTTCGTGACGCCGCTGCCGCCGTAGATCACGGCGTCGGTGTTTATCGCCTCCGTATACGAGCCGCCCGCCGGCACGCCGAGACGAAAGCGGTGGCGCACGACGGGCGTAAAATTCGTGATCGCGACGACGAAGTCGTTCGCATCGCGCCCGCGACGCGCGAAAGCGACGATCGTCGTCGCTTTGTCGGCGGTAATCCATTCGATGCCCGCGCGTTCGGTATCGCACTCGTGTAGCGCGCGCAAGCCGCGATAGGTCGCATTGAGGTCGCCGACGAGTCGTTGTACGCCCGCGTGATCGGGTCGATCCAGGAGATGCCAATCGAGGCTACGGTCGTGATTCCATTCGCGCTCTTGCGCGAATTCACAACCCATGAAGAGCAGTTTCTTGCCTGGATGCGCGTACATGTAGCCGTAGTAGGCGCGTAGGTTCGCGAATCGCTGCCAGGCATCGCCCGGCATCTTGCCGAGCAGCGACCCTTTGCCGTAAACGACTTCGTCGTGCGAGAGCGGCAAGACGAAGTTTTCGCTAAAGGCGTAAACGAAACTGAACGTGAGCGAATCGAGCTCGTGCGTCCGGTAGAGCGGATCGGTCTTCATGAATTCCAGCGTGTCGTGCATCCAGCCCATGTTCCATTTGTAGCCGAAACCGAGGCCTCCGGCATACACGGGCTGGGAGACTTGCGGCCACGACGTCGATTCTTCGGCAATCGTCAGCGCACCGGGATACTCGCCGTATACCGCCTCGTTCGTCGCTCGAAGGAATGCGACCGCACCGAGATTTTCGCGCCCGCCATAGATGTTGGGAATCCACTCCCCGGCTTTCCGACTGTAATCGAGATAGAGCATCGATGCGACGGCATCGACTCGCAAGCCGTCGACGTGATAACACGAGATCCAGAAGAGCGCGTTCGCGACGAGAAAATTGACGACTTCGTTGCGGTCGAAGTTATAGATGAACGTATTCCACTCGGGATGGAAGCCCTGACGTGGATCGGCATGTTCGTACAGGTGCGTACCATCGAAATTCGCAAGCCCGTTGGCATCGGTCGGAAAATGGCCGGGTACCCAATCGAGCAAGACGCCGATGCCGCGCGCGTGTGCGCGATCGACGAGGTACGCGAAGTCCTCGGGCGTCCCGAAACGGCTCGTCGGCGCGAACATCCCGACGACCTGATAGCCCCACGAACCATCGAAGGGATGTTCGGCGATCGGCATCAGTTCGATGTGTGTGAAACCGAGATGTTCGACATATGGAATGAGGTCGTCTGCAATCTCGCGATAGGTCAGATACCGATTGCCTTCGGCGCGTTTCCACGACCCCAGATGGACTTCGTAAATCGCCATGGCTTCGTCGCGTGAGCCATCGCGCGCGCGCGTGCGTTCGCGGTATTCCGCGTCGGTCCACTTCGTGCCGCCGGGTAGCGCGACGATCGAGGCTTTTCCGGGAAGGCGTTCCGCAGCGAAGCCATACGGATCGGCATGGAGGGGTAAGAGCGTGCCGTCGTGCGCGAGCAGTTCGTATTGGTAGATCGAGCCGATCTCGATCCCGGGAACGAAGATTTCCCACACGCCGACGCCGGGATGGAACCGCATCGGATGGCGGCGCCCATCCCACCGGTTGAAGTCACCGACGACGCTCGCGCGCTTGGCATTGGGCGCCCAGACTACGAACGCGACACCCGATACACCCTCGTGTTCGAGCGGATGCGCGCCGAATTTTTCCCAGAGTCGCAAGTGTCGGCCTTCGCCGATGAGGTAGAGGTCGAGTTCGCCGAGCGTTGGGCCGAAGGCGTACGGATCGCCGTACGTTACGACGTCGTCGCCGAAGCGCGCGCGTAAGCGATATGGGAAGGGCGCGCGGTCGCTGAGATCTGCAACGAAAAAGCCCGCGTCGTGCGTGCGTGTTAGCGAAGCGGCGGTGTTACCCGTGCCCGCATCGAGCACGTCGACGTGAGACGCGCCGGGTGCGAAGGTTCGTAGCGTCAACCCCGCGCCATCGGCGTGCATGCCAAGAACGGCAAAAGGATCGCCGTGCTTTCCGGCAACGATCGCCTCGACGTCGGCGCGACTCGGGCTATCGAGCACGCGCGCTCTCCGTCGCAACGCGGCCCGCGAGTAACGTGCGAATACCCTCGAGCGGAATACGCACCCACGTGGGGCGATTCGCAAGTTCGTACGACATTTCGTAAAACGCCTTTTCGAGGATGAAGTGTTCGAGAAGACGATCCGCGATCGCGGCGTCGCGCGGATACGACGACGTACCGACGATCGTCTCGCGATAGCCGGAGAGAAACGCCTCGGCGGTGCGATGTTCCCAGTCGTTCGCGAGCGGTTCGAGCGAGGTCGTATCCTCGACACGGCCCGTCGTCGATCCGCGCATCCCCGCGACCGCCGCGTAATTGATCGAGCGCAACATCCCGGCGACGTCGCGCAGCGGCGACGATTTCGCACGCCGTTCGGCGAGCGGCCGCGCGGGCTCGCCTTCGAAGTCGATGATGGTAAAATCGTCAGCGAGCACGAGGACCTGACCGAGATGATAATCGCCGTGATAGCGCGTCTTGTGCAATTCGCCGTCGGCGAGGTGCGGTAACGTTAACCGATCGTCGATTTCGCGGCGTCGCGCGAGTAACTCGCCCGCGAAATCGCGCAGATCGGTCGGCACGTTTGCGATCTCGCGCGCGAGCGTATCGAGCGCGCGTGCGGCGCTCGCGCGCGCCTGTCCCGACCACGCGTCGATATCGCTTTGCGTGACGGGCTCGGGTTCGAATGCAGAATCACCCGTCGACGTTGCGAATGCGCGATGCAGCTCGCCCGTGCGTACGCCCAAGCGGCGGGCGCGTTGCACGAAGATCTCGTGATAATCTTGCGGCGAAACGCCCTGCACATCCGCGCCCCACAGTGCGCCATTCGCGCGCATCGTTTCGCGCTTGCGATCGAAAAAGCGTTCGAGATAGGCGATCGTCGTCGCCCACCCGTCGCCCTGGCTCTCGAGAAACTGTTGGAGAATCGCGACGGCCGTCGATTCGCCTGCGGAGTCGCGATATTCGAGAAAGCCGTAGAGCGTCGGCGTGTTCGTAAAGCCGACGTCATCGAGGAAGCGCGCGACTTCGAGTTCGGGCTGCGGACCCGCGTGGACGCGGCGATAGCCCTTGAGCACGATCCGCTCGTCGACGACGACTGACGTGTTGCTCTGTTCGACATCCATGCGCCGGACGTGCGGCCGCTCGATGCGATCGAATGCGGCAAACGCAGGCGTTGCGGTGGCGACGAAGCTCCCCCCGCCGACCGTCGTCCACGACCGGCCGAGACGGATATCTTCTACCAGCGCCGCGTCGAATGCATCGATGCCGAGCCCGTCGTAGAGAAAACCGCTCTGCTTACCACGGCGCGTGCGTGCGAGCGTCGCCCGCGCGAGCGCACGCGTCCGCTCGTCGTCGGCCTCCTCGCCGATCACGAGCGGAAGAAAATAGCGGCTCGGTTGCGCTTCGACGACCGCGAGATACGCGACGACATCGGCGCGCTCCATGCGAGCGATGTCGACGACCTTCCCGTGATCGAGTACGGCGTCTTTTTCGGCGAACCAGCGTTGGCCCGGCAGATACGCGGGTAACACGTCGCGTTCGAAGACGGCGAGCGCGGTCGCGCCGAGCGGACTCGTCTCGTGATCGCGCGGTAAGACGAGCGTATGGAGTTCGGGGAGCACGCCGCCGAGTTCGGCACCGATTGCCGGTGCTTGCGCGGATGCCGAGAGCAGAAACCAAAAGAAGCCGTGACCGGGGAGCGTGAGGAGATACCGATCGTGCCCGATTTCAGCGAACGGGCTCCAGCCGACCATCTCGATCGGCACCATCCCCGCGTACGCGGTGAGGTCGAGCGCGACTTGTTGTGCGGTGTGCGAGAGATTTGCGACGCAGAGCACGCGTTCGTCGTCGTGCTCGCGTACGTAGGCGATCACTTTGCGATTGGCGGGTGCGAGAAAGTGCAACGTGCCGCGGCCGAAAACTTTATAGCCGCGACGCACGGCAATGAGCTTGCGCAACCAATTGATCAGCGACGATGGGCTTCGACCTTGCGACTCTACGTTAACAGCGGCAAAGCCATAAACGGAGTCCATCACGGGCGGCAAAAAGAGTCGCGCGGGATCTGCGCGTGAGAAGCCCCCGTTGCGATCGATCGACCATTGCATCGGCGTTCGCACGCCGTCGCGATCGTTGAGGAAGATGTTGTCGCCCATGCCGAGCTCGTCGCCATAGTAGACGATCGGCGTGCCCGGCATCGAGAGCAAGAGTCCGAGTAAGAGTTCGATACGGCGCCGATCGTTCTCCATCAGCGGTGCGAGGCGGCGACGGATACCGACGTTGATACGCGCGCGTGGTTCGCTCGCGTAGATCGCGTACATCTTGTCGCGCTCGCGATCGGTCACCATCTCGAGCGTCATCTCGTCGTGATTGCGTAGGAAAATCGCCCATTGACAATCCGGCGGGATCTCCGGCGTTTGGCGCATGATATCGATGATCGGATAGCGATCCTCTTCGGCGATCGCCATAAACATGCGCGGCATCAGCGGGAAGTGAAACGCCATGTGACACTCGTCGCCGTCGCCAAAATATTGCCGCACGTCTTCGGGCCATTGATTGGCTTCGGCGAGAAAAATCTTATCCGCGTATTCGGCATCGAGCGCCGCGCGAAAAATTTTGATGACGCCGTGCGTCTCGGGCAAATTCTCGTTGTTCGTGCCCTCGCGTTCGCACAAATACGGCACCGCATCGAGACGCATGCCGTCGACGCCCGTATCGAGCCAGAAGCGCATCACGTTGAGCAGCGCTTCGATCACGCGATGGTTCGCGAAATTGAGATCGGGTTGATGGGAGAAGAAGCGGTGCCAATAGTATTCGCCCGCGACCGGATCCCACGTCCAATTTGAGGTTTCGGTGTCGGTGAAGATGATGCGCGTATCCGCATACTTCTTATCCGTCTCGCTCCACACGTAGAAGTCGCGCCAGACGCTGCCTTTTTTCGCGCGTCGCGCACGCTGGAACCAGGCGTGCTGATCGCTCGTGTGGTTGACCACGAGTTCGATGAGGACGCGGATACCGCGCTCGTGCGCGGCTCTGACGAACGCACGGAAATCGTGCATCGTCCCGAAAGCCGGATTGACGTTGCGGTAATCGGCGATATCGTAGCCATCATCGCGCATCGGCGATGGGAAGAACGGCAGGAGCCAGATGCACGTGGCTCCGAGATCTTTGATGTAGTCGAGTTTCTCGGTGAGTCCCGGAAAATCGCCGACGCCGTCGTTGTTGGAATCGAAGAACGCTTTGACGTGGACCTGATAGATGACGGCGTCTTTGTACCAGAGGGGATCGTTGTCGATCATGCGGTCACCGTGAGCTGGAAGATCGCGGCCGGATTGATCTGCGGGTCGAGACGCCAGCGATGGGGCGAGCCCTGCCAGAGATGCGTCGTCTCGCCGAGGAGTTCGTCGATGCGGTAGATGTCGTCGTCGCGCAAGTTGAGATCTCCCGTCGGCAGCCAAAGGAGCGCGTCGCGCGCGGTTAACGGATCGAGGTTTATCGCAACGAGCACGATATCGTCGCCGTGCCGCTTTCCGAAAAAGAGCACCGCGTCGTCGTCCGCGCGATAGAACGTGACGTTGCGCCAATCGTGAAACGCCGGATGCGCGCGACGGATTGCGTTGATGCGCGCGATCTCGGGCGCGAGCGAGCCCGCGACATCGTAGGCGCGTGGCCGCAGTTCGTATTTCTCGGAATCCGCATACTCTTCGCGGCCGGGAAGTGCTGTATTCTCGGAGAGTTCGTAGCCGCTATAGATCCCATAAAGGCTCGCGAGTGTGGCAGCGAGGACGAGCCGGATACGAAACGCGGCAACGCCACCCGTCTGTAAGAACGGGGACAGTATGTCGGGCGTGTTCGGCCAGAAACTCGGCCGATAATATTCCGCGAGTTCGGTCTGCGCGAGTTCCATCACGTACGTCGTCAATTCGTCCTTCGTGGTCCGCCACGTAAAGTACGTGTACGACATCGTAAAGCCGATTTTGGCAAGCCGTGCCATGACCTTCGGCCGGGTAAAGGCTTCGGCGAGAAAGAGTGTCTCGGGAGATCCGGCGCGGATCTCGGCGATCAGCCATTCCCAAAACGCGAACGGCTTCGTATGCGGATTGTCGACGCGAAAGATCCGTACGCCGCGCGAGATCCAAAACCGCACGATCTCCCGAAGCTCGCTCCAGAGTGCGGGCGCGGCGGGGCTCGTCCAATCGAAGTTGACGATATCCTGATATTTTTTGGGCGGGTTTTCCGCGTATTTGATCGAGCCGTCGGCGCGGAAGGCGAACCACTCGGGATGATCGCTCACGTAGGGATGATCGGGCGAACATTGGAGCGCGAAATCGAGAGCGATCTCGAGCCCGCAATCGCGCGCGGTCGCGACGAACGCCTCGAAATCGGCAACCGTGCCGAGCGCGGGTTCGATCGCCATGTGACCGCCCTCGGCGTTGCCGATCGCCCACGGGCTGCCGGGATCGCTCGGAACGGGTTCGAGTGAATTATTGGGTCCTTTACGAAATGCGTGACCGATGGGATGGATCGGGGGCAGGTAGACGACATCGAAGCCCATCGCCGCAATCGCAGGCAGGCGCGCCGCCGCCGTAACGAACGTGCCGTGGATTCCCGGCGCACCCGTGGAGCGCGGAAAGAACTCGTACCAGGCCGAAAAGCGCGCCGCGACCCGATCGACGTCGACAGCGAACGCGACGTCGTATCGCGTCGCGTTGGAGCGATCTGCCGCGCGAGCGACGAGCGACGCCAGCGCCGGATCGAGCAACGCGACCGCACGGGCGCCGTCGTCTCGTTGCGTGTCGTAGGCGTGAAGAATGCAAGCGATCGCGTCGTGCATCGACGCATTGGCGCGCCCGGCAGCCGCTGCGACGAGTGCGCGCCCCTCGTGCAGTTCGTTTGCCACGTCGTTGCCTGCCGCAATCGAGCGCGCGAGATCGCGCCGCCACGAACCGAAGAGATCGGGCCAGGCCTCGATTGCGAGCCCATAGTGCCCCATTCGGTCGAGCACGATGCTCCCGCGAAACCGGTCGTTATCGAAATGAGCGAATGCGGTTTCGTGCCATGGTTCGTCATCGCGCCCCCTACGCCAAAGGAGACTCGCCATAACGAGATCGTGACCCGCACCGAAGACGTCGGCCTCGACGACGAGCGTCTCGCCGACGATGCGTTTGATCGGGTAGCGCCCACCATCGAGAAGCGGCGACACGGCCTCGATCACGACGAAGCGAACGTCGTTGTGCCGAGCTCCGGGCATGGCTGCATCAGGTCGTCCCACACGGGACCGTTACCCGATAGTGTGCCGTCGAACCGCCCGGAGGTCGAACTATGCCAATTCCTGGGAAGGTGATCGCGAGTGTGGGCGGTGGCCTTGCGGCGTCGCTCGCAATGGAACTCGTCCAGGATACTTGGGCGGCAGCCTTCGAACGGAAGCGCGCCTCAACTGATCTCGATGAGGAGGTCGAAGCGATTGCGGCGGTGGTTCGCCTACTCGCGACGTGGGTGCCCGCGCTCGAGAGCGAATCGCGGGCACGAGGTGCGGCCCGAGCGCTGCACTACCTCTTCGGCGTGGGTTTCGCGTCTGCGTACGTCGCGGCTGTCCCCCGCGCTCGCTGGCTCGCGAGTGCGGGTGGTATCGCGTTTGGAACGGGGCTTTTCGTGCTCGCCGACCGCATCCTCATACCCGTGTCGCGACTCGGTCGATCGTGGAATGGCTATTCGCGCTCGGAGCGTGCCAACGCGCTCGTCTCGCACGTCGCGTATGGGATGGTACTCGAGATCGCGCGCTGTCGCGCGATCTCTTTAAGGGAGCCCGGCTCGTGATCGACGTGCACACGCATCTCCATCCGCCCAAACTCTTCGCCGCAATTCGGCGCTGGTTCGCCGAGCGCAGCGATTGGGATATCGCATCGCAGCCGAGCGAACCGCACGATGTTGCAGCCGTCTTGCGCGCGCACGGCGTCGAGCGTTTCGTGTTTTGCAGTTACGCGCACAAGCCCGGCATGGCACGCGACCTCAATGCATGGCTCGCGCAAACCTCGCGCGACCTCGGTGGGTACGGCTTACCGCTCGCCACCGTCCATCTCGACGATCCAGAGTACGTGCGCGAGGCATTCGATGCGTTCGACGACGGGTGCATCGGCCTCAAACTTCACGAAGACGTGCAGCGCCTCGCCGTCGACGATCCGCGTTTCGCGCCGGTCTTCGAAGAAATGGCACGACGCAACGGCTTCCTGCTCGTGCACGCGGGCCCGATTCCATGGCGCTTCGATGCGGGCGCGGGGATCGCGCGTATCGCGCGCGTTCTCGAAGCGCATCCGAACCTCCACGTCGTCGTCGCGCATTTCGGCGCGCCGGATTCGCTCGGATATTTCGAATTGATGAAGCATCATCGGCATCTCTATCTCGACACGACGATGGTCTTTGCGCCCGGGTCGCCGATGGGCGAAGGTGCGGATTATCCCACCTTTGCCGCGGCGATCGCGATGCATCCCGATCGCGTGGTGTACGGCACGGATTTTCCCAACATTCCGTACGCCTACGATAGCGAAGCGCGCGGCGTTGCGGCACTCGGGCTCGAGCCCGCGATCCTACACGCCGTTTTACGGGAGAACGGCGCGCGCTTGCTCGAAGCGGCGCTCCATGGCCTTCACTGATCTTGCGGCCGAAGCCGCATCCTACGGCGTATCGACGATGTTCGAGGCGGCAGGTCGCGTCGGGCTGGTCGATCTCGATCTCATCGCGCAGTTGCCGGATGCATGCGTCGCCGGCCGCGCGCGCACGGTTTTCTGCGGGCAAGACGATAACCTCATGGTGCCCGCGGCGATCGCGCGCGCCGAATATGGTGACGTGCTCGTCATTCGCATGCCCGAGAGTCGGCCCGTCTCGATGCTCGGCGAGCTACTCGCGACGCAGTGTCTCGCGCACGGTGTGGTCGCGGTCGTCGCCGATGCGGCGATTCGTGATGCAGCTACTATTCGCGCGCTCGGACTCCCCGTTTGGTCGCGTTATATTCGAGCGCGTAGCGGATCGAAGACGCACGTCGGCGTGCTCGACGAAGGCTTCGAACTCGGTGGTGCGCGCATTGAAACGGGCGACCTCATCGTTTGCGACGGCGACGGGGTACTCGTCGTCGCAGCAGGCCGGGTCGCTGAGGTCGTCGCGATCGCGGCAAAGCGCGAGGCCGCCGAAGTCGGCAAACGCGAACGCTATCGCAAGGGCGAGCTTTCGTACGATCTCGACGGTTTGCGTGCGATCGTCGAGGGCGCGTAGCCCGTCGTTCGGCTCGAACGTTTCGGTCGCGCACATTTCGAGAAGAGCAAAGACGATGGCAAAATCGATCGTGCCCGTGATATTTCGCTCCCGTGACGTCCTGCTCAGCGTGTGCGCGAAATGCGACGGCGACGGCAAAGCGCTGCGGCGTGCGATAAAGCGCGAGCTTAAAGCCCGCGGACGCGGCAAATCGGTGCGCGTGGTCGCGTCGACGTGTTTGGACATCTGCCCGAAACGCGCCGTCGGGATCGCGATCGTCGATCGCCGCGCCGACGCGGGTGCGCGTTACTTCGCAATCGACGATCGCGACGTCGACATCGCACAGGTCATCGACCTTATCACCTGACGGGCGTTTCGCTCGTGGGCGGCGCCGCGATCGCTTCACGATGCATCGCGATCGCATCGGCGACGCGCGCTAAACGTTCGCCCTGCCACCGAGCTGCTGCAAGAACCGCCGCCGGAATCTCGCCACCGCGCGGATCGCTAACCGAGGTGCCGTACGGATTGCCGTTCGCGGGATCGAATTGGATCGCATCGGTATAGCCGGGCGGCACGAGAATGCAGCCCCAATGCGTGAAGACCTTGTGGAGGTCTTGCACGGTGCCTTCCACGCCGCCATGGGTGGACGAGGCGCCCGTAAAACCGGTGGCGACCTTGTTTGCAAGTTTGCCCGCGAACCAAAGTCCGCCCGTTCCATCGATAAATTGCTTGAGTTGCGCCGAGATCGTACCGTAACGGGTCGGCGTACCGAACGCGTAGGCATCGGCCCATTCGAGATCCGCATTCGTCGCTTCGGGGATGTGCTGCGTAGCCGCAATATGTTTGCCCCAGCGTTCGTTCGTCGCGATGGCTTCATCGGGTGCGAGTTCGCGCACTTTGAGCAGACGCGTCGTCGCGCCGGCGGCTTGCGCGCCGCTTTCGATCGCCTTCGCGAGCTCGTACGTGCTGCCGGTCGAACTGTAAAAAATCACGGCGACGTTCGCCATACATGGTTCCTTCCAGGTGAATGCGCGCGATGTTCACGCTCAAGGACGCCGAGGGCGCAAGGCAAGTTTCGCCCGCTCCCCATTTTTTTTCCGTGTTGTGGGCAAGGATCTAGGAGCACCGCGTGGACGACGGTGCATCCCTACGCATCAATTCGGAGAATTGCATGAACGACGTCGACATCCACACGCACATCGAGGACCTCGTGGCTGAAGAGCATCGTTTGCTCGACGCGGCGTCGCAGGGGACGGCCTCGGAAGCCGATCACACCCGTCTCGCTGCCGTCAACGTCGAACTCGACCGCTATTACGATCTCTTGCGGCAACGACGCGCCCGCGCCGAGTTCGATCAAGATCCCGCCGCCGCGCACCTACGATCGGAAGATACCGTCGAGACGTATTTGCAGTAGCATTTTCGCCGGTCGACGAATAGGTGCCCCTAATGAAGGTGCTACGCGCTCTTGCGATCGTCGCGCTGCTTGGCATTGCGGCGTACGCCGGCTTCCGAGCGTTCGTTCCGACCGCCCCGTCCGGAGCGACGAAAATGCTCACGGCGTACTTCGTGAAGCCCGAGACCGAGGCGCTTGCGAAGTACAGCGTCTCGCTCAATCCAAAAACGACCGATATCGATGGTGTGGCATTTTATGCGACCGCGCAAGTGATCGCAGGGCCGCCCGCAGAGATCTCGGCAATTCGTTTTCCGACGGGAACGGTCGCACGTTCGGTTCACGTTAAGGCAGAGACGGCTACGGTCGATCTCGGCGGGAACATTGCGGCCTCGCCCGACGGAAGTTTTGCCGAGAGCGGTCAGTTTAAATCACTCGTGTGGACGCTCACGGGCATCTCCGGCATCTCCGCCGTGCAAGTGACGATCGACGGCGCAAAAGTCCCAACGCTTCCTGGAGGCCACTTTGAAATCGACGAACCGCTTTCACGGAAAAGCTTCTAACGTGTTGGGCCGCAAAAGCGCGGTGTTCATGGTGCTCGCCGCGCTCGTGACGCCGAGTAGCGGAGATGCAGCGACGCTCGCCTCCACCGCAACGGCGAGCTTTTGGTACGCGGGCACGCGACTCGCCTTCGAGCGACCGCAGCTTCGCGACGGCGCGCTCGCCGTGGCAAGCGACGATCTCGGGCTCGGCCGTTTTCTCACCAAACTCGGTGCGACGCTGGCCTATCGACCTGGCCGCAGCGACGTTCTCGTCACGGGCGGCGATAAACGGACGGTCTTGTTCCGCATCGGCGACGTTCACTACAGCGTCGATGGCGTCACGCAGGTCGCACCGTTCGCGCCCTACGTCTCGGGCGGAATCGCTTACGTCCCCTTCCTCGAACTCTCGCGCGCACTCTCCGTCAACCCGATCGACGACGACACGACGACCGTCCTGCAACCACAGATCTCTGCACTCGAGATCCGGGCCGACTCTCGCGTGACGGTTGTAACGTTTCGAGGCGCTTCGCAGCTACATTTCAAGCGGCTCTCGGAAGCCGCCGATGAGAAAGTCTCACTCGCGTTTCTCGGGATCGCATCGACCCTCGATCACGATCGCGCCGTCACGGGGCCCGGCCTCAAAAACGTATCGGTGATCGCAGGCGGAACGCCGAAAAATCCGACGACGGTCGTCAATTTCGAAGCGCCCCCGGGTGGCACGCACGTTCTGGTGCCGACCGATTCGCCGAATACGATTGCGATCGCGTTCGCCCCGCCGGGCGTCGGGCTCGGAGGCACGCCGATTCCGGCCGACGGCGGGCCGGCGATCGCAACGACGCCGCTCGTCGTGCGCGAAGCGCGCGCGGCCTTGCTCGCGCCGATCTCGGGTCCCGTTCGCGGCGGCATGACGCTGCCGACCGCGCTCACGCTCGCCGTTGCGAACGTCACGAATTTCGAGACGGCGGAAGCGAGTGACGGCCTCGGTATCCGGCTCGCGATCGCGGGCGACGTTACGTACGAATGGCATCGTCTCTCCGATAACCGCTGGTACGTCGATCTCAAGCCCGCGACGCTCGCGATCGAGCCGCAAGAACAATCGCTGCAGAACAGCGCCGTTATGTCGCTACGCATCAAATCGTTCGTGGGGCCGCTCGATAAACTGCCGACGGTCCGCGTTGCCGTGACGCTCACGTCGCCGCGCGCCGTCACGATCGTGCCGGAGCCCGGCGGCATGACGCTCGCCGTCGACCGTCTCGAGGATCTGAGCGCGACGCGCACGGGTACGGGCGAACTCAGCGGCGGCCGTTTGATTGCATCGATCGTTCCCCTAGCGGCTCCGCCGCCCGCGCCCGATGAAACGCCGGCACCCGACCCGTCGTGGAAATTCGCGCCGACACCGCAAGCCGCGAGCAACGGCAAGCTCATCGTAATCGATCCGGGCCATGGCGGGAGCGATATCGGGGCCGCGCATAACGGCCTGGCTGAAGCGATGCTCAATCTCGATATTTCCAAGCGCCTCCGTTCGTTACTCGTCGCGCGCGGTTGGCAAGTAAAGCTCACGCGAGATGGTGATAGCGACGTCTACGGCGTCAACGCATCCGCCCACGACGAACTGCAAGCACGCGACGACGTCGCGAATGAAGCGAACGCGCGCATGTTTATAAGCCTCCACACGAACTCGTTTACGTCGAGTTCGCTCAACGGCACGACGACGTACTATTTCAATCCCGATTCGTACGCACTCGCCTCGGCCGTGCACGCGCGCCTCGCAGCAGCCTTGCCGACCAAAGACGATGGGATTCGCAAGGAAAACTTCTACGTGATCCATCACGCAAAGATGCCCTCGATCCTCATCGAGACGGCGTTTCTCTCCAATCTCGCCGATGCCGCATTGCTGAAGTCCGAAAGTTTTTTGCAGAGCGTCGCGGTCTCGATCGCCGACGGTGTGCGCGATTTCGCGACCTCACAATCGACGGTCTCCTCGCACGGCGCTCGGGTGGACGGTCAGTAATTCTCGGCATCTTCGATTCGGGTCTCGGCGGCCTCACGGTATTGCGCAACATTCGTTCGCTCGTGCCCGATGAAGACGTCGTGTATCTTGCGGATCAAGCGAACGTGCCGTACGGCGGACGTGACGACGCCGATCTCGCGCGGCTCGCCGTGGCGAACGTTGCGGTGCTCGAGGCGGCGCACGTCGATGCGATCGTCATGGGTTGCAATACGTCGTGCGCGGTCGCAGCGAAACGTGGCTGGCCGGTCGCTCGCGTTCCGATTCTCGATCTCATCGCCGCTGCCGCCGATGACGTCGTCGCGCGCGGGCCATGTCGCATCGGCATCGTCGCGACGATTGTGACGGCCGCCTCGGGCGCGTACGGTGATGCGATTCGAGCGCGCCGTCCGGGCGCCGTCGTGCAAGAGATCGGCGCGCCCGCGCTCGTCCCGCTCGTGGAAGCGGGGCTGATTTACGGCGCCATCGCTCGGGCCGCCGTCGCAGAGGCGGTCGCACCGCTGCGCGGACCGCTCGATGCGCTCGTGCTCGCGTGCACGCATTATCCGCTTCTTGCCGAGCACTTCGCGGCGGCTCTACCGGGTGTGACGCTCGTCGATCCCGCCGTCGCGCAAGCCGCGCGTGCGGCGGCGTTCGTCGCGGAGCGCGGCGGCCCGCGCGGTCGCGGTCACACGCGGTTCTTGACGACCGGGCCGCTCGAACCGTACCGTCACTCGCTGGCGGAGGTCTTCAACGTGCTCCGTCCCGGCGACGAAGTCGCCCGAATCGAACACGCCTTCGCACGCTGATGCTCCGGCGCTAAACCAGTCGGAAGACGCGCAAGAAGAACAACACCGAGACGGCGCCGAGGCCCGTCCCCGCAATCACCTGCCACACGGTATGCGCGCGCAGCCACACGCGCGACCAGCCGACGAGCGGCACGATCAAGAGAAACGGCAACGGTTGCAGGCCATACATGTAGAGCAACACGATGAGCGGTGCCGTGACGCCGAGGGCGTGCGTCGAGATCTTCCAAAATTTCGTGATGATTTGTACCACGAACGAGGCCGCGGTGAAGCCCGCCATCGCTGCGATCATCAGCGTCGGCGCATGCATGAGGTAGAGCACGAACGTACCGACACCGTAGCAGATGACGAAGGCGCCGAAGACTTTCTCCCGTTCCGCGCGGACCGACATATCGAGATCGGTGATGCGTTGCGTCGCGTAGAGCCAGAGCACGTAGAGCATCGGTGCGATCGACGTGAAAAACGTGCTCGCGAAGAAAAGAAACCAAAACGCGCCGCCCACGGCCTTCTCGTGCGCGATGATCGTAAAGAGCGCGAGGGCCGTGAGAAACGGGTTGAAGATGGTCGAGAAGATGCGCGCGAGATCGGTGAGCACGCGTTGCGTGTGGCTCGCGCGTCGCAGTTGCGGGCGTGCGACTTTTGGCGCCGGAATCATCGTCGTCGAAGTGCACCGGGGTACGAACGTGCCCCTTTTGGTGAGCGATCGTGCGTGGGGTTTCCCCGTACCGTCGTCTAAGATTCACAAATGGTACTGGACCGCATCGTTTCACCACGCGATCTCAAGGCGCTCTCCCGGCCCGAGATCGACATTCTCGCCCGAGAGATTCGCGAAAAACTCGTCGAGACGTGTTCGAAGAACGGTGGTCATCTCGGCCCCAACCTCGGCGTAGTCGAACTCACGATGGCGCTGCACACGGTCCTGGACGCGCCCAAAGATAAGATCGTGTGGGACGTCAGCCATCAAATTTACGTCCACAAAATGCTGACCGGCCGCGCCGACCGCATCATGACGATTCGTTCGGGAGGCGGCCTCTCGGGTTTCGCGATGCGTACCGAATCCGAATACGACTGTTTCGGCGCCGGACACGCATCCACGTCCATTTCCGCGGCGCTCGGCATGGCGGCGGCGCGCGATCTGCGTGGCGGCGACGAGACGGTCATTGCGATCATCGGTGACGGGGCGCTCACGGGTGGTCTTTCGTTTGAAGCGATCAATAATGCGGGGCCGCTCAAAACCAACTTCATCGTCATCCTCAACGATAACGAGATGTCGATCGCGCCCAACGTCGGGGCGCTCGATAAATATCTGGGAACCCTGCGGGCAAAACCGTTTTTCAATAACGCGCGCGAGAAAGTCAAAGAGATTCTCGGCAAAGTCCCCTTCGGTGATAAGGCGCGAAAAGCGCTCTCGACGGCGGAAGAAGCCGGCATGCGCTTCGTTTCGAGCGAGCCCAAGGCGGCGGTGATTTTCGAAGAGATGGGCTTCCGCTACCTCGGCCCGATCGATGGCCACGATTACGATACGCTCGTCGACGTCATCTCGAACGCCCGTAAGATCCAGGGGCCGGTCTTACTCCACGTCCGTACCGTCAAGGGTAAGGGCTTCGAGCCGGCCGAACTCGACAAGCGTACGTTTCATGGCGTCGGCCCGTTCGCCATCGAAGATGGAAAAGTCGAATTCAAATCGAGCGACCGCCCGACGTTCTCCGAAGCCTTTGCCGACGGCCTCGTCACGCTCGCCGAACGCGACCCGAGCATCATCGCGATCACGGCAGCGATGCCCGATGGTACGCAGCTGAAGCGATTCGCCAAGCGCCATCCCAACCGCTATTACGACGTCGGTATCGCCGAAGCGCACGGCGTTTGTTTTGCCGCGGGTGCCGCGGCATCGGGGCTCAAGCCCGTCGTCGCGATCTACTCGACGTTCATGCAGCGCGCGTACGACCAGGTCGTGCACGATATCGTCATTCAGGAATTGCCCGTCGTGCTCTGTATGGATCGCGCGGGCGTTGCGGGCGACGACGGACCCACGCACATGGGTCTTTACGACATCGCGTTCTTGCGGACGTTGCCGCACATGACGATCATGGCGCCGCGTATCGAAGCCGAAGTCGCGCCGATGCTCGAGCACGCGCTCTCCCTCGGCGCGCCCGTCGCGATTCGCTATCCGCGCGGCAACTCGTCAGGTAAACATCTCGATCCCATCGCGCCGATCGTACATGGCCGCGCGGAGGTCTTGCGTCGCGGCGAGGGCGTCGCGTTGCTCGCGTTCGGCAACACGTGCGATCACGCGCTCGATGCCTACGATCTCATCGATGCGGGTGGACCAAAGCCGACCGTCGTCAACATGCGTTTTGCGAAGCCGCTCGACGAAGCGCTCCTGATCGAACTCGCGCAGAGTCATACGAAGTTCATTACGCTCGAGGAGCACGCGCTTGCGGGCGGTTTCGGCTCGGCCGTGCTCGAGTTCGTTGGCGACCGTGCGCTCGAGGTCATCGTGGAGCGCATCGGCGTTCCGGATGCGCTCATCCAACACGACAAACAGGTGGTTCAACGCGCGAGCTTCGGGCTCTCGGGCGAGAGTATCGCGGCACGGATTTGCGCACGAGAAAAAGCCGCGGCTCGGTAAGGCTCGCGCCCTCCGACGCTAGCGGGAGCCGGAAAGGGGAAGCCGAACCCCGCTCCGGTTGGGGCGCTCGTATCCGGGGCTCCGTTTCGAGTTCCGTCAGGGAGTGAGTTCGACCATCGTGATGCCCCTAATCGCCTATCTCGCCGCCGCAACGACGGCTGCCGGCCCGCTCGCGGCGCCCATCACCGCCGGGTCGACTTCAAAGATCGTTCCGAATGCAAGCGCAACGCTCAACCCCGACGTTCTGCGCCAACTCCAACAATTCCAATTCGCGCACAAATCGGGTCTCGCCGCGTCGGCGCCGTGGCTCACGCACACGTTTGCGGGACTCTTTCTCGTCCTCGCGGTCGGTCTCGTATTCTTGCTCGCGGTGCAGACGACGAAACAAGAGGGGCTCTCCGGAACGATCGGTGGCCGGGTGGAATCGGCGTACCGTCCACGACTGGGCTTCGATCAACAACTCGCGCGGTTGACGAGTTACGTCGCGCTCGCGATGGTCTTTTTTGCCGTCGTGTTGAGCATTACCGGAATCTAGCGTTGGCGCTTCTCGAGGTCAACAACCTCCGCGTCGGGTTTAAGACCGATGACGGCTTCGTCGGTGCGGTCAACGGTCTATCGTATTCAGTCGAGAGCGGGTCGACGCTCGGAATCGTCGGCGAATCGGGCTCCGGAAAATCCGTCAACGCGCTCTCGATCATGCGCCTCATTCCGATGCCGCCCGGTCGGATCGACGGCGGCACGGTCATGCTACGCGGTGAGAATCTGCTCGCGAAATCCGAACCCGAAATGCGCAAGATCCGCGGCAAA
Organism: Vulcanimicrobiota bacterium; assembly: GCA_031420415.1. Classification (GTDB taxonomy): domain Bacteria; phylum Vulcanimicrobiota; class Vulcanimicrobiia; order Vulcanimicrobiales; family Vulcanimicrobiaceae; genus JANYGA01. The sequence continues at coordinate 238,241 of JANOMT010000006.1, forward strand.
GATATCGCGATGATCTTTCAAGATCCGATGACATCGCTCAATCCGGTCCTATCGGTCGGCGATCAAATCTCTGAAGCTGTGTCGCTGCATCTCAAGCTCAATAAAAAAGACTCGCTCGCGAAGACGATCGACATGCTCCGGCTCGTGCACATTCCACTCCCGGAAAAGCGCGTACGCGAATATCCGCATCAACTCTCGGGCGGGATGCGCCAACGTGTGATGATCGCGATGGCGCTCTCGTGCGATCCCGACGTCTTGATCGCCGACGAACCCACGACGGCCCTCGACGTCACGATCCAAGCGCAGATTATCGATCTGATGAACGAGATGCAGCGGCGCTTGGGCTCGGCGATCGTTTTGATCACGCACGATCTCGGCGTCGTGGCCGAAACGTGTAAGAACGTGCTCGTGATGTACGCGGGCAATATGGTCGAATACGGCTCGGCGACGCAGATCTTCGAAACGCCGCGCCATCCCTACACGATGGGCTTACTCGCGTCGGTTCCGCGGCTCGACGATCGCAAACACGGCCGCCTCATCCCGATCGAAGGTCAACCACCGAATCTCTTGCGGTTGCCTGCGGGATGCTCGTTCGCGCCGCGCTGCAAATATAAGATGCCGATCTGTAGCGATCCCGTGCCGCTCTACGATTTCGGCGATGGTCACGTCGCGCGTTGCTTCCTCTACGATGCGCGCACGGAAGGCGAGCGGACGCTCGCTGTCGAGACACGGCCACAGGTTCCCGGCTCGATGCCCGATGCGCCCGCCGCGGTGGTGGCTGCGAAATGAACGGCACCGCGACTGGGGGCGGGCAGGATCTCGTCGAGGTCCGCGACCTCTACAAGTATTTTCCGATTCACGCGGGCGTCTTCTCGCGACACGTCGGCGACGTAAAAGCCGTCGATGGAATCGACTTCACGATCCGCCGGGGCGAGACGCTCGGCCTCGTGGGCGAATCGGGTTCGGGCAAGACGACCGCCGGGCGCGTCGTGCTCAATCTGCTACCTGCGACCAAAGGTGAAGTGCGCTTCGACGGGCGTGCGATCGGCAATCTGGGCCGCGAAGAGACGCGCAAGCTCCGTAAGGAGATGCAGATCATCTTTCAAGATCCCTACGCATCACTCAATCCGCGGATGACCGTCGGCGATATCATCTCCGAGCCGCTACACATCCACCATCTCGCCAAGGGCAAAGATGCCGACGCGCGCGTGCAAGAACTTTTGCGGCTCGTCGGGCTCCAGCCGTATCACGCCAATCGCTATCCGCACGAATTTTCGGGTGGCCAGCGTCAACGCATCGGCATCGCACGTGCGCTCGCGGTCAACCCGAAGTTCATCGTCGCCGACGAACCCGTCTCTGCACTCGACGTCTCGATCCAAGCCCAAGTCATCAATCTGCTCGAAGATCTGCAAGCGCAACTGGGACTCACCTTTCTCTTTATCGCCCACGATCTCTCGGTTGTCCGCCACATCTCGACGCGCGTTGCGGTGATGTACGTCGGCAAGATCATCGAGGTCGCCGACCGCGACGACCTTTACGAAAATCCGATGCATCCGTACACGCAGTCACTGCTCTCGGCAATTCCGATTCCCGACCCGTCGGTCGAACGGCGGCGCAAGCGCATCATCCTGACGGGCGATATCCCCTCGCCCGTAAACCCACCCGCAGGTTGCCGTTTTCATACGCGGTGCCCGATCGCATTCGACCGGTGCAAGGTCGAAGTGCCACCGCTCAAAGCGTATGCGACCGGTCACACCACGGCATGCCACTGGGTCGAAGAACACGGTGGTAACGCACCCGATCTCACGGCCGGGCCCGCCTTCATTACCTGATCGCGAGCGAAGCGAGCGTCGAAAAAAAAGAAGAGCGACCGCCGTAGCGGTCGCGCTTCTTCACACACGGGGGGTTATTTTTTATTGCGCGTCGTGGTTTTTTCGGGTTTGTTGGGAGTTTTGGTTGGGGCGGTCTTTTTGACGGCGGTGTTTTTAACGGGCGATTTTTT
>JANOMT010000007.1:0-55137 GCA_031420415.1 Vulcanimicrobiota bacterium
CGCTCGAGCGACCGGAGCGCGCGCGGAAGACGGATCGGTCGTTCGTGATCGCGCACGTGATGCATCAGCTCGCCCACGATCATCAGCCACGCGTATGCCTCGAATGGTGTCCGTGTCTCTTCGTTATAACGACGCGACGCTTTGATGAGGCCGATCGCGGCGACTTGCTCCAAATCGGAGCGTTCGAGCCCCGATCGCCAAAATTTGCGGGCGCCACGACGGCAGAGATAATGGTACGCCGAGACCAATTGGTCGGCGGCGAGTGAGGGAACGGAAGGAATGATTTTCTTGAGAAAAACTGGTTCAACCACGTCCTGAAGACCCCCGACGAAGAATGGTGAGAGGCTGGGGTCGTTTAATTATCAGAAACAATTGTGACGAGAAAGCTTCCGGAAGTGTAAATTTTGTTAACAAGATGTGACGGCGATGGTTCGCGTCCCAAAGTGACGACTGCGGGCACTGAGTCCGACATGGGCAGCATCCGCGTCCTCGTAGCCGAAGACGATCGCGCCATCCGCGATCTTTTGGTACATCACCTCGAACGGGACGGTTTCGTGCCGGTCGAAGCGGGAGACGGCCTCGCTGCTCTACGCGCGTGCCGAGATGGCGTCGACCTTGCGCTTCTCGATGTCGGCCTTCCCGGGATCGACGGATTCGATATCGCTCGCACGTTGCGCCGTGAGGGGTTCGAGACACCGCTCGTCATGATTACGGCGCGAGCCGACGAAGTCGATCGCGTCGTCGGATTCGAGCTCGGCGCCGATGACTACGTCGTCAAACCGTTTTCGCCACGCGAGGTCGTCGCGCGCGTCCGCGCGATCTTGCGTCGTGCGGGAATGCGTCACGAACCCGGTCCACAACTGTTGCGCTTCGGGCGCCTCGAGATTGACGAGGGCGCGCGCGAAGCGCGTATCGATGGTCATGACGTCGGCCTCAAACCACGCGAATACTCGCTTTTGCTTGCGCTTGTCGCGAGTCCCGGGATCGCACTATCGCGCGACACGTTGCTCGAGCGCGTGTGGGGATATGATTTCGATGGCGACGAGCGCACGGTCGACGTTCACATCCGGCGCTTGCGCATGAAACTCGAAGAACAGCACCGGCTCGATTCGTGTCTGCACACCGTGCACGGCTTTGGCTACAAGTTCGCGCAAGCGTAGCGAGGCCGCCGGCTTCGCGATAAACGACATCGCGACACTCGCGCGACGTCTACGCGCGAGCAGAAGTGTCGCATCCGTGCCGTTACTCGTGGTCCGCTTGCGCGATCTCGAGCGGATTGCTTGGCGCGAGGGGCGTCCGGCGGCTCGCGCCGTGGAACGACGAAGTCTGCGCTCATTTATCGAGTCGGCCACGCGCACGCTCCGCGCCAGCGACCTGCTCGCACACGACGATGAGAGCGAGGATTTTCTCGCCGCCCTCATTTCGCCGACGCGCCAGAGCGGTTCGGTTGCGACCCCAACAGATTGTCGAGCGACCCTCGCGCGGCTCGCGTCGGCGATGGAGGGAGCGGGTGGCGTTCGTGTCGAGACCGGATGGACGCTGCTCGACGGCATCGGGGGTGGTGTTCGCTTGCGACATGCGATCGAAAGCGCGCTCGAACGTGGTGCGCGGGAACGCGAACGCTACGATTTCTTCTCGACGATCGGCCACGAACTTCGCACGCCGTTGACGTCGATTCGGGGCTATCTCGAAACGTTGCTCGAAGAAGATCTCGATCCTGACACGACGCGTCGCTTTCTCGAAGTCGCGCGGACCGAAGCGATTCGGATGGGCCGCTTAGTCGATGGCATGTTCGATATTTCGATGCTCGATCTGCGCGCGACGAGTGCGCATGATGAGTCGTGCCAACTCGGGTCGTCGATTTCATCGGCGATCGATGCGGTCGCGCCGTTCGCATCGGCGCGCAAGACGGATCTGGCGCTGCTCGCGTGCGGCGCCTTCGTCGTTGCCATCGGCTCGGATCGGCTCACGCAGATTCTCATCAACATTATCGAAAACGCAATCAAACACGGACGCGAACGCGGGCGAGTTTACGTTTCGGTCGCGACGCTGGATACGCGCTACATTGAAATTCGCGTCGACGACGACGGCCCGGGCGTTGCGGCGCACGAGCGCGAGACGATCTTTTCCCTCGCGAAGCGCGGGAGTAACGCGACAGCACACGGGAGCGGTATCGGGCTCGCCGTCGTGCGGCTCATGCTCGAGCGCATCGGCGGCGAAGCGGACGTCGGCGAATCGCTTTTGGGCGGCGCACAGTTCCGCGTTCGACTCCCGCTCATGCCTGCGACGACGTCCGCCAAAGAGTCAACGAGCCGCTAAATCTTCCACGACGATGGTGTCGGCGGTCAAGACGACTGACGACACACCGCCGCGCACGATTATGTTTGGCGACCCTAGCGTCGCAATGCTCCAGTAATTCGAGGAGCGCGTGGTGTGCGGTCTCGGTATGGCGAGCGAGCGCGCTATTATCCGCCGCATATCCGAAGTACCGGCGCAGCGCCATCTCGGAACGTGTGCCGAGCAGTACCCTACATGCTTCGGCCGAGCCGCGCTTGATCGCGCCTCGGCCAAAGCCGACACTTACGAGCGCGTTTGCGCCGTCCGCGGATCGAGGGTACGGCTCACCTCGTCGCCGAGCGCCTCGAGATGGGCACGCGTGACGAGATCGAGGTCGTGCTTGCCGAGGCTACGATGTACGCCGCTTGCGAGCGCGACGAGTTCGTGCCGAGCGAGCGCCTGGGCGTCGTACGGCGTGCCGGGAGGCGGTGTCGTCGCCATTCGCTCGAGCATGCGCGCATAGTTGCGCTGCAGGTTGCGATGGATCGACGTCTTCGCGGGATTGCCCGAAGCGAGATCGCCGTAGACGCTGGATTGCGTCCAGGTAAAGAGATCGGCCATCGTCATCGGCTTGTACGAGGCAGCCTTGCTCGGAAGATCGGCGAGGCGCTGCAACACGAGCGGCGAGTACATGTACCCGAGCGCGGCGTTCTGGTATGCGGCCACGAGCGCCGAAAGCGAGAGGTCGTGACGTGGAACCTGCGTGTTGCCGAAATCGACGAACGCTTCGTATTCGCTATAGGTGAGACGACGCAACGTGGAAGCCGAGATGTTCCATGCAGCGTCGTTGAAGAAGTACGTGTCGAGATTCTTGAACGCACGATACTCTTCGTCGCGCGAGATCGGTGTGAGTGGCGGCGGCGCTTGCGGATCGCCTCGACGTGCGCGCGAGAGATGCTCGCCCGCGATGTAATGCGTCATCGCCATCGCACAACGACCGTACTGCTGAATGAGTAAGCCAAACGCGGCGCGTTCCTGATCCCACGGCATGCCCGGGCGCGGGTAGCGCGCGTCGATCGTACTGATGAGCTGACGGTCGATGCCGAGTTGGCTCTCGCACCAACCGATACTGTCGTTGGAGAGCATGAAGGCCGCGACGCGCGGATCGACGGCATGGCCGTTGTATTCATTATCTTCATCCGATGCGAAGGCAAACTTCGGATCGATCGAAGCTTGGGCCCATCGGTTGAGCGTCGGGACTTCGTCTTGCGGGCTCGCAGCACCGGCGATCGGCGCGTAACCCCAATGGATCGCGTGATAATCGTACGGTCCCAAAACGGTCTGATTGTAATCGCCGTGGGGCGAATTTTTCGGCCAGATATTAAACGGCGCGTATTCCATGAGCGACGACGCCACGCCGTTGACCGAGGTGAATGCTTTACTCTTGAGCTGCGCCATCGTGTAGGCGTTGTGGCCGATGAAGTTGTGCGCGAGGCCGAAGTCGTGCCCGATCTCGTGTTCGACGGCCGATTTGAGATAATCGTGCGAGAACGATGCCGGAACTTCTTCGCCGAGCAAGGTGAGCGCGAGGACGCCGAACGCCGCTTGCGCGCGCGCGCCGGTGTCGCGATGAATAAAGCCATGCGCGTGATGTTTTTTTGGCGAGAAGGTCGCGAAATCCGATGGATTCCAGAGTTCGCTCGGGCGTTGCGCGAGTTCGGCGCCGTCGACGTCTGTCTCGGTCGTGGGCGCTCCGGACGATGGGCCGACGACGTCGGCATATTCGAATTTTCCGTATCGCATGAAGTCGGAATCGATGAGCACGCCGCCGCGGAAGATCTCACCCGTGCGCGGATCCCACTCGATCTGCGCTTCGAGGAAACCGCCGCCGTTCGATTCGGTCAACCAGCGAATCGTGTTGTAGCGGATGTCGTCGGGATCCCAACTCGGATCGTTCGGCTGGTCGGCGACGCGGACGGCGTCGAGGATACCGATGCGTTCGAAAGCTTTGTTCCATTCCAGGACGCCCTCGCGAATCGCACCGCGATACTGATCGGGAATCGTATTGGTTAAGGTGTAAATGATTGGCTTCACGGCGGGCGACGGTTTCGTCGGATCGCTCGCGCGGACGCCCCAGCGTAAGGCGAGACGTTCGATATTATCCATCCGGTCGTCGCGCGTGAAATTGACGTGCGGATCTTGCCAGAAGCCGACGCGATCGTCCGCAAGACGCGGCACGTAGCCCGGCGTGCCGAGAACTTCGGCGAGATTGTACTTCACGCGCATCAGGATGCTGTGCGGGTCGGTGACCGTATTGATCGTGTCGGGTTTGCTCGAAGCAAACGTCTGGTCGGCTTCGATGACGACGTTTTTTGGAAACGCTTTGCTCTCACCGAAATACGTTCGCGACGTATCTTGATGGTACGCGCCTTGCGGATTTTTCGGATTCTCGACGATTTCGCTGAGACCGTTCGCGAGATCGAGCGTATCGCCGAGCATGAACGCGACGTCGACGAGTGTCTTTCCGGTCGCCTTGTCCTCGGCGACGACGGGAAGCACGGCGATGATCGAACTCGCTGAAGACATCTTCACCGCCGACGCAATCGCCGTGCCGGATTCGGCGTTGAGACGGTATTGCGGCAAAACCAGGGCGATTTGCTTTTCGCTAACCCGTTCGAATTTGACGATGCGTGCCGGTTGTTGAAAATCGTCACCGGAGTAGATGCCGTATCCGCCGAGGCCGTTTGCGGTCGTCGCATGCTCGTAAAATTCGTGATCGAGTTGCGCTTTCTGGACCCCGATATAGACTTTGCCGGCCTTGCGCACGATCGTAAAGAGGCCGTCGGTCACGTCGGCGCCTTTGACGAATTTTTCGATTGCGGGAAGGGCGCTCGAGTCGGCATCGGCGGGGCCGGATACTTTCGCCGCATCGGGTTTCGTTTGCGACTTCGCTTCCGGAGATGCGACGGGAACCGGGCTCGGCGCGGGCGTGGCCGTACCGGCGGCCGCCGCTTTTTCCGCGGTTCGAGCGTCCGTTGCGAAATGTGTCGGCGAGGCGAGAGCCGGGCCGGGCGATGCAAAGAGCGCCGCCGTCATGGCGAGCGCGAGGGGTCGAAGAGAACGCATGGTTAGAGATTGCCTCGTTTCGCTTGTTCCTCTTCGATTGAAACGAAGAGCGCCTTGAAGTTGCCTTTTCCGAATGAAAGACTCCCGCGGCGTTGGATTATTTCGAAAAAGAGAGTGGGCCTGTCTTGGAGTGGCTTCGTGAAGATTTGGAGCATGTAGCCGTGATCGTCGCGATCCACGAGGATGCTCAGATCGCGAAGTGTTGCGATGGATTCATCGATCGCCCCGATGCGTTCGGCGAGGGCATCGTAATAGGTTGCGGGCGTTTCGAGAAATTGGACGCCGTTAGCGCGCAGTGCGCGCACGGTCGCGACGATGTCGTTCGTGACGATCGCGACGTGTTGCACGCCAGGACCGCCATAAAAATCCAGGTACTCTTCGATCTGTGATTTTTTGAGCCCGCGTGCCGGTTCGTTGATCGGAAACTTCACGCGGTGATCGGCATCGGAGACGACCTTTGAACGCAACGCCGTGTATTGCGTCGAAATGTCGCGATCGTCGAACGAAACGAGTTGCGAGAAGCCGAACGTCCGGCCGTAAAACGCGACCCACGGGTCCATCTCGTTCCAGCCGACGTTGCCCACGCAATGATCGATCCCCAGAAGGTTCGGCACGTTCGGCGCCGCCGGCGAATTCGAGACCGCGACGAAGCCCGGCATGAACGCGCCCGCGTAGGCATCGCGTTCCACAAACGTGTGCACGGTATCGCCGTACGTTGCGATCGTCGCGAGGACGACGTGCCCGTTCGCATCGCGTTTTTCGCATGGTTCGTTCACGCCACGGGCGCCCGCGGCGATCGCGTTTGCATACGCGGCGCGGGCGTCGGGCACGCGTAAGGCGACGTCGCGAATCCCGTCGCCGTGCAGACGAACGTGCTCGGCGATCGGGTCGCCCGGTCCAAGCGAACTCGTCAGGACGAAGCGGAGCCCCCCTTGTGCGAGGACGTACGATGCGCGGCCGGGCGCGCCCGTCTCGGGACCCGCGTACGCGACGATTCGAAAGCCGAACGCGGTCGCATAAAAATGCGCGGCCTGCTTTGCATTGCCGACATAGAAGTGGAGATGATCCCAGTCGAGCGATCCCCGCGCGGGAATGCGGTCGACGAGTTGCGTTGTCATGTCCGGCCCTCTTTCGAAGATGCTAAATCTTAGCGGCCCAGGAACGGAAATACTGCGCGTCTTCGCAGGCGAGCGCGGCACGCGCGATACCGAGCGGCGCGAACGTATCGACCATGATCGCGAGTTCGTCCGTCGCGGTACGGCCGAGGCTCGCCTCGACGGCACCGGGTTGCGGCCCGTGCATGGCACCCGCGGGATGGAGCGTGATCGAGCCTTCGGAGATGCCGCGGCGGCTCATGAAATTTCCGCTGACGTAGTAGAGCACTTCGTCGCAGTCGGGGCTCGCGTGATTATAGGGAACCGCGATTGCGAGTGGATGGTAGTCGACGAGGCGTGGGACGAACGCACAAAACGCCGCTCCCGGCGCTTCGAACGTCGCGTGGACGGGGGGCGGTTGATGGAGCATGCCCGTGATCGGTGCGTAGTCGTCGATATTGAATGCGTAGGGATAGCAGTAACCGTCCCACCCGATGAGATCGAAGGGGTGATTCTCGACGATGTACCTGGCGCTACGTCCGCGACTCGTGACGCGGATCTCGTACTCGCCGCGTGCATCGATCGGATCGCGAAACGTCGGCGTACGAAAGTCGCGTTCGTAATATGGCGCGTGTTCTTCGAGTTGGCCCCAATCGTTTCGGAATCGCCGCGGAATCGTGATTTGTCCCGTGGATTCGTAGACGATCGTTCGGGTCGGTTCGCTTGGCTGGAGCCGATAGGTCGTCCCCGACGGAATGATGAGATAATCGTGCGCGCGATAGTGCAGATCGCCGAACGGCGACTCGAGCGTTCCCGCCCCGGCGTGGATGAAGAGTAACTCGTCGCCACCGGCGTTGCGATAGAAGATCTCGGTCGCTCGCTCGAAGCCGGCGAGCGAGATCACCATGTCGGCGTTGCCTAGGAGCGGGGTCCGGGCGTCGAGGGCACTCCGCCCGGCGGGGGGCTCGACACCGACGAGGCTGCCGGTTTGAAAATGACGGTTACGAAGCGGGTCATTTGGTTCGAAGACGACCGGCTCGCGCTGCCACGGCCGGACGTCGAGCGTCGCCGTCGGCGGGCGCAGATGGTAGAGGAGGGCATACGTGCTCGAAAAGCCTTGGCGCGAGAAGAGCTCTTCCGCGTAAAGTCCGCCATCGGGACCGCGGAATTGCGTATGCCGCTTTGGCGGCACGGATCCGGCACGAACGTACGAAGGCATCCGTCGATGATTCGCCCGTTTGGCGCGAGCCCCTTACCGAAGCGAGCGGCCGGGAACCCTCAGCCGTTTGCCTGCGTTATGCCGGTATCGACGCCCTGTAGGAGGACCCGATTCGCATGAAACTTTCCAACCGTCTCGTGATTGCCGCCCTTGCCGCCGTAATGAGCCTGTCGTTCGTCTCGCCGACGCCTGCGCGCGCTGATGGTGCCGCGAGCACGCGAAATATCATTTTTGGTGCGGCCGCCATCGGTGGTACGCTCTTGATCATCAATCACAACAAGAAAGTTCACCAGAAATACGCCGAGTACGATCGGCGTCAAGCCGAGACCGCGATGGAACGCAATCAGGCACAGGCCGCCTACTCGAGCCAGCGTCAGGCCTATCTTAACGAGGCCGCGCTCGTGAGCGATCTCAAGCACGAAGTCGCCTATCAGCACGGGGCGGTTCGCGAACGTGACAAGCAGATCGTCTCGCTCAAGCATTCGCTGATCGTCGCAAAATACGGGCGCGATAACCGGACGGCATTCGTGCAACACGTCGCGGGTCCGCGGCCGGCGGTCGTTCGCAACGCTCCGCCGCGCCGTGCCGACGTCGCCAACGGCGTGATGCCGCAGGCGGTTTCGTACGGTTGGGGCTCGTACTAGGCGAGATGCGCCTCCCGCCACGCAGCGTGCTCTCGGGCGCGCTGCTTTCGTTTGTCTTCGCGAGCTGCGCGACGCACACCGAATCGCCGGCCGATCTCGCGGATCGTATCACGCGCGCGGTTTACGCAAACGATCTCGATACGACGCTCGCGAGTTTCGATGAAGCAACGAAGCACGCGGTGACGCGCACCGATCTCGGCGCGCTCTCGGACCGCATGCACGCACTCGGCACGATCGCATCGATCAAAGAGCGCACCGGTAACGCCGACACCGGGCGGTACGAATTCGACGTTGCTTTTACGAATGGTTCGCTGCTCGTGCAGATGCGCGTGGATCCGAGCGGCCGCGTCGGAGCCTATCGCGTGATCCCGATCGATTCGTCGACACCGCCAACGCCTTCAGCGCACGGCTGAACGCTCGTCGACCATCTCCACGATCCGCGGTAATTCGAGGTTGTGCCGCATCATGTTGATGAGGATGCATCCCTGCTCGATCGCATCGTCGAGGGCAACGTGCGTGTGCGGCAAATTCTCGTCGATCCATTCCGCGGGATACTGGCGTTTGCCGACGTGACGGTATTGGCGTTTCATGACGGCGGCGGCGTAGCTCCGGAGGTCCAAACTCGCGAAGCCGATCGGACTCTCGCCGAGAAAACGCTGGAAGTAGTAGTACATGAAGGTGAAATCGAAGCCGCTGGGCGCGCCGACGATGATCGGCCGACCGAAGACTTTGATCTCGTCGAGCCACGATTTACAATCGACCATCGCGCCACGCGGCGAGACGAGACTCTCGCGCGACTTTGCGTAGGCGGCGACTTGATCGGGCTGCGCCCACCATTTCGACGTGCGTTCGTCGATATCGGCACCATCGAGAAGCTCGAGGTTGCGCGAAAACGCCCCGACGAGTTTCTTATCGACGGTGAATGCGGCGAGGCCGAAGCTCAACATCGAAAAAAGGCCCGGACACGGACCATCGGCTTCGACGTCGCAAGAGATGTAGAGTTCGGGGGCTGGTTGCGCTTGTTCGTGTGCGATGACGCCATGGATTAGCACGCATCGCGCGCCTGTCCTTTGCGGATGAGTCGGGCGACCGCGCGCGCAACGTTCGTCGTATGCACGAGCATGGCGACGCGACGACCGATGCCGCACTCGCCACGTGGGTGCCCGCCGGCGACCCCGACTTTCCAATTCAGAATTTGCCCTATGGTGCGATCGTGCGCGACGGCGAGACGGCACCGCATCTCGCCGTCGCGATCGGCGACTACGCCCTCGATCTCGGGGTGCTCGCGCGCGCCGGAATATTCGACGCGCTCGGCTCCGATGCGCGCGCGTTACTCGGCGGGTCTTCGCTCGATGTCTTGATCGCGCGCGAGCGCGCGATATGGCGATCGGTCCGCTCGGCGATCTCGGCATATCTGCGCGCCGATACATCCACGCGCAACGGTGAACTCGCGGCGCGAGCGCTCGTCTTACGTCGCGACGCACGTAATGTATTACCGTTTACCGTCGGCGCGTACGTCGACTTCTATTCATCGCTCGAACACGCGACCAACCTCGGGCGTATCTTGCGGCCAGGTGACGAACCGCTGCTTCCGAATTGGCGCTGGCTTCCGATCGGGTATCACGGCCGCGCGTCGACGATCTCGTGCGATTCCAGCGTGCGTCGGCCGCACGGTCAGATCGCCCGAGCATCCGGCGTGCCGGAGTTCGCGGCGACGCGCAAACTCGATTACGAGCTCGAACTCGCCTGTATCACCGGGAACGGGATTGCGGGACCCATCACCGCCGAGCGCGCGCGCGAATCCGTCTTCGGCGTCGCGTTGCTCTGCGATTGGAGCGCGCGCGATATGCAGGCATGGGAGTATCGACCGCTCGGACCGTTTCTCTCCAAATCGTTTGCGACGACGCTCGGACCCTGGATCGTTTCGATCGATGCGCTCGAACCGTTTCGACGCGCGTCGCGCGCGCAAGACCCGCCGCCGTTACCGCACCTCGCAGTCGAGCCACGTGGTGCATTCGATATCGTCGCGAGCATCTCGCTTCGCTCGGGTGCGATGTCTTCGCGCGGTGAAGAAAGCGATCGCGTCGCCGAGGTGAATGCAGGTGGCCTCTACTGGACGATCGGGCAACAACTCGCCCATGTCGCGAGCAACGGCACGACGCTCCGCGCGGGCGACGTCTATGCGTCGGGAACGATCTCGGAACTCGATCCGCAAAATAGCGGGAGTTTGATCGAACGCACGTGCGACGGCACCGTTCCGCTGCGACTTTCCGACGGCACGACGCGCACGTATCTCGAAGATGGCGATGAGGTAACACTAGCCGCACATGCGCGCGACCCGCACGCCGTCGCGATCGGATTTGGCAGCCTGTGCGCGCGCGTAATTTGAGGCAAAGCTAGAGTCGCATCTCGTTTCTTTCGCCGAAACCGAGCGACGCGTAGAGCGATCGCGCGCCCGAGGTCGGATGTACGACGAAATGACGCGTACGAAGCCACGCTCGCGTAAGGCGGACGCATGTGCGGCGCGGGCGTGGCCGTTACGGCGAGTCGGCGACGGCGGCATTGGCCGCCATAAATCCGATCTTCGAGTGCGTGCCGTCGCAAAACGGCTTCGTCGTCGATGCGCCGCAACGGCAAAGCGCGACGGTCGTCTTTCCCTTGAGATCGATCTCATTTCCGTCGGCGTCGCGGAGAACGAACGGGCCTTTTACGAGGAGCGGGCCTGCGGGGCGTAAGGAGATTTCGACGTCAGCCATATGTCGCTCTTACTCGCGCACCGAATCGGACCTTCAGAAAAACTAACGATCAGGTCAATCGCGCGCGGGTCTCCAGAATGGTACGGTCCCGTACTTTACAGGATCCCTGAGATCGAGGATCCGCTCTGCGAGCCGCTACCTGAGACGCGATCGAAGCCGACGTGCATGCGCGTGAGCGCGCCGAGTTCGGCCACGTGTTCCAGGAAGCGCCTAGCGGCCGCGGCGCTCGGCGCCCGTAGGACCGGCATGCGTCGGCCACCACCACGGCTCGGCTTGCGGTTCGTCGCGTTTGCCCGCGATCGCGAACGCGATGATGAGCGCCGCCAGTAAGACGTAATCGATATGGAGTGGCGCTGGCGTCGCGCGGATCGCATCGATCGCAGCCACGATGAAATATCCCGCCGTGGCGATCCAGGCGGCTTGCGTCGCTCGCGATCGTTCGCCCAAGACGCGTGTGCTCACGAGCGAGAGGATGACGCCGAAGACGCACGTGGCGATCCAGATATATGAAAATATGGTCACGACCCCATGATAGCGTACGAGGCCCGGCGAATGCGACGCGCGATGCGAACCGGATCAAAACGTCTCCTCGCGATCGCAGGCTTCGGGCTCGCGACGATACTCGCTGCCTGTCAGGGGAACCTCGGCAGCGGGTCGGGTCTCGCGATTCCGCAGCAGCAACCCTACGGGCAGCCCGGCGGTCCGGGCGGTGCCGGCGCGCCGTCGTCGCAGAGTCGCCAACGCATGCTCGACGGCGCGGTTTATTTGACGAAAGATGCCGTCGAGATCCCGCTTCCGACGCTCAACGGGTATGGCGTGACGCTCGCACTTGGAACGCCGACGCCAACGCCGAGCCCGACGCCGCTCGCAACTGCGATGCCGAACGCGACGTCGTCGCCTTCAGTCAGATCTCGTCGTAAAAAATCGCGCGCGCAGGAGACGCATGTCGCCATCACGCCGCCGACGTCGTCACCGACCCCGAGTCCGATTTCAAGTCCGCCGACCTCGAGCGCGCCCGTCGTCGCAGTCTCGCCGTCCGTGACGGCGTCGGAGGCTTCGAGCGCGAGCCCGAGTCCCGCGCCGAAATTCGTCACCAAAACGATCGTCTTTCCCGATGACGCACCGCCCGTGCCGACACCTCAAGCGAGCGGTAACGTGCAAACCTTCAACGTTCGCAAGGCGATCGTGCGCGGGTATCTCCAGCCAGGCGCGCCGATCTCGCTCTACGGACTGGGTGCCGTGCGATTTATGATTCCGAAAGCCGAACAGAGCGCCGGACGCGGATATACGATCGCCGTCTTTACCGTCGGGCGTCGCCATCACGACGCGCTCGTGACCGTCGATTCATCGCCGGTGCTCGAGAAAGACATCGTCGCTTCGACCCGTTCGATTGACCCGGTCGTTTTGAAAAAAGGCACCGGCTATCTCTTTATGTTGTACGGTGATGAACTGCTCGCTCCGGCCGTCGCGCCGTCGGGCTATCCGGCGCCAGGTCAAAATCCGTTCGTCACGCCGTATCCATCTGGAGTTCCGGGAGCCGGATCGCAATCTGGCGTCGGCGTCGGTGTGGGGACGCGCGTGTCGCCACTCCCGAGCATCGCGCAACCGATACCGAGCGCATCGTAACGTTCTCTTCTCGTTGACCGCACGAGCGCGAGCATGGTAAGCTACGCGAGCGTTGCGTTCGCGTGCGACGTCGCCGGGAAGGAGAAGCGCCACATGGAAAATCGTCGAGTACGACCGATTCACTCTTCGCAAATGCGGAGTGCGTTTCTCGCGGGCACCACGATTGGTTCGCCCGATCCGCGGATTCACGAACGACGGTAGCGCCAGAGCGCTTCTCGATTACTCGTCGCCTCCGCTACAACACGCGGGGCTTTTTTTTGTGGGTGGCCGCGCCTCAACTATTTTTTGCTGGAGAACTATCGTGCAGACCGATCTCATCGAAATCGTCGCACGCGAACGCGTACGCGATCTCTTGCGCGACGCGAGCGATCGTCGCGCGCTTCGCGCAGGACACCGCTTGAAAAAGCGTACCCCGCGTCATCGTCTCGCCATCGCCATTCGCGCGATGGGCTACGCCGCGGTCTCCCTCGGCGACGCGCTCGCGGAATCGCGTTAGCATGACGTCGCCCCTCACGCGCGCAGCATCGCTCATCGTGCGACCGCGCGCGACGTGGGCGACGATTGCGAGCGAGGATACGTCGTTCGTCGCGATGCTCTTCGGATACGTCGTCCCACTCGCCGCGATCGGACCGGTCGCGACGTTCTTCGCGCTGCGCGTCGTCGGTATTCCGATCGCCGCGCGGCAGATCTATCGAACGTCGGCCGGCGTCGCGTTTGCGAACGCCGCGCTCGCATTCGTGCTCGTGCTCGGTGGTATCGTCCTTATCGCGACGTTGATTGCGATGCTCGCACCACCATTTGGCGCGGCACGCGATTTCGTGCGCGCATTTCGTATCTCGGCGTACGCCTACACACCGCTGCTCCTGGGCGGAGGACTCGTCTTGGTCCCGCGCCTCGGGATGTGGGAACTCGGCGCGCTGCAACTTCTCGCGGGGGCCGATGCGCTCGTTCTGCTCGTGATGGGCCTCATCGCGATCATCGGGGCTTCACCGCGTCGAGCGATCGTCTTCGCAGTCGTCGTCGTGACCGCGGCGTTTGGATGTGGTTACCTCTTCGGCGTCGCCGCGGCACTCGTTCGAGGGCCGATCGCCTAGGACGTGCATCGGGCGAACCCGTGTGTTATACTCGGGCTCGCCTTGTCGGGGGTTGGGCTCCGCGCAATGTCAACCTATCAACCCCGCCAGGACCGGAAGGTAGCAACGGTACGTAGGCCCTGATGTGTGCCGCGGTCCACCTGGCCTCCGGCGGGCTTTACGCGCACGCTGGCCTCGGCCCGAAAGGGTCCCCGTGCGGAGGACCAACATATAGATACCTCGATGCCAATTAGCGCCTTTGCAGGCCTCGTGTTCGGTGTTTCGGCGCTGACCCTCGGGCTCTATCACCTCGTCTTTGTCGCACCGCGATTTCGGGCGCTCGCCACGTTGATCGCGGGCGGCTCTGCGGGAATCGACCTCGACGGAGGCGCGCTTTCTTCCGTGCATGCGGCGAGTGCGGCCGCAACGCAATCGCTCGACGAGCGTCTCGGCGAACTCGAGCGCGCGCTCAAACGCGACATCCATCGTGTCGGATTTTTGCGCTATAACTCGTTCAGCGACGTCGGATCGGACCTTTCGTTCACGCTGGCGCTGCTCAATAATAATGGCGATGGCGTCGTTGTCACGAGCATTTACTCACGCGAAGAAACGCGCACGTACGGAAAAGCGGTTCGAAAGTTCGTTCCGCAACAGGGCGCATCGAAAGAAGAACAGAGCGCGATCGCGATGGCACGCACGGGCGTAGGGGTCTAACGCATCGTGAAATCGGGCTATCTCATCAAGATTGTCCCACCGATGGGCTACCGCGTCTTTCGGCTCGAATTCTCGAGGCGGCACATCTTGGTCGCGACGTTCCTCATGGTGCTCCTCCTCGGTGGCGTCGGCGGATTCTACGCTTGGACACTCCAGCACGCCGAAGCACGCGTACACGAACTGCGATCGCTCGCGAGCGATCAACGCAAACGTTTGCAAAAAATCGACTCGCAAGCAGCCAAACTCGACGCGCAGCTCCAAGCGCTACGCACGCAGAACGAGCAGATCCGCCGACTCATCGGCGATGGCGGCAAGAGCGCAGGTTCCGCCGGCGCACCGTTGGCAGGTCCCGTTAGCCACGGGCGGCCGCGCGTCGATGGCGCGCAATCCTACGCGCGCGACGACGCCTTTGATGTGGTTGCCGCGCGGATCGAGCGACTACGCAGCGATTCGAATCGCGTGCGTTTCGACGGAGATCGGTTACGCGGGGTCGCGCTACGTGTGCTCAATATGCATCGGCTCGAAGAACTCGCGCGCGCGCGCGTACTCGCGTCTATTCCTTCACTCAACCCTGCTGGTAATGCGGGGAACGCGGGAATCGCGTCGATCTTTGGGTGGCGCGCGATTCCCTGGCCCGAATTCCATAAAGGAGTCGATCTCGACGCGGATTACGGAGAGAACGTTCGCGCGGGCGCCGCGGGCACGGTTGTCGCCGCAGCGTACGATGGTGGTTACGGGAACAAGATCGAGATCGATCATGGCAACGGCTATCACACGTGGTATTGCCATCTCTCGCGAATCGACGTTCACCCAGGGCAATACGTAAAGAAGGCCGAGCACATCGCACTCGTCGGGTCGACGGGAGCATCGACGGGCCCGCATCTCCATTATCAGATCATGCTCGACGGCGCGCCCGTCGATCCGGTTCCCTATCTGCACGGCGTACCCGATCGGGTCCTCGCAAGCCTCAAATAACGCGCGCATGCAATGTGAGGCTCGAGCGCGAACGTTGCCTGTGTGAGTTTGGTATCGTGCGAGGCGTGGGCACTGCTCTTTTGGGTGCTTCAAATATTTTGGATCGCGATGTTGCTGTACGCGGTGGTCTCTTGGGTCCCCAGTCTCCAGGGTCGTTGGAGCGTGATCGTCGCTCGCATCGTCGAACCGGTACTGATACCGGTGCGGCAGATCATTCCGCCGATCGGTGGTCTCGACTTATCGTTTTTGGTGATCATCGTGCTGATCGGTTTCGTGAAGAATGCTATCCCCGGTGGCGGGAATTTTTCGTATTGTTCGGTGCTGTAGCGCATGGCGATCGCACCTGAACTCAAGCGCACTGGAAGCCGGACGGCACATAACGTTCGGAATTTCTGCATCATCGCGCACATCGACCACGGCAAGACGACGCTCTCGGATCGTCTTCTTGAGGTAACCCGCACCGTCGCGCAGCGCCAGATGGAAGCACAACTGCTCGACGCGATGGATCTCGAACGCGAGCGCGGCATCACGATTAAAATGCATCCCGTGACGCTAGATTATACTGCCGCCGACGGCCAGAAGTACGAACTCAATCTCATCGATACGCCCGGACACGTCGACTTCTCGTCGGAGGTTTCTCGATCGCTGCGTGCGTGTGAAGGTGCGTTGCTCGTGATCGATGCGGCGCAGGGCGTCGAAGCACAGACACTCGCGAATTACCACCTCGCGCTCGAGCAAAATCTCACGATCATTCCGGTTATCAATAAAATCGATCTGCCCGCAGCCGATCCGGAGCGTGTGAAGCGAGAAATCGAAGAACTCCTCGTCATCGAGGGCAGTGATGCGATCCTGTGTAGTGCGAAAGAGGGTATCGGAATCAAGGAGATTCTCGAAGCGATCGTCGCACGGATCCCGCCGCCGTCGGGCAACGACGACTACGTTCGCGGGCTCGTATTCGACGCGCAGTTCGATCCGTATCGCGGCGTCGTTTCCTACGTGCGCGTCACCGATGGCACGCTGCGCGCGGGTTCGCGCTTCATGTCGATGAATCAGAAGAAGGTTTACGAGGCAACGGAGGTCGGCGTCTTCAAGCCCGAGATGCGGAAAACGCAGCAGCTCGATATGGGCGGCGTGGGCTACATCATCGCGAATATCAAAGGCTTAACTGAAATCGACGTCGGCGATACGTTGACCGAAGCCGCGAACCCGGCACCGGAAGCGTTACCTGGATACAAACCGATCGTCCCAATGGTGTACTGCGGTCTCTATCCGAACGAAGGCGTTGAAGTCTCCGACTTGCGCGAGGCTTTGGAAAAGCTTTCTCTTAACGATTCGGCCCTGCATTTCGAGCCGGAAAGCTCGATCGCACTCGGCTTCGGTTTCCGCTGCGGATTCCTGGGGCTTTTGCACATGGAGATCGTTCAAGAACGCCTCGAGCGAAATTACGATCTCGATCTTATCGCGACGTCGCCCTCGGTCGTCTTTCGGGTGACGCTGAGCGACGGCAGCGTCGAGAATATCGACAATCCCGCAAAGCTCCCCGCGCGCGATCGTATCGAATTGATGGAAGAGCCTTACGTCAAGGCAACGGTCATCACGCCGCCAGAGTATGTCGGCGCGATCATGGAGCTCACGCAAAATCGTCGCGGCAATCTCGAAAATATGGAATATCTCGCGGACGGTCGCGTGATCCTGACCTACGAAATGCCGCTCATCGAGGTGATCATCGACTATTTCGATCGCCTCAAGTCGAGCACGAAGGGCTACGCGTCGCTCGATTACGAGATGATCGGCTATCGCGAAGGCGATCTTGTGAAGCTCGAGATTTTACTCAACGCCGAAGCCGTCGATGCGCTCTCGTCGATCGTCGCGCGCGACAAAGCGGCGCTGCGCGGCCGTGGGCTCGTGGAGAAACTCAAAGAGCTCATTCCGCGCCAAATGTTCGACGTGCCGATTCAGGCGACGATCGGTGGCAAGGTCGTCGCGCGCGAAACGGTTGCGGCGATGCGCAAAAACGTCCTCGCGAAATGTTACGGCGGCGACATATCTCGCAAGCGCAAACTTCTCGAGAAGCAGAAGGTTGGGAAGGAGCGGATGAAGCGCGTCGGCCGCGTCGACCTCCCGCAGGAAGCGTTCATGGCGGTACTCCGACTGGATGAGAACTAAGGCCGCGAGGGCGCGCGAAAAAAAGAGAGCCGGTCGTTTCGACCGGCTCTCTTTACGAGAACTGCTAGTGGGCGACTAGCCCGCTTTTTTCGCGTAGAGGTTGCAGTAGGCGAGCGGGGCGATTTGGCCGGAAACCGCTTGACAGGCGCCGTACTTCTTGCCGGGTTTAGCGGCGATGTAAAGCGCGCAGTTGGCGCAATTCTTGCCCTTTATTTTAGAGACTTTGATATAGCCGGCGGCTTTCTGCGTCATGCCTGCGGCTTCGGCTTCCTGCGCCTGCAACGCCGCGAAGGCCCCGATAGCGAACGGGGCGATTGCGATCTTCTGAAGCAGGCTTCCGCGTGAAATGTTCTGCTGATCTTTATCCACGAAATGACCTCAATATATGGCGTGTGCGTGATGTACGAAAGCGGTTACCGAGCACGACGGAAAACTCCGCTTCATTTGAAAGACGAATTCGCTGAGCATAACGTTTCACGAAGACGCGACTTAGGCCAAACTATATTGGAGTTAGGAGCGCCTCATTCAGCGCGGTCTAAATCCAGGGGTCGTGTGCACCGGCGAGTGTGTTAGAAAAAAGCGTCGCTGCTTCGGGGGAGGCCTCGGATTCCACCGCATCCGTTGTCGCGTTGATGAGTTCGGTAATCTCTTCTTTGAGAGCTTCGAGCGTGGCCACATCGGTTATCCCGCTCGCGATGAGACGACGTTCGAACGTGGGTACGGGATCGCGCTCGCGCTCGGCGGCCACCTCATCGAGAGTCCGGTAGGTTCGGTCGTCGTCGTCCGTAGTGTGCGAGAGAAACCGGTAACACATCGCCTCGACGAGCGTCGGTCCCCCTCCGGATATCGCTCGGTTCCGGGCCATA
The DNA here is from genome assembly GCA_031420415.1 of Vulcanimicrobiota bacterium. Lineage (GTDB taxonomy): Bacteria > Vulcanimicrobiota > Vulcanimicrobiia > Vulcanimicrobiales > Vulcanimicrobiaceae > JANYGA01. Next base: position 18,537 of record JANOMT010000007.1, read on the forward strand.
CGAACGGCATGATAGCTCGCGACCGGATCGAAACCGTCGACCACGACGCCTTGCATGCCGTATCCCGCGGCGCGCGAAGCGACTTCATCGACCGCCATCTGTTTCCGCTGCGGCGTGGAGATCGCGTAGTGGTTATTTTCGCAGATGAAGACGATCGGGAGCTTCGCGACGGCGGCGAAATTCATCGCCTCATGCCACTCGCCTTGACTTGTCGCACCTTCGCCAAATTGACAGAAGACCGCGCGATTTGTTTCGGCGCGGAACTTGACCGCGTATGCGGCGCCGACAGCGTGCGTACACTGTGCGGCGATGATCGAACTGATCGAGGCGATGCCGAGATCGTGTGCGGTGATGTGATTAATGATATTGCGTCCACCCGTGCGGTCGGTCGCGCGCGCGAACTGCGAGCGGAAGAGATCTGCGAGCGAGAAGCCGCATGCGAGGATCAGACCGGTATTACGATAGTATGGGAATAAAATATCTCGGCCGCGTTCGAAGGCGAGCCCCGTCGCGGCTTGAATCGCTTCGTGGCCCTCGGAGCCCATCGCGATCGCGATCTTTCCTTGTCTATTGAGCGCGAAGCCGCGCGTGTCGACGGCGCGTTGTACGAGCATGTTTCGTAACAAGAGGCGTAACTGTGCGTCGTCGAGGGCGATGGGAGCATCCGTTTCGCGGATCATAGATCAAGGTTGCCGAGCGATTCGCGCGCACTCCTGCTCCGGTGATTCGCACCTACTTTACAAGGCTCGCACGCGAGCGTATACTCACACCACGGCTCGAGTCGTACATTACCAAAGCATCCGAGGAGGGCGAAATTATTTCGCAAGATCCACCGGGGCACCATAGCGGAGCGTGTGAACGCGCCTAGGGCGCACACGAAATCCGCCAGAACCGACTTAAAGGGCGTTGCATGCTATGCGGCGCCCTTTGCTTTTTCGCACGTCGAAATGCGAATCGTGCGAGCTGTGCTACGTGCACAAAACATGCGGGTAACGGTTCGCCCGATGTCCAGTGCCGAATCCGAAGTTCCTGCGTTACGCTGGCGCATCGGGACTCGTTCCGTTCATTCGTGCGCTTTGTCGCTTTTAATAAAGGGAGATTTGGTTGTTTCTCGCCGATGCGAATCCGTTGATTTCCGCGCCCGATTTCGTCAATTCCGGCGACACCGCGTGGCAGTTGACCGCGGCGACGCTCGTCGGCCTCATGAGCTTGCCGGGCCTCGCCATTCTCTATGGTGGTCTCGTGAAGAAGAAGTGGGCGCTGAATTCGGCGGTCATGTGCTTCTATGCGTTCTCGGTCGTGCTCATCGTGTGGATGCTCTGGGGCTACAACATGGCGTTCGGGACGCCCGTTTCGGGTGCTCTGGCCGGCTACTTTGCCGTCCCGCATCCTGCTCTTGGTGCGGATCAAATGATGGGTCAAGCGACGATTCCCGCCGCCGCCGCGGGTTTGCCGCCGCTGCGCTACGCGGGCTCCGCGATGATCTACTTCCAATTCGTCTTCGCGGCGATCACGCCGCTCCTCATCGCGGGCTCTGTCCTTGGGCGCATGAATTTCAAAGCATGGATGATCTTCGTTCCGGTTTGGAGCACGGTCGTCTACAGCATCGGCGCGTATTGGATTTGGGGTGGTGGCTGGCTCTCGCAACTCGGCGCCGTCGATTACTCCGGTGGCTACGTCATCCATTTGGCAGCCGGCGTCTCCGGTTTCGTCGCCGCAGCGGTCGTCGGACCACGTCTCGCCGAAGATCGCAAAGATTTCGAACCCAACAATCTTATTATGGCCTTCGCGGGCGCCGGCATTTTGTGGCTAGGGTGGAACGGTTTTAACGGAGGCGATCCGTATACGGCCAATGCCGACGCAGCCGCAGGCGTGCTCAATACCAACATCGCGACCGCAGTCGCGCTCTTATCCTGGCTTGTTCTCGACATGTTTGCTACCGGGAAACCGAACGCGGTCTCCATGATCAACGGAATGATCACAGGACTTGTCGCCATCACGCCTGCCGCCGGTTATGTCGACGGCTATGGCGCGATCACGATTGGTTTCGTCGCATCGACGATCGCCTGGTTCAGCCTCAACAAGCTTGGCAATATGGCGTTTATGAAACGCGTCGACGACACGTTTGGAGTCATTCACACACATGGTGTTGCGGGTCTCGTCGGTGGGCTTATGGTCGGCATCGTCGGTAACCCCGCGATGATCATCTATCCGTCGACCGATAAAACGAAAAAGATTGCCGACGTCACTGTCGGCGGATGGTTCTACAACGGACACGACTTTGCACAACTCGGACATCAGGCCGTCGCTGCGCTCGTCATCATCGTTTTCGATGCGATCATGACGTTCATCGTGCTCAAACTGATCTCGTTCATCGTGCCGCTTCGCGCGAGTAACCCCGAGATGGAAGGTGGCGATCTCGCGATTCACGGGGTGGATCCGATGCCGCTCTATGCTCCGCCCGGTCTGCGCGGAGGCAGCGCTCCGGCGAACTAACTGTCACATAAGGGGGTCGGCTCACGCATTCATGAACACGCGTGTGTGCCGTCAAAAACCGTCTTTGCTGCAACTAAAAATCCGGGAAAGTACGCCGAACTTCGGGCCATCTTCGCAACGCGAGGATGGTCCATCGTTCTTTTTGGCCCATACGGTGATGTGGATGAGGGCGTGGAGTCTTATGTCGAAAATGCCGAGCTCAAGGCGCGTGCGTTGTACGCCCAGTTGCGAGCGGTCGGAATCGAAACCGACGTTATCGGAGACGATTCTGGCCTGGAAGTCATCGCGCTTGGCAATCGGCCAGGGGTGCTCTCCGCGCGTTACGGCGGTGACGCGTCGTGGGCGCAACGGCGCGCGCTCTTGCTCGCAGAGCTCGGTGACTTAAGTGATCGTCGTGCACGATTCGTCTGCGCGCTCCATCACATCGATTCCGAGGGTCATGAAACGAGCGTTTGCGTGGAGTTGACTGGGGTGATCCCGATGGACGAACGCGGCGATGGTGGATTTTCTTACGATGCGATCTTCAGCGAGGTGCCAGGCGGCCCGACCTTTGCCGAACTCTCCGATGCCGAGAAAAACGAACGGAGCCATCGCGCACGCGCGGCCGCCTTGCTCGTGGAGGCTGTACGCGCAAACGAAGCTAAGAATGCTATTGACGGGACGTAGCTCAGTTTGGTAGAGCGCGCGCTTTGGGAGCGTGAGGTCGCAGGTTCAAATCCTGTCGTCCCGATAGTGCGTCAAAGATGTTAGAGAATGGTCGCCGTTTGTCGCTATCGTGAGCCGACACCAGGGGGAGAACCGAAGTTATAGCGGAATCGGCTTCTTAGCGTGCGACCGCTTCGCCCGACTTCGTCACGGCGTTTCAAGCAGGTAGAGCTGCCTTGCGCCCGTGGTCTAACGGATAAGGCACGAGTCTTCTAAACTCGAAGATGGGGGTTCGATTCCCTCCGGGCGCATGATGGCGTGGCGTGGTGATTGTAGCTCAGTTGGTTAGAGCGCTGGACTGTGACTCCGGAGGTCGCGGGTTCGAGCCCCGTCAATCACCCCACGACTTCACATCTTAAAACTCGACAAGCTGAATTTCGGCCCTAGCCGTCATGCATTAGTTTCACGAAAGCGCGCTCGTCGTCTGCGCGAGTTCCCTTTTTTCGTCGTGCACGACTGCGCTAAGCGCGTTACCCGGGGACGATGGTCTGCTAACAGGTTTTGTCCATTAAGTTGACAGTCAGCTTACGATGTTGCGTTGCATTCAAGCAGCAAACTATCCCGAGGTCCGCGCGTTGGGTGCGCGATCAGGTGCTTATCGATGGAGAGCACAGTGACGGTGAGCGCGAAAATGTCGAGATGGCGCATCTACTGTTGCATAATAATAACTCTAAAACCGTGCGCTAGCTTGAACTAACAAAAAATCCATCGTGTATCTCGCTTTGCGATCGAATTACGTGTCGATTCCAACGAGCGGTGGCAATCGCATCGCCGATACGCTCTTGACAGCCGTCTTGATTTTCGAACTTACGACCGACTACGCGGCCCGGAGATGCTTACGGTCTCGGAGGGCCGGCGATCGCGAGCGGTCTACACGTCGCAAAGCACGTTCTGATCTGCGCGCTCGCGACGTGTCGCGCAATTATAGACGAGTGAACCTGGCGGAGATAATCGCGGGCGGATCGGCATATGCCGCGGATATCTCCAGCGCGAACTTTGAGAGCACGCGCTACCTCAATCACCTATGCGCGATCTGCAACGGTGCATACGCGATCTCGTCGACGTGACGAGTAAACCTACGGCGCCCTCGCGCGAAGTTGGTGCGGCGAAGATCGCCCTCGCCCGACGTTTGGGCGATGCGTTAATTTGGCCGCGTAAGCCGTGGAAAACGCGCCCGCCAATGTGATCAAAAAGTAGCTCGACATACGGTTATTCGACGAACGGCGCTTGAGACGTGGTTCGAAATCTTCGCGGCATACGCGAGCCTCATCGGCCAAAGCATCGCGCTCGGACTCGTGTATATCTTGCGCTCGCGCGCTTCGAAGCGAACTATCTCGCCGCCGAACTCGACGGTGAGCGCGTGCTGTTACGCGCTCGCCATGATGGAATCGCAAATCCGAGTTGTCTCCAGTAGCTCGAAATCCGAGTCACGATCCCCGATCACGGGGACCGGTCCTCTAGAGTAACCCATCGCGCCAAGAATGTTCTCGACGATCATCCAAGCTGTTTCATGAACCGTGGCAATCGCCTGGCTGAAGATATTCCGCGCGATGCCGACACGGCGATGCGTTACGACATCTTGCCACGTAGAATCATCCCCCGTTTGCCGAAAAGATCGGGCTTGTCGGGCCGATTGGTTCCTTCGTACTCGACTGTACTTGCGCGCAGTTCGCGCAATGGAAGCATGTGGCGCGCACGGCACGAACACCACGCACCGTACAGATAAATCCCGTCGATTTTGTTCGCGACACGGTTGCTACGTACGGGCTTGTGGAGGCAAGCTCGCTATCGAGGTGACGAAAACATCGGTGCTTTCTATCCCTAAGCTCGCGGTGGGCGCGCTCCAGGGCCTCAAAGATAGGGGAGAAGCTCTCGCCTCGACGATTCCAAAACGGGCGGTGCCGCGAAACCTGGAACAGTTTTCGTTCGATTGATTAAGATCGATTGTGCGTTCGTCGGTGGATTCGCGAGCAACCCGATCGTCACGATGGTCCTCGCGATCGCCAAATGGCGTGACGGGAGCGTTCGTCGCCGAAAGCGTCGAAAGCGATGCAAAAATGGCACGTTTACTCGCGCTGGGTGGCATCTTCGCGCAAGCCGATCATTTCCAAAAGTCGGAATCGGCGAATGCGATTCTCAATGCGCCGCTCGCGCGTCCTACGCGGGTTAGGCCGCGTATTCGATCGAGATACGGTCGACGGAACGCGATGTCGAAAACTCACCGACGAACGGAGCGATGAAGCGCCCCGACGTTAGGTTCACGTCGGCGAAATCGCGTCCCGCTGCGATGAAGACGTAATCGAGATTGGTGCACCGCGCGCGTGTGGGATCGAACGCCCAAACGATGGCGCTTGTCGGATCGGTTGCTAGTGCGAGGATTTCGACCCAAGCGTGGGTCCCGCCCTCGCCGATAAGTTGCCCTGACACGTGGCGCGCTGCGATGCCGCACGCGTTCGCGATTGCGACCATGATGTGCGCGTAATCCTTGCAGACGCCAGTTGCTTGCGCGAATGCCTCCGCGGCCGTCGTGAGCACCGAGGTCGAACCCGGGACGTCACGCATGTGAGCGGCGACGAATTCGTTGATGCGCGTCGCACGGTCGTAAACGCTTTCGTTGAATCGCATGAACGACGCCGCTACATCGCGTGTTGCGGTGCAGGGAAATGTGAGCGACGACGGGTCGCGGTAGCGCGCGTCCTCGAGCTAGCGCGCCGCCACGTGCGGTGCGTTACCCGCTTTGCGTTCGATCGTCGCTTCGTAGTTGAATTCTACGGCCAGCTCGATACGCTCGGCTTCGAGGGTCGCGATACGGTTTCCGAAGTCGTCGTCGTGCCACGAGATGGCGACCTCGGGCACGATCGTTAGGTCGTGAATGATCAGGCGCTGGTCGCCGTAAACGAGCGGCGGTGCCACGACGAGCCGATGTTCGAGATCGCGGATCGGTGCGGAGTACGCGTAGCGAAACGTCTGTCGGATGCGATATGTCGCGCGAATCATTGCAGAATTATGGAACAACGTCGGCCCATACCGTCATCGCATCGAACCGCGCGGCGCCGTAGGTCGTCACCATTGGTACGTCGGCGGCATCTCGACCGCGACCAATCACGATATTGCCGATTCGGCGTCGATTGTTACGGGGATCGAACGTCCACCATCGACCTCCGAGATAGACCTCCATCCACGCGCAAAAATCCATCGGCGATGTCGGCGGGGGAACGTCGATATCGGGGAGGTAGCCGAACGCGTAACGTGCCGGAATACTCATCGCGCGACAGAACGTGATCGCGGTATGCGCAAAGTCGCGACAGACACCAGTACCCTCTCGCAGCGTATCGATTGCGGTCTTGAACGGTCGCGTTTCGTTATAGTGAAAGCGGACGTGATGGTGAACCCAATCGCAGATCGCTTCGACACACGCCCAGCCGGGTGGCAGCGAACCGAAGAGACGATACGCTTCATCGGTCATTTCATCGGAGAGGCAGAAGCGGCTCGCGAGCGTGTAGAGGAGTACGTCGTCGGGTAGCTCTTCGATCGCAAATCGCCGCGCGTTCGTATCGCCTGGTGCTGGTCGCGGCGAGATCGCAACGTCAACATCGTAACGCATCGCGAACCGTCCTCGTGGGAGCGTCATCCGGCGACATGTATTCCCGTAAAGATCCCGATAATCGTGAAATGCGATCGTGGGATCGCTGGTCCACGACTCGTTCTCGACGGCCATCGTCGCGCCGCTCCCATCGGGGCGTATCAGAAAGACGGCCGCACTCGGTGCGGCGATCTCGTACGTGAAGGCGCACCCCGCGCGGATCATGAGTGATTCCATCGTTCCGGCCATTAGATTTGCACGTTGCCTCCGTACCTCGACGCGCCTTTATCCATATGCTTCAAGAAAAGGGTCGCCAGTCGGTGGCGCGAACGTGCCGAAGTCGTGGCTACAGCGATCGCTACGCGCCTTTAGCTCAATCGGTAGAGCATCGGACTTTTAATCCGTTGGTTCTGGGTTCGAGTCCCAGAGGGCGCACTGGCGAGGTTGGAAATGGGCACCGCTAGCTCAATGGTAGAGCAGTTGACTCTTAATCAATTGGTTGAAGGTTCGAGTCCTTCGCGGTGCATGGATTAACGGAAGCCCTCACGATCGCGGGGGCTTCCGTTTTTGCGCAGTGGGTGTACTGTGCGCACCCCGCTCGCGCGATATCGCCGTTCCCACCTCTCAAGCGAGTCGATTTTCATCTCTAGGTTTGGGCTGGTAATCTCTAGGCAGCTGCTATGGAACACTCCGCAAATACACACCACGATCCGATTTCGACGCCCACGAACGCGCGACGTTTCTCGATGGATGAGCGATCGTTTTGTCTTAAATGTCGTGCTCGCTCCGACGTTCGTTAGCCTCGGTTTCGTCGTGATATGCGTGAAAGCGGTCCCGAAATGAAAGAGACCTGGATCATCGCGACCACACGAGAAGAAGCCGGACACGCCGTCGCTCCCGTACGTTCGATCCGCATCGGAGAAGATACGGTACTTTATATTACTGGTCGTTCGTGCATCGACGGGTGGCGATCACCGTGATCGTGCGTGGGACGCGTGCGCTCGGCACTCGCTCGTGCATCGTCGCACCGCAGTCGGACATCGTCGCGCTGGTTTCGAGATAATTCGCACAGGCCGCACTCGCGGTCACGGCAAAAACGGCGCGTATGAAGATGTTGCTACAGATTCTCGTGTCGGTGATCTTGCATCCGATCGCACTTATTCTGATGATTTTCAACATCATCGGTCGCGAAGATCTCGACGGTGGCAAGAAGCTCGTGTGGGCTCTCGTCGGCTTGCTCTGGGGTCTCGGCCCCATTCTCTATATTACGATCGGCGACGGGTCGCTCTGGTAGCGACGTGGCACGTCCGCGTGGTTCGGGTTCGATGGGGCCGACGCGTTCGATGCGACTCCCGCTCGCGCTCGATCGGTGGTTCGAAGAGCGCTTGAGTATGCACGCCGAGCGAAGTCCGAGCGAGGTGCTCGTGACGCTCGTTCACGGCGGTCTCCGCCTACGCGAAGGCTACATGGCGATTCATCGACGCGTCCTCGAACATTACGTTTCGTCGGGTCAGACCGAGGTGTATGCGGCGTACCGACGATGTCTGCTCGACACCTTTGGCGTCGAATACGTCGCTCATCTCGAACGCTGGCTTGCCTCCGACGGCGTACGCGTCGTCGAAACCGCGCCGTAATGAAGCAAGGCTGACCCGTTCCAGCATCGAACGTACGTTCGATGCCAAGCCATTCAACGGCGTTCGTCTCGCTGCGCGACGCGTTACTCCAACTCGATGACGAGGAGCGCCGTCGCGTGGCGGATTTGCTTGGAGCGATGCACGATCCAAAGCCTCCGGTCTCCGGGCGGCTCGCGGAGATCCTCGCGATGATCGCGCACCTCGACCCGAGCGATCGGAGTCGCCTCGCGGCGTGGTGCGGACGATACCTTTCGCGCTGGGGGCAAGTTCCCGTCGCCGCATCCCGCTCGCTGGCTACTCCGACGGCCGGCACGGGAAGCATCGTCGATCCGAATCGTGTTTTGGCCAGTCCGAGCGAGACGCCGCCTCCAGCCGGTTCCACTTTTCAATAAGTTCAGCGATGAAGCGTTACACGCGAGCCTTCGTGAAATGCTTCCCAGCCGAGGAGTCCTCCGAGTGCGACGAAGACGATACCTGCGATGAGCATCGCAAAGCGCGACGCACGCAAGCCAAACGTTTTACCGATGCGCGCGCCGAGCGAGATTCCGATGGTGGTAATCACGAGTGTTTGGAGGCCGATCGTCGCGAGGAGAATGCCGATCGGCAAGCCCGAGACGCCGAGTGGAAATCCCGCGGCAAGTTCGTCCGTCGAGATCGCGAGGCCGGCGAGCATCGTCGCACGGAGCGTATCGAAGCGCAGGCCCGCGCTTTCATCGTGATCCGGTGATTCGAGGCCCTCGCGGATCTCGCGCCAGCCGAGCACGACGAGCACGACGGCGCCGACGACCTGTGCGATCGCCGCGAAATGCACGCCGACGACTTGGCCGATCGCTATGCCGACGAGTGGCATCAGCGTTTCGAAAGCTGCGAAGACGAGCGCGATGCGCCAAATCGGAACACCGCCACGAACGCCGAGCGCGAGCGCGATCGCGATCGTATCGAATCCGAGCGGGACGACGAAAGAAACGAGCCGCAGGATCACTGCGGCTCGCCGGACGCTCGGGCGTGCGTCTTAGCCTGGAATTGCGACGGGGACGTCTTTGATCGGCTCGCCCGCGGCGGCGGAGTCTTTGCCGAAGTCGTCAGTCGACGATTGTACCGAGTCGACGGCTTTGGGTTCGAACTTGCCCGAGTGCAACGCAGAACCGACCGTTGCGAAGGTCGCGCCGAGGGCGACGAGCTTGCCATCGAGAGCGTGGAGGATCTTCGAATTGCTGTTATGGGAGATTTTTTCGGCAACTTTGAGCTCGTGAACGGCGAAGAGCATCGCGGCCCCACCTTTGATGATGTTGACGGTACGATGGTCGGCGCCGTTGTCGAACCGATGTTCCTGATACGGCTTGAGCACGAAATGGTGAAAGGCGAAATACGCGACGCCGAGATGCGCGGCGAAGCGTGTTTTATCGAGAAATGCCGATGACGGCTGCGCGGTCGCGAAGAGCATGGCGATGGCAAGCGTCGCCGCGACGATAAAACGATTGCGCGGGATAGTTGATGACATAAATACCTCGATAAGAGTGCGCGGCTCGGGAACCACAGAGGCGTGGACCCTTGTGGCCTCATATGCGCGAGCGCGCGAGAAGTTTCTTGCCATCGCGTAAAAACGTTCCGCAGATATTGAGAGTGGCGTAACAGAGAACCAAATCGAACCGGAAGTTGCGAAGACTTTTTGGGCCGGGAAGCCTCCGGTCGACTTCTCGCATATGCCACGAGGATTGGCTACGTTATCTTTGTGAATCTGGAGAAACGGTACGATACCGTAGATCCCTTCTGAAAGGACGTACGACATGGCTCTTGGAGAGCATATTGCCCCGCTCATGGCGTGGCTTCTCATCGGTGGCGGCATTCTTGCGGCGGTCGCGGGAACGGTCGTCGATAAGTCGCTCCGCAGCTCGCACCGCTAAGCGCGACGGCGAGCTTCGCCGGGCCGTCAAAGCCCGGTGATCCTCGCTATCTTTCGAAATTTCCGGAGCCGCCTCGCGCGCACGACGCTGACCGTCGCGGGCATCGCGATCGGCATCCTCGCTCTCGTCGTCGTCGGTTCGCTCGCCGAGCGCCTGCAGACGATCGTCGGCCGCTCGGCCGCGCTCAACTCCGGTGCAATCTTTGCCTTCGGCACGGGGCGGGAGCTCTTCGGCCCCGACTCCCGCGATCGCATGCGAGCCAATATCGACCGCGTCCGCAAACTGCCGGGCGTCGCCGCGATCGTTCCTGAGGTCATCATTCCGTACGCCACGGGCTTCGCCGAGAGTACGCGCTTCGGGCCGCCGTCGCTCGTCTTCGGCTTTCCGTACACGATGCGCGCCGCCGCGAACGGCACGCTCGCAATCGCGACCGGGCGCGATTACGCCGCGCGCGAGCGTCGCGTGGCGATCGTCGGCCCCGATTTTGCGACGGCTGCGCACGTGCACGTCGGCGACATCATCGCGCTGTACGGCAACTCGTTCGAGGTGGTCGGCATCATCGCAAAATCGTTCACGCTCTTCGATGCGGCGATCGTGGTGCCGCTTCCCGACGCGCAAGCACTCGTCGGTCAACTCGTCCCGCCGAGCGCGCCTGCGGGCTCTACGCCACCCGCAACGGCGCTGATGATACAGGTCGCACCGCACGCCGATACGGCATTGCTCGCGCGGCGCATCTCGCTCTTCACGGGGTTGCAGGCTCGTGATCCCGCCGAAGTCGCGGGGAACATCCGCTCGACGACACAGATCTTCGATGCGATTATTTTCGGCAGCGCCCTCATCGCACTCGTCGTCGGTGCGTTCTCGATCGTGAACACGATGACGATCGCGGTGAGCGAACGAACCCGCGAAATCGGCATCCGAAAAGCGATCGGTGCGGGCGACGGCGATATCTTGCGCGAGTTCGTGACGGAAGCCGCGGCCATCGGTGCGGTCGGTGGTGCGGTCGGGCTCGTGGTCGCTCTCGGCATCGTCGCCTTCGTCGACGCGCGCAGTGCGGCTGCGGGAAATCTCGAACTCTTCGCGATCACGCCGCGCCTCGCGATCGGTGCGTTCGTCTTTGCGATTCTCCTGAGTATGGCTGCGGGATTGTTGCCCGCGATCCGCGCGGCACGTCTCGATCCGACCGATGCGTTACGGCGGGTCGCATGATTTCGCGCGCACAGACACCGCTCATCGACGTCCGCGATCTCGTGAAAGTCCACGCGACGGGTACGGCTGCGCAAACGCGCGCGCTCGACGGCATCACATTCGCGATTGAAGCGGGTTCCTACGTCGCGATCGTCGGTGAAAGCGGAAGTGGAAAGACGACGCTCATGCACGTCCTCGGCGCGCTCGATCGTGCCACATCGGGCAGCGTCGTTCTCGCCGGCCGCGATCTCGCGACAGCATCGCGCGCCGAGCTCAAAGCGATTCGCGCGAACGAGATCGGGTTCGTCTTCCAAGGCTTCAACCTCATTCCGACACTCACCGCGACGGAAAATGTCGAACTCGCCGCGCGCTATGCGCGATGTGATGCAACGACCGCACGCGCCGAGGCGCGGCGTTTGCTCGACGACGTCGATTTGGGAAATCGCGCGCACCATCGCCCGGCGCAACTTTCCGGCGGCCAGCAACAACGCGTCGCGATCGCACGCGCGCTCGTGAATGCGCCCTCACTGCTCCTTGCAGACGAACCGACAGGCGAACTCGATACGCGCACGGCCGAGAGCGTGCTCCAACTCCTCGAGCGGTACAACCGCGAGCGCGGTCAGACGATCGTGCTCGTGACGCATAATCCCGCCGTGTGGGAACGCTGCCAAACGGTGATCTCGCTCTCCGACGGCCGGATCGTCGATATCGCGCATCGCGCGAAAGCGGGTGCGGCATGATGCGTGCGATGGCCATCGCAATCGTCGCCGTCTTCCTGGCGTGCGATGTTGCAACGAGCGCACGTGCCGAAGTTGCGCGAGGCGTTCGTATCACGGTTGCAGGCGACAGCCTCGCTCTCGGTGTCGGCGCGAGCGATTCGTCGCGTGGTTTCGCATTCGATCTCTTTCGCCGCGTACGCGAAACGCGGCCGGGAAGCGAAGTCACCAATCTCGCGATCGGTGGTGCGACGGCGAACGACGTCGCACGACTCGAACTCGACCGCATCGCTGCGACGCGGCCCGACATCATCATTCTCGAAGTGGGCGCAAACGATCTCGTTCGTCGCCATGCGGCAGCGGCGTTCGACGCCGATTACCGGCGACTCGTACGCGGCGTGCGCCGCGTCGCGCCGCGTGCGCGCATCGTACTCTTCAACGTTCCCGATATCGCGGTAAGCCCGATTTTCGAGGCGCCCGCAAAACCGGGCTTACGGCGTCTCGCGCGCGCCTACAACGCGACCGTCGCATCGGCGGCGAAGCGAAGCGGTGCGTCCGTCGTCGATCTTTTCAAGTTCTCGCAAGCGGCGCGCAAGAATCCGTCACGATTTTTTAGTGCCGATCAATTTCATCCATCCGACGATGGCCACGCTGCGATTGCGAGCGACGCCTGGCCGACGTTGCACGCGATCTTGGAAAGTGCACGGAGTTGAGAGACATTCCAGTGGCGCTCGTTGCCTCGCTCGCGATGCGTACGTCTATCGATTTCCATCTCGACGAACCCCGATAAGCCCCAAGATCACATTCACGTGATTGCGCGATCCCGAGCTCATTCTTCGTCGTAGCGTACACATTGCCGGTGCACGGAAACTTCATCGCACCATGTTCGAGCGCTTTTTGCGACGGAATGCTGCGAAGATGTCACGTACGCATGGTTCGCGAGATCGCGATAATCCGCGACGACTGCATCCAAAGCGTCGAGCGGATCGTTCTTCAATAACCGAGCTCCTGCTATCTTAGTAACGCGGAACGGCTCGTTTACGGAGTGAAACGTGAGCAGTCGAGAACATACGGTGCGATTCAAGTGCATGAGCGAAAATCGACTCCGCAGGATCCGAGTACGGCAATGATGTCACGGCTCCAATTGCCGAGGTTAAGCGTCGTGCTCGTGCGTGATGTTCATCACAGCCGCATAGCCGATCGAAGCGTTCGGTGCGATGAGTGGTACGACAGCGCATTCGATCGCAACAAACCCGCGCGCCTTGCTTTTCCCATTTCTCATGTTTGCCTCGGAACGGGCGAATATCTGACGTACGGCAGCTCCCGAGGATGTTACCGGCTACTCCCCAGAAAGCTTCGAAACGTGGTCAAATGCCGAGAAGAACGCATGTCGCCGTCAAGCTCGCGGCCGCGGTTCGACGCGCGCTAACCTCCGAGTCGTTCGAAGAACGTTAGAAACCGACGTGCCGACAACTCAAAAACGCAAGTTCATGCCCCGTTTGCTTTCGCTTACGCGCACGGTCGTGGTGAGCGTCATACTTGCGTGCGCGTTATCTGCGCAAGCGCCGAGGGACGCCCGGGCGTTCGAACCCGCGACGAAGGCCACGCTCCCGACGTATGCACTCTTGGCAGACGATGCCGTCGCATCGATGCTTCGCTCGTATTATTTTGGGCGGGGTCTTTGGCGCGACTGCCCGGAAGCGCGTTGCTGGATCCACAACAGTGACTGGGGCGCGGATTCGCTGACGAACACGCTCTACTTGCGTTGGAAAATGATGGGCGACGTGCGCATGGAACCGCTTCTCGGCGCACTCGCAACGAGCGCCCGGCGATACAAACCGCCCTGTCGCGCCGGTCGACGGTGTCTCCTGTGGAGCGACGTCCCGATGTGGGATTCGGTTGCGGCGTCGCGCGAGCACGAGGTCGACCCATCGAATCCCGTACCGCTTCAAAAAGCCGTCGCCGCGTTTTGGGCCGTCGAGGCCTCGCCCGTTTATAGCGTGGGCGCGTGTCCCGCGATCCGCTATCAACGGCCCTTCGGTCGTGGCGACCGGCTCAAGACGCTCGAGACCGATTCGAACGGAATCAAAGCCGCGTTGCTCCTTTTCGGCGCGACGCACAAAGCGCGGTATCTCGCGATCGCGCGAACGCGCTATCGGGCCGTGAGGAGCTATTTTCTCGACGCCCGTCTCCCGCTCTACTCCGTCTATGTTTTCGACGACGGTACGCACTGTCGGCAAGCCCGGCATCGCTATTTTGCCTCCGTAAACGGGAACATGATTTGGAACGGCTTGGCGCTCGCGCGGTTTACGGGCGATTCGCGGTACCGAACAAACGCCGTCTCCACAGCGCGCGCCGTCGCGCGTTATCTTTCCGATCCGAACGGAATCTTCACCGATCTTCAAGCGGAAAACGATCTCGAAGAGCCGTTGGTCGAAGCGATGCTCGATCTTGCGAGGAATGAAGGTTTCGGGTTCGCGCGCACGTGGTTGCTCGAGAACGCATCGGCGGCGTACTCAGCTCGTCGGAGCGATGGTACGTACGGACGATTCTTCGACGGACCGCCGCCCGTCGCGAGCGTCACGGCATGGCAGACCAACGGTGGCTTTGCGGCGCAAATTGCAGCGGCATCGCTCAAGCCCCGTCAGATCGTGAGCCCGCCCGCATGGGCGAATGCGCAGTACGTGCCAAATGAAATAACGCACATGCCCGCGACGCTTCGTTTCTATGGGAGCGGAATCGCGATCTTCGGCACGATCGGCGAGATCTGTTGCCAATACGGCCACGCGCGGATTCTGATCGATGGAGTCGAGACGACGAGCGGAATTGGGACGTGGCAGAACAAATCGAGCTCGGGTCGTTCGTTTCCGAATTCGGTCCTCTTCGCATGGCGTTGGCCGAAGCCCGGAGCGCACGAAATTCGCTTCGCACCCGGTGTGTATGATGCGAAAGAGGGTGGTGCATTCTTGCATGCCAGCGGCTACGCTCTCATAGACCCAGTGCCTCTAGGCCAGAGTGCCCTTTAAGTTCGAGTTCCATACGAACATACTAACCCGCAACACGATGTAATCAACATTCGTATCACCAACGGGAGTCTTTCGATGCTACGTTTTCTCAAGCGCGTCGCGAAGCTTCGGCGAATCGCCGTCGCGTCGTTCGTCGTCGGCCTCGCGACGACGATGGTCCACGCACCCGCCGAGGCGATCGTCTTCGAAGGCACGCCCGATCTCGCCCTGACGGCCGCGCTTGTAAAAGCTGGTGGCGGAGCGAAGAATTTCTCCTCGTTCAAGCTCTTCAAGGTCGTGACCGGAGGGCTGACTGCCGCGGAAGCCACGAAGCTCACGAATCAATTTGGCGCGCAGGACGTCAAGGACACCTTCGCCGTCTTCGATTATGCGATCGACGACGTCGTCCGCATCGTCACCGCTAAACATATCGCGCTTCCGCCCGCGGCACCCGAGCCGACCGACGCGAAGGCGCTCGCGGTAGCACTCTACAAAGCCGGGACGACGACGACGGGGAATTGGGATGTCGGCTACATGCTCGAGCACCTCATCACGCACCCCATCCATCACGTCATCATGCACGATATCGATGCGAAGTTCGGCGCGCAAAAGAATGAGGTGTTTCACATCGTGCTCTCGCAGATGATGGACGATCTCGCGGTCGCCTATAAAAACGGCTGACGCCATAAACGCCCGCCAAATTAGGCGCCGGTTATAAGACTACGTTGCGGCGAGTTCGCGTTCGATCGCGTCGTGTAGGATCGCATCGTCGACCGTCACGTCAGGCGCGAATCGCCCGACGATCGATCCGTCGCGTGCGACGAGAAATTTTTCAAAGTTCCAAAACACATCGCCCGGCGTTTCTTTCTTGACGCCGTATTTGGCCAAATTTTGCCGGAACGAATCGTCTTTCTCGAGCGCGTCGGGTTGCGCTGCTACGAGCGCATCGTAGATCGGATGGCGCGCATCGCCATTGACGTCGATCTTCTCGAACAACGGAAACTGCACGCCGTACGTCGTCGAGCAGAACGTCGCGATCTCATCGGGCGTTCCGGGCTCCTGGGCCATAAATTGATTCGAGGGAAAACCAAGCACGGCGAGTCCACGTTCGCGCTGCGTCTCAAACGCTTTTTCGAGGCTCGCGTACTGTGGCGTGAGACCGCATTTCGATGCGACGTTGACGATCAAAAGCACGTGTCCCGCATACGCGCGCAACGTCGTGGGCTCGCCCGCAAGCGTGCGGACGGGAATGTCGTACAGCGTGCTACTCATCGTTAAGCACATTCGAACGAAATGTCCCGACGCCTCGTCCGCCAATAGGCCGACGCGTATGTCGTCGTTTTCACGCGCTCTCCTGGTGCTACTCGTCGTTGCGAGTGCATGCGTCACGCTACCGCATGGCGCTTCCGCGCAGACCAGTGCATCGCAGCCGTTCGCCGCGATGCGCTGGCGCAACATCGGTCCTTTTCGCGGCGGTCGAACGGTAGCGATTTCCGGCGTGCCCCAAAGACCGGGCACGTTTTACATGGCGCCCACGGACGGTGGCGTTTGGAAATCGAGCAACAGCGGCCGCACGTGGGATCCGATCTTCGACGGCCAAGACACGGGCTCGATCGGCGCGCTCGCCGTCGCGCCGTCGGATCCCGATACGATCTACGTCGGGAGCGGCGAAGGTCTGCGACGACCGGATCTCTCGACCGGTGACGGCGTGTACGTTTCGCGCGACGCCGGCACGACGTGGACGCACGGCGGGTTGCGCGATGGCCAGCAGATCGGACGGATCGCTGTAGACCCGCGCGATGCGAAGAAGCTTTTCGTCGCCGTCGTCGGCCACCCGTTCGGGCCCAACGCCGAACGCGGCCTCTACCGATCCCTCGACGGCGGCATCACGTACGCGAAAGTGCTCGGCGATGGCGTCGACGTCGGCGCGATCGACGTTGCGATCGATCCGCGTCATCCCGACATCGTGTACGCGAGTCTCTGGGCATCGCGTAACGGCCCGTGGAATCTCGTGAAAATCTACGAGCGCAAAGATGCAGGCGGACTCTACAAATCGATCGACGGCGGCACGACGTGGACGCGCCTTGCGACCGGCCTCCCGCAAGCCGTCGGCCGCATCGGCATCTCGGTTTCGCTCGCCGATCCGGCGCGCATCTACACCCTGGTCGAAGAAGTCGGTGCATGCGGCGTCTATCGTTCTGACGATGCCGGTGCGTCGTGGAAGAAGACGAACGCCGAGGAGCGCGTGTGCGGTCGGACCGCCGATTTTGCGGGCATCACCGCCGATCCGAGCGATCGCGATATCGCGTACAGCGCGAACACGTCCACGTATCGCACGACCGATGCGGGTGAAACGTGGACCGCAATCAAAGGCGCGCCCGGCGGCGACGATTACCACACGGTGTGGATCGATCCCAAGAACACAAACGTGATCGCTCTCGGCGTCGATCAGGGTGCGACGATAAGTGTCGACCGTGGAAAAACGTGGAGCAGTTGGTACAATCAACCCACCGCGCAGTTCTACCACGTGATCGCCGACGATCGCTTTCCGTATCGTGTCTTCGGCGCGCAACAGGAGAGCGGCAGCGCGAGCGTCCTCAGTCGTAGTGACGACGGTGCGATTTCGTTTCGCGATTTCCATCCGATCGGCGTCGAGGAGTACGGCTACGTCGCACCCGATCCGCTCCATCCGTGGTTGATCTACGGTGGAAAAGCGAGCGTCTACGACGAGCGCACGCAACAGACGCGCGATATTTCACCAACGTACGATCGCACGACGTATCGTTTCGATCGTACGAATCCCCTCGTCTGGAATCGCGTCGATAAACGCACGCTCTATCTCGGGCTCAACGTCGTCTTCGCAACGCGCGACGGTGGGCAAACGTGGTCGACGATCAGCCCCGATCTCACGCGCAAAAATCCCGGCCAGCCCGCAACGCTCGCGAGCTTCGTAAACGACGATAAACTCGAGGGCAAACATCGCGGCGTCATCTACAGCCTCGCGCCGTCGTATACGAACGCGCGCGTCATCTGGGCTGGCACCGACGACGGTCTCGTGTGGATAACGTGCGACGCCGGTGCGCATTGGCGCAACGTCAGCCCACCCGCCCTCGGCGCGTGGAGTCGCGTCACGCAAATCGATGCGTCGCATTTCGACGATCGCACCGCCTACGTCGCCGTGAGCCGTCAACGTCTCGACGATCTGCGACCGTATATCTATCGCACGCACGATGCCGGCGCGACATGGCAGCCGATCGCATCGGGTATCCCGCCGACCGAGCCCGTCAACACGGTACGCGAAGATCCGCGCAAACCCGGCCTGTTGTTCGCCGGGACCGAGCGCACCGTCCACGTGTCACGCGACGACGGTGGTTCGTGGCAATCGCTCCAAGGCGATCTGCCGTCGACATCGATTCGCGATCTCGTCGTGCACGGCGACGATCTCGTCGTCGGTACGCATGGCCGGTCGTTTTGGATTCTCGACGACATCGCGCCGCTCCGAGAATCGCGCATCGCGGCGACGCATCTCTATCGGCCCGCGCGTGCAACGCGGGTTCGTCGCGATACGTGGAGCGACACGCCGCTTCCGCCCGATGAACCCGTGGGTGAAAATCCCCCCGACGGCGCGATCATCGATTACACGATCGCACCGGACGCGGTTGGAACCGTCAAGATCGAGATACTCGACGGAGCCGGTCGCATCGTCCGGAGATTCGCAAGCTCCGATCCACAAGAGCCGATCGATGCCGATGCGAATATTCCGAGTTACTGGATCCGCCCCACGGCGATCCCATCCGCAACACCGGGCGACCACCGTTTCGTCTGGGACTTGCACGAAGCCGCACCACGCGCCGTCGAGCGCAGCTTTCCCATCGCCGCGATCGCTCACAAAACTCCGCACGACCCCGAAGGCGTGCTCGTGGTGCCCGGGACCTATGCGGTGCGCTTAACGTTCGGCGATCGCGTACTGACGCAACCGCTCGAAGTCGCGATTGATCCTCGCGTGACGATACCGATCGCGGCTCTTCGCGAGCAGCACGACTTCGCGTCGCGGATCGTGGCGAGCCTCAATCGAGCGTATGCATCGATGGAGCGCGCGACCACATCGAAGGATCAGAAGGCGGCTGCGCGCTTCGCGTCGCTCAACGCAACGCTCGCGCAACTTCTCCACGACGTCGCCTCCGCGGATGCTCGCCCGACGGCCGTGATGTATGCCGCATATGGTCGCGTAGAGAAGTCATCGCGCTAAAAAGTACGCTTGAAAAATCTGCATTGCCCCCGGGCCTGGTTCACGAAATTGGGAGGATTCGTGCATGCATCGGTGGCGATCAGGATTGCAAAAGACGAAATGGCGGCCGCCGACGTTCGCGATGCGATTCCGAGCGAATTACGGGATGCAATTGATGGCTTTGCCCGCGCGTAGAGTTTACGTTGCTCTGGCTCGGCGTGCGTTGATGCGTTTGGCAAGACACCATTCGCACGTAAACCAACCTGGGCGCGGTTCTCGCGTGGTGCACGAGATGCAGAGCCCGATCTCACGTGCCGAGGCACGTAACCGTCTTTTGTAAGCTGCATGGTAAGCGCGTTGTAAAAGCGTCATGAAACGAGAGTAACGTCATGATGTAGACGTGAGATGAACATGCGATGACCGGTCGATGTCGCGCCGCCACCTCGCGCGCAACCCCGTGCCCGTCGGCGACGACCGTCAAAAAGTTGTCATGTCAAATTGCCAGTTTGACATGACAACTTTTTCGACACCCCCCATCGTACCGCACGCGACTCACGATGCTCCCCCGCAAATCCGGCACCGCGTCGCCACGATGCGCATCGTACCGATATCGCACGACACCACAAAAAAAGGTCCCCGCGTATCGCCTACGCGGGGACCTTCAACCGAGTCGTCGGCAGTTTACGCGGTGACGAGAAGCTCGAAGCGGTCGAGCATCATCACCTTATTCCACGCGGCGACGAAGTCGTGCGTGAACTTCTCCTTCGCGTCGTTTTGCGCGTAGACTTCGGAGATCGCGCGGAGTTGCGAGTTCGATCCGAAGACGAGATCGACACGCGTGCCGGTCCACTTCAGCTCGCCCGAAGCCCGGTCGCGTCCTTCGAAAGCATCTTCCATTTCGTTCGTGCTCTTCCACGTCGTGCCCATGTCCAGGAGGTTGACGAAGAAGTCGTTGGTGAGCACGCCCGGGCGCTTGGTGAAGACGCCGTCTTTGGAGTTGCTCGTATTCGCATCGAGCACGCGCAGACCACCGATGAGTACCGTCATCTCGGGCGCGGTCAGCGTAAGAAGCTGCGCACGATCGACGAGCATCGATTCCGGCGTGTGCGTGTAATGCGCGCGCTGGTAGTTGCGGAAGCCGTCCGCTTCGGGTTCCAGGAACGAGAACGAATGCACGTCGGTTTGATCTTGCGACGCATCCGTGCGTCCCGGCGTGAAGGGGACGGTCACATGGACGCCCGCGTTCTTCGCGGCTTCTTCGACGGCCGCACAGCCGCCAAGCACGATGAGGTCGGCGATCGAAATCAACTTGCCGCCCGACTGCGCGCCATTGAATTCAGCCGAAACCTTTTCGAAGACGTCGAGCACGGCCGGCAACGCTGCGGGTCCGTTAACATCCCAGCTACGCTGCGGTTCGAGACGCAGACGGCTGCCGTTGGCGCCGCCACGTTTATCGGAGCCGCGGAAGCTCGCAGCCGCCGCCCACGCCGTCGCAACGAGTTGCGAAATCGAGAGGCCCGATGCGAGCATCTTGCTCTTGAGTGCTGCGATATCGGCGTCGTTGACGAGTTCGTGCGTCACGTCCGGAACCGGATCTTGCCAGATCATGACTTCCGCAGGGACTTCCGGCCCGAGGTAGCGCGAGCGCGGACCCATATCGCGGTGTGTGAGCTTGAACCACGCACGCGCGTACGCATCGGCAAACTCTTGCGGATTCTCGTGATAGCGACGCGAGATCGGCTCGTAGATCGGATCCACGCGGAGCGCGAGATCGGAGGTGAGCATCATCGGTGCGTGACGCTTCGTCGGATCGTGGGCGTCGGGAACGGCATCTTTTGCCGCGCCGTCCTGGGGCGTCCATTGCCACGCACCCGCGGGGCTCTTCGTCAACTCCCATTCGAAGTTGAAAAGATTGTCGAAGTAGCCGTTGTCCCACTGCGTCGGGTTATTCGTCCAGGCGCCTTCGAGGCCGCTCGAAATCGTGTCGGCGCCGCTACCGGTTCCGAAGCGATTTTTCCAGCCAAAGCCCTGATCTTCCATCGCGGCATCTTCGGGCGCCGCACCGACGTAGTCGCCGGGATTCGCCGCGCCGTGGACCTTGCCGAAGGTATGTCCACCTGCAACGAGGGCGACGGTCTCTGCATCGTCCATCGCCATGCGTGCGAAGGTTTCGCGGATATCGCGCGCCGAGCCCAGCGCATCGGGCTTGCCGTCAGGACCTTCGGGATTGACGTAGATAAGGCCCATCTGCACGGCCGCAAGCGGATTTTCGAGTTCGCGGTCGCCCGTGTAGCGTTGATTGCCGAGCAGCTTATCTTCCGGGCCCCAATAGATGTTGTCTTCGGGTTCCCACACGTCTTCACGTCCGGCGGCGAAGCCGAACGACGTATAGCCCATGTTTTCCATACCCCACGTGCCGCCCAGCACGAAGAGGTCGGCCCATGAAATGGCATTGCCGTACTTCTGCTTGATCGGCCAGAGCAGGCGGCGCGCCTTGTCGAGATTCGCATTATCGGGCCAGCTATTGAGCGGCGCGAAGCGTTGCATGCCCGAGCCCGCACCACCGCGGCCATCGCCCGTGCGGTACGTGCCCGCAGCGTGCCACGACATGCGCACGAGAAATGGTCCGTAGTTGCCGTAGTCCGCCGGCCACCAGGGCTGCGAATCGGTCAACAGCGCCATCATGTCTTTTTTGAGTGCGGCGAAGTCGAGCTTCTTAAATTCTTCGGCGTACGAGAACGAGGCGCCCAACGGATTGGACTCGATCGGATTCTGATGAAGAACCTTGAGGTTGAGCTGATTGGGCCACCACGACCGTTGGGTCATGAGCCCGATTGGCATGTGCGTGCCTTTGGGTTTGCCGTGTGGGACGGGGCATTCGCCAACTGGCACCGCGATATCGCGATCCGCTTCGATCATATTTCTCTCCGATTGGGGGGCGTGCGCTGATTTGAATTTTCAGAGACTGTTCCAAAGGTACCACGATCGAAGCAGCAAGTGAAATCGATTTATCCAAAGGATTCGTAAGGCAAAACCGATCAATCCTCGTATATGCTTCCCGTTACCGTCTCCTCGCTCTCCCTGCGCGACCTCGAATATGCGGTCGCCGTCGCGCGCGAACGTCATTTCGGCCGTGCGGCTGAATCGTGCGGCGTTAGCCAAGCGGCGCTCAGCGAGCAGGTCCGCAAGCTCGAATCGATTCTCGGCGTTCCGCTTTTCGAGCGCACCACACGGAGAGTCGAGCCGACGGTGCGCGGTGAAGCGATTCTGCAGCAAGCCGAGGCGCTGCTCGCCGACGCACGACGCATGCTCGAAGACGCGCGCCGCAGTGCCGAGCCGCTTTCGGGCGAGCTTCGCCTCGGCGTCATCGCGACACTCGGTCCGTATTACATGCCCTCGGTCATCGCGCTTGGCCGCAAGCGTTTTCCACGACTCGGGTTACGGCTGCTCGAGTCGACGACAGATGAATTGCTCGCAAGCTTGCGACGTGGAAATCTCGATGCGATTTTGATCGCACTGCCGGTGCCGCTCGACGGTCTCGTAGCGGAGAAATTATTTTTCGAACCGTTCCGGCTCGCATGTCCGAGCGATCACGAGCTCGCGCGTCGAGACGAGGTCGGGTTACGCGATCTCGCGTCGGGTCCGCTCCTCTTGATGGAAGACGGCCATTGCCTGCGCGACCAAACGCTCTCCCTTTGCGACTCACGACAGCTTTCGAATCAAAGCCGCTACGCAAGCTCGCTCGAGATGTTGCGCCACATGATTGCGGCGGGGGAAGGTATCTCGGTCATTCCGCTTCTCGCCGCAGCCGAACACACGACGATGCAGGGCATGATCGCGTACCGCGAACTGGACGAAGCGCATGCGGGCCGTACGATCGCCCTCGTCTGGCGCGCAACGGAGACACGCGCGAGCGATCTCCTCGAAGTCGCGGCATTCATGCGCGAGGGTCTCCCGCCGGGCGTGCGACTTCCGACGGCTTGAAGTTGGCTCCATAAAACGAGAGGCGGTCAAGAGAAGCCGGTTTTCGACGAAGCGCGCATCATCCGGCCGATCTTTCGCGGGTCGCTCAAACCGGACGTAACGTTCGTCGGCTTCCCGCTCACGGAGGCGCAGGTGCGCGCGGGAATCCCAAACTCCGATCCCACGCTCGCCGAAGAGTACTGGTTCTTCATCGCCGAGCATCCGACGGAGCCACGCTTCGGTTTGCACAATCCCCAGCGGGACGTGCCGATCGCGACGCCCATGAGTCCCGACGACGTCACGTGGGCGCACGTCGCGCGCACACCCGTCGAACTCGCCACGCTCGCCTACGCGCCGACGAGCGCGCCATTCGCGCCATTAGCGGGCGCGCATCTCGGCCCCGCGCCGATCGACGTGCGTTACGGTCAAGATGCGGGCGCGCAAGCGCACATCACCTACCGTAATCCCGTGCGCGTCGCCATGCACGCAAACGATGTTTTAGGGGTCGTGCCACATGCCTGATCTCGCGGGAATCCAAGCCACTTGCGCGACGTTGCGAGGCCAAGTCGCCGTTGCGCGTGCGCAGCTCAACACGATTGACGCGCAGCTCGCTGCCGCCGCACGGATCGGCGCGGACGATGCGGTTGCACTTGACTCGCAAACACAGCAATTGAAACGCGACCGCGTCGCAGCCGGCGCGCAGCGTGGTGCCGCCGTCGGAGAACTGCACGATACGATCGGCGATCTCATCAGCCAGCTCGATCCCGCATCCGCACTCGGCGCGCTCGATGCGACGCTTCCCGTCGCGCTCTTACCCGTGCGACTCGAAACGCGCTTCAACCCCGATAAGCCGACCGAGTTGCTCGTACGGATTCTGCCCGACGACATACACGGCCATTCGCACGAGCCCGAATGCACCGCAGACGAAATGGTCGCCGGAAAACGGTACTGGAAAACCGTGTGGAGCTCGCCGACGACCGAACCCGATGCGACACTTGCCGCCTGGCTCGTCCGCGTGCTTACGCCCGCGAATCTCGGCACGCGACCGCAGGGAACGCCGACGTTTCCCGAGGTTGCGCTCAAGGGCCAAGCTTGGACGCGCGCGGCGTGGACCACGACGATGCCCGATCGCTGGGTCGTCATGGCGTATCGCGCGGTCGCGCGCATCGCGACGGCGTGGGCTGATGCCGTTCGTTCGCGTTACAATCGTTGTAACTCCTTAGCGAGAAAGAAAGAGCGACGGTTGCCCGATCGCTCTCTCTCTTCCGCTATTTCTTCGGAGCAGGTGTCGGTGGAATGATTTTTGCAACGAGTAACAACGCAACCCCAACGATCACGTCGAACACGGGCAAATTACTCGGATGCGCCGCTATCGTCGGGTGCATGTTATTCCATTCACCGAGCGCGCCGAAGGTCAGCCACGACGCAGACATAAGGTAGCAGGCCGTGCGTATAGAAATTGATTTTAGCATACCATGTACGGGTTCATCATACCGCGCGCGGCGTACATATCACTACGTGCATTTTCCCAAGCATACACCGCACCCATCGAACTTGCCGCAAGAACAGCAAAAGCGAGACCGCTTGTGATGACTGTCGTGGTCGCGTCAATACCAAGCATGATGTAAAGATTTAGCGTCGCCTGATTGTACGCGGTCACGGCGCGATTATACGCATCGATCGTCCCTTGATCTATCGGCATGACTCGGCAAACTTCCGTGTGTATGCCGCCCTTCGGCACCGGAACCTTATCGATCGCCGTCTTCCCACCACCGAAATCGTGTTGGGCTGCGCCATCGGCCGCGTACGTGATCGTATCGACCAAGACACCATCGAGGAAGAGACGAGCACCGTTCCCTGGGAGGCTTTCCATCCGAGACGTGTGCGCAGACGGTGCCACTGCTGCGATCGGAGCGACGTTCCCACCGCCACTGCAGCCCGTGACGAAAAATGCGCTAATCGGCGCTAAAGTTACTACTCGCAAAACAAATCTGCTTTCCTAGCCTTTAGGTTTCCGCATAACTGTAGATTATCGATAGTAGCCTTTTGGGTCGAAAGTAATTCACTCCTGTAACCCGTTACAAAAGTGAATGCTTGCTCAGGAATGCGTGTACCCGTCAGTCTCGATGCCGACGTACATGCCCCCGACCCTGTTGCTGCTTACGTTTTGCACACCCCACAAACCAATCGTGCTAACACCGCAACCAACACCATCTCATAGCCCAAGCAGCACGGCAACTCGAAGCGCGCGTTCGAGATCCGCTCTGGCTTCTCGGGCGGCAATGGCAGTTTCGCGAATTTGAAGGCGAGGATACGGGATCGCCCATCACCGTGCGCCTGCAATACGCATCGACGCATCTCTCGCGATGGGCGCCCGACATCACGGGCACGACCTCGCAGCCTTGGTCGCCAAAAAGAACAACCGCTCGAAACGCTCGTCGAACGCGAAGCGCACTCGCCCGTGGGAACGCGCGGTGCCGCGGAGGCAGGGATGCATTTCCTCGCGATGCTCGGCGATGTCGTAGCTCCGCTCGCTCGCGCCGCATACGTCGAGCGCTATCGCTTCGCCGCGCCGACGAAGAGCGACGACGATCCCGACGCACGTCGACTCGGCGTGCTCTTCGCGGGCCGCGCAATTGACGGCGTACGGCTCGCAGCCGATCTCACACCGACGCTGTTGCCCGCAACCGGAGCGCCCGCCTTACCCGCGGTGCCGACGATAGATGCGGGCGGACGCGATGCGGTAATCGGCGTCGCGCAGGCATGGCTCACGTGGTATCGCGCCGAGATCACGATGGATTCGCAGACCGACACATGGATTCCCGAGCGCTTGGAATACCGATTTTCAATCGCCGCCGCATCGCCGTTGGGTCGAGGGGAAACGGTGCTCGCGGCACCCGACTACCGCGGCGACGGACTCGAATGGTACGATTTCGTCCACCAACCGGCACGCACGATCGGGGCCGCTACGGAAGCCGCGCCGTTGCAGTCGTGAACGGGCTTACCCGCACCGATTACGTTCCGCGGAATGCCCGCCGCCCGTTGGTGGGAATTCGAGGATGCCTCGGTCGATTTCGGCGCCGTCGACACCGCACCCGACGATCTCGGCCGATTGCTCGTCACCGAATTTGCGACGGTTTTCGGCAACGACTGGTACATCATTCCGGTCGCGCTGCCGATCGGATCGCTCACGACGATCGCATCGCTCGTGGTGACGGACACGTTCGGGGAACGACGGCTGATCGAACCGACCGCAAAAGCGCGAACCCTCGGTGGACGTTGGAGCATGTTCGCGATCTCCGAGGATGCGACTCCCGGCGGCGTGGCAGGCGACCTCGGGATGCTTTTCCTCGCACCGGTCGTGTCGTCGCAAATCGACGGACGCCCTCTCGAAGAGGTGCTCTTTGTCCGCGACGAGATGGCCGATATGGCCTGGGCGATCGAACGCGTCGTCACGGGTGCGAGCGGCACGTCGATGGATCGCACGGAGCAATGGAATCGCGCGATCGCCGCATCTGCACGATCGGATGCCGGTGCGGGCCAGCCGAGGGTACCGCTCGCGGCGATCCGGTATCGCCTCGCGACCACGGTGCCGGATCACTGGATTCCCTTGCTCCCCGTGCACGATGGCACGAATCGCGGCGTGCGCCTCCAACGCGGTGCGATGTTGCATTTCGACACCGGCGTCACGACCGCGATCGAGCCGCGCGGCCAGGTGCTCGAGTCGGCCCCGTGTCACAAGGACTCGGTCTTACGTTCGAAAACGCAAGACCGATGCAGATGTTCGATAAGGGAGCCACCTCGATCGACGAACGCGAAGCCTATTTCGACGCGCTTATTGCCGACGTCTTGCGCACGCACGCGAGTCCCGGGACCGATCGGCGTGTCTCAGAAATCCGTGCGCTGACCCAGCGGCGCCGTTCGCGCTCGGTCCACGATGCGCGCGTGGCGCACGACGAACTCGTCGCCCTCGTCGAGTCGTTCGATCTTGCGACGGCGATCGAAGTCGTGCGTGCGTGCTCCCTGTATTTACAAATGGCGAATCTTGCAGAACACGCCTACCGCGAAGGTCGTCGCCGCGAGCGCGCGATTGCGGGCCACGCACCTTTCGCATCATCGCTCGAGGTGATGACGCTCCCGCCCGACGTCGCGAGCGCGCGTGCGATCCTCGCGGCCATGGATGTCGCCCTCGTCTTCACCGCGCACCCGACGGAAGTTCAGCGGCGTACCGTCATCGAAAAGCACGAGGAGATCGGTCGACTTTTGCGCACGCTCGATGATCGCCGCAATACCCCAGAAGAGCAACGTGCCCTCCAACGCGAGTTGCGCGCGCAGATCGTGTTGCTGTGGGAGGGCAACGAACTCTATCTCACGCCTCCGACCGTCGCCGACGAAATTCGCAACGTCATCGCATGGTTTCGCGAAACGCTCGTCGACGAGGCGACGTCGCTCTTCGACCGGCTCGACGATCGATTCGCGAACGCGTACGGCGAAACGGTCGAGGTCCCAACGTTTTTGCACTTCGCAAGTTGGATCGGAGGCGATCGCGACGGTAATCCCAACGTGACGCCGATGACGACGGAACTCGCTCTCGACATGGGTCGCGAGTTTATCCTCGACCGTTACGTCCGCGACGTGGAAGCGTTACAAACGCGACTCTCGCAAGATAGCCGACGCGGTCATGTCAGCGAGACCCTCGCCGCCTCGCTCGATCGCGATGCGAGTGAATTGCAGGACGTCCACAATACGCTCGGGCCGCGGCAAACAGCCGAACCCTACCGCCGCAAACTCGCCTTCATGCACCGCCGCCTCAGGCTCGCGCTCAGGGATGCGCCGTATGGATATGCGACGTGTGCGGCGTTCGCAGCCGATCTCGACTTGCTCCTGGATTCGGTCACTGCGGGAAGCGGCCGCGACGTCGCCGCGCCCGTGCGTCGACTTCGGCGCATGGTCGAGATCTTCGGGTTTACGACCTACGAACTCGAGTGGCGTCAGAACAAACGCAACCTCGAACGTGCGACCGACGAAATTCTCGCAACCGTCGAATCCGGTATCGTCTTCTCGCAGCTCGGCGAGAACGAACGGCTCGCCTGGCTGGAACGGGAACTCGCGGGTAAGCGGCCGCTGCTCTCCGAGCGCGTGCCGCTCTCCGCGATCGCGCGCGACGTCGTGGAGTCGTTGCAGACCGTCGCACGTTTACGTGCGCGGCACGGCGCGGGTGCGCTCACGACGCTGATCCTTGCGGGCAGCGAAACGGCCTCAGACGTGTTGCATTTGCTCTTGCTCGCGCGCGAGTGCGGCGCGCTCGATGCGGGGCCGTTGCAGATCGTGCCGCTGTTCGAAAGCATTCCGACGTTGCGTTCCGCACCCGATGTCGTGCGGACGCTCTTCGCATCGCAAGCATTTACCGCGCACCTCAAGGCGCTCGGCGGCATCTGCGAGGTGATGGTCGGCTATTCCGATTCGAACAAAGAAGGCGGCATGGTCACGAGTACGTGGGAGATCTACCGCGCGCAGCGCGAGGTCGCGCGCGTCGCGGGCGAGTTCGGCGTCGGCGTTCGATTCTTTCACGGTCGCGGTGGCTCGATCGCGCGCGGCGTCGCCGACCCGCGGCGCAGCATTGCCGATGCCCCACCCGAGGCACGGTCGTGGCGTTTCAAGCAGACCGAACAAGGCGAGGTCATCGCGTCGCGATACGGCTTGCCGTCGCTCGCGCGGCGCAGCCTCGAAATCGTCGCGACGGCACTCGTCACGCAAGCGCCGCCCGTCGTCGATCCCGAGCACGAACGTTTCGATGCCGTGCTCGATCGCATTTCGGCGCGCGCTCACGATGCGTATCGTTCGCTCGTCGACGCGCCGCAGTTCTTCGAATTTTTCGAAGCGTGCACGCCGATCAACGAGATCGCCGATATGCAAATTAGTTCGCGGCCCGCGCGTCGCAGCGCGACGTCATCGATCGAAGACCTTCGAGCGGTCCCCTGGAGCTTCGCATGGACGCAGACGCGTGCGATCGTCGCGAGCTGGTACGGATTCGGTTCCGCGCTCGCCGTCGAAATCGCCGAGGGTCGATGCGAATTTTTGCGCGAGATGCGCGCGGCGTACCCATTTTTCCGATCGCTCTTGGAGAAGATCGAACGCGGGCTCGCGACGGCGGATCTCACGATTTTCGAGCTGTACGCGAAAGCGCTCGTTGCAGACGACGATCTACGGGCACGCTTCGTGCAACGGCTGCGAACGGAGTATGAAGATGGTTGTGCCGCGCTCCTCGCGATCTTGCAGTGCAATCGCCTACTCGAAAGCGATCCGGTTTCGGCATCGGCGATCGAAGCCCGCAACCCGTACGTCGACCCGATGTCGTTTCTGCAGATCCGTTTGATTCGTGATTATCGCGCTTCGGCGCGTAGCGACGCTCCGTTGCGCGATGCGATTCGTTTGAGCATCAACGGCATCGCTGCGGGTCTACGCGTTACGGGTTAACCACGCACGGAAGGAGCCGCAATACCGTCATCCTGGCAATCCGCAACCCTGATAACGTTCAGAAATCAAGCAGAAAACCAATCGGCAACAGCACTCGGTATCTGTACCCACAGCGATCGCGGGGCGATCATCACAAAACATCTCGTCCAAGGCGGTCTACAATGCCTCCAAAGATGATGACGATAGGAGTACAAATATGGGGCGTTACTAAAACCATTTTTGCAAAGATCCTCCGAAAGCGGGCTTGCTGTAGGCGCTAAACGGATCGATGAATCGAAAGTAAGAGGTGCCTTGACCAGCAGTTGTCGCAGTACATGGTCATGCACAAATACATCCTACATCTGAGCGACGGTAATTTCATTGAGATGGAAGAATCGCGCTACGAAGATCTTAAGCTCGCACTCGAAAATCCGAATGCACGATACGCTCCCTTTCCCATTAACGTTGCTGGCGACTTAGTGATCGCGGCGAACATCGTACGGATTTCGATTTCCGATCGTCAGTAACGAGAAAAGGCCTCCGACGCAGCTGTGCGACTGGGGCCTTTGTTTCGTAAAACGCAAAGATCGCGATTACCGGGAAGCCTTCGCCGTGCGGCGTGCCATCGTCGGCCTCACCAACCACGAGTTTGGCCGGGGTCGCTAGGAATCGACGCCGAATTGCAACGCATGGCAAGCGGACATCCAGCTCCGGCTCCGCTCGACGGCGTGGCGCTTCCGACGGGAACGGTCACGTTTCTCTTCACGGATATCGAAGGGAGCACGCAACGCTGGGACGCGCATCGCGAGGCGATGTCGGCGGCAGTGCAGCGCCACGATGCGATCGTGCGTGCGGCGATGGACGCGCACGGTGGCTACGTCTTTAAGACGCTCGGTGACGCATTCTGCGTTGCGTTTGCGCGGACCGACGCCGCGGTTGCCGCCGCACTCGACTTCCAGCGCGCGCTCGCGGCCGAAGATTTCGCCGCCGTCGGCGGTTTGCGCGTTCGAGTGGCCCTCCATACCGGAACTGCGGACGAACGTGATAGCGACTATTTCGGGCCAGCGGTCAATCGCGTCGCGCGGCTGCTCTCGATCGGTCACGGCGGACAGACGCTGCTTTCGGGCGTGATGCACGATCTCGTTCTCGGCTCACTTCCATCGCGGGTGAGTTTACGTGACCTCGGCGAGCATCGGCTCAAAGATTTCTCGCGCCCGGAATACGTCTATCAGCTCGTCGCGCCGGACCTCGCGTCGGAGTTTCCCGCACTACGGTCGCTCGAATCGATGGCCAATAATCTGCCCTTGCAGATGACATCGTTCGTCGGCCGTGAGCGCGAGGTTGCGGAAATCGCGGAGTTGCTCGGTACGCATCGGCTCGTGACGCTCGTCGGTTCGGGCGGGATCGGCAAGACGCGCACGTCGCTGCAGGTCGCGGCAAATCTCCTCGATGGATCGGGCAACGGGGTCTGGTTTATCGAACTCGCACCGCTCGCGAGTGGCGGTTACATTCCGGCGGCGATTGCGCAGGTGCTCGGGCTCTCACTGCCGCCCCAGGGTGATGAGCTCGCGCATCTCGTCAAGACGCTCAAGTCGTGGCATGCGCTGTTCGTTTTCGATAATTGCGAGCATCTCATCGATGCCTCCGCGAAATCGATCGCGGCGCTCCTTCGCGGTTGTCCGAAGATCTCCGTGCTCGCATCGAGCCGTCAAGGCATTGGCGTCGCGGGTGAGGCGACGTATCGACTTCCGTCGCTCGCGGTCGGTGATGACGCCGCTGCCGCACCGGCTGTTGCGCTCTTCGTCGAGCGTGCGATTTCCGCCGACCAACGCTTCGCGCTGACCGACGAAAACGCGTCAATCATCGTCGAGATCTGTCGTCGGCTCGACGGCATTCCGCTCGCGATCGAGCTCGCGGCCGCGCGGGTCAAGATCCTGAGTCCGCGACAGTTGCACGACCGGCTCGACGAGCGCTTTCGCGTGCTCACCGGCGGCAGTCGCGATGTATTGCCGCGTCAAAAGACGCTACGGGCGCTCATCGACTGGAGTCACGATCTCCTCGACGATCGCGAACGGATGCTCTTTCGGCGGCTCGGCATCTTCGTGAACGGTTTTACGCTCGAAGCGGCGACGGCTGTCGGGACGAGTGACGATCTCGGGGAGCTCGATCTCTTCGATGTGCTGGCGTCGCTGGTCGACAAATCGCTCGTCCTCGCGGAACCCGCCGGCGATGCGCTACGCTACCGGATGCTCGAATCGACACGCGCCTACGCCCGCGAAAAACTCGGCGCCGCGGCCGAATCACAGGAGCGTTCGCTCTGCCATCTCCGCCATCTTCGCAATCGATTCGTCGACGAACGCGAATGCCTTCATCGTACGGGTCGTGCAGAGCCTTGTGAACGCCTGATTGCAATCGAACTCGAAGACGTGCGTGCCGCACTCGATTGGGGAATGGCGAATCGCGAAGCCTTACTCGCAAGCGAAATGATCGTTGCCGTGGGAAGTGGTTGGAGAGCGGTCGCGCTTGTCGGCGAGGGGTACGAGAGCATTGGGCGCGCCATCGAACTGTTGGGGGACCGTGCTCAAGCGTCGCTGCGGTCGGCGCTCTTCATTTGGAAGGGCGTGTATGCGGCAGATTTCGGACGCATCACGGAATCCTGCGATGTCTCATCGGAGGGTGTCCGGCTCGGCCGCGCCTCGGGGGATCGAACAACACTGGCGTTCGCCCTGCTGTACCAATCGGTTGGATTGCGTCGCGCTGGCCGCATCGATGACGCTGCCGACGCCAACGCGGAGGCGGAAGCATTGATTTCAAGCGAGGATCGCTGGCTGGCCCTCATCGCATTGGAGAATAAATCCGTGTTGGTCGGGATACGCGGCGACCATGAGAGCGCCGTGCGCCTATTCCAAGAGCTCCGCGATAAGCATCGAGCGCTCGGGAACCGTTCAGCCACCGTCGTCTCGGGTCTCAATCTTGCTGAGTGGGAACACGCCCTCGGCAAGACGGAGCGAGCCGTCGTCATTTTGCAAGAAACGTTGGCTGACATGAAAAGCGCGCCGGCTCGCTTTGAACAATGGTACGTATCCGGCGCGTGCAATCTCATCGGGTATCTCGTGGCGCTCGATCGACTTGCCGAAGCGCGTTCGACCGCACGTGAACTGCTCCTCAGGCATGGGTCGGATGCGATCCACATCGGGCAAATCAGCTTCGCATTGGAACACCTGGCGCTCGTGCTCGTGCTCGAAGGCGACCTTGCTTGCTCCGCGCAGCTCGCCGCTCACGCCGACGCCGCGTTGCGCGACACCGGCTCCGAGCGTGAATTCACCGAGAAAGCGACGCGAACGCGGCTCGACGCCTTCCTCGCCGAACGCCTTTCAAATGATCAGCGCGAATCCCTCATGGCCCGCGGTGCCGCGATGAGTCGTGAGGAAGCCGTCGCCCTCGCGCTCGCCGCACTCGAAAAGCCGCCGGACGGCGCGTAAGCGACGACGGCAGTTTTCGCAGAAGATGTGGCACGCTTGGCAAAAAATAGTGAATACATGTAGAACGCAAGCAGAAGGTCGTGCTGCCGTGCTATCTACCGCATCGCCGATCACGAGCTTAGCCGGGGTCGCTTGGGATCGACGCCGAATCGCCGAGGATGGCAAGCGGTCTCCCTGACCCGGCTCCGCTAGATGGCGCGGCGCTCCCGACTGGAACGGTGACGTTTCTTTTCACGGATATCGAAGGCAGCACGGAGCGCTGGGACATACATCGCGAGGCGATGTCGGCGGCGGTGCAACGGCACGATGCAATCGGGCACGCGGCCATGGACGCGCACGGCGGCTACGTCTTCAAAACACTCGGTGACGCATTTTGCGTCGCGTTTGCGCGGACCGACGCCGCGGTCTCAGCTGCGCTCGATTTCCAGCGCGCGCTCGCAGCCGAAGATTTCTCCGCCGTCGGCGGACTGCGCGTCCGGGCGGCTCTTCACACCGGTGCAGCGGACGAACGCGGTGGTGACTATTTCGGGTCAACCGTCAACCGCGTCGCGCGGCTCCTCTCGATCGGCCATGGCGGACAAACGCTCCTTTCGGGCGTCACGCACGATCTCGTCCTTGGCGCACTTCCGTCGCAGGTGAGTTTACGCGATCTCGGCGAGCATCGGCTCAAGGATCTCTCGCGCCCGGAATACGTCTATCAGCTCGTCGCCCCCGAGCTTGCATCGGAATTTCCGGCGCTGCGATCGCTCCAATCGATGCCGAACAATCTGCCGCTGCAGATGACATCGTTCGTCGGCCGCGAGCGCGAGGTTGCGGAAATCGCGGAGTCGCTTGGGACGCATCGACTCGTGACGCTCGTCGGTTCGGGCGGGATCGGCAAGACGCGCACATCGCTGCAGGTCGCGGCGAACCTTCTGGACGGCTCGGGCAATGGCGTCTGGTTTATCGAACTCGCACCGCTCGCGAGCGACGAGTATATTTCCGCGACGATTGCGCAGGCGCTTGGGCTCTCGCTACCACCCGAGGGTGATGCGCTCGCGCACCTCGTCAAGACGCTCAAGTCGTGGCAGGCGCTCCTGGTCTTTGATAATTGCGAGCATATCGTCGCAGGCGCGGCACGGGTGATTTGGGCCATCATTCGCCAGTGCCCAAAAATAGCCATCCTCGCGTCGAGTCGTCAGGGGCTCGGCATTGCGGGAGAGACGATATACCGATTACCGTCGCTCGGCGTCGGCGACGGAGCCACCGTGGCGAACGCACGCGAGGCCACCGCCGCGCCCGCGATCGCGCTCTTTGTCGAGCGTGCGAATGCAGCCGATCAACACTTCGCCCTGACCGATGAAAATGCGTCAATCGTTGCCGATATCTGTCGTCGGCTCGACGGTATTCCGCTCGCGATCGAGCTCGCAGCCGCGCGGGTGAAGGTCCTGAGCCCACGGCAGTTACGCGAGCGCCTCGACGAACGCTTTCGCGTCTTGACCGGCGGGAGCCGTAATCTGTTGCCGCGCCAGCAAACGTTGCGCGCGCTCATCGATTGGAGCCACGACCTTCTCGACGATCGCGAACGTATGCTCTTTCGTCGGCTCGGTATTTTCGTGAACGGTTTCACGCTCAAAGCAGCGAGCGCCGTCGCGACGAGCGACGACTTCGACGAGCTCGATCTCTTCGACGTGCTAGCGTCGCTGGTCGATAAGTCGCTCGTTCTCGCGGAGCCCGCCGGCGATGCGTTGCGCTATCGGATGCTCGAGTCGACACGCGCCTACGCACGTGAAAAACTCGGCGCCTCAGGCGAATCGCACGACCGCGCGCTTCGCCATCTCCACCATCTTCGCGACCGATTCGTCGACGAACGCAAACGCCTTAATCAGACGGGTCGTGGAGAGCCTATGGATCGTCTCATCGCAATCGAACTCGAGGACCTCCGTGCCGCACTCGATTGGGGAATAGCGAATGGCGAGGCCAAACTCGCAAGCGAACCTCTCGCTGCCGTGGGGCGCTATTGGCTTTCAGTCGCGCTAGCGGGCGAGGGGTACGAACGTTTCGCAAACGCGATCGAACGGTTGGAAGACGATGCCCCAGCATCGTTGCGGTCGTCGCTCCTCACTTGGAAAGGCTCGTATGCGTCCGACTTCGGACGCATCACGGAAGCCTGCGACCTCACCTCGGAAGGTGTTCGGCTCGGCCGCGCCTCTGGGGATCGAACGGCGCTCGCGTTCGCTCTCATTGAAGAATCGAATGCAATGCGTCAGGCTGGCCGCATCGATGACGCTGCCGACGCCGCCGCAGAGTTGGAAGCATTGATTTCAAGCGAGGATCGCTGGCTGGCCCTGCGCGCATTGCAGAATAAAGCCGCGTTGGTCGGGATACGCGGCGAGTACGAGACCAGCGCGCGCCTGACTCAAGAACTCCGCGATAAGCATCGAGCGCTCGGAAACCGTACGATGGCCGTTATCTCGGGTCTCAATCTCGCCGAGTGGGAATACGCCCTCGGCAAGACGGAACGAGCCGTCGTCATTTTGCGAGAAACGTTGGCCGACATGAAAAGCGCGCCGACTCGCTTTGAAACTATGTCCGTCGTCGGCGCGTGCAATCTCGTTGGGTATTTGGTCGCGCTCGATCGACTTGCCGAGGCGAGGACGACCGCCCGCGAGTTGCTCCTCAGGCATGGGTCGGATGCGATCCACATTGGGCAAATCAGCTTCGCCTTGGAA
Organism: Vulcanimicrobiota bacterium; assembly: GCA_031420415.1. Lineage (GTDB taxonomy): Bacteria > Vulcanimicrobiota > Vulcanimicrobiia > Vulcanimicrobiales > Vulcanimicrobiaceae > JANYGA01. Next base: position 54,608 of record JANOMT010000007.1, read on the forward strand.
CATCTGGCGCTCGTATTTGCCCTGGAAGGCGACCACACTCGCGCCGTCCAGCTCGCCGCACACGCGGACGCCGCATTGCGCGACCTCGGCTTCGAGCGCGAATTCAGCGAGAAAGCGACGCGAACGCGGCTCGACGGCCTCCTCGCCGAACGCCTCCCACGTGATCGGCGCGAATCCCTTATGGCCCGCGGCGCCGCGATGCGTAACGAGGAAGCCGTTGCCCTCGCGCTCGCCGCACTCGAAGAGTCGCCGGCCGGCGTTTGAGCAACGACGGCAGTCTTCGCAGAAGACGTCGCTCGTTTGACAAAAATGGGGCCGGGTATTCATCTCGACTCAGGGAAAGGCTATCACTGATGGACGAAGTCGACCGTGGGATGGGTTGCAGCCGAACCCTCGAACCCGATCGACCCCGTGCATCACCACACCTAAAGTTATCTCCCGAAGCCGAAGGAAGCGTTCAGTTCGGTAGGTATGCAGGACGTATGGTGTTGCTAAATGACAACTTTCAATTACTCGCTGCATGTACGCGA
>JANOMT010000008.1:0-89702 GCA_031420415.1 Vulcanimicrobiota bacterium
CGGAGCGCAAACGACACGACCCGATGCGACGGTCACGGCGACGGCGATGACATTCTCGCAACTCGCTTCCGCGTACGTGAACGAGAGCGAGAAGCACGACCCCCTTTTTGCCGACGGCCTCGGCATCCACCGCTACGACGATAAACTCGACGATTATTCCGCAACGGGACACGCCGCACGGATCGCATGGCTCGGAACGTGGCGCGTGCGGATCGGCGATGAGATCGCGAAGGCACCTGGGCGTGAAGATGATGCCGACGCACACGCGCTACTCGATTCGATCGATCTTGAACTCTTCGAAAATGAGACCCTCGCCCCGTGGCGCACCAGTCCGACCGGCTACACATCGGCGATCGGTCAAGCGGCATATTCGCTCACCGGCCGTACCTTCGCGCCGCTCGGAACGCGCATGCAACATCTCGCGGCACGCCTGGCCGCGATACCCGGGATCGTCACCGCGGCCGAGGCGAACCTCACGCATCCCACGCGCGTCGCAACGCTCCAAGCCATCGATGCGAATGCGGGCAATGTCGCGCTCTACACGAGTCTCACATCGCTTGCGAAAACGACGAGCCCCACGACTCGCGCCGCGATCGCAAAACAGCTTCCGAACGTGCTCGCCGCGCTCGATGGTTTTACGAAATTTCTCAAAACGACACTCTTACCGCGATCGAACGCCAATCCGCGCGTCGGCGCGGTCGTCTTCGATCGCGAAATGCTCCTGGCGAACGGCACCGATCGCACGCGCGCGGATCTCGTTGCCGAGGCGCAAGCCGATTTTACAAAAAATCGCGCCGAAATGCTGCGTTTGGCGATTCCCTTCGATCGCACGTTCTTCCCGAAAAGTATTGCCGACGAAACGAAATCGAACGCCGTCGACGTCGTCGTGCGCCGCGTGCTCGACAAGCTCGCCGGAGATCACCCCAAGCGTACCGAGATCTTCAACGTCGCACGAAGCGACGTCGACGCGGCGCAAGCATTCCTCGCCGTGCATCCCGTCATCGTTCCGCCCGTGCCATCGACGTTACACGTCGTCGCCACGCCGGCATTCATGGCTGGATTTTCCGGCGCCAGCCTCGATCCCGCTGGCCCATTCACGCCGCTCGGCGAGTCGTTCTATTACATCGATACGATTCCGAAATCGTGGAGTGACGAACGCGTCGCGTCGTATCTGCGCGACTACAACACCTACGAACTCAAGATGCTCTCGATGCACGAAGCGATGCCGGGTCATTACCTGCAGTTTCGCGCGAACTCAACCGTGCCGTCGCTCGTGCGACGCGCATTTCCCAACGGCTCGTTTGCCGAAGGATGGGCCGTCTATATCGAAGGCATGATGCTCGATGCGGGCTATGGTGATAACGATCCGCGTCTGCGTCTCTTCCAACTCAAATGGCGCTTACGCGAAGAAGCCAATACGCTCATCGATGCAGGCTTCCATACGGGCGACCTCACCGAAGCGCGCTGCCACGATCTCCTCGAACGTCAGGCCTATCAAGAGAAATCGGAGGCGCAAACCAAATGGCATCGCCTCCAACTCTCGCACGATCAACTCTCGTCGTACTACACGGGCCTCTCGGCAATCCGTCGCGTCGAAGCCGCCGAGCGCGTGCGGCTAGGCCCCGCATTCGACGTTGCTACGTTCAACGCACGGCTCCTCGCCATGGGCAGCGTCGAACCGCGCTACATCGCGACCCTGCTCGAGCCCGCCTCGCCGTAGCTCTTAGGCGACGGGCTTGACCTCGAACATCGTAATGTCCACGCCCGCTTGCGCGAAGTTTGCAAGATCGGCGACGGTTGTCGCGCCCTGCGTGGAGCCGAGAGCGGCCTTGATCGCTTCGAGTGAATCGAAGCCCAGTTCGGCGAAAAACGAATACGTGCCCGACGGTTTGCCGTCGGGCGTTAGGATCAGAGAACGATTGACCACGTAGGACCGCAAGCCGGGAAGCTTCGACGCTTTGCCGACGTGCGTCCCGAAATAGTACGCTTCGAACGCCGCTTGGTCTTTGGGCGTCTTGTAGAAAACGACGAGCTTCGCGCCGTCGGCTTTGGTCTGGGCGGTTGCGGCGAGAGGAGCGATCGCAACGATCGTTGCGACGCCGATTCCAGCAAGAAGTGATGTGCGTGATACGTTCATCCCGCTACGATAGGCTAGCGAGCGACTCATCACAACCGTATGATTTACATCTAGGCCGACCGGCAGACACAAGCGATCTCTCCCAACGCTGATTCTCGCCACACTCAGACCAAGCCGGTAAAACCACGCGGAACCAGCACGCGTAGCGCGCGGGCATCGACGGAGAATTTCGCGGGGGTTTCGCCAAACGCTTCTCCGTCGATATCGAGATATTGCTTCGGAGACGTCGTCACCGTGATCTCCGGCGCCGAAAAATACTCTGCATCCGCAAGCGTCGTCTGTCGATGCCGATAAAAGGCGATAAACATATTCGCGATTTCCCAACGCGAACAACCGCTCGTCGTAAAGAGTGCGAGTTCGCCATCGACGATCGTCGCGTCAGGCAAGATCGGCGTGAATCCAAAGAATCGGCCGTTCGCAATAATGATCTGGTGCGTTCGCACGCGCACGTCGTTATGACCCCAACGTACGTGGGCGTCGAAAGAGCTACTGCGAAAGAGAGGGCCGACACCGGCGACTGCATAAGCGAGCGGACCGAGCAGCTTCTTCGAAATGTTCGACGTTGCGCGCGCGATCGTCGAAGAAAGTCCGATCGTTGCAAAATTCGCGAAGTGCCGGCCATTGACGATGCCGAGATCGACTCGCGCGACGGTACCATTCACGATCGCATCGACGGCGTTCTCGAGCGTTGGCGGTGCGATTCCGAGCGTTTGTGCGAAACTGTTGCCCGTTCCGAGCGGCAAGACGCCGAGGACGCTATCGGTATGTGCGAACGCGCCGACGACGGAGGTCATCGAACCATCACCCCCCGCCACGAGCACGTAGCGCCGACCGTCGGCGATCGCGCCCTTTACCCGCGCGAGCATGTCCTCGCCGCGCTGGACGGTATGCGAGGCCGCCACGTGCACGCCATGCCGTTGCAAGAGTTCGATCGCCTCAGCGAATCGCGAAGCCGTCATGCGAGAATGAAGATTTCCGACGACGACGACAGATTTCGTTTCGGTATCGACGTTCGCGGCGGTCATGGTGGAGTTGCTACCCGCATGCGCGAACTCGCAACCACGGCACCCCCGTCAGTTGTACGACTGGCGAACCCGTGCCAGCATCATCCGATCGCTCGCGACGCGGCCGTTGCTCAAAAGCACCGTCACACCACAATCCGGATACGCATCGCGGAAACGTAAACGCTTCCAATCGGCGACGGTGTGGCGTTCGCGTGCGCGACGCTCGTATTGACGTTTGTAGCTTTTCATTTTGATGGGCTGCGTCGTCGTCGCTGCGATATCGACGGCGAACCCTTCGAGTTCTCGTATCTCGGATTGAATTTTTTCGATCGTAAGCATAGGAGGCTATTAGATGGTCGGAACGCGCCGGGCCTTTATTTTCCGTAAAACCGTGATTGACTATGACTAATATCTAATTAAGAATTAGCTAGCAAACGTGTCCGCAACGTCGTCGAGCCGCTTATCGAGCGCCGTCCGCACTTCATCGCGAAGGGCGTCTCCGGGAAATCGCGCGATCGCGGGTTCGAAAAATGCGAGCGCGAGCATCCGCTCCGCGCGACCTCGCGAGATACCGCGCGTCCGAACGTAAAAGAGCTGATCCTCGTCGAGCGAGCCGATGGTGGCCGCGTGTGCGGCCGCGATATCGTTCGTCGCGATCTCGAGTGAGGGAACGACTTCCAGATACGCGTTACGCGAGAGAACGAGCCCGTCGATGCGCGTCACCGTATCCGAACGGTGCGCCGCGGTCCCAATCGTGACGTCGCATGCGACGCGACCCACACCGCGATCGATCGCAGCCGCGCGAACGATGCTCTGCGAGATACTCCCTTCGCCGACGTGCGCGCACGTGACGCGCAGATCGACATTTCCGAAGCCACTTGCGAACGCGAGTTCGTTCGTTTCCGCCGACGACGCGGTTCCGACGAGTTCGCTTGCGACCATCGAGCGCACGAGCGCGCCGCCGAGCTCTGCAAGATGCCACGCGACGGTGGCACCACTCGCGCAACGCGCCGCGCGCGACATGATGATTCGCGCGCCATCGTCGATCTCTTGAACGACGACGTAATCCACACGCGCCCCGGCCGCGATCTCGAGTTCCACCGTCCCACAGACGAATGCGTCGAGGTTTCCAACGTGGCGCTCGACGATCGTCGCGCGTGCGTTCGCACCGACGCGGATGACGATCTGCGGAAAGATCGCTTGCGCCGCGCCGGGCGCGCCCGTCCACACGATCTGCACCGGTGCGTCGAGGACGATTCCCGGCGGTACTTCGACGTACGCGCCGCAATTTTGAAATGCCGTCGCGAGCGCGCTGAATCGATCGCCGTCGATCCGCACGATGTGGCCGAGGATATCGCGCGCCGCTCCGGCGCGCACGGCGTCGGCGAGCGCGACGATCGTCAGACGATCGTCGCCGCGCGTCGCACCCGGTTGCAGATAGGTGCTGCCGGTGTGCACGATGCCACCTGAGTTCTCGACGGCGAGCGAGGGCGCGTCGCCAAGGGAATCATTCGCGGGCATCGCACGCGTCTGCGGCAAGGTGGCGACACGTACGCGCCCCGACGACCAGACGAGGTCCTCGAAGCCGAGAGCTTCATAATCGTGACGGAGCCGCACGTGGCGTGGGATGCGCTGCCGAGCGCTATCGAGATACCTCGCGAGCGCGGTGCGTCGAACCGAGGCCGTTACGGCCCCGCCGCTCGACGATCCAATTTCTTCGAGCTCGTCGATAGCGAAGTCGAGGGTCGACGTCGTCGGTGAAAATGCGAGCGATTCGGTGCGTGAAGCGGGCATGACGGAAGCTGCGCGTTGCACGGCCGGACCCCAACTCCCCTCTACGGACGTTTTTAAGAGGACCTTACTCTCGCCGATCGCTATCGCGAACGCAGCGCTCGCTTCAATCTCCATCGATAAGATGCCAAGATCGCGGTTGCGCCTCCGCGAGGATTTCGTTGACATCATCGGGCGCTGATGCCGACCCGGAGCGGCAGCGCATGATCGCGAACGAAATTCTCACCATGCTGCTTCTGGGAATCGAGACGTCGTGCGACGACACGGCGACGGCCGTCGTCCGCGACGGCAAGACCGCGCTCTCCAACGTCTCGACGAATCAAGACGCGTTTCACGCGAAATTCGGCGGCATCGTCCCGGAGATCGCGAGCCGCCAGCATTTAGCGCTTTTGAGCGCGGCGATCCAAGACGCGCTCGAACGCGCGAACGTTACGCTTGCCGATCTCGACGGCATCGCGGTGACGGCGGGACCGGGGCTCGTCGGTAGTCTCGTCATCGGCGTCGCGTCGGCGAAAGCAGTCGCGTATGCGGCGCGCAAACCGCTCTACGCCGTCAACCATCTTCACGGCCATATTTTCGCGCCGTTCATCGACTCCGGCATCGAGCCGACGTATCCGTTTCTGGCGCTCCTGGTCTCGGGCGGTCACTCGCAGATCGTCGCCGTCCACAGTCCGACGGTTCTTCGCATCGTTGCGAAAACGCGCGACGATGCCGCAGGTGAAGCTTTCGACAAAACCGCGCGCCTCCTCGGGTTGCCCTTTCCCGGCGGCCCCGAGATCGATCGCCTCTCGCGTGCGGGCGACCCCAAATCGATCGCTTTTCCCCGCTACCGCGCACCCGGCGACGCGCTCGACATGTCGTTTTCGGGAATTAAAACGGCGGTAAAGTATTTTCTCGATACCGATGCCGGTCGCGCCGCGAATCCCGCTGATATCGCCGCTTCGTTTCAAGCGGCGGTCGTCGACGTCCTCATCGATCGACTCGATCGCGCATCGCGACGCGCCGCGTATACGGTAGCCGTGCTCTCGGGCGGCGTCGCCGCAAACTCCGCGCTCCAAACGGCATTCCGGGCATGGGCCGAGCGTCGGGGAATCGCCTGCGCCATTCCCCACATGCGCTTCTGTACCGATAATGCCGCGATGATCGCAGCAGCTGCCGACCGCCAAGGCGAATTCGTGCGCTGCGATCCGCGAACGCTAACGGCGAACCCCGCACTCCCCTTCGAAGCGCGGCTGAGCGGCTAGGGCCGCTCGCGCGCCCAGCGCCCGATCGCGATCTCCGTGACGCGCCGTTCGAGAGTGTGTAATGCTAATTCCAGCTCCGCGCGATCGCGATCCGCGGGGAGGTGGAGCGGCGCGCGCGCGTAGACGCGGCCGCGGTCGACCGCGACGCCGACGCGATGCATCGTCGCGCCGCTCCAACCGAGCCCCGCCGCTAGCGCCTCGTCGAAAGCGTGTGCGCCGCGAAACGCCGGAATCTCGACGCCGTCGGGCATCGTGATCGTATCGAGTGCGAAATCGTAGGGCAGCATCGCGGGATGAATATTGAGCGTCTCGGGAAAACGCGCGAGAAACGTCGCGGGCAAGACGTGCATCCAGCCGAGCAACAACACGAGATCAGGCGACGTCGCGGCGACCGTTGCGATCACGCGGTCGTCGAACGCGTCGCGCGTTTCGGTCGCGCGATCCCACGCGACCATGTGAGCGGCGACACCCGTGTCGCGGGCGCGTTCGAGCGCGAGCGCTCGTGGCCGATTCGCGACGAGCGCCGTCACCTCGAAGGGGACGCGGCCCGCAGCCGAAGCCTCGAGGACGCCTGCGAAATTACTACCGTTTCCCGACGCGAGCACCGTCGTGCGATAGCGTCGCTCGAGCCGATCGTCGACGCGTTGAACGAAGCGCGCATTCGCATGGTGTTCGAGAAACGCGATGTGCGCTGCGTCGTCGACCGCGGGCACGATCGCCTGCCGGTACCCACGCTCGCGCGTCGAGAATGCGGCGGCGTGGAGCAACGTCCGGCCGATGCCGCGGCCGCGCGCCGCAGGCACGACACCGAGCGGACCGACGATGCCCACACCATCGCGCGCCATCCAAAACCGCAGATCGTCGTAGGCGAGCCCGCGCGCGTCGAAAGCCGCAAAACCGACGAGTTCGCCCGCTTCGTGCGCGAGCCAAATGCCGCCCGCGGCCGCTTCATGCGATGCCGTGCCGCCGAAGCGATCGTCGATCCACGCAAGGACGCGCTCGGGCGTACGATGTTCGCGACTGCAATAAATTCCGCGTTCCCGATCGAGCGCCTCGATCTCGTGGTGGACCTCGTCTTGAATGAAGAGCGGGTCGTCGAGATCGATCAGCAGATGGGCCGACATCTAGCCGCGCGCGGGGTGTACGATAACGGGCAGATCACCCGCGAAGCGCTCTTCCACCCAGCCGATGACGCGAGCGCCTGGCCATGCCGCAGTCGCTTGCGCCGCTTCAGCGCGCGGGACGATGAGCGTGTAGCCGATGCCCATATTGAGCGTGCGATATTTTTCGGCGTGTTCGAGGTTGCCGCGGCGTACGAGTTCCGCTATGAGCGGCGGCACGCTCCAGCGGGACGCTTCGAAAACGGCTTTGCACGTTGGCGGAAGCGTGCGCGGAACGTTCTCCAAAAGACCGCCGCCCGTAATGTGCGCCATCGATTTCACGTCGGCGACGGCATCGATCGCGCGCACGGCGGGTGCGTACGACGGGTGCTCGACGAGGAGTGCGTCGAGCCACGTCACACCGGGTTCCGCGCCCGGAAGCTGCGAGCGCCACTCCGCCTTGGGCACGATCGCGCGCGCGAGGGAGTAACCGTTGGTGTGGAGGCCGATCGCGGGAAGGCCCACGATCGCATCGCCCGCTTCGACGCGCGCGGGGTCGGGAACACGCGCGCGATCGACCATGCCGACGATCGTGCCCGCGAGATCGAAGTGCCCTTCCTGATAGAGACCCGGCATTTCGGCTGTTTCGCCGCCGAGCAGCGCGCAATCGTTCGCCCGACACGCGCGCTGCACGCCCGCGACGATCTCGCCCGCAATGTCGGGATCGAGTTTGCCGACCGCGAGATAATCCAGAAAGAAGAGCGGCTTTGCGTTGACGACGAGAATATCGTTGACGCAATGGTTGACGAGATCGGCACCGACGCTGCCGTAGCGCTCGGCTTCCGCCGCGATGAGGATCTTCGTCCCGACGCCATCAGCCGACCCGACGAGCGCGCGCGTCGAGTCGCCGGGCATTTCGAAAAGGCCGCTAAACCCACCGATGGCCCCAAGTTGGCTCGGATGCCGCCACTGCGACGTCACGTCCTTATAACGCGCGATTGCGGCGTTGCCTGCGGAGATGTCGACACCGGCTCGCGCGTAGGCATCGGGGAGGGGCGCGTCGCTCGATGCTCGCAATTCGTCCGAATTCCGCATAACCGGATCGTCTTCAACCAACTGAAAGGTACGTCATGCAATTCCACGTTACGTCGGGAGCTCCGAGCGCACTCGTCGCGGGAGCCCTCGTCGTCCCCGTCTTCGCGGATGGCCGCCTCGATGGCGCCGCGCAAGCCGCGGATTCCGAGCTCGGCGGTGCGATCGCAGACGTCCTGGCATCGGGCGAGATCGCCGGCAAAGCGGGCGATATCGCCCTCATCCATGCGAGCGGGCATAGCGTCAAACGCGTGCTCGTCGTCGGCCTCGGCACGCGCGAGAAATTCGATGTCGCCGGACTCGCCGCGTACGCTGGTGCTGCCGTGCGCTATCTCGGCAAACGCAAAGTGACCTCGCTTGCGATCGCGCTCCCACTCGAAGTCGGCACGCATGCGAACCGTGCGGCGGCTTTCGTCGCCGAAGGTGCGCTTGCGGGTACGATCGATAGCACGACGTACCGCACCGAACCCGAGAAGCCGATCCTCATCGACACGGTCGCGATCGTCGCGACGGCAGGCGCACACGAGTTCGATCGTGCGACCCTCGAGAGCGGCATCGCGCACGGCGCGATCGTCGGCGAGGCCGTCAACCTCGCGCGCATCCTCGCGCTCACGCCTGCGAACGATATGACGCCAAAGCACCTCGAAGCCAAAGCTTCCGAGATCGCGCATGCTACGGGATTGAAGTTTCACGCACTCGACGAAGCGCAGATGCTCGCAAAAGGCATGGGCTCGATCCTCGGCGTTTCGCGCGGGAGCGACGAAGAAGCGCGCATGATCGTGCTCGAATATATCGGCGATCCGTCTTCGAACGAGAAACTCGCGCTCGTCGGGAAGGGGCTCACTTTCGATACCGGCGGCATCTCGATCAAGCCCGCACAAGACATGCACGAAATGAAATACGACATGTGTGGCGGCGCGGGCGTGCTCGCGGCGATGTCGGCGATCGGTCAGATCAAACCGAAGCTCAACGTCATCGGCATCGTTCCCTCGAGTGAAAACATGCCCGGCCCGCGCGCGATGAAGCCGGGCGACATCTTGCGCGCGATGAACGGCAAGACGATCGAAGTCATCAACACCGATGCCGAGGGTCGCCTCATTCTCGCAGACGCCCTGTGCTACGCGCGCGAACTCGGCGCGACCAAAATCGTCGATGCCGCAACGCTCACGGGCGCGATCGTAGTCGCGCTCGGCCATAGCGCGACGGGCGCGATCTCGAACGACGACGCGTTCTGCGAAGAGTTCCTCGCCGTCGCAAAAACGACGACTGAGAAATACTGGCATCTCCCGCTCTTCGATGAATTTTCATCGACTGTCAAAAGCGAGATCGCCGATCTACGCAACTCGACGGGGCGTGCTGCGGGCTCGCTCACGGCAGCGGCATTCCTCAAGGCATTCGTCGGCGATACGCCGTGGATCCACCTCGATATCGCGGGTACGGCCTACACCGATGGCGAGACGGCGTCGCTTGCGAAGGGGCCGACGGGCTATCCCGTTCGCGCGTTCGTCGCACTCGTCGAAGAGATGGCCGCCCATCCCATTCACGCGCGCAACGGCGCGACGCCAGTCGCCGTTTAGCACGCGGATGTCCGCATCGATCGCATCCCGCCCCGCGGGTCGTGCGCGTCAAACGAAAGCCGCTGCACCTGCAGCGGCTTTCGTTTCTACGCTCGCGATCGCACTCGCCGTACTCGTCTCGACCGCGCCGCACGCCGCGGCTGCCGCGCCACGCGAGCAACTGCTGCACGCGTTCGGATCGGTCGCGATCGCACCCGACGGCAAGCGCGTTGCGGCGATCGAAAGCGACGAAGCGCGCATCGAGGGGACGCCCGTGCGTCAACATCTCATCGTGCGCGCGATCGGGAACGATGCCGCGCACGAAGTGATGTTACCGTGCGAGCCGAGCACGAAATGCGTTCCTTCGTATCCGACGTGGTCGCCGGATGGAAAGCAGCTCGTCTTCGTGCTCGAGTCGCCGAAATCGAAACGCCATTTTCTCTACGCGGTAACACCCGATGCATTCTTGCCGAAGAAAATTTTGGAGTTTTCAGGAACGCTCGGCTCGCCACGTTTTTCGCGTGCCGGCGTGCTCGCCGTTCTCGCGACGCCAAACGCTCGCAAAGAAGTCGGCGCGACGCAGGCGGGCGCCCCGATCGTCGGTGAGATCGGCGTCGACGAAGACGAACAACGCATCGGCGTCGTCTCGTCGCGCGGCGTCTTGCGCTTCGCGTCGCCCGCGGATCTCTACGTGTACGAATACGATTGGATGCCCGACGGCATGAATTTCGTCGGCACCGCCGCACACGGCAACGGCGATAACAACTGGTGGATTGCGAAGCTCTACGCATTCGATGGAACGAGCGCGACGGCACGCGTTCTGTACACGCCGACCGACGCGAAGCAACAGATCGCCGATCCCCGCGTCTCACCCGATGGAAAGAGCGTCGCTTTCATCGGCGGCATCATGAGCGATTTCGGATCGACCGGAGGCGATCTCTTCGAAATGCCCGCACGCGGTGGCGACGCGAGGAACCTGACGCCCGGAGCGCCGCGCTCCATCGTATCCATCGCGTGGGATTGCCGCACCGATTCCGCTCGTCCGGTCACGCTTCGCGCGACGACGTTGCATGCGGGGGAGACCGCCGTCGAGACCTACGCAGCCGACGCCATGCTCCCTGCGACGCTCTGGCACGGCGCGCAAACGATCGGTGCGGGTGACGGTGCGTTCGCTTCGGCGTGCGGCTCCGATATGACGGCTGTCGTCCGACAAGACTTCGAACATCCGCCCGAAATCGCCGTCGGCAAACTCGGTGAGTGGCACGATCTCACGCACGCGAATGCCGGTATCGCACCTGCCGTTCGCGCGACGAGCGTTACGTGGAAGAGCGATGCCTTCGACGGGGTGCAAGGTTGGCTACTCGCGCCGCGCGATCTCGATCCGGCAAAAAAATATCCGATGATCGTCGACGTGCACGGCGGGCCTTCGGCCGCGAGCGTCCCGCGTTTCATCGGCAACGGGACCACGCGCGATTACATTCGTGATGGGTACTTCGTCTTTTATCCCAATCCACGCGGCAGTTTCGGCAACGGCGAAGCGTTTACGCAAGCGAACGTCCGCGATTTTGGCTATGGCGATCTGCGCGATATTCTCGCGGGCGTCAACGCCGTCGAAAAACAGGCACCGATCGACGACGCCCGCCTGGGATTGACGGGCGGAAGCTACGGTGGCTTCATGACGATGTGGGCGATCACGCAAACCACGCGGTTCAAGGCGGCAGTCGCGGGCGCGGGGCTTTCGAATTGGCAATCGTATTACGGCGAGAATGGCATCGACGAATGGATGATTCCGTTCTTCGGTTCGAGCGCTTATAACGATCCGGCGATTTATCGCCATTCCTCACCGATCGAATTCATCACGAATGCAAAGACGCCAACATTTGCGTACGTGGGCGAACGAGACGTCGAGACGCCTGCCTCGCAGTCGCTCGAATTTTGGCACGCGCTCCATACGCTCGGCGTTCCGACGCAGCTCGTCATCTATCCGGGCGAAGGCCACGGTATCCGCCTTCCCGCGCATCGCGCAGACGTGACGAAGCGCTCGCGCGCGTGGTTCGACACGTACCTAAAATAGCGTGTCAGTCGGTACGAAGCCGAGCGGCGAGGCTCGGTACATCGGGTGATGAAAATCCGCCACGCTCGGCATTGGACATATGACGTGCGATCTTCAAAAAAGCCCTCGCCATCGCGTCCGCTGCCGCGACCGAGGCAAAATCCGCTCGATCCCGGTCACCGAACGCAGCAAACCGCGCGTCCGCTCGAAGCTCGTTCCCGAAAATACCTTTCGGTATTGCTTTTCTCTCACATGGGCATTTTACACTCTACCACCATCATTTGAAGAAGTGCTACGGTGTGTAAAATATTGGGACGATCGTAGTGAATACACGTCAGCATTGCCTCTCCGTTGTGATCGATAAGACGAGCTTCGAAGGAGCGCGCTCACCGACGTTTCCCTCATTGATCGTTCGTTAGATGAGGAGACTTTGTTTTGAAGATATTCAAGCTTTTAAGCATGACAGCCGCGATGGGGGCGGTGGCGATGAGCCATCCTGCGCCCGCATCGGCCGAATCGCATCTGCCGTCGCTGGACATAACGCCCGTTGTCATTTTCTCGACATCGGACAACGTTACTCCGGCGCCGGGCGTCCCGTTCGTCGATGGCCTCAAGCTGAATTTCTCGGCACACGTGCCGCTGGCCAAAGGCGTGACGTTCTCTTACGATCACGTCCAAAATGGGCTCATTGCAAATACCCTTCCACGGATCGCCGCAGGTGGGATGTACATTCGGAACGTTGTCGACTTCCGCGATCTCGTCGATGGTTATCGCGTCGACGCAGTCATCGGGAAGGGGCTCAGTGCCGAAATCGGGACCGCGTATCGGCATCGCGTCTGCTGTCCCACCGATACCGATGTCAACAATCCGACGCCGACGAACTACCACGACAATTACCTCGGATTCACCTACGCAACGCCGATCGTCAAGGGGCTGAGCAACGCCTTCTTGGTCTACAACATTAAAGGCCACGCATCGCCGCATTTTAGCGACTCTGCAGCCGCCGTTGCCGCGGCGAATGCCGCCGGATATCCCGACAACAAACGAACCGAACTCGGGATCACGCAAGCGGTGACGGTCGTCGTTCCCATCGATCCCAAGCACGGCTTTAGCGTTGCTGCAACGAACACGTGGGGCGCGTTCAATTATTTTTCGAATCAAGCGATCCCACTTTATTACAACATCATCATTCTCACGGTTGACAAAAGCTTCACGAAACAGATTAGCCTCTCCGCAAGCGTCGACAACTTCATCCAACGTCCTCAAGGCTATCCGCTTCCTCCCGGAAACGGCGTCAACGGCGCGTCACTCAATGTCGGCCTGAACTTTCACCTCGGCCGCTAAGGATACGCCTTAATGATGAAGACTGGATTCAAAGAAGCCGTCGATCGCGTTTTGCACGACGCCGTACATCCGCCGAGCGGTATGGACGGCGTTCCAGGCGTCGTCGCAATGGCAACCGACCGCAACGGAACGATCTACGAGGGCGCCGTCGGGTCGCGTCAACTCGGCCAGGGCGCACCGATGACCGTCGACACGGTCGTTGCGATCTGGTCGTGCACCAAAGCGATCACGGGTACGACCGTCATGCAACTCGTCGAAGACGGTAAAATTTCGCTCGACGATCCTGCGAAAACATACGTCCCGGAAATCGCGCAAATTCAGGTTCTCGACGGATTCGACGACCATGGCGACCCGAAGATGCGCGCACCGAAGAGCGATATAACCGCGGGCCAACTGCTCTTGCACACCGCGGGCTTCGGATACGACTTCTTCAATTACGATCTCATCAAATACGGCGAGAAGAAACACGTACCGAGCGTCGCGACCTCATCGATGGCATCGCTGCGCTCGGCGCTCCTCTTCGATCCGGGCGAGCGATGGGAGTACGGCAGTAATATCGATTGGGCCGGAAAAGTCGTCGAAGGCGCGACGGGCAAACGTCTGGGCGACGTGATGCGCGAACGCATCTTCGAACCACTCGACATGCACGATACCGGCTTCGAATTAAAACAGGGGCAACGTCCGCGAAAGGCTTCGACGCACAACCGGGGGACCGACGGCACGATGACGGCCGCACCCGATTTCGAATTGCCGCCCGATCCCGAGCAACACATGGGCGGGCACGGACTCTACTCGACGGTCGGCGATTATCTCAAATTCATCCGCATGATCCTATGCGACGGCAAATCACCCAACGGTGACGTCGTGCTCAGGCCGGAGACCGTGGCAAAGATGGCGAGCAACGGTCTCGGACATCTAAAGGTGACTGCGCTTCCGGGCGCGATCCCGAGCCTTTCCAACGACGCCGAGTTCTTCCCCGGCATGCCCAAGTCGTGGGGCTATACGTGGATGATCAACGACGAAAAAGCGCCGACCGGGCGGCCTGCAGGCGAACTTGCGTGGGCAGGGCTCGCGAATCTCTACTATTGGATCGATCGGTCGAACGGCATCGGCGGATTTTGGGCGACGCAGATCCTACCGTTCGTCGATCCCATCTCGCTACCGGGATATTTTGCGTTCGAAAAAGCGGTCTACGACCACCTCGCGTAACGGGGGCGACGCGAAGTTTTCGGGCGATGCTGGTCTTCGAAACACGGCGCTCGAGCGCGCGGTCGAACGCGCGACACTCCTAGCATGCGGCGCGCTGCCGTCGAAAATGTTTTCGTAAATGACCGGCGTACCCGGGCTCGGGATCGCGGCGCTCGAGCGAATCGTGCGTGTCTTGGGATAGGAACGACGCGGCCGAGAAAGCGCGCCGAAAGTCGGTGGCGAACCTCGCACGATGCTCCGTAAAACCGCGCTCGCGTTCGCCATTGTCCTCGCCACATTCGCGGCCTCGCCCACACATATCAATGCCGAAGATGCGCGCGGTGCCGCACCCACACCGAGTCCGTCGCCGACGGCAACGCCGACGCCCGGCCCGATGGACGCTCTCGCGTGGCGCAACGTCGGACCGACGATTGCGGGCGGCCGACTCGCCGCGATCGCGGGCTCGGATAAAGCACCCGCACTCATCTACATCGGCTCTGCGGGTGGCGGCGTTTGGAAGAGCACGAACGGCTCGACGAGTTGGAAGCCCGTTTTCGATAAGGCCGCGGTCGGCTCGATCGGTGCGATCGCGATTGCGAAGAACACACCCGACGACGTTTGGGTCGGCACGGGTGAATCCAATCCGCGCAACGACGTCACCTACGGCGACGGCATCTATCGCTCGCACGACGGCGGCAAGACATGGATTCATCTCGGCCTCGACGACACGTACGCGATTTCGAAAATATCGCTCGACCCGCGCGACCCGCAAATCGCCGTCGTCGCGGCGCTTGGTGATCCGTTCAAAGATAGCCCCGATCGTGGCATCTACCGCACGACCGATGGCGGTAAAACGTGGTCGAAGACGCTCGAGCTCGGGCCTTCCAGCGGAGCGGCAGACCTCGACCGCAGCGCGACCGAACCGAACGTGCTCTTCGCATCGATGTGGCAGTTTCGACGATCCTCGTGGCATCTCACGAGTGGCGGTGCAGACGACGGTCTCTTCAAGAGCAGTGACGGCGGCGCGACGTGGAAACGCTTAACGGGCAACGGTTTTCCCGGCGGAACGCTCGGACGCATCGGCATCGCCGTGGCACCGAGCGATCCCAAGCGCGTCTATGCGATCGTCGAATCGAACGACGGCATCATCTGGCGCTCCGACGACGGAGGCACGCACTGGCAACTCGTCTCGACCAATACGCTCGTCGACGAGCGCCCGTTTTATTACACGCGCATCTTCGTCGATCCGACCAACGCCGATCATCTCTTCACGACATCGGTCAAACTTGCCGAGAGCATCGATGGCGCTCGCACGTGGAAGGTTAGCGGAAAGCACCTTCATGGCGACCATCACGGGATCTGGTTCTACGCCGACGGCAAGACGATTCTCGAAGCAAACGACGGTGGCCCCGCGATCTCACGCGATAACGGCGAGACGTGGGACTGGCGCAACAACGTGCCGATCGCGCAGGCGTATCGGGTCGCGACGGATGCGAGCACGCCATACGGCATCTGCGTCGGCCTCCAAGATAACGGCGCTTGGTGCGGTCCCTCAAACGGCCGCAGCGACGACGGTATCTTGCCGATCGATTGGCGCAAAGTTGCCGGGGGCGACGGAAACTGGACGATCCCCGATCCCATCGATCCTGCGATCGTGTGGGCGTCGGGCGGCGGCGGCGATAACGCGGGCTCGCTCGCGCGCTACGATACGCGCTCGCGCACCAGTCGCGACGTCTCGCCGTATCTACACAATCAAAATGTCGTCGCACCGAGAGAACTGCGCTATCGCTTCAATTGGGAGAGCCCCCTCGCGTTCTCACCCTTCGATGGGCACGTCGCATACTACGGTGGTAATGTTCTTTTCCGCACGATCGATGCGGGGGCGCACTGGACGCGCATCTCGCCCGATCTCACGCGCGATATCAAGGCGAGGCAAGGTCTTTCGGGAACCCCGCTGCGACTCGACGTGACGGGTGCCGAGACGTACGATACGATTCTCGATATCGTGCCATCGAGCATCGCACGCGATCAGATATGGATCGCGACCGACGACGGCAAGGTCGCGCTCACGCGCGACGGCGGCATGCGGTGGCGCGACGTCACGATGCCCGCAGCCGATGCCGACGCGCGCATTCCGACGATCGAAGCCTCGCATAGCAATGCCGCCGTCGCGTACGCCGTCCTCGATCGCCACTTCACGGGCGATCGCACGCCGTACGTGTTCGCGACGCGAAATTTCGGCGCGACATGGACGAACATCGCTGCGGGCTTGCCCACGACGCAATTCGCCCGCGCGATCATCGAAGATCCGAGCGACGCAAACGTCCTCTTCGTCGGTCTCGAAAATAGTATCTGGTGGAGCGCCAATCGCGGGACGACGTGGCGAAGCCTACAACAGAATCTCCCGCCGACCTCGATTCGCGATCTGCGCATCGCCCACGGCGGACGCGATCTCCTCGCCGCAACGCACGGCCGCGGTGTCTGGATCCTCGACGACATCGCCGCTCTCGAACGCTCGACGCCACATGCCACCGAAGGCGTGCGCTTCTTCGCACCGCCGATTGCGTATCAGTACGAAACCGCTACGCCGACCGTCAACGTTACGGGCGCGGGCGATAATCCACCCGACCGCGCGATCTTTACGTTTGCCCTTCCCGATCTCGCGAAGACGACGCCGACGATCACCATCATCGACGCAAAGGGCAACGTCGTGCGCAAGCTCTCGGGAACGCACGACGTCGACGATGAGGAAGTGCCCATCGTAAGCAATGTCGCGGGCTACAATCGCGTCACGTGGGATCTCTCGGGCGAACCACCGGTCCGCTGGAATCGCGCGCCAAAATGGAACCGCGGTCCCGACCGCGGTCCCGATCTTCTACCGGGGACGTATCACGCGCGGCTCGATGTCGATGGCGCGAGCTACGTGCAATCGATCGAGATTCGCCCAGATCCACGCATCGCGCTCGCACCGAGCGAACGCAATGCGCACGTCGCCTACGTGCGCAAACTCTACGGCGCGCTCTCGCAGATCGACGTCACGCTCAACACGCTCGATAATGTCGCAGATCAACTTCCACACCAGTTCGCGACACTCGCCGCGCGATCCGATACGACGGCGGCGCGCGCTCACGACGTCCTCGATATGGCCGCGCGCGAAGCGCACGTCTTCAGTTCGTATCCGATTAACGGCCAAGACAACGACTTCTTGCGCGATCTCCTGCGCGAGCGCATCCAATCGCTCCTGAACAACGCGTCGCCCCACGTACCGACGGCCGAGGAATCGCGCGAGATGACCGCCCTCCTCGCCGAGATCCACGTGCAACTCGCACGCCACGCGGCGTTCGTACGCGACCGGATCCTGCCGCTCCAGACGGCGCTACGCGATGCGGGCCTCGCACCGATCGATCTCGCCGCCGAACCGCCCAAACCCAAGGCCGACGAAAGACGCGACGAACACGCCGCTCGACGCGGCGATTAAAGCCGCTAGCGGCGTGCCATCGCGGCGGCGCGGTTTCGCGCGCTCGCATCGGCGATGAGGCGATTCGAAACGGCTCGCGAAAGTTCGTCGACGCCGGTTTCGAGCGTAAGAAAGTCGCCTTTGTAGCCGAGGTCGTACGGTCCCTCGACGCGGCCCGTTGCGACGTCGACGATCGAGACTTCCGAACCCCAAATCATCGAGAGCGCGCGTGTGACCGAACCGTAGACCACCGTATCGGCGCGCACCGCGCGACCGATCTTGCGCGCGCACGCGGCATCGTTACACGCGCGATAGGGCGACTCTTGATCGATCCCAGCCGTCGCGAGCGCATTCTCCACACGGCTCTTCGCGATGCGCGTTCCGCCATCGCGCGCGCGAATGCCACGTGCGATCGCATCTCCGTAGGTCGTGCGCTCGGCTTTGCTTGCAAAGACTTGATACGGCACGCCGGTATCGCCCGCAACGAGCGGCAACATGGCATACGTGCTCGCGTTTGCCTGCGCGGTCGCGGCGATGGCGACGGTCGATCCGACGACAAGTGCGACGGCGAGCGTCCGGAGCCGAGCGACGGTCGGGTGGAGCGATGGCAATCGTTTCATGAGTTGTCCTTTTCCCATATTTCGCGTATTCCTACTTCTATCGTAGCCGGAACGTTGACATGATTGTAAGGGCAGTGCCGACAGCGATTACCGCAACACACTCCGCGCCGCAAATGATACGCTGCCGTGAAAACGAGGTAGCCGTTTTCGTAGTAAAAGTCGTCGTCGCTCATCGCGCTCGCGTTGCGATTTAGCGCGCTGCGGTCGCGAGAACGGCCGGCCCGTTGTAGGTTTCGGGATACTCGCCCGTGAGACAACCCATGCACATTTGGCCG
This sequence comes from Vulcanimicrobiota bacterium, assembly GCA_031420415.1. GTDB lineage: Bacteria > Vulcanimicrobiota > Vulcanimicrobiia > Vulcanimicrobiales > Vulcanimicrobiaceae > JANYGA01. The sequence continues at coordinate 18,862 of JANOMT010000008.1, forward strand.
CGTTTACGCGCGATCGCGTCGAGCAGGCCCTCTTTACTTAAGTAACCGAGCGAATCCGCACCGATCTTCTCGCAAATCTCATCGATCGTAAAGTTCGCCGCGATGAGTTCGTCGTGCGAAGCCATATCGACGCCGAGGTAACACGGATGGATGATCGGCGGCGAGGTGATCCGCACGTGCACTTCGCGCGCGCCCGCGTCGCGCAAGAGTTTGACGATGCGCGGCGTCGTCGTTCCGCGCACGATCGAATCGTCGACGACGATCACGCGTTGCCCCGCGAGGAGTTCGACGATCGGATTAAATTTGAGTTGCACGCCCCGCGCGCGCATTTTTTGATCGGGACTGATGAACGTGCGACCGATATATCGGTTCTTGATCAATCCCTCAACGTACGGCAAACCCGCCTCTTGCGCGTAGCCGATGCCGCCGGGAATCGCACTATCGGGAATCGCCATCACGACATCGGCATCGACGGGATGTTCGCGCGCGAGTTGACGGCCCATCGCCATCCGCGCCATGTAGATCGACTTGCCGTCGAGCACGGAATCGGGCCGCGCGAAATAGATGTACTCGAACATGCAGAGCGCTTGCGGCTTCTGCTGCGGCATCTTATCATAATGCAGACCGTCGTTATCGACCCACATGATCTCGCCCGCATCGAGTTCGCGAATGTACTGTGCGCCCACGGTCGCGAGCGCACACGATTCCGATGCGAACATGTAGCCACCGCCGGGAAAACGACCGTAGCAGAGCGGCCGCACGCCCCACGGATCGCGAAACGCGAAGAGCGACTTTTCCGTCGACATCACGATCGAGTACGCCCCTTCGGCGCGCGTCATTACGTCCCGGATTCGCGCGACCATATCGGCACCAGGGGCTTGGACGATCGCTTTCGCAAGCACTTCGGAATCGGAGGTTGCCTGCAAGACCGTCGCCGCATCGAGCGACGAGCGCAAGTCGTCCGTGTTCGTCAGATTGCCGTTGTGCGAGACCGTCACGTCGCCGAATTTGGCATGTTCGAGTAACGGCTGAGCGTTGACGACCGCAGACGAGCCCGTCGTGGAATAGCGCGTGTGGCCGACGGCGATATAGCCCGTTAAATTGCCGAGAATCTCCTCATCGAAGATACTCGAAATCAGCCCCATCTCGCGATGACAGACGATCGTAGCGCCATCGGATACCGCGATACCCGCCGATTCCTGACCACGATGCTGGAGGGCATAGAGCGCGAAGTATGCATGGCGCGCAACCTCGTTGCCGGGCGCGTAAATACCGACGACTCCGCACGCTTCGTGAAGCGTGTCACCGGCCGGCATCGGTGCCTCGGCATCATACGACCTAGCCATGTAGGGACGGCTGTACGACGACGGCGCGCTCGGTCACCTTCTGCTACGACCGCCAAAGATGGAAAGTAATGCTAAGAAGATGTTGATCGCGTCGAGATAGATCGAGGTCGCGAGTTCGATCGCGGTCTGGCCGCCGCCACCGGCACGCAAGCGACCGAAATCGACGAGCACGAGCAGCGTGAAGACGGCGAGCGTGGCCCATGCGTAGATGCCGGGTTGCAAGAAATGTGTGAACGCCGAGATCAGGCCGACGATCACGAGCCCGATGAGCGCGCCGAACGCGATACCGGAGAGCTTGCGGTAATCGAAGCTGGTAAGGAAGACGACCGATCCGAGCACGAGCATCCCGAGGCCTGTCGTGGCGGCGGCTTGGACGACGACGGCCGAGCCATCGACGCGAACGTAATGTCCGATCGTCGGTCCGATTCCGATGCCTTCGCAAGCGGTAAAGGCATAAAACATCAGCATCGAAAGGCCGGGATTACGGCGCGTCGCCGAAATACCGATCAAGAAGCCGAAGCCGACGAGCATCGCGATGAGCGAGAAGCCCGAGGGGAAGCCTTGCGTGAGGTAGCTCGTAACCGCGGTAACGAGAAAGCCCGCACCCGTGATGCCGAGAACCTGACCGAGCAAGGACGCCGAGGAGACGGTCGGCGCGTTCAAACGCGACTGTTGTTGTCCGTACATAGGCTCCTCACTACCCGCGTGGCCGCGCCCGAGTTTCGCGCCGAGCCTACCGACGCCCGCGTTAGGGTGCGAGTTTAGCGATATCGCTGCGATAACTCAACCGCACGCCGTTGCCGATGCGGTGCGCGAGCTCGTCGACAGCGGCATACGCGTTCGCACGTGCGGCTGCGACGTCGTCACCAAGTGCGCTCACGGTGAGCACGCGCCCGCCGCCCGCATCGACGACCCCATCCCGCAAGGCGGATGCGCCCCAGAAGGCAACGCGATCCCCTGAAAGCGCGACGTCGGCGCTCAAATCGCGTAACGGCGTGCTGCTGCGCGGATAGTCGGCCGTCGCAAGCACCACGCCGACACACGCGCCGCCGTCAAAGCGAGCTGCTTCTTCATCGATCTTCCCGTCGGCAGCCGTCTTGAGCAACCGTGCGAAATCGCCGCGAACGCGCGGCATGAGGACTTGGGTTTCGGGGTCGCCGAACCGCACGTTGAATTCGATAACATACGGCCCGTTCGCTGTGAGCATCAAGCCGCAATACAGGACGCCGATATACTTTTCGCGATCGAGCGCGAGGCCGCTCACGACCTTATCGAGGACACGTTCGCGCACGATATCGACGAGATCGTCGGGGAACCCGGCCGGCGGCGAATATGCACCCATCCCGCCCGTATTTGGCCCCGTATCGCCGTCGCCCGCGCGCTTATAATCGCAAGCCGAGCCGATCGGCACGAACCGCTTGCCGTCACCGATTGCGAAAATGCTGATCTCACGACCTTCGAGTCGCTCCTCGAGGAGCACGTCGCTTCCGCCGCCGGGCACCCCCGCGCCGCCATACCAATCGCGCAACACCGCAAGCGCACTCTGCGGATCGGGCGTGACGACGACGCCTTTGCCGGCCGCGAGGCCGTCCGCTTTGACGACGCAGCCGCCGCGCCAATCGGCGAGCGTCTTTTCCGCAGTCGCGAGCGAATGCACGACGCGCGCTTTGGCCGTCGGAATACCGTGGCGTTCCATGAAGCGCTTCGAATAGATCTTGCTCGATTCGAGCCGCCCGACCGCGCGACCGGGGCCGAACGTCGAGATCTTCGCCTCACGCAAACGGTCGCCGACGCCGGCGGCGATTGCGGTCTCGGGCCCGAGCACGACGAGATCGATCTTCTCCGCAATCGCGCGCGCGACGAGCGCTTTGCCGTCGGTTGCGTTGATCGCCCAGTTCTCACCGCGCGTTGCCGTGCCCGCGTTTCCGGGCGCAGCGAAGATCGCATCGCACGACGGCGATTGCGCGAGACGCCACGAGAGTGCGTCTTCGCGCGCACCATTACCGACGACGAGGATGCGCATGGCCCTATCCTACTCCCACTCCACGGTTGCCGGCGGTTTCGAGGTGATGTCGTACGCGATCCGGTTGACGCCCGCGACTTCGTTGACGATGCGCGTGCTGATCTTTTCGAGCAACGCGTGCGGTAGGCGCGCCCAATCGGCCGTCATCCCATCTTCGCTCGTAATCGCGCGCACTGCGACGAGATCGGCATACGTGCGACCGTCGCCCATAACGCCGACGCTCTGCAATGGCGTGAGCACGGCGAAATACTGCCACGGCTTCGGATCCAGCGTCGCCGCTTCGATCTCGTCGGTGACGATCTTATCTGCCGCGCGCACGGTCTCGACGCGTTCGGCCGTAACTTCACCGAGCACGCGCACCGCGAGCCCGGGGCCGGGGAACGGTTGGCGTTGCACGATGGCATCGGGTAGGCCGAGGACGTGGCCGACTTCGCGCACTTCGTCTTTGAAGAGCGCGCGGAGCGGTTCGACGAGCGTGAGCGCCATGTGCTCAGGGAGGCCGCCCACGTTGTGATGCGATTTGATTTTGTGGCCCGCTTTGCTGCCGGGCGTCTTGGATTCGATGACGTCGGGATAGAGCGTGCCCTGTACGAGGAATCGTACGTCAGTTAACTTGTTCGCTTCTTCTTCGAAGATCGCGATGAATTCGTGGCCGATGCGGATGCGCTTCTCTTCGGGATCGATCACGCCCGCGAGTCGTGCGAGAAAGCGTTCTCGCGCATCGACGCGGACGACGTCGAGGTGCAACACGTCGCGAAAGGCAGCGACGACCGCATCGCCTTCGTCGGCACGCAACAGGCCCGTATCGACGAAAATGCACGTGAGCTGCGTGCCGACGGCGCGCGCGACGAGCGTCGCAGCAACGGCCGAATCCACGCCGCCCGAGAGCGCGCAGATCACGCGGCCGTCGCCAACTCGCGCTTTGATGTCTGCAATCGTCGTATCGACGAACGAATCCATCTTCCACGCGGGCGCGATCCCCGCGATCTCGTGCAAGAAATTCGCGATGACCGCTTTGCCCGCATCGGTGTGCACGACTTCGGGATGGAACTGCACGCCGTAGAGTTTGCGCGCCGCATCGCCAATCGCCGCTTGCGCGCAACCCGTCGTGCGCGCGAGCGTCGCGAAACCCGGCGGCGGCGCGACGACGGTATCGCCATGCGACATCCACGCACGACTCGTCGCCGCGACGCCCGCGAAGAGCGGAGATTCGACGACGACTTCGAGCGTGGCGGCGCCGAACTCGCGATGTTGCGAGCGCACGAGCGTGCCGCCGAGTTCGCGCGCCATCAGTTGCATGCCGTAGCAGATGCCGAGCACCGGAATGCCCGATGAGAAGACGCGCGGGTCGACGCCGAGGGCGCCCGGTGCGAGCGTGCTTTCGGGGCCGCCCGTGAGCACGATTGCGGCAGGCTCGCGCGCACAGATCGCCTCCCACGACGCATCGTGGGGCAAGATCTCGGAGTAGACGTCGGCCTCGCGAACGCGACGCGCGATCAGCTGACTGTACTGCGCGCCGAAATCTAAAATGACGACCGTCGCCGTTTTGACGGGCGCAGTCGAATTCGCTTGGCTCACCATCGCGCCATCCGTTCTGCAACGCTCGCAAGCCTTCCCGGACTACGCGCTTCTTCCGGCTGCGCAGGCATCGATCGAGCGCCTTACAAACGCGACACGACATGGATAGCGACGATCGCCCCGCCGTTGCGGTACCGCCGCCCCTCGTCTTTGCGATCGCGCTCGGCGCCGGGCTCGCACTCGGCCGTACGCCGCACGACGCGACGCCGCGCAGCCGGATCGTGCGCGCGCTCGGGACGGCATCGGTCGTCGCGGGAGCCGCGCTCGGCATCGCGACGCTCGCGACACTGCGCGCCGCGGGCACGACGGCGAATCCATACGGTCGTGCGAGCGCGCTCGTCACCGGGGGGCCCTTCGTGTGGACGCGCAATCCCGCGTATGTCGGCGTGACCTCGATCTTCGTCGGCGTCGCGATGCGCGAAGGGTCGCTGCCCGCACTCGTCTTCTTGCCGATCGCACTCGCCCTCGTCGATCACTACGTCGTCGATGCCGAGGAACGGTACCTCGCACGCACGTTCGGCGAAGCGTACGACGCCTACGCGAAAAAAACGCCGCGCTGGTTTTAGCGCGCGCTTACGGTCCGCGCCGCAAGCGCTCGTCGAAGCCTTCGAAGGCCGCGTAGAGCGAAGAAAAAGCGACGACCGCGCACGCGAGCGTACCGATCACGGAGGCCCAGATCGGCACGAAGGCGACCGCGATACACGCGGCGATGACGATCGCCGCAAACGCACCCGCAATGCTCCGCATGACGCGCACGGTCGTGCGACGCCGTTCCGGCGTCACGCGCGGCTACGTGAGGACGTCGGCCAAACGATCCGCATCGCGTGCCATCACGACTTCCATCGCGATCCGCTCGCCGACGGATACGTCGCGACCCCAAAGATAGGCGCTGTACGGCGTATAGCGCGTGCCGGGCGAACCCGGGATCCGCAGCGAGACATCGTACACGACGAACGCCTTCGGCGGCCCCGCAACGATGATGCATTGCAACGCGAAAGGACCGATCACGCCCGGCGCGTTCGCTTCGCGTGCCGCGACCACGAACCGCTCGCCGATTTCGAAAGCTTTCTCGAGCATCGATTCGGTCAGCGTCGTCGCGATATGGCCCGCTTCTTCCATCCGAACCGGAATCGACGCCGCCGCCGCGAGTTGCGACGGTGGTAAGCTTTTGAGTCCGTCGAGGTTGGTCTGTCGTCGCGTATCCGTCCCGAGCAGTTCGAGTTCGCCGAGCATCGGCGAATAGAAAAAATTGAGGTTGACGCTCGGCCCGAGCGCGTATTCCTCGATCCGCGCGACGGCGAGACCCGCGGCCGTCACCATACCGGCCGCCATCATCTTCTGCGATTGCTCGTCGTAATTCGCGGGTGAATCGCAGAGGAAGAACGCGCGCTCGAAGGTGACGGTCGCGTGCGCGGCCTTTACCATCACCAAGCGATCGATCTCGCTCGGCGATGCGAACGTGCGCGGATAACGGATCCCCGCGCGTTCGAGAAGATCGTATTGGTTGGCGGGCTCGTCGCGCTCTTCCGCGCGGAGAAGCCGGCGGTTGCCGAAGAACGGAATCTGCATCCGGCGCTCGATTTCGTCGTACGAGAACTTTTCGTGCAGGTAGACTTCGAACGAGCGATTCGCGATGAAGATGGCGTTGTGGGCGAGGAGTTTCGCCTGCACGTCGTCGTCGAGAAGTTTCGCGAAATGCTCGAGATGGAGCGTCGCATCGACGCACCCGCGCGCGGGCGCTTCGCGCCGCGCATAATAGGTCGCGTAGGTGCGTTCGCGGCCATCGGCCGTGACGATGAGGTTGCGCAAGCCTTGCGCGCGCGCGCCGAAAGCGACGTCGAGTGCGGAGTGGCTTCCGACCGAGCAGAGTGCGAGCGCGCCACGATCGTAGCGCGCGAGCGCCGCGGAGACGCGAGGGTCCGCCACTACGACGACGCGAGTTCCTGGGCTTGACGCGAGTTTGCGTATTGGACGAGGAGTGTCGTCTTCACACGCCCCGCGGCGTCTTTGGTCTTATCGGTCTCGATGCGTTGCAGCAGCCGATACGAATCGAGCAGCGTACCGGGCAGCGTGTAATCGTGGGGGTACTGTTTCTGCCAATCGGCGACGGCGTTTTCCACCTGCAACGCGTCGCCCTCCATGCGATAGCCCCAGCCCTTATCGAGATATTTATTGATCCGCACGACTTCGTTGCGCACGCCGATCGGTGAGAACTTGAGGTTACCGAAATACTCATCGGCGGGCGCCGTGCGCGTGAGGCGAAGTTCGTGCGCGATCGCACTCACACGGCCGATGACTTTGAGTTCGGGCGTATGGTCGCGCCGATACTTGATCGCACGTGCGGCCGTGCGATCGCCGTCGGTGAAGCCGGGATCGGTGAGCGCGCTCGCGGCGATCGCGAACATCTGCCCGTACTCGGGATCGGGTACGCGCACGAGCGGCGTCGCGGGATCGGCTGCGTGTTGCAGCAGCGAGCTGCGGTACGCGCCATCGTGCGTGAGGTTATAGCCTCGGACGTCGGCCGTGATGAGTTGTACGAGGGCATCGCCGTCGCGATGAAAGGCATCGGCGTTTTGTTGCGCGTCGGTCTGCGCTTGTGCGGCGAGAAGCTTGGGATCGTCGCCGATCGCGCTCAAGCGCGCGGCGAGGGCCTTCGCCTCCGCCTGATGTTTCGCGTCGCCGTTCTTCCCGACGAACGATGCCGCTTCCAACACGTACCAGAGCGCGGCATCGTTATTAGTCAGGGGATCGTAGTGGAGTTGCGTCGCGACGTCGACGGCGAGACCCGCGACCTCGCCGTAATTCGGATCGGTCGGTCGGAAGAGCGAATACGCGCGCCCGGCATCGAAGATCGTCGAGAGATAATACATTTCGTTTATGAAGCGCCAATTTTTTGCGGCGCCGGTATCGTAGGCCTTACGCATCGTTTGGTAGAGCGCTTCGGGATCGGTCTCGATTGCGGCGCGCGCGGGCATGGCGCTCGGCAGCGCGAGCGTGGCGGAAAAGAGTGCGGCGGCGACGAGACGCGCCGCACGAACGATCGCGACGACGGGCACGGCGCTACGCAATGCCGGAATCGTCGAGTACCGCGTGGAGGTTGTTCGAGAGCAACGCGTTCTTGATTTCTCGCGCGATACGACGCCCCGTCGACATCGGCTCGCTGTAGTTGAGATACGAATAGGGCGATCCATCGATGAACGGGTTCGTTCCCGCGACGATACGCGCCGAGATCTCCATCACGAAAAACTTCGCTTCGGACGTGATGATCGTCTCGATACAGAACGCCCCGAAAAGGCCTTTCTCACCGCAGATCTCTTGGCTCACGCGCACCACGTCTTCGCCCATGCGATAGGCTTCCGCGAGCATCGATTCGCGCAAGACGAGTGGCGAGTTGCCGACGACGACGTAGCTCGGATCGATATCCATGTGCTCTTGCGCGGCTGCGGGTATGCGGCCGAGCGAATCGACGTTGGTCTCGTAACGACGGTCCATGCTCATGATTTCGAGTTTGCCCGTGAGCGGCGAATAGAAGTAGTGGATGTAGGCGGGAACGCCGATGATGTACTCCTGAAGCATGTATTGCTGCGTCAGGTGTCCGGCGCGCGCTTCGAAATCTTGCGCGTCGCGGACGAAGAGATAGCCTTTGCCGCCTTGCGCGCCGTACATCTTTACGATGACGGGCCGGTCGATCTCCGCCGCCGTGATGAATTGCCGCGGCAAGGTGAGGTTCGCGCGCGTGAGCCACTGGCGTTGTTTCTCGCGGCTCGCTTCCCATTCGAGTACGGCCTTGTTCCCGAAGTACGGGATCTTCATCTTCTTGTGTTCCTCGAGTGAGAGATACGCGACGAACGAGCCGTGCGGCACGATGATCATCTTGCGCTTCTCGAGTTCGGGCACGAGATCCATGAACTGACCGTAGTGGTCGATGCCGATCACTTCATCGACGAAGGCGTACGACCGATAGAGTCGTTCGGTATCGCGATTGGCGATCGCGAGCGTGCGGAACCCTTCGTCGTGCGCGCCTTTGAGAATTTGAAGCGCGGAGTGCGAGCCGAGCGTTGCGATCGTATAGAAGTCGCTCGACTTAGCTTGGGCTCCGGTGCGGAGAAGTTCGGGTGCGATCATGCGACAGACGCTTTCTGGAACGCGGGATTACAAAGGAGGGTCTCGGTCGCGGCGGCGACCAGTTCGGCATTGGCACGCACGCCCGGCGCACCGTAGATTCGCCATGCGGTGAAACGCTCGAAAGCGCGCACGCCCGGAAGTACGCGTCCGCCGATGCGAACGCCACAAGCGGCGATCGGGCTCGCGAGATCGCCCACCCACACTTCGCCCGCATCGGGCGTCGAGAGGGCCCGGACGCGCATGATGTGCTTGTTCGGATTGAAGAGCGTCTCGGTCGCGCCGACGCGCGTCACGAGGTCGTTCGCTTCTTCATCTTCCACATCGAAGCGATAGAGATCGGCGCGTTCGAGCATCGCGACGCCGACGCCGAGGCGTTGGAGTGTGGCGAGGGCCGTGCGCGCCTCGTTATCGGGAATGATCAGCGCGACGTCGATACAGCGTATCATCGCAACGCCCTGGCGAGGCCGACGAAGAACGCGATCCCGCCCGACGGCGCGAGCATCGCGGCCGTATTCCCGCGTGCGGCGTCGCGCGTTAAATCGGCATGCATGTACGTCCATGCATCGCGTTCGGGATGCGGCATGATCGCGAGCACGTTGCCGCGATCGTTTACGAGTGCCGCCGCACCGAGTGCGGAGCCGTTGGGAACGGCCGCGTCGTTCACGTTTCCGTCGCGATCGCAATACACGAAGGCGACGCGCTCGTCGCGCGCTATCGCTTCGAGGACGAACGGTTGTGCCGCGAGGCGGCCCTCGGCATGCGAAGCCCAAGCGGGAATGACGGTCTCCGGCGCCATCTCGCGCGTAATCGCGCAGCGCTCGGGTGGGATCGCGAGCTTTACGTGCACGTGCGTCGATCGAAAACGACCGCCTCGCGCATTCCGCGCGAAGCCTGCTTGCGCGCGCGCCTGTCCGTCGAGGGCCGGCGCGAGCCCGCTTTCGAGCAAGATCTGCGCGCCGTTACAGATGCCGAGCACGAACTTGCCCGCAGCCGCACCTTCGCGCACCGCAATCATCAGACGATCGTGCGCCGCGATCGCGCCCGCGCGTACGCGGTCTTCATATGCAAAGCCGCCAGGCAAGACGTACGCGTCGAACGCGCGCACCGCATCGAGGTCGGCATTCCAGTGCACGAGTTCGGTTTCGAGCCCCACCGCGCGACACGCACGAATCGTCTCGTCTTCGGAGTTCGTCCCGGGAAAAACGAGCACGCCGACACGCGCGCTCACGCCGAGACCTCGCGCACCACGACATCGTCGTAAAAATCGCGGAGCGGTGCCGACCACACCTCGCGCAGATGCGCGATCTCGATCCGATGACCGAAGGCCGCAAAGGTCGGCTCGGTCGTGACGGTACCGATACGCGGCCGATGTATCGGCTCGACATCACACGCATGCGCGAGTGCTTCGAATGCGAGCGAATCGGTCACTTCGACGACGAAGCCGCCGCACTCACCGAAGAGCGCTTCCGTATTTCCGACCGCGCCGTGCGTGAAGTTCGACGGCGCCGTCGTAAAGCGAACACCGAGCGGCTCGCGAGCGGCAAAGGCCATCTCCGCGACCGTGACCAGCAACCCGCCATCGGAGACGTCGTGTGCGGCAACGATGTAGCCCGCGTGGTTCGCTGCATCCAAGAGCGCGAGTTCCGCGCGCAACGCCACGTAATCGACGCGCGCGACGCGCCGGTCCGCGAGCGTGAAAGCATCGGCAAACGCGCTCGCGCCGAGCGCATCGCTGAAACTTCCGAGATAATAGAGCGCGTGCTCGGAGCCCTTGAGCCCGGGCGTTAGTGAAAAGGCGACGTCGTCGAGCGTGCCCACACACGCGACGATCGGCGAAGCCGGAATCGATCTGCCGTTCGCCGACGTGTTGTAGAGACTCACATTGCCCGAGACGAACGGAACGGCGAGCTCGCGCGCCGCGTGCGCGAGGCCCGCGATTGCGACGACGAGTTCGCCCATCTGTTCGGGCACTTCGGGATTGCCGAAGTTGAGACAGTCGGTCATCGCGGCGGGCTTCGCACCGATCGCCGCAACGTTGCGTATCGATTCGACGACGGCCGCTTCGGCTGCGAGCCGCGCGTCGATCGCACCGAGCCGAGGATTTCCGCCGAGCCCGAGCGCGCAGCCGAGCGGCGCACCAGGCACGGGCACGATGAGGCCCGCATCCCCGTAGCCCGCGGGGATCGCCGTCGTCCCGCGCACGACGGAATCGAATCTCTCGTAGATCGGCGCGCGCGAACAGACGTCGCGATGCGCGAGGATACGTTCGAGCGTCTGCGGCAACGCGTCGAAATACGCGTCGTCGACGCGGGCCGCACGCTGCACAATCCCTGGCGCGGGTGCGTCGTCGGCAACCGAGACGGGCGCCGTCGCACGATCGTAACGAATCCCATCGGTGAAAAAATCGAGATCGACATCCATCACGGTCGCACCGCGATGGTGCAAGACGTAACGACGTTCCTTCGTAACCGTACCGATCACGGCCGCACGCGCGCCGCGCGCGATTTGCGGCAACGAAAACTCTTCGTTGTAGATCGCGAGCAACTCCGGCGTAAACTCCGGCGGCACGACCCACGTCAGGCGTTCCTGCGTTTCACCGACCGCGATGACGGCAGGCGGAAGATGCTCCTGCGACGTCGGGCATTTGTCGAGATCGACGATCGCGCCGAAGCCACCGCTCGCGCAAATCTCCGCCGTACAGCCCATGATGCCGCCCGCGCCGAGATCCTTGAAGCCGACGATGAGACCGCGTTCTTTCAAGACGTCGAAGACGCGGTAGGACGCGCGCATGATGACGTTTTTGAGGAACGGATCGGGCACTTGGACCGCGCCCTTATTCTGCTCGGCGTCGTCTTGATCGAGCACGAGCGACGAAAAGGCCGCGCCGCCGAACCCACTGCGATCCGTCGCCTTGCCGACGAGGACGATATCCCATCCCTCGGCATTCGCAGGCGCTCTCGAATGGATCACGTCGGGCGCTTCGAGCAAACCGAGCGCGACCACGTTGACCAAACAATTATCGCGAAAGCCTTCGTGAAAAAAGACGTCGCCCGCGATGTTGGGCACGCCGATCGCATTGCCGTAGGCCGCAATCCCATCGATGACGCCTTGCGCGACGTAACGACAGTGCGGATCGTCCGGCGGCCCGAAGCGAAGAGGATCGGCGATCGCGATCACACGCGCGCCCATGCAGAGCACGTCGCGCACGATCCCGCCGATACCGGTCGCCGCGCCCTCGAACGGTACGACCTGCGACGGGTGATTGTGCGACTCGTGCGCGAAAACGATACCGTACGTTTTGCCTTCGAATTCGCCAAGATGCACGATGCCCGCATCTTCTTGCGGGCCTTGAAGCACGGTCGGGCCGTCGATCGGCAACCCGCGCAGATGATGGCGGGAGCTTTTATACGAGCAATGCTCGCTCCATTGGGCATCGAAGGCGTGAGCCTCGACGACGGAGGGATCGCGGCCGAGCGTCGATGCGATCGTGCGGATCTCCGATTGCTTGAGTGCTAAACCTTGATGACGCAACGTTCCCTCGAGCGTCGCATCGTCGACGCCGAGAACGCGTACGACTTCGACCGACGCTGCGAGCGACGCGCCGGAAGCCGCGTCAGGCAAGGCCGACCTGCGGCCCGGGTGCGTTGATCTGCGCGTCCGCGCCAAGCACCGCGGATCGAGCATTGGCTTGCACGAGCAACACGCGGCCGAACATGACCGTATCGTCCATCGCGAGCGTCTTCGCTACGACGAGCCCGAGTTCGCTCGCATCGAACTCCGTCGCATCGAAGACCGGTGTCGGCGTCGCTGCCGACAGCATCGCCGCGAGGTGCGGGCCCGACGCAACGTAGACGAGTCGCGCGAAGGTCGCATCGAGCTGTTGCACGGCCTGTAGCACGTACGCGGGTACGAGATGTGTCGAGACGATCCGACGCAGGCTCTGCAAGCCGAAAACATTGGTCTGCGCGATCACGGGATCGAGCAACGCGACGCTCTGCGCGCCGTCGGCGACGTAAGCGACCATCCCCGATCGGAGCGCGGGAAACGAGCCGACGAGATCCGCGACCATTTCATAGTTCGCGTGGACGCGCTCGAGATCGTCCGGCGTTACGGTTTCGAGGTTGCGATACATCTGCTTGTCGAGCATCAACTCTTCGCGACCCTGGGGCCACACGCGCCACGAGTCGTTGTCGATGACGTCGGCGATCACGAGACTGCCGCGCCCTTCGCCGCCGGAAAGCCGACCGAATTCGAGCTTGAGATCCACGAGCAGCGTCTCGCGGCTCCGCCACGCATGCGCGAGAATTTCGAACGTGATGCGCGCGATCTCGCTCATCATGCCGAGCTCTTGCGGTGTCGCGAGCCCGCGATGGACGATCTCGTCGATATCGATGATCGGATCGTGATTGGCGTCATCCTTGATGAAGAACTCGACCATCCGCGGCACGAGGATCGCGCCTTTTGCGATGCCAGGCTTGCGTTTGACGAGCGAGCCCGCTGCGACACCGCGGACGACGACTTCGAGCGGAATCATGTTCGCGCGACGCACGAGCATCTCGTTATCGTCGTCGTCTTCGCCGCCGGAGAGATAGTGCGTGGGCAAGCCACAAAGATTCAACAATCGAAAAACGCGCGCGGTCGTCTTCGCGGCGATGCGGCCCTTGCCCGGAATCTCATCGCGCCGTGCGCCATCGCCCGCGGTAATATTGTCGAGAGCCGAAACGACGAGCACGTCGGGTTCGCCCGGCTTCTCGTAGAGCACCTTGGTCTTGCCGCGTGCGACCTCGAGGCCTTTGTTCACGTCGCACTCCCGGCGAGCGCGCGGGGCTGCGGGAACGGTGCGAGTGCTTTAATGCGTGCGACGAGCGCGCGCGCGCGTTCGGGTGCGTCGCCGATGTGGTCGGTCGGATCGAGCAAGGATCGGATCTCCGCGGGATCGAGGTGGGCGGTAATGGTGTCTTCGTCGACGAGCAACTGCGCGAGCGGATTATCGCCGCCCGCCGCGAGGCGCTCGTAGGCCGTCATCGCCGCCGTTCGAATGACTTCGTGAAGGACTTGACGATCGGCGCCGGCTTTCACCGCTTCCATCATTACGGCTTCGCTCCCGGCGAACGGACCGTACGTCCGCAGGTTCGAGGCGATGCGGCGTTCGTCGACGCGCAACCCTTCGACGATCTTGCGCGCGAGCGTGAGGATCTCGTCTGCGCAGAGGAACGCCTCGGGGAGAATCGTGCGACGGTTCGCGCTATCGTCGAGCGTGCGCTCGAGAAGATTGGTCGCCGCGTTCTGCCATGCCGTATCCGCGTATCCTACGAGCAGCCGTGCGAGTGAATCGATGCGCTCCGCCATCACGGGGTTGCGTTTGAACGGCATTGCGGAGCTGCCGACTTGTTTGGCACCGAAAGGTTCGAACATCTCGCCAAATCCGGGAGATGAGAGCACGCGTACGTCGGCGGCGAATTTCGAGAGCGACGCACCGAGTCCGGCGAGCGTCGAGAGCACGAGATAATCGAGCTTGCGCGGATAGGTCTGCGTCGCGATATCGCGCGCGGTGAGATCGAAATGCGCGAGCACTTCGGCTTCCTGATCTTTTGCGCGACGGCCCGTGCCGTGCAATAAGCGCTCGTACGAGGCCGACGTTCCGACCGCTCCGCGCACGCCTTTTGCGGTGAGCGCTTCGTAGGTCGCGCGCATCTGCGCATCGTCGATCACGAGATCTTGAGCGTACACCGCCAGGCGATATCCCACGGTCGTGGGCTCGGCGAACTGGAGATGCGTGTAGCCCATGCAGACGCGATCGGCGTGTTCGTCGATCCGTACTGCGAATGCATTCAAAAGCGCGTGCAGACTCTCGCCGAGCGACCCGAGCGCGAGCCGCATGCGATACGTCTCGACCGTGTCTTCGATGTCCATCGATGTCGCACCGAGATGGATCTTGCCGCCCCCGATCTTGGCCTGCGAAGCGAAGACGCGGATCTCGGCCATGAGATCGTGACCGATCTCGCGTTCGATCGCGAGCGCAGCGTCGATATCGATATCGTCCGCATGCGCGCGAATGTCGTCGAGTTCGGCTTGCGTGACGAGGCCGCTACGCGCTTGCGATTCTGCGAGCGCGACCCAGACGGCACGCCACAACCTCCGACGCTCTCGTTCGGAAAACAGCGCGCGCAGTTCGGCGCGGCCGTACCTCCACGAAAACGGGGAGGCATACATCGTTTGGTCCATGTCCTAACCGCGTTTTCGCCCCGTTCGTGCGGGCGGCCTTGAACGCACGAGTGCAAAAAAAAGAGACCGGTGCACGTTGCAGCCGATCTCTTTTTAGGCTGGGGGATTTAGAGCGAGCCCTGCTCCGCATACACGTAGTCGAGGTTGAGCGTGCTCGTTGCGGCCGTCGACGTTGCGGTGACGCCGAAAGTTTCGCCCACGTAGAATATCGAGTTGCCAATGGGATCGAAGGCTCCGGTCGCCCCTGTAATCACCGGTTGCTGAATACCGGTCGTCGAGGGAGATCCGTACGCAGGCAACCGGCACACGTAGCGAACGAGTCCCATCACGACGGGCACCGTTGCCGGCGCGGTGACTTCCGGGACTTTGCAAATGACGCGAATGTCGTACAACGGCGACCCCCCGACGAGTTCGACGAAAAGCGACGTTGGCGACAGCGTCCCGAGTGTAGGAAGCGGCGATGGGGCGTGCAAGACGATCGCCCCGTACGTCTGTGCCACGATCTGGCCGGGTGTCGTTGGCGGAATCGTCAGCGGTCCGATCGCCGAATTGTATTTAAGGTTGATCAAAGGCGTGTTGTTTCCGCTGAAAGTGATGAGGTGCGAACCGCCCGGCGCGGCAGGCGGGGGGCCGGAATCGGCGACCTGCGGATCCGTGCCGTAATCGTTTGCGCTGGCTGCATCAGTTGCTGCGGTGTTGAATCCGACGAAGCTATTCGTCGTCGTAAAAACGTCGACGAGCGACTTACCGGGAACGATGCCAGGCGGCGGTGCCTGGTTGGAGACGTTGGTCGGGCCGCCGCCAGCGCCGTTGGGGAAAGCGCCGACCGGAAGTGACGTCCCATTTTGCGTCCCACAACCAGCGATGGCGATCCCGAACGTGCCGGCGAGGGCGATCCGAGCGAGAAGACTGCGCATGTAAAGAGAACTCCTTGAAAAGTTCTGAGCCGGGCAGAGGCCCGCAACTGCGGGCGATGTTGCCCGCCCATCAGAGCCAGTCCTGTTCACAGTTGCTCGCGCGCGCCCGCCACGGTCGCGAGATCGACGATGACACGTGGATCGTCGGCGCGCCCCGTCACGACCGCTTCGAAGCCGCGCACCGCACGCTCGAATCCGATCCGCGCGCGTCGCTCGCCAAGGGCTCGGGCGACGCCGCCGAGCTCGCGCTCGCGCCACTTCGCGCGCCCCGGAAGCGAGCCGCCTGGACGCGCGACTTCCCAGACGAGCAGATATTCTGCCGCGAGTGCGGCGAGGAGCGGCACCGCGGCGCCACGCGGATCGGATGAAAAAATTTCGGCTGCAAGCCCGAGCGCTTCTGCCGCGCGGCCGGCAACGGCGGCACTGGCGTATTTATACGCGCGTACGTCTTGTGTTACGAGCGTCTCGCGCGCGACATCTTCGAAACTGATCGTCGTGCCGCCGAGGGTGAGTTTTTCCAGATCCGTACGCACGCCCGCGAGATCCGCATCGCCGTCAACGAGCAACGCGATCGCGCGCGGTTCGGCCGTCGCGCCGAGGCTCGCGAGCGTCTCGCGAACGAAACGTTCGCGCGCATCGGGCCCGGGCGTCGTATCGATGCGCAGCGCCGCCTTCCCCAAAATCTTGCCGATGGGTTCGGGTCGTTTGCTCGCCGGCGACACGAGATCTTCGATGACGAGCGTGTTGCCCTCGGGTACGCGTTCGGCGACCGCGAGCAACGCGCGGCGCGGATCGGCGCGCAAATCGTGTGCGCCGCGGACCACGACGACGCGCGTCGAGCCCAGAAACGGATACGCGGCGACGGCTGCTGCGACCGCACCGAACCCGTCGAGCGTGCTCGCGACGAAGCGATCGAGGTTGAGATCGCGCTCGGCCGGCGCGAGCGTGCGTTCGACGATCGTGGCGAGGGCGCGCTCGGCGAACGTGCGCTCGACGCCCTCGATTACGACCAGCCGACCGATCTTGGGTGCCTTATCGGTAAAGTCGTAAAACTTCATGCGTTTTTTGCTGCGAGCAACGCACCGAATGGCGGTCTCGTCGCGAGATCGGGAATCGATTCGTCATACGGTGGTCGCGACACGCCGTATTCGGTCACGATGCCCGCGATCAGTCGACCCGGCGTTACGTCGAAGGCGGGATTGTAAACGGGAATGTCGCTCGGCGCGACGCGCATGCCACCGATCGCGCGCAGTTCGGCGCCATCGCGCTCTTCGATGTGGATCCCATTTCCGTCGCGTAAGCTAAAATCGATCGTCGAACGCGGTGCGGCGATATAGAACGGAATGCCGAGATGTGCGGCTGCGACCGCGACCCCAAACGTGCCGATTTTATTTGCGGTATCGCCGTTGGTCGCGATGCGATCCGCACCGACGATCACCGCGCGGACGTTCTTCGCGCGCATCGTCGCGGCGGCGGCGCCATCGGCGATCAGCGTTGCGGGTACGCCCGCGCGCGCGAGTTCGAACGTCGTTAGCCGCGCGCCCTGCAAGAGCGGCCGCGTTTCGTCGACGTACACGTGCAACTTGCGTCCACGCTCGTGTGCCGCGATGATGACGCCGAGCGCGGTTCCGTAGCCGGCCGTCGCGAGCGGACCCGTATTGCAATGCGTGAGTACGGCGCCCGAAAGCGGCATGAGTTCGGCACCGTATTCCCCCATCGCACGATCGACCGCGCGCTGTTCTTCCTGAATGGCGAGCGCTTCATCGAGATACGCGTCGCTCGCGATTGCTAGGACGCGATCGACAGCCCACGCGAGATTGACGGCCGTGGGACGCGCATTGCGAATGCGCGTGACGGCGCGCGCGAACTCGTCGGCATCTGCGTGAAGCATCCGCGCGAGCGCGATCCCGTAGCCGCCAAAGACACCGATCGCCGGCGCCCCGCGCACCCCAAGGCCCGCGATCGCGGCAACGGCCTCGTCGACGGTTTCGGCGCGCGATCGTATGACTTCGTGCGGCAAGAGCCGCTGATCGACGAAACCGATCGCCGCCGGTCTTTCCTGACTCGGCGCTTCCCACCACACGACATCCATCGCTGCGTTCTTCGGACGCGACGCGATGCGGGCCTCGAACGCTATTATGGGATACGGTACGGTCGTCGCGATGGCGCATTGCGCACAGATCGCATCGAAGACGACGCGAGCGCTACGCGACCGCGTCGTCTTCGAATGCATGCGACAATCGCGACAACGTTGCGGCTCGTTCTCAAAGCCGTTTTTAGCGTAAAATTGTTGGTCGCGTGTCGAGAACGTAAATTCCGCTCTGCAGCCCTACCACGCTAGCGAAGGCGCGGCCACCCGATAACGCATGGCAAGTGAGCCCTCGAATTAAAAAATAGCCGAGACGATGAGGGCGGCGATCGTCGCATCGAAGCCTTTGTCACCGCGCTCGGGATCGGCGCGCTCCTCGGCTTGCGCGAGCGTATCGGTCGTGAGCACGCCGAAGCCGATTGGGATTCCGGTCGAGAGACCGACGTCCATGATGCCGCGCGAACACTCACCCGCGACGAAATCGAAGTGCGGCGTCTCCCCGCGAACGACGACGCCGAGAGCGACGATCGCGTCGTAACGACCGCTTTCGATGAGTCGCTGTGCGGCGAGCGGTAATTCGAAACAGCCCGGCACGCGCACGAACGAGCGTGCTTCCGACAAGACGCCGCACGCATCGAGCGCGCGCGTTGCGCCGTCTTCAAGCCACGTCGCGAGCTCTCCGTAAAAATCCGCCGTGACGACGGCGACGCGCTTGCGCGTCCCGTCTGGAAGGATCGAGCGGTCGCGTTCGGCGATCGGTTTCATCGAACGCTCTTCGCAGTCGACGCGTTGTCGGCGGCGATCCCGCCGCCGTTCCCGTCGAGAAGATGTCCCATTTTATCGCGCTTGGTCTCCATATAGCGCGCGCTGTAGCGCGTCGGCGCGACTTCGAGCGGAACGCGCTCGACGATCGTGAGCCCGTAGCCCTCGAGCCCGACGATCTTCGTCGGATTGTTGGTGATAAGCCGCATCTCACGCACGCCGAGATCGAAGAGCATTTGCGATCCGAGGCCGTAATCGCGTTTGTCGGCGGGCAGTCCGAGGGCGAGATTCGCCTCGACCGTATCGGCGCCGCGATCTTGTAATTCGTACGCGCGCAACTTCGCCGAGAGGCCGATCCCGCGGCCTTCTTGATGCAAATAGAGCAAGACGCCGCGGCCTTCTTTTGCGATGAGGTCGAGCGCGGCATCGCGCTGCGCGGCGCAATCGCAACGGATGGAATGAAGCGCGTCTCCCGTGAGACATTCCGAATGCACGCGTACGAGCAGATCTTTCCCGTCGCCGATCTCGCCCATCACCATCGCGACGTGTGCGACGGAATCGATCGACGTTTCATACGCGACGCCACGGAAGCGACCGTGCGTCGTCGGCAAGTCGAAATCGGCGATGCGTTGCACGAGCTTCTCGGTACGCATACGGTGCGCGATAAGGTCTTTGACGGTGACGAGTTTGAGGCCGTGCTTTTTCCCGAATTCACGCAAGCCCGCCATGCGCATCATCGTGCCGTCTTCCGCCATGATTTCGACGATGACGCCTGCGGGGTAGAAGCCGGCGAGACGCGCGAGATCGACCGAGGCTTCCGTTTGCCCCGCGCGCACGAGCACGCCGCCGTCGCGTGCGCGTAGCGGAAACATGTGCCCGGGCCGCAAGAAATCACCGGGCTTGGCGCCGGGATCGAGCATCGCTTGAATCGTGGCGGCGCGATCTTGAGCCGAGATTCCCGTCGTCGTACGATAGCGCGCCTCGATCGAAACGGTGAAGGCGGTTTCGTGAAGTGCCGTATTTTCAGCGACCATCAGCGGAATCTGCAACTCGTCGAGACGCTTGCCGATGATCGCGACGCAGATGAGGCCACCCGCTTCTTTGCGCATGAAATTGATCGCTTCAGGCGTGATCATCTGCGCGGCCATGACGAGATCGCCTTCGTTCTCGCGATCCTCGTCGTCGAGCACGATGACCATCTTGCCCGCGCGGATATCCGCGATTGCATCCTCGATATTATCGACGAGCGGCTCTTCCGGCGGGTGGTCGGCGAGCTGGCTCGCGAGTCCGGGAAGGGCCTTCGAAAGCGCTTGGATCGACCGGAACGACGGCGTCCGACGCCCGGAACGCAGAAGACTAATCCCGCTTTCAGTCAGTCCGGACCGCGTCGCGAGTTCCGCGGCGGAGACGTTCTCGCGATCCATCGCGATTTGAAGGGCGTCGGCAAACGTACTCATAGCCTATGAGACACCGTAGGGTTTACGCTTGTCAACTTTAAATCTCGAAGTTGACACTCGTAACGTAACGATTAGAAAGTCACGATGGCTTTTACGACGCGTGCCTGTTGCATCTCATTATACGCGCTACGAACGGCTGGGAAAGCAAATTCGGTGACCCTCAGCTTCGAGGCTGAAACGATGCCAGCCGCGATGAGGGCCAGAGCGTCACGTGTATCGGTCGGTCCGCACGAATACGACGAGACGAGACGAATATCTCGGAAATACGCGGCGCTTTGATCGAAGACGAAGCGTTGCTCGGGTTCGATCGGCGTGAACATGAGCACGGTGCCATCGGTCCCCGTTGCAGCCACCGCTGCTTCGAGTGCAGTTGGGACGCCGGGACCACAGATCGTTGTGGACGCGAGCCCTCCATGTGTTGCGGCCGCGAGGTCGG
Organism: Vulcanimicrobiota bacterium; assembly: GCA_031420415.1. Lineage (GTDB taxonomy): Bacteria > Vulcanimicrobiota > Vulcanimicrobiia > Vulcanimicrobiales > Vulcanimicrobiaceae > JANYGA01. The sequence continues at coordinate 39,820 of JANOMT010000008.1, forward strand.
CTTGTGCCGTCGCCGGATCGAAGGCAAGCGACGCGCCGAGCTCGACGGCGACCGCACGACGCGTGGCGTTGAAGTCACTCGCGAAGACCGTCGCGCCGAGCGACGCCGCGACTGCCACATGCATGAGGCCCATAACGCCGGCTCCGATGACGTAGACGGTCTGGCCTCGAAGATCGGCTGCGGGCCGCGATGTTGTTGCGACGAGGGGCACGGACGGTGCGATCGCGAGCGCACGCCGGAGCGACTTCACGACGCAGCCCAGCGGTTCCACGAGCGATCCATCGAGAAACGAGACCGTGTCCGGGAGGCGAAGCGTGTCGAGAAAATTTGCCTGGGGGACGCGAAAATATTCGGCCATACCACCCGGTTCGAGCGCCGTTTTACGCCACGTCGTGCAGTGCACGTAATGGCCCGCGTGGCAGGTCGCGCACGCGAGACACGGGGCGTGATGATGCGCGAAAACACGATCCCCGACCGCGAATGTGCCTGACGGATCGGGACCGAGTGCGACGACCGTACCCGCGGGCTCGTGGCCGAAAACGAACGGCGCTTTCTTGCGCACGTACCATGGCATCAGATCGCCGCTACAGACGCCACTCGCCGCCGTCCTCACGAGTGCGTCACCGGATTGCAGGATCGGCAACGGCCGATCTTCGATGCGAATATCGTCGACGTCGTACATGACGGCTACGCGCATCGTCGCGGGCAAGTCGGGCAAATGCTTCACGCGGTGTGTAATCACACGTTCGAACGCGAAAGTTACTCGAGCCCACGTTGCCGCGTTGGGCCGACGCTCTCGGAGCGGACATGACGGGACCTCGCTATTCCGCCGTCGCACGGGCCTTTTCGTGCTTCAGCTGCTCATATTTGCTGCCCCCCTGGTGCTCGTTTTCGCGATCGCGGAGGCGAAGGTGACCTATGGCACATTACCGGCGTCTGTCGCCTATTCGTTCGGTCTTCATGGTGAAGCCAAAACGATGGGGCTCCCGTTCGGCCGTCATACTCGGGGCAGTCGCCATCTTCATCGGTATTTTCGGGGGTGTGCTTTACGCAGCGCTTGCGTCGCCCGCCGACGTCAAGACCGTTGCGATTCCCACGTGCCTTCTGGTTTACGCCGCCTACGTGCAACACGCTGCCTTTGGAGCGACGTTGTCCGGGCGCAATCGTATCCCAGCGTTCCAATATTGGAGCATGGGCATCGTCTTGATCGTGTCGGCTAAGCGCTAAATAACTTCATCTCGTAGAAGTCGGGAGAATAGCGTATTTCAAATTGAGACCGCGCCCCGTCTCGAGTGCTACGAACGCAGCGGCGAGATCGTCGAGCGAGAAGCGTTCGCTGACGATCGGCTCGACCTCAAATGCATGCGACGCGAGCAAATCGTACGCCGAACGCACCGCGCGCGGCGTAAAATGGAACGGGCTCTGCACCGCGATTTCGTCGTAATGCAGGCGCGCCCCATCGAACGCCACGCGCGTCCCGCCGGGTAATCCACCGAAGAGCACGATCGTACCGCCGCGCCGCACGTACATCGGCGTCGCCTCCCAAACCTCGAGCGCACCCGTACACTCGATCGCAACGTCGGCCCCGCGACCCGCGGTCAGCGCGCGGATCGCGCCCGCAATGTCGGCCGTCGCGCGCGCGTCGATCGTCTCCGCGACGCCGAGAGAGCACGCGAGTGCGAGTCGTTCCGCACGCCGACCGACGAGTACCGCCCGCGCGCCATGCGCCCGGGCGACGAGCGCGTGCAATATCCCGAATCCACCATCGCCGATGACGACGACCGTCTCTCCCGCGCGCGCGACGAACCGCGATTGCGCATGCACCACGCATGCGAGCGGTTCGAGAAATGCCGCCGCTTCATACGATACGTGCGGCGGCTTGTGGAACGCATTGCGCTCAACGATATGTTTCGGTACCGAAATATACTCCGCGTAGGCGCCGAGGATCTTCGTTTCCATCACCGTTTCACAGAGCTCTTCTTCGCTACGCAGACACCAGAAACACGTTCCATCGGGCGCAGAATGGACGCTCATCATCGCATCGCCAACCGCAAACGCCGTGACGTCCGTACCGATCGCCGCGACGTCGCCCGAAAATTCGTGGCCGAAGCGGGTCGGCATCGGCATCTTCGGATGACCGCGGCGATACGCTTTGAGATCGGTTCCGTCCGTCAGCGCGACGCGAACGCGTACGACGACGCCACCAGGCTCTGCCTGCGGCATCGTATCGTCGCGCAGTTCGATCTGCCCCGGTGCGACGAGGTATCCGGCTCGCATCCGCTTCGAGACTTACCGTTCGACGAGGAGACGCTCGCGCAGAGCGCTCGCGAGATCTTCGGGGATCGCGATCGATTTGCGCGTCGCATCGACGAACGCGTTGACGATCACCGATTCCATCAACAGCAGATCGCCGTTGAGGATCTCGACATTGCACCGGACCGAGTGGACCCCCACGCCAGCGACGGCGATGCGGATCGCAAGCACGTCGTCGTAAAGAGCGGCGCGATAAAAATCCGATTCGACGTGGACGCGCGTGAGGAAGGCGTGGCGTTCCCTAAACGTCGCCGGCCCGAATCCGAGCGAGCGGAAAAATTCCGTTTCGGCGATGTCGCAGAAACGCGCGTAGCCACCGAGCGAGATCGCACCCGATGCATCGGTATCGGCGAGCCGGACGCGCGCGGTTCGTTCGAAGGCATCGACACCGGCATGACCGCCTTCGCGATCGCTAAATCTCATATGCCCACGCGAGTTCGTCGCTCGTGGCCCCTCCCCCGCGCCCATAACGTGCCGTAGCGGCGAGCGCGTAACGTGCGATCGGATCGATCTCCAGATTGACCAGATCGCCCGCGCCTTTCGTACCGAGCGTCGTCCGAGCCGAGGTCTCGGGAATGAGCGCGATTTCGAAACGACCGTCGCGCGTCGCGGCGACCGTGAGGCTGATCCCGTCGACGGCGACGTAGCCCTTCTCGACGATGAACGGCGCGAGCGCCTCGGGCACATCGACGAAGAGACGGTGGCCCTGGCCCTCGACGATTTTGGCATATATCTTTGCCGTCGCATCGATGTGCGCGTACACGAGGTGCCCACCGAGCCGGTCGCCCAGGCGCAGAGAGAGTTCGAGATTGACGATCGAGCCCGGCACGAGCAACCCGAGCGCCGAGCGATCGAGTGTCTCCGGCACGACGTCGAAGGCCATCGTCCGCGCATCGAAGGCGACAACCGTGAGGCAGACACCGCTCACCGCGATCGAATCTTTGATCGCGATGCCTTCGGCGATTGCTTCGGGCGATTCGATCACGAGCCGCAAGCCACCACGTGGGTCACGATCGAGCGCGTGCACGCGTCCGAGGTAGGCGATGAGTCCGCTAAACATGCGTGGCCTTTACGTGGTGAGTCGGGCAGAGAGGAGAACGTCCGGACCGAGACGTTCGACGTGATCGAAGACGAATTCGGTGCCGAGCGCGCCGCCGCCGAGCGCGGACACGGCGTGCGGATTGGCGAGCAACGCGGGCGCCACGAGCCAATCGATACGATCGACGAGCCCCGCTTCGAGCAAACGGCCAGCGAGCGTCGGCCCGCCTTCGCAGAGCACGCTCGCGATCCCCCGCGACCGCAATGTCTCCATCGCGAGGCGCAGATCCAGGGTCGCGGCCGTGGCTTCGCCCACGTATGCCACGTCGGCGATCGCTTCGAGCGGCGCGAACCGTTCCATGAGCCCCGCCGGCGCGAGTACGATCGTGGGATCGTAGCCTTCGAGCGGCTTAAAGATCGTGCGATCGCGCGGAACGGTTGCATCTTCACAGGCGATCGCTCGGACTGCGTTGCGACGACGCCCGCGCGGCGGACGCACGGAGAGCTGCGGATCGTCGACGCGCACCGTGCCCGCGCCGACGAGAACCGCGTCGTGCGTCGCGCGCAACTCGCGGACGTAGGCGCGCGCTTCGTTGCCCGTGAGCCAGTGGCGTTCGCCCGGGCGCGGCACGACATACCCGTCGAGCGACGCCGCGAGCTTGAGCCGCACGTAGGGCCGCGATCGCGCGACGGCGATGCCGAACGCCTCGATGAGGTCGCGCGACCAAGAATCCTCGGCCACATCGCAGACGATACCCGCTGCCTGCAAACGTGCGACGCCGGCCCCTGCCGTGCGCGGATTGGGATCCATCGTACCGACGACCGCGCGTACGATGCCGGCGTCGCGCACGGCGAGCGAACAGGGCGCCGTGAGCCCGGTATGATCGCATGGTTCGAGCGTCACGTAGATCGTTGCCCCGCGGGCGTCGTTACCACGTGCCGCGGCATCGCGTAGCGCTTCGACTTCGGCATGCGGGCCGCCACGCACGCGATGGAACCCCTCGCCGAGCGTTCGTGTCCCGTCGGTGATGACGGCGCCGACCGCGGGGTTCGGCGATGTGCTGCCGACACCGCGCGCTGCGAGTTCGCAGGCGCGGCGCAGGTACACGCGATCGAGTGCGGAGAGTGCGGCTACGGTTTGACCTCGACGCCCTTCCAGAACGCGACGTAATCTTTGATTTGTTTAGCCGCATCCTTGGGCGCGGGATAAAACCACGCGGCGTCTTTATTCTCTTTGCCGTCGACGATCACGGTGTAGTAACTCGCTTCGCCCTTCCACGGACAATGCGACTGCGTCGCGCTCGCGACAAACTTCGATCGATCGATCGACGACGGCGGAAAGTAGTGGTTGCCTTCGACGACTTCGGTGACGTCGCTCTCGGCGATCGTCGCGCCGTTCCACATGGCTTTTGGCATCGGAGCTCCTCTCGGTTCGCTCGCACGAAGTTCTGCGCGAGCGCGCCCTACAACCCACACGCCCACACGGGCGATGCAGTCGGGTTACGCGTAGGCGATGACGATCGCATGATCGACGCGTGCGCCGCACGCAACGAGCGTCGCCGCACAATCGCGCAGCGTCGCGCCCGTCGTGACGACGTCATCGACGAGCACGACGTGCATCCCCGCGACGAGCCCGGGCGCCACGCACCGGAAGCGTCCGCGGGCGCGCAAGCGCGTGGCACGGTCGCGCCCACGTTGCGTGTCGTGCGCGATCGGCTGCAACGCCAGGAGCACGGCAAGATCGAAGGCCTCGCCGCATGCGCGCGCGAGCCGCGCACTTTGGTCGAAGCCACGCCTCCGACGCCGGGATGCGACCGTAGGCACCGGCACGACGATCGCCCCCGCGGGTACGAAATCGGTGCAACCCGCGACCACGAGCTGCGCGAGCACGTCGCCAACGTCGCGCCGTCCCCGCTTATAGGCAAGGATCGCACGGCGGAGCGTGCCCGCGTAGCGACCGGCGCTGTGCACGCGTAAGCCCGATATGTCGATCGTGTGCGGTCGACTCGTTCGTTCGGCGCAACCATCACAGAGCGGCGTACCAGCCCGGCCACAGCCCAAGCACATCGCCGGAAAGAGTGCCGTGAGGGCCTTTGAAATCCACATCGACGAACCATCGCGACGAGCGCCACGATCGACGAGGGGATCGCGCCTCGTTTTCCACGTGTCCGGTCGCGCTTACGGCGCCGTCTTTGCCGTGGCTTCCGGTTTGGGCGTCGCGAGCAATCGGCCGCGGATGCGTAAACCCGAGAAGCCGGAATCGCTTGCCGCCGCCGTATTCGCGGTCGACTGACCGGCAATCGGCGCTTCCACGAGCGTCGGGCGATCATCGAAACCAACTGGCGGCTGCGGTGTCGACGCAGCGCTCGCGCTTGGTCGTGACGCGAGCTTCGCAACGCCGTTGCGCCGCGCGGGTGCGATCGTTTTGCCGGACTTCCTTGTCGCACCGGTCGCGATTCGCGCCGGCTGCGCGGCCATCGCAGGTTGGGCTCGCGTGCGGAACGCTCGGGTCGCGACCACGGTCGCCCGGACGGCCGCTCGAGGATTTCGAATGGGTATCGGCACCCGCGACCGTGCGGGAACGGAGCTGCCGGTAATGCGCGGCACCGATCGCGCGGCTCTCGCCTGTGCGGCGCGCTTCGTCCGGTGCGGAACGGTTTGCTTCGAGATCGCACGCGCCACACTTTGGCGCACGAGTACGCTCGGTGCGTGTTGCGGTCGGGGATCGACCGGCACGTCGATCGCAACAGAAGGCCTGATCACGATCACCGGTGCCGCGAGGTGCATGACCGCCGCAAGCAAGAGCCCGCCGCCCCCGAGGGCGATTCCGAACGCGGTGATCGCGTCTCTCAGTCGCATGAGACTCGGAGAATTTGCGTTGTGCTCCTTCACCCTAAGAAGAGTGCCCCGTCCTGAGACGCGCGGACATCGACTGCGAGGTTTAGCGAAAGACGATCGTTCGCGTACCGTTGAGCAGCACGCGGCGCTCCACAAAGAGCTTGACCGCGCGACTGAGCACCGCCGATTCGATGTCGCGACCCGTCGCTACGAGTTCGTCGACCGTCGCGGCGTGCGTCACGCGCGCGATATCTTGTTCGATGATCGGCCCTTCGTCGAGATCGCCCGTGACGAAGTGCGCCGTTGCGCCGATGAGCTTGACGCCGCGCGCGTAGGCCTGATGATACGGCTTCGCGCCGGCAAAGCTCGGCAGAAACGAATGATGGATGTTGATCGCACGACGCTTGAGTTTCTCGCAGAGGTCGGGTGAGAGAATCTGCATGTATCGTGCGAGCACGACGAGATCGATCGCTTCCCGCTCGATGATTTCGAGCAAACGTGCTTCTTGAACGGCTTTATTTTCGGGTGAGATCGGGAGATGATGAAAGGCCACGCCGTACGCCTCGGCGAGTCGCGAGACATCCGTGTGATTGGAGATGATCGCGGGAATCTCGACCAGCAAATCGCCCGTTCCGTAACGGAAGAGCAAGTCGTTGAGGCAATGCGCTTGACGCGACGCGAGCACGAGGACACGCGCGCGAGCGTTGCGGTCCCGGGCGTCCCATTCCATGGCAAAACGTCGTGCGATCGCATCGAACCGCGCGCGTAACGTCTCGACGTCGATCGTGCGGGCATCTGCAGAAACCACATCGACGCGCATGAAAAAACGCTCCGTCGCACCGTCGCGGAATTGCGCGCTATCGACGATATTACACCCGGCTTCGAGCAAGAAGCCGGAGACGGCATGCACGATTCCCGCAACGTCAGCGCACGAAAGCGTGAAGATCGCGCCCGACGCGCGCGGTTGCGGCGCAAACGGGTCGAAGAAGCGCATGCTCAGGCGACGGGTTTGGGTTCGTTTGCGACGATCGCGCTTGCGATATCGGCCGATGCCGGAATTTCGTAATCGATGCCGATGATACTATCGCGCACGCGCGCGCTCGCACCGATCTGCACGCGATCCCACACGATCGCATTTTCGACGACCGCGTTCTCGCCGACGTCGACGCCGTCGCCGATCACGGTCGGGCCGACGATACGCGCGCCGGCGCCGAGCGTCGCACCCGTACCGATGCGGACGTCACCTTCGATGCGCACGTCGTGTCCGAGCACGGCATCGGGAGGATAGCCGCGCACGCGCGACGCGCCGGAAAGACGCACTTTGCCTTCGAGAATATCGCGCGTCGCGCGCCGATATTCATCCGTCGTTCCGATATCGCGCCAGTACGCGCCTTGCATCTGCAACGCGTAAAACGGTGCCGCATCTCGCTGTAATTCGGGAAAGACGTTCTTTCCGAAATCCCAGAACGTGCGAGCGGGAATGCGATCGAAGATCGACGGCTCGAAGACGTAGACGCCCGTGTTGACGAGATGCGAGTGTTCCGTTCCCGCTTCGGGCTTCTCTTGAAAATCGATCACGCGACCATTTTCGTCGATGATGACGACGCCATATTGCGTGACGTCGTCGGCATGCACGAGACCGATCGTCGCGGTCGCCTCGCGTTTTTTGTGAAACGCCAGCAACGCATCGAGTCGCATATCGGTGACGATATCGCAACCGACCACGACGAACGTATCGTCGCCCAAGAACGCTTCCACACTTTTCACGCCGCCGGCGCTGCCCATGAGAACGTCTTCATGCGAATAGTGCAGCTTGACGCCGTAGCCGGAGCCATCCCCGAACGACTCGACGATGGCTTCGGAGAGATAGTGCACGTTGATCGCGATCTCTTCGATCCCGAAGGACCGCAGATAGCGCATGATATGGCCGCTATTGGGTTCGCCTGCGATCGGCACGAGCGGCTTCGGCACCGTTTTCGTGAGTGGGTAGAGCCGCGTGCTCATCCCGCCCGCCAGGATCATGGCTTTCACGATTCCTCCAGTGTTGGGCGTGCGAAGAGACGCTCTCGCAACGTGAGCAAAACGAAATACGGCAACGCGAGTTGACGGCGCCAGCGTTGGGGTTCCTTCAACAAGCGATAGAGCCACTCGAGATTCGCTCGCTGCCATGCCTCGGGTGCCCGCTCGACGTTCCCGGCGAGCACGTCGAACGACCCGCCGATCCCAATGCCGACCGCACATCCCGCGCGAAGGAGATGTGCGTCGATCCAACATTCTTGGCGCGGCGATCCGAGGCCGAGCAACGCGACCTGTGCGCCCGTTCGCGCGATCGCATCGGCGACGCTCTCGTCGTCGGCGGGCGCGAAATATCCGTCGCGCGCTCCGGCGATGACGAGCGTCGGGTAGCGTTCGCGCAACGTCCGCGCGGCGCGCTCGGCCGTATCGCCTTTTGCGCCTAGAAGATAGATCGAGATGCCCTCGCGCGCGAAGGCCGCGCAGAGCGGATCGATGAGTTCGATTCCCGCGACCCGTTCGGGAATGCGCGCGCCCCACAGACGCGCCGCAAAGAGAACCCCGATCGTATCGCAGAGCGAGAGCGCGCTGCGATTGACGACCTCGCGAAAACGCGCGTCGGTCCGCGCGCGAACGACCATCTCGGTGCCGAGGGTTACGACGAGCGACGGCTCGGAGCCGCGCGCGAGCGCGACGATCCGAGCGACCGCGCCCGATACGTCGATCGCATCGACCCGGCATCCGAGCACCCGAACGCTACGCATCTTACGGTGCGGTGGCCGCGAGCGTCGCGCGCGCACGCTCGCGATACGCATCGAGCATCGGACGCATCCGCGCCGCCCGATCCTCCGGCATCACGCCCAGCGGCGACCGACAGGCGCCCGCAGCAAATCCGAGCTCGCGCATCGCCCACTTCACCGGGATGGGATTCGTCGTTGCGAAGAGCGCGTCGACGAGCGGCGAGAGCGCGAGATGGATCGAGGCCGCGAGCGCGACGTCGCCCGCGATGAAGGCGGCGTGCATCCCGCGATATTCGCGCGCACAAAGATGTGCGGCGACGCTGATGAGGCCATCGCCACCGAGAGCGAGCGAGGGTAAGAAGAGATGATCGTCGCCGACCCAAAACGCGAAACCCGCGGGCCGATCGCGCAAAATTGCGGAGAACTGCGCGAGATCGCCGCTGGATTCTTTCACGCCCGCAATCGTTGGATGGCGATGCGCGAGCTCGAGCAAGGTCGCGGGCATCATGTTCGCCCCCGTCCGACCCGGGATGTTGTACACGATTACGGGCAGCGACGACGCATTCGCGATCGCGCCAAAATGGATGAGCATGCCATCCTGCGTCGGTTTGTTGTAATACGGCACGACCGCAAGGATCGCATCGGCGCCGCCTTCGGCCGCGCGTTTGGTAAGCTCGACGCTGTGGCGCGTGTTGTTGCCGCCGGTGCCCGCGACGATGACGGCACGATTGCCGACGGCTTCTTTGCACGCGGCGAAGAGAGCGAGTTTTTCGTCGTCGTCGAGAGCGGGCGATTCGCCCGTCGTTCCGCTGATGACGAGGCCCGTATTTCCCTCATCGACGAGAAACCGAGCGATGCGCTTGGCTTCACCGAGATCGACGCGCCCGCTCGCATCGAACGGTGTGATCATCGCGGTGAGCAACGGACCGAATGGCGCGCGTGTCGACACTAGACCTCCGCCGGAACCGCGAGGCTCCGTCCAAGTTTGAAGTAATCGTGGATGGCCTGTTCGCCTTTTGCGACGTCTTCTTCGGGCACCAGCACGGAGATCGTGATGTTCGAGTCGGTCGAATGGATGATCTCGATGCCGCCTTCGTTTAGCGCTGAAACGATGCGATACATGACGCCGGGCGTCCCGCGCATCCCCGAGCCGACGATCGAGAGCTTCGCGCAATGCGACCGCACGCGAATCGCCATGTTGAGGCCCGCAAGTTCTCCGCGCACGGTGCTCAGCGTCTCGCTATCGACGATAAAAAAGATGCCCGCATTATTGACGTTGATCATGTCGACCGAGACGTCGCGTTCGGCGAGCCGGCGAAAGACTTCGAGTTCGAGTTGCGCGCGCACTTCGAGATCGTCGATCTCGCCTTGGATCACGCGAATGAAGACGACGTCGCGCAAGCTCGTAATGCCCGTGACGGGCTTCATGCTATCGGGGGTATGCCCTTCGTCGATCGTCGAGCCGAAGCCCGACCGCAATCCCTTGACGACGTATGGCGTCTGCGTGACGTGGGCGAGTTCGGCTGCTTTTGCGTGCATGACTTTGGCGCCGTCGGATGCGAGTTCGACCATCTCGGCGTAATTGACGCGACCGATCGTGTGCGCGCCCGCGATGCGGCGCGGATCGCCCGTCATCACGCCGCTAACGTCGGTGAAAATTTCGACGGCTTCGCTGCCGAGGGCATCGCCGAGGGCGATTGCGGAGAGATCGCTGCCACCGCGACCGAGCGTCGTCACCGCCCCGTCTTTCGTGACGCCCTGGAAGCCCGTAATGACGGGAATGATGCCGCGTTCGAGCGCGGCGAAGACGTTGACGGGATCGACGCGCAAAATACGCGCGTCGCCGAAGTTTCCGTCGGTGATGATGCCGGCCTGACCGCCCGTCATCGCCTGGGCGTCCGCGCCCCACGACGTCAGGAGTTCCGCGAAGATCGCACACGCGATCGCTTCGCCGCACGAGATGAGCAGATCGCGGTTGGGGCCGCCGCGACTCGGGCCCAGAAGCCCGAGAAGCGAATCGGTCGCGTAGGGTTCGGGCGCGCGTCCGAGCGCCGAACAGACGACGACGGGCGACGCCCCGCGCGCACGCGATTCGAGGACGCGAGACGCTGCGATCTCACGCAGCTGCGGTGTCGCAAGCGAACTACCGCCGAATTTTTGGACGATCGTTTTCATGGGGTGCTCACGCGTGTGGATCCCGCGCCGACGAAGCCGCGGGACACGAGAAGTTCGAGAATTTGAACGGCGTTGGTGGCCGCGCCTTTGCGGACTTGATCGCCCACGATCCAAAGTTGGAAATGCCGCTTCGAGTCGCCTTCGGCACGCACGCGCGCGACGTGGACGAGATCTTGGCCCTCGACGTCTCGGGGCGTCACGATACCCGTGTCGTGGAAGACGACGCCCGGTGCGACGGCGAGCGCCGCACCGATCTCGGCAACCGTCGTATCGCGTTCGGTTTCGATAAAGACGGCTTCGCTGTGCGCGAAACGGACCGGAACGCGAACGGTCGTGGCCGCGATGTGCAGGGTCGGGAGTCCGAGCATCTTGCGCGTCTCGGCGGCGAGTTTTTTCTCTTCGCCCGTATCGCCGAATTCGTCGATCGTCGAGCCGACGAGCGGAATCACATTGCGGAAAATCGGCGCGGCAAACGGTGATTTCATCGAAGGTCCGGATTCGGATGCGTCTTCATCTTCTTCACGTGCGAGCGCCTCGAGGCCGGCTTTGCCCGCGCCGCTCACCGCCTGGTACGTCGCGACGCGAACGCTGCGCAGACCCGCGAGGCGCGCGATCGGCGCGATCCCGACGCACAACACGATCGCCGTGCAATTCGCGACGGGATAGATGCGGTGTTCCGCCGCGGCATCGTGCGGGTTCACTTCCGGAACGACGAGCGGCACGCCGTCCGTGAGTCGGAACGTCGCGCTATTGTCGATGACGATCGCTCCGGAGCGCGCACAATTCTCGGCGAGCTCCGCGCTCGCATCGTCGCTCGATGCGAAAAAGACGGCGTCATATCCGCTCGATAGCGCGTGTGGTGTCGCGACGCGGATCGGCCAATCGCGACCGCGGAAGTGAAGCGGGACGTCGCGATCGCGCGATGCGAACGCTCCGAGTTCTTCGATCGCAATCTCGCGTTCGTCCAAGACGCGTAAGATGGTCTCGCCGACGACGCCGGTCACACCGACGATCGCAATTTTCACGGGAGGTCTCCCAGGAACGGATCGAGTCCGATGGTCAACTTGGTTTGGTTCCGAACGTTTCTGACGACGAGTAAGACACCCGCCATGAACGAAGCGCGATCCAGGGAGTCGTGACGGATCGTCAGCGTCTCACCATCGCCACCGAAAAGCGACTCTTGGTGTGCGACGAGCCCGCGTAGCCGAACGCTATGAATCGGCACGCTCGCGCGGCCCGAGGCGGCGGCGATCCGCTTCGCCGTGAGTTTCGCGGTGCCGCTGGGTGCGTCGAGCTTACGATCGTGGTGGAGTTCGACGATCTCGGCGGTCGGAAAAAAGCGGGCGGCGATCTCCGAGAAACGCATCGCGAGCACCGCACCGATCGCAAAATTCGGCACGATCGCCGCACCGACCGCGTACTCGTCGCACATCGATTCGAAGTTCACGATTTCTTCATCCGTCCAACCCGTCGCGCCGACCACAGGCGAGATCCGGCGTTCGACCGCTTCGCGCGCGACGTCGACCGTGACGGGATAGACCGTGAAATCCACGACGACGTCGGGTGTCGTCGCGTCGTAGAGGTCCGTCACGTCGTCGTAGAGTTTCCCACTCGGCTTTGTGAGACCGAGGACGCGAGCGAGGTCCTCGCCAGAACGGACGCGGTCGAACCCGCCGACGAGTACGAGGTCGTCGGCGGCATCGACCGCGCGACAGACCTCGCCGCCCATGCGGCCGAGCGCGCCCGCAACGACAACCTTCATCGACAGAGGGCCTCTCGCGCTACGAGATGACTTTTTCTAAAGGTGCGTACTTGAGCATGACCATCTTCTCGCCGACGTTGGGGAACATGATCGTGAGCAAGCCATCACCACCCGCGCCTGCGGTCGCCGAGACCAAGCCTTCGCCCCATTTGGGATGACGGACGCGGTCTCCGACTTGCAGATCGAGCCCGATACCCGCGCCCGCAGTTTCGTGAATCGCGACTTCGCGCCAACGACCGCCGGCCGGACGCTGCATCGGCACGACGTTGCCGATGACTTCGACGCTCGGCATCTCATCTAGAAATCGCGACTTAGGATGCGCGAACGTATTCCCGAACAGCGTGCGTCGCATCGCGTACGAGAGATAGAGCCGATCCATGGCGCGCGTTACGCCAACGTAGGCGAGGCGGCGTTCTTCTTCGAGTTCGGTAAGATCCGTCAGCGCACGATTGTGCGGGAAAACGCCCTCTTCGAGGCCCGTGAGGAAGACGACGGGGAATTCGAGGCCCTTCGATGCGTGGAGCGTCATGAGCGTGACGAACGACGACGACGGATCGAGCGTATCGAGATCGCTGATGAGGGCGACGTTGCTCAGAAAATCGTCGAGCGATCCGCCCTCTTCGCGGCCCTCGAACTCTTTGGCAACGCCGATGAGTTCTTGCAGATTCTCCAGACGCGACCGAGAGTCCGAAGTATCTTCGCCTTGGAGTTCGCGAATGTACCCCGACTCTTCCATGACGGCAACGAGAAGATCGCTAATCGTCAGCCCTTCGTGGCGTTCGCGTAGGCTCGTGATGAGGTCGGCGAAGCGCTCGAGTTCTTTCTGTTTTTTCGGAACCGCGCGACGCAACATTTCCTTATCGAAGACCGTCTGCCCGACGCTTACGCCCGCAGCGTTTGCAGCATCGACGAGCGATGCGAGCGTCTGTTGGCCAATCGACCGACGCGGCACGTTGACGATGCGTCGGAATGCGACGGCGTCCGCTGGATTGACGATGTAGCGCAGGTACGCCATCATGTCTTTAATCTCGGTGCGTGCGTAGAAACCCGTTCCGCCAACCACACGATAAGGAATGCCTTCGCCGAGGAAGCCTTCTTCAAAAACGCGGGATTGCGCGTTCGTGCGATAGAGAACGATGAAGTCGCGGTAGGCCGCCCCCTCGCGTACGAGTTCCTTAATCTTCTCGATCGCGTAGCGCGCTTCGGCGCGTTCGGTTTCGGCGCCGTAGACGGTAACGATCTCGCCGACCGCGCGATTCGTGAAGAGCTTCTTCTCCGCGCGCGTCTCGTTTTGGGTGATGATCTCGTTCGCAACGGTAAGAATCGTCTGCGTCGAGCGATAGTTTTCTTCGAGCTTGAAAACTTTCGCGCCGGGAAAGTCGGCTTCGAAGCGCAGGATGTTTTTGTAATCGCTCCCGCGCCATGAGTAGATCAATTGGTCGTCGTCACCGACGACGGTTAAGTTCTTGTGTTCTTCGGCAAGGACGGCGCAGAGCTTATACTGCGCAAAATTTACGTCCTGATATTCGTCGACGAGGATGTAGCGGAACTTGTTTTGATAGCGCGTGCGGACTTCGAGATCGCTCCCGAGCAACTCGATCGTTTTCGCGATGAGGTCATCGAAGTCGAGACCGTTGGATTCGCGCAAGCGGCGATCGTACTCACGGTAGACCTGCGCGACGCGCTCGCCGAAGAACGACGTATTCGCCGACTCGTATTGGTCGGGCGATTGGAGCTGATTCTTCGCCTTGCTAATTTCGTCGAGGGCGGCGCCGGGCGTGATCTGGCGCTCGTCCATATTGAGATCGTGGAGCACGTCGCGCACGATCGAGCGTTGATCCGTGTCGTCCATGATCGCGAAATTCGAGGCGATGCCGATCTTCTTGCCGTCGCGTCGCAAAATACGAACGCAGACCGAATGGAACGTCCCGACCCAGAGATCGCGGACGGCCGACCCGATCATTTTCTCGAGACGCGTCTTCATCTCGGCCGCGGCTTTGTTCGTAAACGTTACCGCAAGGATCCGATCGGGGAAAACTTTCTTCTCGCCTAGCAGGTATGCGATACGGTGCGTGAGGACTCTGGTCTTACCACTACCGGCGCCTGCGAAGATGAGAACGGGTCCGTCGATGTGAGTGACTGCTTCGCGCTGGACATCGCTAAGAGCGTCGGTTTGTACGATCATTACATGGTTGTATTCGCCATCGTGGCCCGTTCTGCCTCGGCCTTAACGTGCGATGCGCAGGACCTCGGCGCCCGGCTGTGCGAGTGCGAAAGCGCTCGCGAGATATGCAAGCGTGGATTCCGCGCCCATGTTTCGATTGACCGCGATTTCTTCGAGCCCATCGAAGCAGCCGCCGCCGACCGTCATCACGATACTCCGCGAGTTCCGGCCGTAGAACCACTCGAGGCCCGCTTCCGCTAGGCGCCGATACCGGCGATCGCCCGTCGCGGATTCGGCAGCGAGGCCCGCGTCGACGAGCGATGCGGCTTCGAGCGGTTGCTGCGCGTACCGCGCGCGCGCGTTGCCCTTCCGGTGCCAGCCGGCGTTGCCGATCGGCACGAAAGTGCCATCCTCGACGCAGAGCGCCTCATAAAATGCGAGCGTCCTTATTCCAAGGGCGACGATCTCGCGATCTTCGAGGACCGTACCAATTCGCAACAGCGCTTCGGGAAGGCGCGCGTTGTCGTAAGTCAATTCGTTTTCGAACCAATCCCAATCCGCGGTCGCATGCGCGGCGTGGCTCGTAGCGAAATCGCGCGCGATCGCGCGTAGCGATTCTTCGATCACACGGTGGCGACGCCCGCTCGCATCGAAAGCGTGTGCGAGCCCGAGCGCCGCGTACGCTCGCGAGCGCATGAACCCTAGCCCCGCGACGTGCGGTAACGCGCGTTCGACCCGATCCGCGCAAATCAGGCGCCAACTCTCGCGAGATGAGAAGCGCGCGCCGACGCCGAGCGCCCAAATCGCGCGGCCGTTGCTATCGGGCGTCCCGGCTTCATCGAGCCACTGCCGACCGTAGCTCATAAAATTATGGAACCGGCCGTCATCACGTTGTGCGTCGAGGAGAAAAGCGAGATAGGTGTGCCCGAGCTTCAAAGCCGTGTCGCGATCGCGCGCGTGCGCGCTCGCGGCGACGGCCACGATGAACGCGCGCGCAACGTCGTCGGTGCAATATCCCTCACGACGGTTTGGCACGTCGTACACGGCGTGTTGCGCGATCCCAACGTCGTCGCTGAGTGCGACGAGATGATCGAGAGTCGGTGCGCGCCACATCAGGCGGGCCGCACGAGTTGTGTCGAAGCGAAGCGACGCTCCGGAAGGACGCTCGTGAAGACGCGACCGTAAGCACGGGCCACATGCGGCCACGTCATTTGTCGGCCGAATCGATACGCACGGCGTTCCGTCGCGCGGCGCAAAAACGGATCGTCGAAGAGCAGATTGAGTGCGCCCGCGATCGCGTCGGCGTCGCGAAATGGTGCGAGATAGCCGCGACCGTGCGCCAGTAATTCTTCGGCGTAAAGATACGGTGTCGAAACGATCGCCTTTCCCGCGCCCATGGCGTACGCGAGGGTGCCGCTGACGATCTGCACGGGGTTGAGGTACGGCGTGAGATAGATATCGGTCGCCGCGAGATAGTCGACGAGTTCGTCGAATGCGAGGTACCGATCGACGAGCTTGACGTTCTTCTCGAGACCGAGTTCGGCGATTCGCGCGGTAAGCTCGGCCCGATACGATTCGCCCTCGTGACGTCTCACGTTGGGATGCGTCTGGCCGAGGATCAAATAGAGCGCTTCAGGATGCCGCGCGACGACGGCGCGCATCGCCTCGATGCCGAACTCGAGGCCTTTCCCGCGACTGATGAGACCGAAAGTCGAAACGATGAGACGATCCGCGACCCCGAATTTCGCCTTCGGACCATCGGTGGAACGGAACGCGACATCGGGTACACCGTGGTGAATGACGTGGAGTTTTCCGGCATCGATGCCGTACTCGCCGATGAGAATATCCTTGCCCGTTTGGGAGAGCACGACCACGGCATCGGCGCGTTCGCAGAGGCGACGAGCGACCGAGCGATGTTCGTCCGTCGGTTGCGGGAGCACGGTGTGGAGCGAGACGACGACGGGCTTTTCGATGTCTTCGAGCAGGTCGAGAAACCAGAGCCCGTCAGGGCCGCCGAAGAGCCCGTACTCGTGCTGCACGCAAAGAATATCTGATGCATGCTCGTTGATCGCGCGCGCGATCGCGCGATACGACGCACGATCGTCCGATTGAAGGCGCGCGACGACGCGTGATGCGTACGTCCGCGTTTCGGCTCCCGCTTCGTCGATAGCCACGACGTCGCTCTGCGCGTCAAAGGCCCGATCGTAGCTTTCGACGACGTCGTTTGTGAAGGTCGCGATCCCGCATTCGCGGGGCGGAAACGAACTGAGAAACAACGTACGCGTTTGCGTCGCATGGACGGGAGCGGTCGTACGGTGTTGCACGCGAGCCTCCGAGTTTTGAAGAGTAGACGTTCTCGTACCACGGAAAGGTGGGCCGCAAACGTCACGGCCCACCAATTAGGTCGGCGTAGCGATCGTTTCGGCGTCTGCCACGATCCTAGCGTCGGGCTCGAACTGGGCGTCGGCAGCGATCCTGGCACGATGCCCGACGACGGCGCCCGTCGTCACGCGAGCGCCGCTTCCGACGCAGACGTCGCTAGCGAGAATCGCGTCGCTGATCCCCGCTCCGGCGCCGATTTCCACGCCGTCCCACAGGATCGCGTCGCGAATCTCCGCCCCTGCGGCCACGCTGCAGCGGTCGCCGATGACCGCGTAGGGGCCCACGATGGCCGACGAATCGATGGCGACGCCTTCACCGATAAAGACGGGAAGTCGAAAGTTTGCGGGCGCGCCAACCGCACCGACGTACCAGAATCGGCCGCGATTCGAGAGCGCAGGATCGCCCGAGGACGCGAGTTCGAGTTTGCGATCGAGGACGTCGCCGTGGGCCTGGAGATACTGCTGCGGGCGGCCGATGTCGAGCCAATAATCGTCCGTGACGAATGAGACGAGATGCGCGCCGGAGGCGATAAGTTCGGGAAACGTCTCGCGTTCGATCGAGACGTTACGTCCGGCGGGAATGCGGTCCAAAACGCTGCGTTCCAGGAGGTACGTTCCCGCGTTGGCTTCGTTTGTAGGCGCTTCGTGACGCGGCGGCTTCTCGACGAACGACGAGATCCGGTCGTCGGCATCGCGGAGGATGCATCCGAACGCCGAGGGATCATCGACTCGAATCGCGTGGAGCGTCGCCACACCACCGTGCCTGCGATGAAATGCGATCATCGCGCGCAGGTCGAGGCTCGTGAGGACGTCGCCGTTAAGGACGAAGAACGAATCCGTGATGTGGTCGGCGAGGTTCCGCAGTGCCCCGGCGGTGCCGAGCGGCGTCGTTTCGACGACGTAGGAGATCCGCATTCCGATTCGCGAGCCGTCACCAAGATGGTCCTCGATCGCGCGTGGCAGGTAGCCCGCAGCGAGGACGACGTCGTTAACGCCAGCTTCCTTGAGCCGCCCGAGCGTCCGTTCGAGGAACGGGATCCCGAAGAGCGGCACCATCGGCTTCGGCGTTCCGAAAGTCAGCGGACGAAGACGCGTCCCCTCTCCGCCAACGAGAATAACTGCCTGCAAACATCTCTCCTTCGGAAGTTGCCTTATCTTTCGACGCGGGGAAGCCGCGTGCTTTCGACTGCGATGGGACGACAATCGCTGACGATAAATTATATTCTCCGGGGCGCGCATTTTCGTTAGCCTTTTTACGACTCGAATGCAGGTTAAAAAGGCCTTATATCGAACATACGTTCGTGTGTCTCGGTTCATGCACGACTGGAATCGTATTCAAACCTTCTACGATCTCGGGAACGATCCCGAGCGTTGCCGCGAAGAGTTCGGAATTTCAAATCAAAGTTGGTATAAAGCGATTGTCCGCAATCGCATGCGGGTAACCACAGCGGAAGCGGCGGTCATGGCTTCCCGTGCTCCGGGAAATCCGCGTTACGACTGGGCCGAGGTCCAGCGATTTTACGATAACGGCAATTCGTACCGGGCCTGCCGGGTACAATTCGGGTTTTGCGCTGCTTCGTGGACCGACGCCGTTCATCAAGGCGTGCTTCGAGCAAGAGCCCGGGCAAAACCAATCGCCAGGGTTCTTGTCGAGAGCCGCAACCGCTCGAACGTCAAACTGCGCCTCCTACAAGAGGGTCTCCTTATAAATCGTTGCATCGAATGCGGAATCTCGGACTGGAGGGGGAAACCGCTCTCCATCCAAATCGACCACGTCAACGGTATCGGGGACGACAACCGGCTCGAAAATCTTCGCATGCTGTGCCCGAATTGCCACAGCCAGACGGAGACCTTTTCGGGGCGGAATTCTCGAAGAAAAAGACAATCCCGATTGGTGTAACTGGTAACACGCCTGACTCTGACTCAGGTATTCGAGGTTCAAATCCTTGATCGGGAGCAAGACGGCCCTATCGTCTAGAGGCCTAGGACGCTGCCCTCTCACGGCGGTAACACGGGTTCGAATCCCGTTGGGGCTACCAAAAAAACCCTCGTATTTACGAGGGTTTTTGCCATCTTGAGAGGTTTGGGTTACTAATCGGTCGCCGTGCTTTTGATTGGCACGCTTCCCTGTGCTTTAATGGCGCTACGGCCGAAGGCGCTCAAGTTCCAAGGGCGGGTCGTCCGATCAATGCCGAGACCCGAGCGTCGTGCGCTCATCGGATTCTCGCGTGACGCCGCTGAAGAACGACCTAAGGTCGGAAATGGCCCGCCCCAGAACGTCCGGTGCCAGAATATTGACGGCGCGGAAAACACCTTCGGCGAACCTAGGGTGAACCCAGCCGAAGCCGCGCGCATTGAAACTCCCGTCGCGTTCCCTTGACCAGCAAACGTCTCCGCAGTATTCGAGACTTCTAAACCCGTCAAGCCACTGGCAGACCGATACGAGCAAAGGAAAGTCGCGAACGTGCCGCGCGATGCCTTGTTCGCAATTCGGTACGCCTCTGCGGTGGAAACATCGCCATTTTTCGAAGCGCGGTCCTCAAATTAAGGCTGCTTCGGGTCGCGGACTTCGAAAGATGATTGGACCTGACTCGTCCGCGCGCGATCGTCAACCCTCTTAGGCTCTCTCTCGCGTTTTATTTCCGCACGCCGGAAGACGACGTAAAGAATTGGCATCATAATTCGGTTGTAGAAAAACGCGAGCGCATCGCGTCCTGGTCCGGGCTGCATTCGGCCTTCGTCGGCCTCGATGACGTTAAATCCGAACAACCTTCGGTCGAGAGCGACGCTGAAGGCGCGTCGCTCATCGAACGTCCGTCCGCTGCGGGCGATAACGTCACGCGCAACTGCATCATCGTCCGCACACATAGCGAGCTGATCCGCGAGCGCGTCTCCCTCTGTACGTAGGAACTTCAGGACCTGCGCGTCTATGAAATCATTGTCGCCAAAGAGATACCCGTTCATCACGGTCTCGCCGCCATCGCGACGCAAGAGGCTGCGACGCCCCTTGTCAATCAAGCGCGGAAGCCAAATAAGACCATCGAATTCGTCCCTAGGGGGACGTGGAACCCACGTGATCATTTTACTATCCTCTCTGGAACGCGGTTCGTCGCGAATCAATCGATCCGACGGAATAGCTACGCTCGTTTATTCTAGCACTAAAGCTCCATTGAAGCGAAAATCTTACGGTTGCTGTCAGCCGAGTTCGGCGCGCATCAATTCGAGAGATTCTGATGAACATGGCCAGCGACCGATATTTTGGCACACGATGCAGATGCGTAGCTTGTCACGTTCCTGATGCAAATCCCCACGATGTCCGCTTCGGGTGTAAGGGCGGCGATCGAGACCTAGGTTCGCGCGTTTAGGCATTTACGCATTCTCGGCTGCCGTTCGATGATTTACGCCGCGACGGCTCATGATGTTACTTATCGAGGCAACGTTCCACGGGAAGCCGCAGGGTGCGCGATACCCCTCTGCATTGCGATTCTCGGCGAACGTCAAATACAAATTCCCCTCGTCTCTTTGAGCGAGAATCAATCGGAGGATCGGTCTGCTTCGTGGATCGGTCTGCGCGAGTTGCCTCCGACGTGACGAGCTAAATCCGCTCCACCATTTGGCTGGCGCGCAACTAAGTGATTCACAATTCAGTGACGCATAGACCGTCGTAGCGCTTCAAGGTGTGCCGCGCTGCGTTCGATGTCCCATCTCATTCAGTGCCCCGGCAACCTGTCTTGTGGACATATCATCTGCACGCAATTTTTGTCGCAAAGGCGGTGCGGCGATCGTGCAGCCAATCTTGACGCGACTCGAGTTCCGGTTGATATTATCTGGAGCAGCCCCCGTTTCGATCGGACACGTGACACAGCGAAAGGGCCTACACATACGCCTAGGTCAAAGACTTTGACCGACGAGAGCATCGGGGTGGTCACGAACGTGCAACGCCGCCGGCGGTTAGCGGTCGGGCAGAAATACGGATTGTCGAAAAGTCTATCCGGCCCGGAGGCTTAAGCGAACGGGTTCAAGCCGCGTTCGTGACGTGGTGCTTATATGAATTCAATTGTGTGCGGCACACGCGCCATTCGTGCTGACGAGACTTGAAGTCGGCCACGTTTCGCGGCCTACCGTACGCAGCACATTGCATCAGCGCCGGCATTCACTTTTCGCCGTGCGAGCATGGCTCGTCGAGTAATGATAACGATCGACCGAAATTTCCGAATGCGTTAATTATAAATTTTCTTGAAGGCTTAGCTGTTTCGATTATAGCGCTAGCCTTGGATTATCTGAAGATTCCGAATTTAAATCCTAGCTCCGCCATGTAGTGCTCGTACGTGGCCCATTCATTAGCCGCCATTCTTATTCCGAAACCACAAGTGTTGCTGCACTCGCTACATAGCGCAGCTTGGTGATAAACCGAACGCAACGAAGACACCCGCGCCCCTCTCCCTGAACAAGGATCGCTAACACCTTCCCTGCGCAAACGTAGACTGCAGTTGAACTTCGATCATTAAAATGATTCGTTGCCAGCCGTCGACTCCGACATTCGCATTCCTCAAAAGTGCACCGGTGATCACGAGATTTTCGCGTCGCGCTAGTGAAACTGCGTCGTGCGGCCTGCCAGAGGTGCGCTTCAGTATCATATCGGATAGTGCGCCTTCTGTGGGAGAATTGCCAGAGGCGGTCGGCGAGGGTGTTCTTGAGATTCTCGGAGCATCGTGGCTTGCCATGGGCAATGCCGCCACGCTTGACGAGATCGAACGCGCGGCTCTTAACGGATTATACTCGCTGACGGACGTCGACATCGCCTATAACGCTCGTCGCAAAGACGGCTCGTGGACGATCAGTAATCAGATCGGCCTTCGCGGTGACGTGCAAGGCTTTTCAATTCCCGACGTCCAGGTGCCGTACGCGAAGAATCTCGACTTGGGCCAAGCGATCTGTTTCGACGTCTCGGGCGAGATTGGCGACGGGTTGGCAGAGGAACTCAAGGGTCTCGGCTTGGGAGCGCTTTATGGCGTTCCCGTGATGAGAGGGGATCGTTGCATCGCAGCCCTTGCGATCGGAAGCCGCAGTTCACATCTCTTTTCCGAGCGAGATCGTGCGCTCGTGCAACTCTTCACCCTTCACATAAGTGTGCTCATGCGAAAGCGCGAACTGGCCGCGGCGTTTGAGAATCTCGCACAACAGGTCCCGGTGATCGTGTTTCGAGCCGACCCGACCGGCTGGGCGGCTTGGTACAACCGTCGTTGGTTCGAATACACCGGTCAAACTCCCGAAGAGGCAGCCGGATGGGGATGGCAGACGGCCTACCATCCGGTCGATTTCCAAACGGTTATTGTCGAGTGGACACACGCATTGAAAACCGGTCAGCCGATCGAAATAGAATTCCGGCTGCGCAGACATGATGGCGTCTTTCGCTGGCACATTGCACGAGTCGAACCGTTACGCAATGATAGCGGGACGATTTTAGATTGGTACGGCACCTTGATCGATGTCGACGACCAAAAGCAGGCGCTAGAAAAAACAAAACGCATTGCGGAAACGTTACAAATCGCATTTCTGCCGCGGCACCTACCGCAACGCTCGAATTTACGATTAGAGGCACATTATGCGTCCGCTGAAAAAGATTCGCTAGTCGGCGGCGATTGGTACGATGCATTCGAACTTCCGAACGGCCGTCTCTGCTTCTCGATCGGCGATGTAGCCGGCCACGGGTTAGCGGCGTCTCTAGCGGTCGGCAAGCTCCGTCAAGCGATCTTCTCCGCGGCACTTCGCCTCGATGACCCCGCATCGATTTTGTTAGAAGTCAACGAAATCTTATGCCTGCAGCAACCCGGAGTGTTCGTAACCGCCCTCGTCGGCATCGTCGATTTAAAATCTGGTCATTTGCAATACGCGTCGGCTGGACATCCGCCGCCGCTGGTCGCATATGAAGCAGGAACCGCTGCTACGGTTTTTCCAAATGGCGGCCTCCCGCTTGGCGTGATAGATAATTTGATGCTGTCGACGTTTACCGTTCAAATTAGGGAAGAAATGGTCGTAGCTCTGTATACCGATGGCGTAACCGAGTACGCTCGCGATGCGATCGCCGGCGAAAAAAAGCTCTGCGACGCGATTTCGATGCTCGTCGGCAATGCAGCGATTGCTCAACCTGCAAAGGTTATTTTCGATTTCGTATTGGGAAGCAAGCCTCACGCGGACGACGCGGCTCTGCTCCTTTTGCAATTCTGTATTCAAGACGCATCGTTGCCTACCGATTTTTTCGCTCAGACAAAACATTGGCGATTCCATGCAAGCGACGCGCACGCCGCGCACGTCATGCGTATCGAAGTTGGCGATTACCTCCGGCGCCTGTGCGGGGACACCGAGGACGCCTTTACCTGTGAAGTCATCGTCGGCGAGCTGCTAGCGAATACGGTCGAACATGCTCCGGGACTCGTGCATATGGCCGTCGAGTGGAATGGGCAACATCCCGTGCTCGTGGTACGCGACAGTGGACCCGGGTTACAACGAAAGGTCGCTGCCTTACCGTACCAAATGAGCGAAGATGGCCGCGGTCTGTTCCTTGTTGAGACCTTATCCGTCGGGATGACGGTTACCGAAGCGGCGGATGGCGGCGCTGAGTTGCGCGTCAGGTTACCGGTCATTGGACGTTTATCCGAGTGGGACTGAATCGTAAAATCGCGGCATAAAACAGACATCATGTCCTCGTCCTTCCAGCCAGTTTTGACCGGCGAAAGTTTTCGACCGTCCCGTGACCCCGTAATCCGCGTCGTCGACGTTGGGTGAAAGGACCTGTAGGCTCTAGTCTTTTGACCTACTGGGATCCCCTTTATCGGGCGTTGTCAAGCTGATAAAATTCGAGGTATGTTCCCAGGGACATGTTTTCCAATGATGCCGACGCCCCTAGCCTGCCTCAGTCTCGGACGAGCCTGATCGTTAAAGAGCTTGCCGGTGAAGTTCTCGTGTACGACGAGACTTCGACAAAGGCGTACTGCCTCAACAAAAGCGCAGCCACAATTTGGGGCATGTGCGACGGGAAAACCTCAATTTCGGAAATGGCCCACAAAGCGGCCGTAGCGTTCGACGGTATGTTCGACGAGGCTTTCGTCGCCGTCGCCCTCGCAAGCTTTCGTGACAATGGCCTCCTCGAAAACGAATCCGTCGACATTCGCCCAATCGCCCGCCTCACGCGCGCGGAGCTCGTCGCACGCGTCGGTCGGGTCGGGCTCGCCGCCGCAGTCGCGCTTCCGCTCGTCACGTCGATCGTCGCGCCAACCGCCGCCAAAGCGTACGGCCGATCTAGCGGCGAAACGGGTCGAGGCGGTAACACGAATCCCGTTGATACGGATGACCGCGCCCACGGCCGCGCTCCTAGTTCTCAACTAAAACGGAGCCGCCGCGAAAAGTCTCACGGTGAAAAACGCACCGAAGTTGAAGCGGCGATAAAACCGGTGGTAACGAACGACGACCACTCGTTTTCCAGAGTCATCGCCCCGCAAGATTCACGGTGAATTAAGAAACCCCATTGGGGGGAGCGCCACGAAAGGCGCCATGTCAGCGCAACGACTTTCCGCGACTGCGCACGGTGTGCGGATCGAAATCTGCGCAAGTGAAACATCCTCATGCTCGATTGTGTTCGGGCGTGGCCTCCCGGTGGTTCGCGAAAGACGGCGCACGCGACCGGCGTTGCGGAATACGCGTTTTGGAAGCATCCCACAGAAAATTTTTACGCCCTTAGCCTCAACGGCACTTGGCTCGTAAGCCCCGCGCCACTCGATTCCGTGTTCGAGTTTTTCGAGCCCTTTCTCATCATGCGGATCGCCGAACGTGCCGCAAAGCACACCTCCGTTCATACGGGCGTCGTCAGTTTCTGCGGCCACGGAATCATGCTGCCCGGCTACAGCTTCGCCGGCAACACGACGCTCGTTGCCGAGTTCGTGCGTGCGGGCACGCTGTACTATTCGGATGAATACGCGGTACTCGATCGCGACCGGTTCGCGCATCCATATCCTCGGCCGCTCTAAATGCGCAAACACGGCCAACGAGCGCAGACGTCGATCCCCGTCGGTGAAATCGGCGCTATCGCAGGCAGCGACCCCATCGCGATCGATGTCGTCGCTTTCTTCTCGGCCTGCGCGACGCGTCACGCCGTCCTTGCGATCGCCTTCATCGCGTTGCGCTCGACGCACCATTTGCGAATCGTTTAGCGTCGCGATAGCGGTGCGGCAGAGCAGACTAACTTCGTCTTCACCGGGCAAGTGTCAACGGAGCCAGGTCGTAACTCAACGCGATGGTCGTCCGACGATTATTTATACGGCAATACATCAAAAAACTCGTCGTCTTCATTCACCCCGCCATGACCCGCGCCGGCCGTCTTCTCCGTTTCGATGAAACGACTTTCACAAACGCGTAGGCGTAGGGGTGCACCGTATCGGCAGCGGGACGTCGCTCATCTCGTAGGCTAGCAAACTCTCCGATTTGATGACGTCCTCGATGCGCTGGGTGTCGAAAGAGACGCCACCGTATTAGCCCCCGCCGTAGGTGATAAATTCAACGTCCCGCCAGAAGCCCCATGCGAAGATCGCCGATCGACTCATGCATCTCCCGCGCGCGGAGTTGCTTGCAAATTGAGGGAATGAGAACTACGTGAACCGCCGCATCCTCCGGGGGACCCCGATCTTCGCCCTCGCAATCTTCGCCGCACTATGCGGCATTGTGGCCCAGACGAGTGATGCTCGAAGCGGACCGATCGCTCCGACCGTGCCGGCAGGATTCATCATCGAGACGATCGCGCATGTTCCGTCGCCGCGCGAACTTGCCGTGACTTCCAATGGTGATCTCATCGTCGGCACCTCCGGCCGCAGTGTCGCGATCGTCCCCGATGCCACGGGCTCGCCACGACCGGCGACGACGTTCGTGACGATGCCGGATCGAATCGCGGCGGGCGTCGCTTTGGGCGCCGGAAGTCTGTATGTCGGCACGTACGGCGGCGTCTGGCGTATGCCGTATCGTACGGGCGATCGCGTCGCGCGTGCGACACCGGAACGCATTGCCGTCGAACGCCCCGGCGGCGGCCGCCATCACGTCACGACGAGCGTTGCGGTCGGCCGCGAGACGCTCTACGCCAGCGTCGGCTCGTCGTGCAACGCCTGTATCGAATCGGATACGACCCGCGCGACCATTCAAGAGATGGACTTTGACGGCAGCAACCTCCGGATTCGCGCGACGCATATCCGCAACGCGATCGCGCTCGCCGTCGATCCCGCAACGGACGCGCTCTGGGCCGGCGTCGCGGGCCAAGACGAACTCACCGCAGGTCATCCCTACGAAGTTTTCGATGAAGTGTCGGCGCATCCGGGGACGGCCGACTACGGCTGGCCCGGGTGCTACGAAAACCACCGACCCGTCGACGGCAAGCGTGATTGTTCCGCGCAAACCGTCGCGCGCGTCGCGTTGCCCGCTTATGAAACGCCGATCGGGGCGGCGTTTTACGTTCCCGGTACGGGCGTCCACGATTTCGGCGAACGTTTCCGCGGCGGCGCGTTCGTCGCATTGCACGGATCGTGGCACACGCCGCGCGTCGAACCGCGCGTCGTGTTCGTGCCGATGCACCGCGACGAACCCACGACCGCAATCGATTGGAACGATCCCACCAAACAATGGTCGACGTTCGTTGGCGGCTATCAACACGACGACGGTTTGCGGGTGGGTCGGCCGACGGGGATCGCCTTCGCAGCCGATGGTAGCCTCTTCGTCGCCGACGATCTCGCGGGCGTCATCTATCGCATTCGACCCAAGCGCTAGCGGCGAGCGCTTTCGGCTGCGGTACCGAGCGTCGACGTTCGCGAACGTGAAACGAAGGACGCAGCGAGTCGCGAATCCATGACGACCGTTCCGAGAATATTTTCGATGACGCGTCGCATACGGCTAGCGTTTATCGGTATGAGACGGAGACGCAGAACGTCGTGCTTGACCGAACGGCGAACGAGTGCGTTGTCGTTGCCCCGTGTCATCGACCCAAAACAGGCACCGGCATCGACGCGTCGGACAACACTTCGTCGACGCTCGGGCGATAACCGAACGACGGATCGGAGCGACGACCGGTACGATCGCATCCGCCGTCGCGAACGCACGACCATCGGTGAGACATAGCGTTATCTGCGCGTCGCCGCGAAGGGCGAACGCGATAAGAGGATCGGTCGCGTGCGGACGCGTCGTCGATAGCGAGACGGTCGTTCAGTTGGGCGCGATATCAGAGATTGCGCGTGGCCGATGCGAAGACTCGCTGTTGCATTGAGAATAATAAACGTCGACGTACGCCGATGTAACAATTCCGGGCCGCGAGCGAGCGACGAGATAGGCGAACCGAAGAGGGCTCGCGCCACGTCGTCGCCGCGGTGCGTACGCGTTAGGCGCGCGCACCGTGGACGACGACATTCGAGATTTGGAAAGCGAGCCAATACAGGGCTTGCAGAATGTTGGACGTGTAGCCGTGCGCTTGCGGGCCGGGAGCCGCGCTACGCTCGCGAACGGCTGCGCCCGCGAGCATTCCCTGCCAAAGGGCGTCGAAAAATTGTTGCATGCGGAGAACTTAACGCAAGATCGTCGAAGCTCCCTCGGCCCGAAACCGTCACATGCGGGACATCGTGAGATCATATCGATCGCGCATGCTCGACCGATATGTGTTCGAAATCTCGCTCCCGTTCGCCGCTCGTCATCGGCGGTTCGCGCGCGGTTGCCGAATCGGTCGATGCGTCGCTCGCTCGATTCGGCGAGGCCGCACTCGCCTTTGCCGTAAAGCGCGGAATCCGGGTCGTACCGCTCGCTGGAACGCAACGCTATCGCGATGTTTCCGCTTCATTGCGTCGCCTCGGCGTCGACGTCGATGCGTGGCCCGTACCTCCGGCCGGTCTTTTCGTCGTCGAGGAACGCACGGTCTATCTGCGTTCCGCGTCACCGATGACGGTCGCTCATGAGTTCGGGCACGCACTCGACTGCGCCCTCGGCGGCGGCGTTTATCGGAGCGGTTACGATCGAACGATTCGTAGCGCATTTGCGAACGCTTGCGATTTCGTGACACCATATGCCGCGACGGGGCTCGACGAATATTTCGCCGAGTGCATTCGCGCCTTCGTCGGCGTGAACGATCCCCAATCGCCATGGCCGAACGCTACGCGCGAGCGGCTCCGATGCGTGGATCCGCCGATCGCCGCGTATATCGAAGCGCTCTTCGCGGATGGCTTCGTCGATCCGTAAGTACGGCGACGAATTACCTTGCGGGTAAGGCTCCGCATCTCGATGCGACGCCCGACGCCCCACCGCTCGAGACTTCGCTCATTGGGCCATTTGCCGCCATCAATAGTGACCTTTAGGCAGGGGCTCACCACGCGGCGAGCCCGAATTTACCTACGATGGCTAGCCCTCCACGCCGCGTCGAAATTTCGTTCGATCGCGAGCGCGAAGTTTTCCGGGCGGTCGCCGATGTCGTCGCACGGATGAGCGGCCGGGCGCCACGCCGCGCCGACGCACATCGCTCGCGTGTTCCGTTGACCAACGTCGTCCGTCTCATCGGCCCCGATCCGGCCGTCGGCACGCGCGCCGATCGATCGCCGCTCGACGATCGTCCACAAACGCCGTCGCGCGCATCGGTGTGCCACGATGAATCGACGGCGAAAGCCTCGCGGTACCTCGGCGCACTCGTCGCCGCCTACGGGCCGCTCTCGCGCGAAGACGCAGCCGATCTCGTCGCGCCGCTCGTCGATCTCCTCGTCGTCGATGCCACGGCCCTCGCAGCACTCGCGCGTGGGAACGTTCGCGCACGCGCGCAACTCGCGCACGCCGTCGGCGCGCTCGCTCGCATCGTCGTTCCCGCAACCGCGCTCGTCGACGCGGCGCACCAACGGGTCGCCGAAGCGGTCGGCACGATCGTCTCCATCGACGCATCGATCGCGCGTGCCGCAGCGCGGCTGCTCCTGGAGACGCCCGGAGCGCCCGCGACGTCGGCAATCGCCGTTGCATGTGCGATGCATGCGCGACGGTCGGCGATTCTGAGTGCGGAAGAGACCGCCCTCGCATCGCTCGCACGCGCGACACATCGCGACGAGCTCTACGTCTTCGCCATCTGACGCGTCGGCAAACGTTCGCTACTGATCGCCCATACGAGTGCGACGAGGAGAAAATTCGCGACGAGCGAGCTGCCGCCGTACGAAAAGAACGGCAGCGTAATTCCCGTCAGCGGAAAGAGTCCGATCACGCCACCGATGATGATGAAGACTTGGAAGCCGAGGGTGGCCGCGAGACCCGTCGCGAGTAATTTCGCATAGAGATCGGGCTGCGCGCGCGCGACGCCGAGCGCGCGCACGAGCACGAGGAGAAAGACCCCGATGAGGATCGCGCCGCCGAAAACGCCGAACTCTTCGCTCCACGCAGCGTAAATATAATCCGTACTCGCTTCGGGAATATATCCCGGATGGCCGAGACCGTAGCCCGTTCCGAGCAGGCCGCCGGCAGCGAGCGAAAAGAGCCCCTGCAGTGCTTGATAGCCGTGGCCGAGCGGATCGGCGAACGGATCGCGCCACGCATCGAAACGCGCGATGACGTAGGGGTAATGTTTGACCGCCGCCCACATCGCGAGCGCGAAGGCGATGCCGCCGCCGACGATGAGATCGATGCGGCGCGTCGCGACGTAGAGCATTGCGGCAAACGTCGCGAGCAGCAGCGATGCCATCCCGATATCGCGTTCGAAGACCAGAATGCCCATCGAGGTCGCCCAGCCGACGAAGAGCGGCCCGAGATATTTCAAGTTCGAACGAATCGACCACGCGCGGGCGGCGGCAAGCACGTCGGCCGTTTCGGCGAGATATCCCGCCATGAAAAGAACGATAAAGAGCTTGATCAATTCGACGGGTTCGTATTGGATGGGGCCGACGCGAATCCAAAGTTTCGCGCCGTTGACTTCCTGGCCGAAGACCGCGACGAATGCGAAGAGCACGACCGAACCGAGCACCCACACATACTTGAAGGCCGCGAAGCGACGGAATGTATCGAAGGCCGGTCCGAGCGCGGTCGCGAGGCCGAGCGAGACAAGGAGCCATATCTCTTGGCGATGCGCGAGATCGCTCGAAAGCCGCGCGACCGTCGCGAGACCGAGCGCGCTCACGAGGACCGCAAGCGCAGGTAGAACGTCGTCGCGTCGCGCGTTCGTCGGCGCGCGCAAGACCCACGCGTACGACGCGATAACGAGAAGCGCGAGCACCCACGGCGGACCGATTGCGCCCGCAGGGGCGAGCGAGAGCGCGAAGCCGCCGACCGCAAGCGCGATCGTCATCGGCAAGAGGCGCGCACTAACGAGCCGGAGTCGTTGCCGAAGTGGGATGATCGGGGTATCCGGAGCGCACCACGTAGGCACCGCCCATCAGCAACGCGAGGATCGCGACGACGGCGAGCGCCGCGCGAAGCGCACGTGGGAGCGCGAACGGCGTGTTCCCGCCGGCGCTCGGTGCGAGCAAGTCGCGACCGATCACGAACGTCCCGCTATCGAGATTGCCGCGCGATTTGACCGTCGCGATCACACGCGCCACGACGTCGGCCGCGCGATCTTCCTCCGCGAGGACGCTCGTTAATTCGTCGCTCGAGATACAGCGATGGACGCCGTCCGTGCAGAGCACGAGTTGATCGCCCGGCAAGAGTTCGACGTGCGAGATCGACGCTTCGAGTTTCGCTTGCGTTCCGAGGCTCCGCCAGAGGAGACCGCGTAACCGCGGGCGTGCGGGCATCGACGATTTCGCACTCGACACGGCCGTGTCGGCGAACATCGCGTCGTCGGATGTGAGCGCTTCGAGCCGCCCCACGCGGAGCATGTACGCACGCGCGTCGCCGACGTGACCGACGAAGGCATGACCGCCGACGATCATCACGGTCGTGAGCGACGTTCCGCTCCCCACGAAATCGTCGGTGCTCCCGCTCTGCGCGAAGAGGCGGCCGTTGGCGTGATCGAGCGCCGCGAGCAAGATCGCACGCAGAGCCGTCGGTGAAACGTTGCGCCCGAACGATCCGACACGATGGCGCCGACGCAGATAATCGCGCACGGTTGCGAGCGCCAGCGGACCCGTCGCATTACCGCGCCCGACTTCGCCGAATCCATCGGCAACGGCGAAAAGCGTGACGCCCGGTGCGACGTTCTCGACGATGTGCGCGTCCCTCGTCGCTCCGACCATCAAGCCGAATTCGGTTCCGACCGCTACGTCCACGCGCCGACTCCTCGAAAGACGATGCGCGTCGTGCCGACATCGATCTCGTCGCCGACGTGCAGGGCGACGGGCGCGTCGATCGGGCGCGCATTCACGAGCGTCCCGTTGCGACTGTCGAGATCGCGGACGCAGAGCATGCCGTTGGAG
Source organism: Vulcanimicrobiota bacterium (assembly GCA_031420415.1). Lineage (GTDB taxonomy): Bacteria > Vulcanimicrobiota > Vulcanimicrobiia > Vulcanimicrobiales > Vulcanimicrobiaceae > JANYGA01. The sequence continues at coordinate 71,640 of JANOMT010000008.1, forward strand.
AGGTCGATTCTTGCGTGCAACCGGCTCACTTGCGCGTCGTGGACGACGAGAGTCGCAGACGGCGTCCGACCGATCGTAATCGGGGCGGCATGACGGACCGTGCGCATCTCGCCATAATCCTCCACCGAGAGGATCACCGCCTGCATCGCAGGCACCCCATCTTCGCGGGCGCGACGCTTTCGCGGCAACGCGACGAGCAGCAACACCGCGAGCGCCGCGACGAGTTCGAGGCTCGCGACGCGCGAATGTCCGACGCCGCTCACGCGACCCCCACGACGACGAGTTCGCTATCGCCGATCATCAAGAGATCGCCGAGTCCGAGCGTGCCTCGCGCGACCGGCGCGCCGTTGTGGATCGTACCGTTCGCGCTCCCGAGATCCGCGAAATGCGATGCGCCGTCGATCGCGAGATGGCGTCGCGAAACACGCGGATCGACGATTACCAAGTCGCACGTGGGATCGCGGCCGATCGTGAGCGCTCGATCGAGCGGGAGTTCGGCGCCGAGCGGGATGCCACGCCGAACGCGAAGGGCGAGCCGCGCCGGTTCCTCGAGCGCCTCGGTCACGATCGTCACGGTTCCGCTCGCGACGCCGGAATCGCGTTCCGCAACGACGTCGGGCGGGCTCTGGGGTTGGCCGGAAAGCTCGGAGAGACGCGCGAGCATCGCGGCCCACTGCATCTGCAAGTAAGGAATATCCGATGCGAATCGCGCGTGATCGACGACGCTGAGTCGCACGTGGAAACGCCTGCCCGCACGACCACTCGTTGCGGCACCCGACTCGAATGCGGCGACGAGTTTGCGCGCGATCTGAACGGGCTCGATCGGCGTGGGAAACGCGACCGCAAACGCGCGATCGACCGTCGTCGCACAGACGGCTTCGAGGCGCTCGAGCATCGCGAAGAGCGTGCCGCTCACGATGTACGGTTAGCCGACGCGCACGAGCGTCGCGATAAAGAATCCATCTCGTCCATCGACGCCTGCCGGAACGACGACGTCCCCATCGCGCGCGAACGATGCGTAGCGCTCGGGCAACGCCGCGCGCGCAAACGCGGAATTCTCCGCGAGAAACGCATCGACGACGGCGCGCCCTTCGCGCACGTCGCTCGAGCAAACACTATACGTGAGCCGCCCACCGGAAAGCGTGCGCGCTGCGGCCGAGCGAAGGAGTTCGCCCTGCACGATCGCGAGCCGCTCGCCATCGCCCGGCGTCTTGCGCCAGCGCGCCTCGGGATGACGACCGATGATCCCCGTACCCGAACACGGCGCATCGAGCAACACCGCGTGCGCCGCAACCTCCGTCGCCGCCGTGCGCGCGTCGCCGGTGACGATGCCGACGTCCGCGACGCCGCAGCGTTCCAGGGTCTCGCGCAAGACGCGAATCTTGCGGTCGTCGATCTCGACGCAGACGAGGTTTCCCGTACCGCCGAGACGTGCGGCGATTTGCACGGTCTTATTTCCGCGGCCGCTACACATTTCGAGAATCGTTTCGCCGGGCATGGGATCGAGCAGATCGACGACCATCGCCGCAGCCTCGCCTTGAACGCTCCAACGACCGTGCGGATCGTCCCCGAGCGCACCGGCATCGACGATGAGCGATTCCGGTACGTAGGGCGATCGTACGACGTCGATGCCGCGTGCGACGAGTTCCTCGAGGACCGTTGGGACGTCGCTCCGCAGACCGTTGACGCGGATCGCGTGCTGCGGTGCGAGATTGACGCCCGCCATCGCGGCTTCGGCGACGTCGGGATAGCTCGCGACGTACTGACCCGCGATCCACGACGGCATCGAATATTTGGTCCCGAAGTAATCGTTTTGGTTCTTAAACGTATCGATCGCGAGTTCGGGCGCGCCGTCGGCGATCATGCGTCGCAACACGGCGTTGACGAGCCCTGCGGTGCCCTTGTGGCCGTGCTTCCACGCGAGGTTGACCGTCTCGGAAACGGCGGCGTGATCGTCGACGCCCGACATGAAGCGGAGTTGGTACACCCCGATGCGCAAAACTTCGGCGATGGCGATCGTGACGGGCCGTTCGCGCTCGTTGAGATACGGAGCGAGGTAGTAATCGATAAGACGTCGCCATTTGATCGAGCCGTATGCGATTTCGGCTGCGAACCCACGATCGCGACCATCGAGTTCGGCGCGTCGAGCGCGGACGTCGAAGGCGGCTTGCGCGCCGCGCTTCTCCTCACCGAAAACGTCGCTGACGACCTGGAATGCGACTTCGCGCGCCGCAAGCTTGGGATCGACGGGAATCGGGCGCGACTCGTGCCGCGGCGCGGCCGGGTCACGGCGCACGATGCCTGAGCGGGGGGCGCGTTTCACGACGGTTGCCCGATGACGGCCCGCGCGGCGACCGACGCGCGATATGCCACACCCGACATGACCCCGCGGTTCGGCGGCACGAGCCGCTCGACGACGATCCGCTGGCCATCCCCGCAGGCGATGGCGAGCTCCGTCGGATCGTCGGTTGGCTGCGCGAGCCGGGCGAACAAAATCTTCACGAGTTCCGATTCGCCATCGATGCTCGCGCGCGCTCCCGGTTGCGGCGAGAGCGACCGGACGTGATCGATAACGCGGCGCGCAGGCCAGCTCCAATCCACGAGCGCGTCATCCTTCTGCAGCGGTCGGGTAAGCGTCCGCGTGGCATCTTCCGCACAGCCGAGGTCGTTTTGCGGCGTTCGCACGAGCGTTCCGGCGAGGGCCTGCGCGGTCGCGCGGCCGAGCATCTCCGCCCCGAGTTCGGCAAAGCGGTCATGGAGCTCGCCGTACGTCACCAGCGCCCCGATCGCGCGCGCTTCTTGCAGCACGACGTCGCCCGTGTCCATGCCCGCATCCATCGCAATGATCGACACGCCGCCCTTCGCGATGCCGTCGCGAAGTTGTGCCTGAAGCGGCGTCGCTCCGCGATAGCACGGCAAGAGGCTCGGATGAACGTTGAGGGCGCCGAGGCGCGGCAGATCGAGCACGGCTTGCGGCACGATCTTCCCATACGACGCCACGGCATAGAGATCGGCTTCGATCCCCGAAAGCGTGGTCAAAGCATCGCGCATCCGTTCGGGTTCGATCGTGGCGATGCCGAGTTCGATCGCGGCGACCTTCACGGCGGTCGCGCGGAGTTTGTGGCCGCGTCCCGCCGGTCGATCGGGTTGCGTCACCACGAGTACGCAGTCCAGCACGGCTGCGAACGCGCGCAAAGCCGGAACCGCAAATTCGCTCGTTCCAAAGAAAACGCCGCGCGCACGCGCGGGAGCGCTAGACAGTTGCCGCTTGGGCGTTGTTCGCGAGCGCCTCGCCCTCGGCTTCGGCTTGGGCGAGCGCTTCTTTTTCTTCTTCCGTTGCGGCCGGTCGGATGTTCTTTGCTTTATCGATGTAAAGAACGCCGTCGAGATGATCCATCTCGTGTTGGAGACAGCGCCCGAAGAGGTTCGTACCCTCGAGCTCGATCTTCTTCCCATCACGATCGAGGCCGGTGCAAACGACACGTTCGAAGCGCGTCAGATCGCCGATCATCCCGACGACGGAGAGGCAGCCTTCGATCGATTCGATTTCGCCTTCGGTGACGGTGAATTTCGGATTTACGACGACGAAGGGTCCGTGGTCGTCATCGTCATCCTGAAGGTCGACGACGAAGAGGCGTTTCCCGATATTGACTTGGGGCGCCGCGAGCCCGATGCCCGGGGCGTGGTACATCGTCTCGAACATATCGTCGATGAGTTGCTGGAAGAGCGGGTCCCCAAGCTCGTCCATAGACACCCTTTTGGCGACTTTGCGAAGCGTGGGATGCCCGTCTTGAATGATTTCACGGATGTACGACACGATCGCCATTATAACCCGACTCGTCTAGAGCTCGTTCCGCCCTCCCGGAAATTCGCAAGGCGAGGCATCCGACTTCACCGACCGCCTTCGAGCGGCAACGAGACACGCGCGATCGCCGTGCCGTTCGGCGACCGTAGCTCCAGGCCCGCGAACGCCTCCGGAGTTTCGATCGCGAGGACGCTCGTTTGCCCCCGCGATACGAAGCGTTCGGGACGTTCCCGCGCCGCAGCGCCTTCTCGCGTCGTCACGGCGATGCGAAACGACGTGTCGATGCCGCGCGCGATCACCTCGTACCAACGGCCACGCCGATCGTACACGACTTTTGCATCGACGCGCGCGCCACCGATCGCCTGCAATTGAGCGTGTGCGAAGTGGCTCGTCACGATCGCCGCAAAAAAAACATCGTCATCGTGCAGCGCGTGCCGTTGCTGGATATCGAGCGCACCGAGCACGCCGACCGCGAGGGCGAGAACGGCTGCGACCGCGAGCGCGCGAATCGACGTGATGCGTGAGATGGGTCGCACCGCGTGACGTCGGCGCGCGAGACGGCGTAACGCATCGGCCGAAAGCACGGGCGATGGAAATTCCGTAACGACCATCGCGGCGACGGTCGCTTCCTGGGCACCGAGCTCGCTCGCGCATGACGAACACCAATCGACGTGCGCGTCGATTTCGTCAAGACGATCGGTATCGAGCATGCCCAAGGCGTATGCAGCGAGATCCTCGAGCGGGTGATCGGCTGCGCTCATCCGCCCGCCTTAACGGCGAAAAAACTCGCCAGTTTCTGGAGACCGGCTGCGACCCGACTCTTGACCGTACCCAGCGGAAGCCCGAGCTCGCTCGAAATTTCACTTTGCGAGCGATCGCCGAAATACGCGAGTTCGACGACCGCGCGTTGCGCGTCGGGGAGCTCGCGAAGCGCCTCGCGCAGCCGCCGCAATTCGACGTGATCGATTGCGGCAAACTCCGCGGAATCGTCGACGGTCAAACGCATCGCGCGCACGTCGATCGTATGTCGGCGTGCGGCCTTGCGTTTGCGCGCCAGCGCCTCATTGCGGACGCACACGATGAAATACGCACGAAGGGCCCCACGTTCGAGTCGATACGATTCCTTGGAGAGCCAGACGCGCAGAACGACATCGTGAACGCAATCTTCGGCGTCGCTTTCGCAGCCGAGCGCCGAGCGCGCGACCGCGCACAGCAGTGCGAAATAGAGAGAATACACACGATCGAGTGCCCGCGGATCTCGATCGTCGAAGGCACGTTCGAGTTCGCGGGCCTCGTCCACGGTTTCAGGCGAGAGTCGACTCGTCGACCACGGTCTCACCCGACGTCAGTTTGACACTTCGATAGCCGAGCATTCCCAAGAGCCGATCTTTGGGTACGAGTAATGGCCCCGGCTTTTCGGCCGTGCCGGGAGCGGGTTGCGGATATGCCGTCGCATTCGCCGTGTGGAACGTGATGTTACCCTCCGTATGCGAGATGACTTGATGGATGTGGCCGTTGAGGACGGTCACCGCAGAGAAACGTGAGAGCAACGCCAGCGCCTTCGCGCCGTCTTCCGTCGTCCAGCCCCATTGCGGATAGAGCGCGTAGAGCGGCACGTGGCCGAAGACGACGATCGGCGTGTCGCGCTTCTGGCCGCGTAAGTCGCTCTCGAGCCACGCCAGTTGTTCCGTACCGAGCAAACCCATCTTCTCGAAATTAAAAACGTTCACCACTGAAACGAAATGCACGCCCTCACGGTCGAACGACGACCATCCGCCCGTCCCTTTCGGCGCACCGAAAGCGGCGAAGTATGCCTGCGTTCCGCCGATGACGTCGTGTTCGCCCGGCAACACGACGAGGGGCGCACGTAGGCGGCCCAAGATCTGCTTCGCATCGTCGAATTGAGCCGGTTTGGAGAGATGCGTGACGTCGCCCGTGTGGACGACGAAGTTGGGCTGCACCGGCATCGCGTTGATGCGATCGACGGCCACGTTCAACGTTGCCGCGACGTCGTCGTTCGCCGGTTGGTGAAAGCCGATGTGGCTGTCGCTGATCTGCACGAAGCCGATGCTTCGCGCCGTCGCTCCCGCCGCGAGCGGCACCATCGTGCCTGCCGCACCGAGCGAGAAGGCGATACCGGTTCCCGTCCAGCCGACGTGTTCGAGAAAGCGCGATCGATTCATAGGTTCCCTTTCGAAGCGGTGAGAGGGCGAACGATGATGAGGCCCTTCATGTAAGGATGCAATTCGCAAAGATATTCATACGTGCCAACGGTCGTGAAAACGTGCGACCACGACTCGTGGGCATCTAGGCCCGCCGAATCAAACGATTTGTCGACGGCGGAGAGGGTATGCGCTTCATCGTCGTCGTTGATGACGGTCACGCTGGTTCCGGCTGCGATCGTCAGCGTCTTGGGGACGAAGGCGAAACCGTGCATGTGGATGATCGCCTTCGTCGTCGTCGACGACGGTAACGGCGCGGGCGAAGGTGTTGCTGAGGCCACGAGCGCGATGGCGAGGGCCATTACGGGTGTATGCGACATGCCATTGTATGCGCGACTCGATCATTCGGATCTGTTCTGCGGCAATTTTTTATTGTGTGCCGGATGTGCAGCTCTCCGTCGATCCATTTTTCGATCTCGCGCTTACATCTCACGAGTCACATCGACCGGCGTTCGTCGTTTCGATCATCGCCCTTTCCGTATCCGCGACGACCGCGGCACATGCCGCCGAAGCTTCGCCGAATGCCTCCGCGCAAAACTCGGCATGCCAAGCTGTCGTGGCCATCAGCTCTCGGGAGCGGGCTCCCGCGAATCGTACACCGGTTTCGATTGAATCGTTCGGGGTCGACTATTCGCGCGCGCTTTCGCCACAACAGATGGAGTGCGCGTACATCGCTGCCGTCGTCGAGTTTTCCACATCGACCATTCTAACGAAACGTCTCGCACGTCGTTACGGGCTCGTTCGCTATTCTATCGTCTCGCGGATGGTCACCGGCGGTCATCCGCCGGAAGAAACGATCTCGGTCACACCTTCACCCCTACAAAATATACGTGCTCAGATTCGCACTCTCGACGATGTCGCCGAGACGCTCGCGCACGTACGCTCCGTCGATCGTGACCGCGCCGCTCTCTTCCGGCGCGGCGTAGGAAACATCTTCGAGCAAACGTTCGAGGACCGTGTGAAGGCGGCGCGCGCCGATGTTTTCGGTTTGCTCGTTTACTTTCATCGCGAAGGTCGCGAGCTGTTCGATGCCATCGGGTGTAAACGTGAGCTCGACGCCTTCGACGGCGAGCAATTGCGTGTATTGTTGCGTGAGCGCATTTTTGGGTTGGGTGAGGATCGTCTTCATGTCGTCGATCGAGAGCGAATCGAGCTCGACGCGAATCGGGAAACGGCCCTGAAGTTCGGGGATGAGATCCGAGGGCTTGCTCATGTGAAATGCGCCCGCCGCGATGAAGAGTACGTGATCGGTCTTGAGCGAGCCGTGCTTCGTATTGACCGTACTGCCTTCGACGATCGGGAGGATATCGCGTTGCACCCCCTCGCGCGAGACGTCCGCCCCGCCGCGATTCCCCGAGGCTGCGACCTTATCGATTTCGTCGATAAAGATGATGCCGTTCTCTCCGGCCCGGCGTAGCGCTTCGCGTTTGACCGCATCCATATCGATGAGTTTGCTCGCTTCTTCTTGCGCGAAGATGCGCCGCGCTTCGACGACGGTCACGCGTTTTTTGATTTTCTTTTTCGGCAACAGATTGCCGAGCATCTCGCCCATATCCGCACCACCGCCGCCCATCGAGGGATCCATGCCGCCCATCATGCCCATCGGCATCTGCGCGGACTCCTCCACTTCGATATCGACCAACCGGACGTCGAAGAATCCGCGCTGCACATCGGCGCGCGCCTGTTCGCGAATCGTCTTCGCTTGCTCGGGCGCGGGCGCGGGCGACGTCGGTTGCGGCGGCGCCTGTGGTTGCTGGAACGTGTTACCGAAGATCGAGCCGAGCGATTGCGCGAAGGCGTTCATCGGTTGCGCGGCCGTCGGCGGCCGCGTATCGGGATAGAGGAGATCGATAACGCGCTCGATTGCCGCGGCATCGGCGGCTTCGACGACCTCGGCGCGACGTTCGTCTTGTACCATCCGAATCGCGGCTTCCACGAGATCGCGGACCATCGATTCGACGTCGCGACCGACGTAGCCGACCTCGGTATATTTCGTCGCCACGACTTTCACGAACGGCGCTCCCGCGAGCGTCGCGAGTCGACGCGCGATCTCGGTCTTGCCGACACCCGTCGGTCCGATCATGAGAATATTTTTCGGAATGATGTCGTCGCGCATGTCGTCGCTCAACCGATCGCGCCGGAAGCGATTGCGCATCGCGATTGCGACGGCACGCTTGGCCTTGCCTTGACCGACGATGTAACGATCGAGTTCGGCGACGATTTGCCGAGGGGTGAGATTCGCATCTGGGATTGCCATGGCTCACGTGATTCGGTGTCGTCGCAACAGAATCCCGAAGCTGCGAAGAGCGCGGCCGCCGGCACCCGAGTTTAGGCCCGCATCCGGCCGAGGGCTCCCATCGCGAGTTCCACGGCGAAAGTCGCGAGCGCCGCATCGACGTCGTCTGCCGTACTATCACGGACCCAAACGCAGCGGCATCCACCACGCGTGGCGTCGACGATGAGCCGCGCGTGCGACGCGTGCGTGACGAGCCACGTGAGCATCTGACGTTCCGGCCGCGAGCCCTTCTGCCAGCGCGCACCGATGCAGCTCCAATCGTCGCGAAGCGGCGAGCGTGCGTGCGAAAGCGCGAAGCAAACGGTCAGCACGAGATGCGCGACCTGTTGCCGCGCGAGCGGGTTCGCGGCGTGCAACTGCGTGAGAAATGGCGAGATGTCGTCGTAGAGATAGCCGAGCGCGCAGAGGACGTCGTCGAGCACGGTGCCATGCGCGTCACCGCATACGAGCGTCGCTGCGAACCATGCTTGCGCCCACGAGTCGATTGCCGCGCGTTCGTTTGCGGGCCACGTTTCCCACCGCGCGACACTGAGCTTACGACCGAGCACCGCGACGTTGAGGTGTGCGATCTCGTCTTCACCGGGGACGGCGAGCTCGAGGACACGCGGCAAGAGCGCCTTGAAGGTCGCTTCATCGGCCGTCGCATCGGTGAAGATATCGGCGAAGAACTCCGCCACATCCATCATCGCCAACCGACGACGATCGGGCGCGTGGAGACCCGCGATCAGGCTCGCGATCCGCGTATGGCAACACGGACAGAACTCGATCTCGCCGACGTCGTAGGCACCGAAGACGTCGTATGCGGCGTCGACGGCGCGCGCCAGCGCGACTTGCGCCAGAACCGATTCGCTCACGCGCTACCGCGCCTCGGCAAGTTCGTCGTAAAGATACGCCATCGTCTCGATGCCGCCGTAAAATTGTGCGAGATCGAATTTCTCGTTCGGTGCGTGGATGCAATCGTCGGGTAGGCCGACGCCGATGAGCACCTGCGGCAAGTGTAAGATACGATCGAACGACGAGACCGGCCCGATCGTCCCGCCCGTGCCGATGAAGACGGGCGCCTTCCCGAAACCACGCTGCATCGCGCGCGCCGCCGCACCAACGGCGGGATGGTCGCGCGACGTGCTCACCGCGCGCGTATCGCCGTCGGATTCGATCGTGACGCGCACGCCCGCGGGTGCGCTCGCTTCGAGATGCTCGCGCACCGCGCGCTTGACGTGTGCGGGATCTTGATCGGCAACGAGTCGTGCGGAGAGTTTCGCGTGCGCGAAGCTCGGCACGATCGTCTTGCCACCCGGGCCCTGGTAGCCGCCGTAGATGCCGTTGCATTCAAGCGTCGGTCGCATCCACATGCGTTCGAGTGGCAGTCGCTCGCGCTCGCCTCCGGCGAGATCGCTCACGCCGAGTCCGCGCGCTTCTTTCTGCGCGTCGAACGGCAACGAAGCGATCTCCGCACGTTCGCTCGCGCCGAGCTCGCGCACGTTGTCATAAAATCCCGGTACGGCGATGCGCCCGTCGGCATCGCGAAGTGTCGCGATCATACGCGCGAGTGACTCGATCGGATTGGCAACGATGCCACCGAAGTAGCCCGAGTGCAGGTCGCTCGTTGGCCCACTAACGCGCACCTCCCAATGGACGAGACCGCGCAGCGAGACCGTGAGCGACGGCGTGTCTTCGGAAAAGACCGCGGTATCGGAGACGACGACGACGTCGCAGGCGAGACGATCTTTTTCGCGCGCGAGGAACGACTCGAAATTGGGGCTACCGATCTCTTCTTCGCCTTCGACGACGACCTTCACGTTGATCGGTAGCGACCCGCGAACGCGGAGATGCGCTTCGATCGCGGCGAGATGCATGAGGACTTGACCTTTATCGTCGACCGAGCCGCGACCGAAGATCTTCCCTTCGCGAACCGTGCCGACGAACGGCGGCGAATCCCAGAGCGCGAGCGGATCTTCGGGTTGGACGTCGTGATGACCGTAGATCAGAACCGTCGGTGCGCCCGGCGCGGCGTGAAGCCACGATCCATACGCGACGGGTAATCCATCGGTTTCGAGAACGCAGGCCTCGGTAAGACCCGCGGCTTTCATACGCGCGACCGCGACATGCGCCGAACGCCGCACTTCGTGATGACGCGCGGGATCGGCAGACACCGACGGGCACGCGATCCAATCAATGAGTTCGCCGAGGTACCGTTCGCGATTTGCGCGGACGTAATCGATGAGGTCGTCGGTTGCGATCATGGTCCTTACTTTCAACCCGCAACAAATCGTTCCGGTTCCGGGCCTAGGGCGTCGCCACGCGCAGATTTGCGAGCGGTCCGCGCCAATGTGCCACGATATCGTAGGCGAGGGGACCTGCCTCGATCGCGCGTCCCTGGTGACCGAGGCTTTCCATGAGCCCGAAGATCGCGCGTGCGTTATGCGGCGTTCGCGCCAAATCATCGCGGAACGCTCTTTCGGCGGCGACCGCATTCCCGCGGCGCAGTTCGATCCATCCCAACCACTCGCCGGCCGGAAAAAACCAGACGGGAAAGGCTTCGGGAGGAAGTGATTTCGTTGCCGCGATCGCCTCGCGAAGAAGTGACGTCGCGGTGTCGTCGTCGCCGCTTGCGTGCGCGACCCGCGCGGCCGCGAGCTCGCCGAGTGCGGTGTAATAGATGTTGAATCGCCCGGCTGCCGCCGACGATTCCGAGCGCAGGAGCGCGTCGTAGGCATCGGTTTCGATTTGCGCGCGTCGCACGTCGCCACGCGCTGCCGAAGCGATCGCGCGCGCATACAGGTCGATGGCTCGCTCGTGAAACGATGCGGTCGCCGCGACGTGTGGCGCGGCGAGAACGTCTGCGAAGTGACCGTCACGTGCGGCGACGAGCAAGGCATCGGCGCTCTGGATCTCGCGAAGGAACCCCACGGCGCGTTCTTTCTCGATGCGATCGTCGAGCATCACCGCCCCTCCCGTATAGAAGTCGAGATTGTGGCGGTAGTAATCGAGCTCCGTCGGTTTCGTGCCGAGCGACGCCGCATGGACGCGATCGTCATCGACGGCGATTCGATTGTCGCGTTCGAGATCGGTGAAGCGACCGACGTCGAGATAGATGTGGCCCGACATATGCAGCAGATGCGATGCCGCAGGCTCGACGTGAAGCATCGAAAGCCGTTCGGCGCTCGCGACGCCGCGCGCGGCGACGCCCTCGGCATCCATGAGGTGGATGTAATAATGATTGGCCCCGACGTGTCCGGGATCGTGCGCGAGGACGCCGTCGAGCGCGGTACGGATCGATCGCCCGGGCGCGTCGAGTTCGCCATCCGTCCACGTCCAGCCGTCGCTATCCATCACGCTTTCGGCGTAGAGCGTCGCGACGTCGTCGTCGCCCCGGTACGCCTCGTGCACGCCGCGCATCGCGTCGCGATACGCGCGGTAGCCGGGCTCGGTCGGCGCGTTCGCACGCCCGGGATAGCGTCGCGCGATCGCGTCGATGAGCGCGCGCTCGACGGGCGTTCCGTTGCTCGCGAGCGCGCGAGCACGCGCGATCGCGGCGCTCGCCGTCACGAGACGCTCGGCATCGATACCAAAATTAATATTGGGCCCGACCGCGAGGGCGACGCCCCACCACGCAATTGCGAGTTTTGGATCGAGCGCCGCGGCATGTTCGAAGCGTTTCCGAGCTTCGTCCCGATTGAACGCATACACGAGCGTGAGCCCCTCGTCGAAGGCTTGCTGCGCGCGTGGAACGAGCGTCGAGACCGGGTGGTGGACGAGCGCGGGCGCGATGGGCACGCCCGGTCCGAGCGCCGTCGCGGGCGCCGTTGCGGTCGCAGGGGCGCCAGCGCGCGTCGACGCGGTCGTCAGCGCCAACGCGGGCGGCGTGAGGATCGCACCGATTGCGATCGCCGCAAGAACCCGGGCGCGGAAAACGTCAAAATGACGAGCAGTCATAGCATCACACGACTTCACACACGATGTCCTCGTTCGTGTAGATATCGATACGTCCCGCAACTTTGAGAGCCGCGCGTGCAATACTCTCGGCATCGAGCGTGCTATGACGAATCAAGGCCATCGCGGCCGCCTGCGCGTAGGGTCCGCCGCTTCCGATCGCCGCGATCCCCTCATCGGGTTCGATCACATCACCCGTCCCCGAAAGCACGAAGAGATGTTCGGCCGTTCCCACGACCAGGAGCGCTTCGAGGCGCCGTAACGCGCGATCCTGACGCCATTCTTTTGCGAGCTCGATCGACGCGCGGACGATATTATTTTTGTACTCGCCGAGCTTGCCTTCGAATTTTTCGAGGAGCGTGATGCCGTCGGCGGCGCTCCCGGCGAAGCCTGCGAGAACCGCACCACCGGCGATTCGACGCACTTTGTGCGCGCCGTGCTTCATGATCGTTTTATCGAAAGTGACCTGGCCATCACCCGCAATCGCGAGTTTTCCGTCGCGGCGGACGGCGAGAATTGTCGTGGATCGGATACGCATAGCACGGTATCCCGCGCGTCATCCCGCGCGCCCTGGTCGCAGCTCACCTTCCGTCTGCGGTTCGGCGAGGCTTTTGTGAAAGACGAGTTCGGCATTTCCCGGAGCGTTGACGTTGTCGATGCTGCCGCTCGGTTCGTACCCGTGGACCGCGAGCAGCGCTCGCATCGGTGCGTTGATCGTTTCGGTCGAGACGAAGAGTTCGCCGTATGCCGCGGCAGCTCGCTCGACGGCGAGTAACAACGCGCGACCCAACCCGCATCGACGATGCGACTCGATCACGACGAGCAAGCGCACGAAGGGCCGATTGAAAAATCCTAGATCCCACGAAACGAATCCAACGATCTTCTCGCCATCGCGCGCGACGATGCACCCGTCGGCAGCGACGCTCGTCCGCAAAATCTCATTTTGTCGCTCGCGAAGCGTCAACGCCACATCGATCTCGACGAGATTTTCGAGATCGCTCGAGAGCGCGGGCATGATGAAAAACCCGTCGGCGGCACGTTTGGCGGTGTCGCGGTCCCCCGATTCGGGGCGATTCGTTCCTTCGCTCACGACGGTCAGACCGATGCGACCGTTTCGCGCGATTCAGCGAGCGCATCGCGCCACGTATCGATGTGCGCGAGCGCACGTTCGGCGAGCTTCCCGCGACGTTCGCGCTTGTCGCGTATTAATTTGCCCGGCATCGGAGAGAAAAACGTCCAACTGACGTTGGCAGGCTGGAAGTCGGTGGAATGCTCGTTCTGCAGATGTGCGACCACGGCACCGAGCGCGGTGTCGGTGGGTACTGCGATCGCTTCCTGCCCATGGAGTTCGCGCGCGGCCGCGGTCGCGGCGATGAGCCCGCACGCGGCGGCCTCGACGTACCCTTCGGCGCCGGTGATCTGGCCGGCAAACCACACCTGACCGTCACCACGCAGACGAAGATCGGGCCCGAGGTAGCGCGGTGAATCGATGAACGAGTTACGGTGCATCACGCCGAGCCGTACCCACTCGGCATCGGCCAGCCCGGGCAGTTTACCGAACGCTTCTTTTTGCGCGGGCCACGTGAGCCGTGTTTGAAAGCCCACGAGATTGTAGGCGCTTCCGGCGACGTCTTCCTTACGCAACTGCACGACGGCGTACGGCGTGACGAGCGTCTCGGGATGGCGCAAGCCGACGGGCTTGAGCGGGCCGAAACGCATCGCATCTTCCCCGCGAATCGCCATCTCCTCGATCGGCAAGCAGCCTTCGAAATACGGCGCTTTACCGCCGATGGAATCCGCCTCGAATTCCTTAGGCGAATGCTTCGGGAGCGTACGAAGATCGTTCACGAAGGTGAGGTACTGCTCGCGATCGAGGGGGATGTTGAGATAATCCGAGCCGTCGCCCTTGTCGTAGCGCGACTTCTCGTACATCAGTCCGAGATCGAGCGATTCCGTCGCGACGATCGGCGAAGCCGCATCGTAATAGTGTAATCGCGTCCGCTTGCTCATGATCCCGAGCGGGACGCGCTCGAGTAAGGCGTCGATCGCATCGGAGAGCGGATCGCTCGGCAGGGGGCCGCAGGCGACGATCGTCGGAACGCCCGGATCGATCGACGTCACTTCTTCTCGGTGGATCGTCACGTGCGGATGCGCGGCGAGCCGCGATTCGACGAGCGTTGCGAAAACCTCGCGATCGACGGCGAGCGCACCGCCCGCCGGAACCGCCGCTTCGCGTGCGCTCGAGATGATGAGCGAGCCCATGCGCGCGAGCTCTTCTTTGAGTAAGCCGACCGCGTTTTCAAGCGCCGCCCCCCGCAGCGAATTACTGCAGACGAGTTCGGCGAAGCGATCGGTTTGATGCGCGGGACCGCGAACGTGGGGGCGCATCTCGAAAAGATCGACATCGCACCCGGCGTTCGCCGCTTGCCACGCAGCCTCGCATCCCGCGAGGCCCGCACCGATCACGCGAATTCGCGGTCGCGTCATACTTCGAGCGGCTCGATCTCGCGCTCGCTAGCCGTGAGCGTCTCGTTTCCATCGGTGCTCTCTTCCGCTTCTTTGGCTAGACCGATCGCGCTCGTGTCGTGCTCTTTGTCTTTGGAGCAGACGAACGAGAGCACGCCGCGTTTGGATTTCGCGACGACGTAGGACCCGCACTCGGGGCACGGTTCGGGGATCACGCGATCCCATGAAACGAAGTCGCACGCCGGGTAATTCGCGCAGCCGAAGAACGTGCGGCCGCGCTTCGATTTACGCTCGACGACCATGCCCGCATCCTTGGGACAGATCGCGCCCGTGTCTTTGAGGATCGGCTTCGTCGTCTTGCATTCGGGATAACCCGTGCACGAGATGAAGCGACCGAAGCGACCGGTCTTGATGACCATCTCTTTGGCGCATTTCGGGCAGATTTCATCGGTCGGCTCGTCTTTGAGCTCGACCTTGGGCAGCTTCTTCTCTGCTTCGTCGAGATCGTGAATGAAAGGCGTGTAGAACTGGCCGAGCACGACGCGCCAATCCATCCCTTTCTCCTCGACGCCGTCGAGTTCGCTCTCCATCTTCGCCGTGTACTTGAGATCCATGATGTCTTTGAAATGCTCGGCGAGCAGGTCGTTGACTTGCATCCCGATGTCGGTCGGATGGAAGCGACGATCGAGTTGCTCGACGTACTGACGCGCCTGGATCGTTTCGACGATCGAGCTATAGGTCGACGGGCGACCGATCCCGTTCTCTTCGAGCGATTTGACGAGCGTGGCTTCCGTGAAGCGCGGTGGCGGCTCGGTAAAATGCTGCTTGGGTTCGATCGATTGTTTTTCGATCGCGTCCTCGGTCGAGAGCGCGGGTAACATCACGCGACCTTTCGCTTTCGCGTCGGGATTCGCAGGCGCTTCGTCGTCTTTGCCTTCTTCATACACGGCGGTGTAGCCGGCGAATTTGAGGACACTGCCCGTCGCACGAAACGTGTAGGTTGCGTTACCACGTGTGGGCGTCGCCGAAATATCGACGGAGGTTTGATCGTAGACCGCGGGCGCCATCTGCGATGCAACGAAGCGTTCCCAGATGAGCTGGTAGAGCCGGAGTTCGTCGCGCTTGAGAATCTTCGCTAACGATGCGGGCGTCCGCGTGACCGACGTCGGGCGAATCGCTTCGTGCGCGTCTTGCGCGCCCTCTTTGACCTTGAACGACTTTTGGCCGCCGTGAAATTCGGGGCCGTAGGTCTCGTCGATGAAGGTCTTCGCGGCGTCGCGTGCGCTCTCCGAGGTGCGCGTCGAGTCCGTACGCATGTAGGTGATGAGCCCTTGCGTGCCTTCGGCGCCGAGATCGACGCCTTCATATAAAGCTTGTGCGGTCTGCATCGTTTTGCGGACGCGGAACTTCAATTTACGCGAGGCTTCCTGCTGGATCGTCGACGTCGTGAACGGGGCGGCTGCGTTCCGGCGCGTCTCGCGTTGCTTGACGCTCGCGATTGCATAGGCGGCATCGGCAAGATCGGCAACGATTTGATCGGCTTGTGCGACGCTCGTGACGTCGATCTTCGCACCGTTGATTTCGTGAAGTTCGGCCGGAAACACGATCGGCACGGCATCGGCGATGCGGGCGAGCGACGCGTCCATCAGCTTTTCGAAGACGGCGGCGACGGTCCAATACTCGCGCGGCTGGAAGGCGAGAATCTCGCGCTCGCGATCGACGATGAGCTTTACTGCGACCGATTGGACGCGGCCGGCGGAGAGGCCGCCACGAACTTTCGCCCACAGGAGCGGTGAAATTTTGTAGCCGACGAGGCGATCGAGAATACGTCGGGCCTGCTGCGCGTTGACGCGCGGCATATCGATCTCGTGTGCGTCCTCGATCGCGTGGAGCGCCGCTTCTTTCGTGATCTCGTGGAGCTCGATGCGCTTGGGATTGGGGAGTTTGAGGATCTCGGCGAGATGCCACGCGATCGCTTCGCCTTCGCGATCGGGGTCGGTCGCGAGGTAGACTTCGGTCGCCGATTTCACCGCAGCCTTGAGCTCTTTGATGACGTCGCCCTTACCTTTGATGGTGAGGTAACGCGGCTCGAACCCGTTCTCGACGTCGACGCCAAGCGTGCTCTTCGGCAGATCGCGGACGTGCCCGACGGAAGCCTTGACCACGTAACGCGGCGGCAAAAACTTCTTGATGGTGCGCGCCTTCGTCGGCGATTCGACGATGATCAGCGGCTTTTTCAAACGGTCCTCGTTCCTTATATCGTCCCGCACTTCGACTCCGGTCGCTTGCGAAAACGCCCTAAGTATAGCGCCGTCGTCAAGCCCGAAGCAAAACTCAGGGCCGCTACCTCACGCACACACGGGCGGCGGTTCGCGCGTCCAAAGCGTCGATTTCGAAAAACATTCGGCATCGACGGGACGCCTGACGTCTCGACGCTTCGGGCGAATTTTTATGACAGGCAAATAAAAAACGTCGTGTGGGATGCGAGCACGCTCGTCCGCGCGCACGTATGGGAATCTTGCAATAATCCTTGTCGCAGTATAAGATGCTTTCAAAGACGTTGACATCTCATTTGAGCTTGATACGTTTCCACGCATCGATCGTTCCGCGATTCGCGGACGAGGAGGATCAGTTGGACAGCAACGACATGATGGAGCCCGACGAGATGTCGACGACGGCTCCCGCAGCGCCACGTAAGAAGGCGACGCGCAAGAAGAAAGCAACCGCCAAGAAGTCGACCGCCAAGAAAGCGACCGCCAAGAAGTCGACGGCCAAAAAAACGACCGCGAAGAAAACGACCGCGAAGAAATCGACCGTTAAGAAAGCCGCGAAAAAGACTGCCGGCCGCAAGAAAGCGGTAGCGAAAAAGACGACGGCCAAAAAAACCGCCGGCCGCAAGAAAGCCACCGCCAAGAAAGCGACCGCGAAGAAGACCGTCGGCCGGAAAAAATCGGCCGTGAAAAAGACCGCCGTGAAAAAGACCGCCGCAAAGAAAACTGCCAAGAAAACCGTCAAAAAGACGACGCGCAAGAAAAAATAACGCACCGAGTGCGAAGAAGAGCGACCGCTACGGCGGGCGCGCTTCTTTTTTTTCGACGCCCGGATAGCGCGCGCGCACCAAATGAAGGCGGGGCCCGGCCGGGCGAACCGGGAAGGGCGGTTACGGCCACGGACTCGATGTCGTTTGGAATAGCTTCGACGATGTGGAAGTTGTAGCCGTCGCCGATGAAGACGAAACCGGCCGGACTGCCGCGGCCAAGCGAATCAACGCCAAGACCGCCTACGCCGATTACCGCCAAATGCTGGAACGCGAGAAGCCGGAGATCGTCGCCATCGGCGAT